>DAITAZ010000013.1:0-86564 GCA_036824045.1 Rhodocyclaceae bacterium
GCCAGCGCGGGGTGGCGAAGGCTTCGGCGAGGAAGTCCACCAGCACCCGCACCTTGACCGAGAGGTGCTTGCGGGAGGGATAGACGGCGCAGATGCCGAGTTCCGGCCCGCGGTAGTCGGGCAGTACTTCCACCAGCCGGCGCCTGGCCAGGTCGTCGCCGACGAGAAAATCGGGTTGCAGGACGAGGCCCTGGTGGGCGAGGGCCACGGCGCGGCAGGTTTCGCCGTTGTTGGCCCGCAGCCGGGGTTCGGTCTGGATTTCTTCTTCGCCATGGGGGCCGGTGAGCGCCCAGGTGTCGCCCCGGGCGGCGTAGGAGTAGGCGATCACCCGGTGCGCGGCCAGTTCCTGCACGGTGGTGGGGGTGCCGTGGCGGGCCAGGTATTCGGGTGTGGCGCAGAGGATGATGCGGGTGCTGGCGAGCCGCCGGTAAACGAGGCTGGAGTCCTGCAGCCGGCTGATGCGGATGACCACGTCGAAGCCTTCTTCCACCACGTCCACCAACCGGTCGGAGAGATTGACCTCCAGTTCCACGTCCGGGTAACGCTCCATGAAGGGGCCCCACAGGGGCGCCAGATGGAAGATGCCGAAGGAGAAGGGGGCGTTGACCCGCAGTTTGCCCACCGGGTGTCCGGTCACCCGCCCGACGGCGCTGTCGGCTTCGTCGAGCTCGGCCAGGATCTGCTTGCAGCGGGCGTAGTAGGCGCGCCCGGCTTCGGTGAGGGAAAGCCGCCGGGTGGTGCGCTGGAGCAGGCGGGCGCCGAGGCGGGATTCCAGTTCGATGATGCTGCGGGAGACGGCGGCCTTGGAGAGGCGGAGGGTGTCGCCAGCGGCGACAAAGCTGCCGGCTTCGACGACGGCGACGAAGCATTCCATTTCTCGAAAGCGGTCCATGGCTCGATTGTCTCGTATTCCGGGACAGTCCATCAATGGAAGGCGGATTTATCCGGTCTTCGGTTGCCAATATAGTGTGTCCATCGCCGGGCGCTTCCGGCACTTTCGAGATGGAACCGCCATGAAGCTGCCCGCGTTGTTTGTTTCCCACGGCGCGCCAACCTTTGCCCTGGCGCCCGGCCAGCTCGGCCCGCGGCTGAAGGCGCTGGGCCAGGCCTTGCCCCGGCCCCGGGCGGTGCTGGTGGTGTCACCCCACTGGATGACGCGGGGGCTGGAAGTGACGGCCAGCCCGGCGCCGGAGACGATCCACGATTTTGGCGGCTTCGCGCGGGAGCTCTACAGCCTGCGCTATCCGGCGCCGGGCGCGCCGGAGGTGGCGGCGGAGATCGTCGAGCACCTGGCCCGCCACGGCCTGCACGCGGTGGCCAACCCGCGCCGGGGCCTGGACCACGGCGCCTGGGTGCCGCTGATGCACCTCTATCCCCAGGCGGATGTGCCGGTGCTGCAGCTTTCCCAGCCGCCGGTGCCTTCGCCACTGGTTCTGCTGCAACTGGGCGAGGCCTTGTCCGGGCTGCGGGAACAGGGGGTGTTGGTGGTCGGCTCCGGCAGCCTGACCCACAACCTCTACGACATCGGCCTGGGGCCGGCGGCGGGGGACTATGCCCGGGCGTTCGCCGACTGGGTGTGGGCACGCATTGCCGAGGGCGATCTGGGCGCGCTGCTGGATTACCGCAGCCTGGCGCCCGGCGCGACCCGGGCGCACCCCAGCGATGAGCACCTGCTGCCGCTCTTCGTGGCGCTGGGTGCTGCGGGCGCGGACTGGCGCGCGGCGCGGCGGCTGGAAGGCGGCATCGATTGCCACGTGCTGAGCATGGACAGCTTTGCCTTTGGCTGCGCGGATCACTGATCCCCGCCCGCGCCCCCAACCGAATACAGAACAGAGAGACCACCATGCACCGCACGCGCTACACCGTTACCGCCATGGCCCTGCACTGGCTGATGGCGCTGGGCATCCTGGGCACTTTCGCCCTGGGTGTGTATATGCACGAACTGCCGCTCTCGCCGGGCAAGTTGCAGCTCTATTCCTGGCACAAGTGGGCGGGGGTGAGCCTCTTTCTGCTGGGGCTGCTGCGGCTGGCGTGGCGGCTCGGTCATCCGGCGCCGCCCCTGCCCGCGGCCATGGCCGCGCCCCTGCGCCGGGCGGCGGGGGCGGCCCACGGGCTGCTCTACGCCCTGATGTTCGCCATTCCGCTCAGTGGCTGGCTGATGAGCTCGGCCAAGGGTTTCCAGACCGTGTGGTTCGGGCTGCTGCCGCTGCCGGATGTGGTGCCCAAGGACAAGGGGCTGGGCGACCAGCTCCGCGCCCTGCACGAGGCACTCAACTTCACCCTGCTGGCCCTGCTGGTGGGCCACGCGGGTGCGGCGCTCAAGCACCACTTCATCGACCGGGATGACGTGCTCACCCGCATGCTGCCCGGCCGCCGGTCGCGCACCTGACAAAACGCCCCATCCTCATCCGGAGAGACTCATCATGAACATGAAACTGTTGCGTGGCGCCGCGCTTGCCGCGGCCCTGGCGCCGGCGGTGGCCGCCCAGGCGGTGGAATACAAGGCCGTCGATGGGGCGAGCAGCCGCGTCGTCTTCACCTACACCCAGATGGGTGTGGCCATGGACGGCAGCTTTGGCAAGTTTGCCGCCCAGATCAACTTCGATCCGGCCCGGCCGGAGGCTGCCCGGGCGGTGCTGGAGATCCAGCTCGCCAGCATCGACGCCGGTTCGCCCGAGGCCAACGAGGAAGTCAAGGGCAAGGCCTGGTTCAATGCCGCCGCCCATCCGCTGGCCAGGTTTGAATCCACCGCCGTCAAGGCGCTGGGCGGCAACCGTTACCAGCTTGCCGGCAAGCTCAGCATCAAGGGCCGCACCCGGGAGATCACCGCGCCGCTGACCTACAGCCCGCAGGGCAAGGTGGGCGTGTTCGATGGCGCTTTCACCCTCAGGCGGGCCGATTTCGCCATCGGCGAAGGCCAGTGGGCTGACTTCGGGGTGGTCGCCAACGACATCCAGGTCAAGTTTCACATCACCAGCCCGGCCGCCCGCTAAGGGTGCCGGCTACTACGTTTCGCAACCCCAGACAGGAGAGTTTCCCCATGAAAAAGATGATCGTTTCCGCCGCCCTCGCCACCCTGTTTTCCGGCGCGGCCCTGGCTGCCCCGGAGGTCTACACGGTGGACAGCAGCCATACCTTCCCCCGGTTTTCGTACAACCACCTGGGTTTTTCCAAGCAGCTTTCCCGCTTCAACAAGACCACCGGGACGGTGACGCTGGACAAGGCCGCCCGCAGCGGCGCGGTGGAGGTGAGTATCGACATGAAGTCGGTGGACACGGGCTCCAGCGTGTTCGACGGCCACATCCAGGGGGCTGATTTCCTGGATACGGCCAATTTCCCCACGGCCACCTTCAAATCCACCAGAGTGGTGTTCGAGGGCGAGAAGCCGGTGAGCGTGGAAGGGAACCTCACCATCAAGGGCGTGACCAAGCCGGTTACGCTGACCGTGACGTCGTTCCAGGCGATGCCCCACCCGATGCTGAAGAAGGACGCCATTGGCGCCAACGCCAGCACCGTCATCAAGCGTACCGAGTTCAATGCCGGCAAGTACGCGCCCCACGTGGGCGACGAAGTGACCCTGGATATCGCGCTGGAAGCGATCAAGCAGTAAGCCGCCGTGACGGCCGCGCCGGGCTGCCGGCGTGGCCAATCCCCCGAGAGACGAAAAGGAGACCCCATGCGCCCCGCCCTCAACCCCGAAGCCCTGGCCCAGTTGTTCACCGAGGCCCGCACCCACAATGGCTTTCTGCCCGAGCCGGTGGCGGAAGCGACGCTCCGCCAGTTGTACGACCTGATGAAATGGGCCCCGACCTCGATGAATGCCCAGCCGGCGCGGCTGGTGTTCGTGGTGAGCGCCGCGGCCAAGCAGAAGCTGGCGCCGGCGCTCTCGCCCGGCAATCTGGACAAGACCCTGGCGGCGCCGGTGACGGCCATCATCGCCCAGGACAGCCGCTTCTTCGAGCATCTGCCCACGCAGTTTCCCGCCTACGACGCCAGGCCCATGTTCGAGGCCAATGCCGAGCTGGCCGGCGCGACGGCCTTCCGCAACAGCTCGCTGCAGGGGGCGTACCTGATCCTGGCCGCCCGGGCGCTGGGGCTCGATTGCGGCCCCATGTCCGGCTTCGATGCTGCCCGGGTGAACGAGGCGTTCTTCCCGGATGGGCGTTACCAGGCCAATTTCCTGTGCAATCTGGGCTGGGGGGATGCGAGCAAGCTCTATCCCCGTGGTCCGCGCCTGAGCTTCGAGGAGGTGTGCCGCATCACCTGATGCGGGTGCCGCCTCGCCGGCACGGGTGTCGCCCGGCGCACCGGGCGCGGTATAGTCGGAGGCTCTGTCGGGAACGGCCGGATGGCCGGCTCCCGGCCACGAGAATGCGACGCGAGGAGAGCAGGCATGCGGGAGGATCAGGGATATCAACAGCTCGCCGGCCCGGGGGCAAGGCCCGGTGGCAGCGTGGTGGGGCGGGCGTTTGCCTGGGTGGCGGGCACGCTACTGCTGGTGGCGGGGCTGGCCGCCTCGGTGTTCGTGTTTGCCGCGCTGTTGGTGGTGGCGGTGGTGGTGGGCGGGTATTTCTGGTGGAAGACCCGGGCCGTGCGCCAGCAGTTGAAGGCGCAGATGGAGGCCGCCCAGCAGGCGGCCCGGGAGCGGCGCCCGGCGGGCCCGGCACCGGCCGGGGCCCCGCAGCCCGAAGGCAGCGGCAAGGTGATCGAGGGTGAAGTCATCCGCCGGGGCGAGGATTAGCCGAGCGGATGGGTGAGGGGCCGCGCCACCCGGGCGGGACTGTCCGGCACGCAGGCTCCCGGTGGGCGGGGCGCGTGGGTGGCGGATTGATATCTGTCAATTTCAACACCGGGGTCCATTGGCCACACTGCGTCCGAGGCGCCCGCTGGGGGCGCGAGGAGGACGACGGATGGCCGGTAAGACGCGCAAGCTGAAACTTGTACTGGGATTGGCGTGGATGCTGGGGCTGGCGGCGCCGGTCTGGGCCGAAGCGCCTGCGGCGGTGCTGGGGCAGAACGACCTGCCGATTCATGATGCGGCGCGGATCGGCGCCCGCGCCGACGTGGAACGGCTGCTCAAGGCCAACCCGGCGCATCGGGAAGCCCGGACTGCGCTGGGCTGGACGCCCTTGCATCTGGCGGCGACCAACCCGGACCCGGGGCCGCTCCAAGCCCTGTTGGCCGCCGGTGCCGAGGTTGGGGCGCGGGACGCGGAGGGCGCCACGCCGCTTCATCTGGCGGCCTACGCCAACAAGGTGGAGCATTCGCGCCTGCTGCTGCACGCGGGGGCCGACGTGAATATCAAGACCCACAGCGGGCGGGACGTGCTGTCGCTGGCGCGCAAGATGCGGGCGGATGAAACGGCCGGCGTGATCTCCCTGTGGGTGCTCAAGGGCTGCAAGCCGCGTCAGGCGGGGTGTTGAGCATGGTGGCGAGCCACCAGCGGCGGCGTTTGCTGGGCGCCGGCCTGGCCGTGGCCGGGGGGCTGGCCGGGTGGCCGTTGCGCGCGCAGGGCGAGCTGTTGCCCAGGAGCGCTGCCCGCCGGGTGGTGATCGTGGGCGGGGGGTGGGGCGGTCTCGCAACGGCCAAGCGCTTGCGTGGCGAGGCGCCGGAACTGGAGGTGGTGCTGGTGGACCCGGCGGCGACGTTGTGGAGCCTGCCCACCAGCCACCGCTGGCATTTTGGCCTGGGCGCAGGCGCGCCCTTGGGGGTTGAGCGGCGCCGGGCGGCGGAGGCGCTCGGCTACCGTTTTGTGCAGGCGAGGGTGTCGGCGGTGGATCGGGACGCCCGCGCGGTGGTGACGGAACAGGGGCGGATCGGTTACGACTGGCTGGTGCTGGCGCCGGGCGTGCGCCATGACTACAGCGGCTGGTTTGGCGCGGAAGCCGCCCCCGCCCGCGAGGCCGCCAGCCGCTATCCGGCCGCCATGCTGGCGGGTGCCGAGCAGCAGGCCTTCCGGGCGCAACTGGATGCCTTCCGGGGGGGCGAGTGGTTGATCGCGGTGCCGCCCCTGCCCTACCGCTGTCCGCCCGCCCCTTACGAGCGGGCGGTGATGCTGGCCTGGTGGATGCAGTCCCGCAAGCTCCCCGGGCGGGTTACGGTGATCGACCCCAACCCCATCGTGCCGGCCTACGCCAAGGTGTTTGCCCAGGTGTATCCGGAGCAGATCCGCTATCTGCCGGATCAACGGGTGCGGGAGGTGGACCCGTTTGCGCGCCGGGTGAGCACGGAAGTGGAGGACATCGGTTTCGACCAGGCGACGCTCATCCCCCCGCAGCAGGCGGGCGATCTGGTGGGGCAGGCCGGGCTGGCGGGGCGGGACGCGGAAGGCCGGCCGGGCGGATGGGCGGACCAGGACCCGCTGAGTTTTCGCAGCCGGGCGGACGGGCGGATCTTCGTCATCGGCGATGCCATCGGCCGGGTGTCGCCCTTGTTCGGCTTCTATCCCAAGACAGGCCACATGGCGGCCCGGCAGGGGCAGATCGTGGCCGGCGTGATCAGTGCGGAGGCCCGGGAACGCCCGGCTCCCCCGGCCTTGCCCGAGGGCATCTGCCACGTGTTCACCAACCTGGCGCCGCGGGAGATGCTGCGCATCGACACCCGTTACCGGCTACGGGGAGATGGCTGGCTGGTGCAGACGGCAAGCCAGCATTTCGATCCCCAGCCCCGGGACGAGGATCTGCTGTGGGCGCGGGGGATGCTCGCGGAACTGGGCGGCTGAGCCCCGGGGGCAAAAGGGCTCAGTGCCGGGCCCAGCGGCTCACCTTGCCCTGTTTGTCCACCAGCAGGGTTTCGAACAATTCCCGGCGCACGGTCTGGGCCTTGGCTTCGCCGTCGAGCATGGTGCACGCGGTTTCGCAGAAGGGGTTGGAGTTCTCGCGACCGGGGGCGCCGATGGGGGTGCCCGGTACGGCAATGCCCCGTGCCCTCGGTTTTTCCTTGAGCAGTTCCTTGATGTCTTCGGCGGGCACATGGCCTTCCACGAAGTAGCCGGCGACG
This sequence comes from Rhodocyclaceae bacterium, assembly GCA_036824045.1. Classification (GTDB taxonomy): domain Bacteria; phylum Pseudomonadota; class Gammaproteobacteria; order Burkholderiales; family Rhodocyclaceae; genus DAITAZ01. Next base: position 7,000 of record DAITAZ010000013.1, read on the forward strand.
GTGGCGGTGTGCACGGATTCCAGATCCTTGGGCACGCCCAGGCGGCGCTTGATGGCGGGCAGGTCGTCCACCTCGGTGACCTTGACGGCGAAGCCCGCATCCCGCAGGTGTTCCGCCCAGTCGATGCAGGCGAGGCAGGGTTTGGGGGCAAAGACTTCCACCGGCGGGTAGTCGCTGGCCAGGGCGGCGACGCTACCGAGGGACACGACGGTGGCGATGAGCAGGTGGCGGACTGGGCTGGGCATGGCGGGCGCTCCCTTGGGGGTGTGGGACGATTGTGGAAGCGGTGCGCGCGTCACACAAGCGGGGCTGCGCAAAAACCGGCAAAGAAAAAGCCCCGGGTGGGGCCAGTTGAGGGCTGACCGTCCGGGGCAAAGAGAGGAAGAGGCAAGTGCCCTTCCCGAGGGGCATTGCGCCCCTGTGGGATCGTGGCGGGCCGAGGCCCGCGGGTGATCAGTGCGAGCTCGCGGCAGCGGCGCCGATGCCGGTCTGGGAGCGGATGTACTGGTTGTCGAAGCCGGACTTGTCGATCTTGGCCCGGGCGCTGCTGTCGGTCACCGAGAACAGCCAGGTGAAGAAGAAGGCCAGGGGCATCGAGAACAGGGCGGGCTGCTCGTAGGGGAAGATGGGGTCCTTGTTGCCCAGCACCACCACCCACACCGCCTTGGAGAGCACCACGAAGGCCACGGCGGACACCAGCCCCGCCAGACCGCCCAGCAGCGCGCCGCGGGTGGTCAGTCCCTTCCAGTACATGGAGAGGATGAGGATGGGGAAGTTGGTGGAGGCGGCGATACCAAAGGTCAGGCCCACCAGGAAGGCGATGTTCTGCTTCTCGAACATGATGCCCAGCAGCACGGCCACGATCCCCAGGGCGATGGTGGACAGCTTGGAGACGCGCATCTCGTCCTTCTCGCTGGCGTTCCCACCCTTGAGCACGCGGGCGTAGATGTCGTGGGCGATGGCGGAGGCGCCAGCCAGGGCCAGCCCGGCCACCACTGCCAGGATGGTGGCGAAGGCCACGGCGGACATGAAGCCCAGGAACAGGTTGCCGCCAACGGCCTTGGACAGGTGCATGACCGGCATGTTGCCGCCGCCGATGAGCTTGCCACCCAGCTTGCCGCCTTCGAAGAACTCGGGGTTGTTGCCGACGATGACGATGGCCATCAGACCGAGGGCGCACACGACCATGAAGAAATAGCCGATGCAGCCGCTGGCCACGAACACGCTCTTGCGCGCTTCCTTGGCGTTGGGCACGGTGAAGAAGCGCATCATGATGTGGGGCAGGCCGGCGGTGCCGAACACGAGACCGAGGGACAGCGACACGGCGGTGACCGGATCGGCCATGAGGGAGCCCGGGCCCATGATCTTCATGCCTTCCTTGTGTACGGCGGCGGCCTGCTTGGCGGCTTCTTCAAGGCTGAAGCCGAATTGGCCCAGGGACAGGAAGAGCAGCACGGTGCCGCCGAAGAGCATCAGGCAGGCCTTGATGATCTGCACCCAGGTGGTGGCGATCATGCCGCCAAAGGTCACATACACCACCATCAGCACGCCCACCACGACCACGGCGGTTGCGTAGTCCAGGCCGAACAGCAGCTTGATCAGCTGACCCGCGCCCACCATCTGCACGATGAGGTAGAAGCACACCACCGTCAGCGAGCCGAAGGCGGCAAAGGTGCGGATGGTGCTCTGCTCCAGGCGGTAGGAGGCGATGTCGGCGAAGGTGAAGCGGCCCAGGTTGCGCAGCCGTTCCGCCATGAGGAACAGGATCACCGGCCAGCCGACAAAGAAGCCGATGGCGTAGATGAAGCCGTCCAGGCCCTTGGCGAAGGTGAGCGCCGACAGGCCAAGCAGGGTGGCGGCGGACATGTAGTCGCCGGCAATGGCCAGACCGTTCTGGAAACCGCTGATGCCACCGCCCGCGGTGTAGAAGTCCGAGGTGGACTTGGTGCGGCTGGCGGCCCAGTAGGTGATGCCCATGGTGGCGACCACGAACACGAAGAACATGCCGATGGCGGCCAGATTCAGGGGCTGCTTGTCGGCTTCGCCCACGGCCGGACCGGCCAGGGCCAGGCCGCTGGCTGCGAGCAGCAGGGCGGCGGGAAGGAAACGGGTCAGTGCATTCACTTGCTGGCCTCCCGGACGATTTCCTGGTTGATCTCATCGAACTCGCCGTTGGCGCGGTTGACGAACCAGCCGGTGAGTAGCCAGGAGCCGATGATCAGCGCAGCACCCACCGGTACGCCGGTGGTCAAGGCTCCGCCTTCGAACAAGGGCACGCGGAAGATGTCCGGCGCAAAGGCCACCAGCATCATGAACGCGTAGTAGGAGCCCAGCACCAGCACGGTGAGGAACATGGCGAAGCGGCCGCGGCGGGCCACCAGCTCGTGGAACTTCGGGTTGCGCCGCACCCGTTCGTAGATGGCGTCAGACATCTTGGTCTTCTCCTCTTTGATGGTTGTAGGTATTACATGTTGGGATAGCCGGGACCGCCGCCACCCTCGGGCACGACCCAGTGGATGTTCTGGGTCGGGTCCTTGATGTCGCAGGTTTTGCAGTGCAGGCAGTTCTGGGCATTGATCTGCAGCTTGGGCTCGGGGCCGTCGCGCAGGATTTCGTACACGCCGGCCGGGCAGTAACGCTGCTCGGGGGCGTCGTAGCGGGCCAGGTTCACCCGGATGGGCACGGAGGCATCCTTGAGGGTGAGATGGCAGCGCTGGTCCTCTTCGTGGTTGGTGTTGGAGATGAATACCGAGGACAGGCGATCGAAGGTGAGCACGCCGTCCGGTTTGGGGTATTCGATCCGCGGGCATTGATCCGCCGGCTTGAGCGCGGTGTGGTCGGCGTGGTTGTGCAGCGTCCACGGGGCCCGGCCCTTGAACAGGTAGGTGTCGATGGCGCTGTAGGCCAGTCCGGCCCAGAACCCCCAGCGGAAAGACGGGCGGATGTTGCGCGCGGTGTAAAGCTCGTCCCACATCCAGGTCTGGCGCAGGCGCTCCGGGTAGGCGGTGCATTCCCTGGCCGCGCCTTCGCCTTGCCGGAGCAGGGCAAACACGGTGTCGGCGGCGGTGAGGGCGGATTTCATGGCCATGTGCGTGCCCTTGATCTTGGGCACGTTGAGGAAGCCGGCGGTGTCGCCCACCAGCAGTCCGCCGGGGAAGGTGAGCCGGGGCAGGGACTGGAAGCCGCCTTCGGACAGCGCGCGGGCGCCGTAGCTCACCCGCCGTCCGCCTTCAAAATAGGAGCGGATGGCCGGATGGGTCTTGAAGCGCTGGAACTCCTCGAAGGGGGAGAGGTGGGGGTTGCTGTAGTCGAGTCCCACCACAAAGCCCACGGCGACCTGATTGCCCTCCAGGTGGTAGAGGAATGAGCCGCCATAGGTGTCGTTGGGCAGGGGCCAGCCGGCGGTATGGATGGTGAGTCCGGGCTCGTGGCGGGCCGGGTCGATCTCCCACAGCTCCTTGATGCCGATGCCGTAGGTTTGCGGATCGGCGTCGCGGCGCAGGTCGAAGCGCGTGAACAGTTCCTGGGTGAGCGAGCCGCGGCAGCCTTCGGCGAAGATGGTCTGCCGGGCGAGCAGTTCGATGCCGGGCTGGTAGTTGGCGGTGGGTTGGCCGTCCCGACCCACGCCCATGTCGCCGGTGGCGACGCCCCGGACCGAGCCATCTTCCGCGTACAGGATCTCGGCGGCGGCGAATCCGGGATAGATTTCCACTCCCAGTTCTTCGGCCTGCGTCGCCAGCCAGCGGCAGAAATTGCCCAGGCTGACGATGTAGTTACCCTCGTTATGCATCTGGGGCGGGGTGGGCAGACGGCGAGCCCCGGACTCGGACAGCAGCAGGAAGCGGTCCTCCCGCACCGGAGTATTCAGGGGGGCGCCTCGCTCCTGCCAGTCCGGGAACAATTCGGCGAGGGAGCGGGTTTCGATCACTGCCCCGGAGAGCGTGTGTGCGCCGACTTCGGCGCCTTTCTCCACCAGGCAGACGGACAGCTCGGCGCCCGCTTCGGCTGCAAGCTGTTTCAGGCGGATGGCAGCGGTGAGGCCCGAAGGCCCGCCGCCGACAACCACTACGTCATATTCCATCGATTCGCGACTCATGCTTCTCTCCGCGTCGAAGGGGGTCAGAACAATGCTTCGTCGAGGGCCAGCACCGAGCCCGCGCCGTTGAGGATGGCTTCCCGCCAGGCAGCGGCCTCGGGCAACACGTGCTCGGCGTAGTAGCGGGCGGTGTTGAGCTTGGCCCAGTAGAAGCTTTCGTCGCCCTCCTTGGCGGTCAGCCGGCTGTGGGCGACGAGGGCGGCACGGGCCATTTGCCAGCCGCCTACCACCGTGCCGGTGAGCTTGAGGAAGGGGACGGCACCGGCTGCGGCGGCCTGGGGGTCGCTGTCGTAGTGGGCGAGCAGCCACTGGGTGGCTTCTTCGAGGGCGGCCATGCCTTCACCCAGGGCGCCGCCGATGCCGGTCAGCACCGTATCGCCGCTGCGGGCGAGGGTGTCGCGGGTGCTGCCGATGTCGGCGAGCAGGACGGCCATGGCCTGACCCTTGTCCTTGGCGATCTTGCGGCCGATCAGGTCATTGGCCTGGATGGCGGTGGTGCCTTCATAGATGGTGGTGATGCGGGCGTCCCGCATGAACTGGGAGGCGCCGGTCTCTTCAATAAAGCCCATCCCACCGTGTACCTGCACGCCGTTCCAGGTGACACCCTGGGCGGTTTCCGTGCACCAGCCCTTGACCACCGGGGTGAGCAGATCGACCCGGGCCTGGTGGCGGCGGCGCTCGGCTTCGTCCGGGTGGCCGTGGGCGAAGTCCATGTGACTGGCGGTGGTGTAGGCCAGCGCCCGCATGGCTTCGGTGCGGGCCTTCATGTCCATGAGCATGCGGCGAACGTCCGGATGGTGGACGATGGGCCGCGTGCTGCTGGAGCTGTCGCCGATGGGGCGGCCCTGCACCCGGTCGCGGGCATAGGCCAGAGCGTGCTGGTAGGCACGCTCGGAAATGCCGACGCCTTCCATGCCGACGTTCACCCGGGCATGGTTCATCATGGTGAACATGTACTCCAGTCCGCGATTGGGCTGGCCGATGAGCCAGCCGATGGCGCCGGTTTGTTCACCGAAGGACATCACTGCGGTGGCGCTGGCGTGGATGCCCATCTTGTGTTCGATGGAGGCGCAGACGAGGTCATTGCGCTCGCCCAGGCTGCCGTCCGCATTGACCAGGAACTTGGGCGCGACAAACAGGGAGATGCCTTTGACCCCCGGGGGGGCGTCCGGCAGGCGTGCCAGCACCAGGTGGATGATGTTCTCCGCCATGTCATGCTCGCCCCAAGTGATGAAGATCTTGGTGCCGGTGATGGCGTAGCTGCCGTCGCCCCGGGGTTCTGCCTTGGTGCGGATGGCGGCCAGGTCGGAGCCGGCCTGGGGCTCGGTGAGGTTCATGGTGCCGGTCCACTTGCCGGAGACCATGTTGGGCAGATAGGTGGCCTTGATCTCGTCGGAACCGTGGTGGGCAATGGCTTCGGTGGCGCCGTTGGTGAGCATGGGGCACAGGGCGAAGGCCATGTTGGCGGACTTCCACATTTCGCCCACGGCACAGCTCACCAGCGCGGGCAGGCCCTGGCCGCCATAGTCGGGGCTGGCCGGCATGCCGTTCCAGCCCGTTTCGCAGAAGCTTGCGTAGGCTTCCTTGAAGCCGTCGGCGGTGCTGACGACGCCGTCGTTCCAGCGGTTGCCCTGGCGGTCGCCGCTGGCGTTGATGGGGGCGAGCACTTCGGTGGCGAATTTTCCGGCCTCGTCCAGGATGGCTTCAGCCAGATCGGGGCTGACCTCTTCGTTGCCGGGCAGATCGGCAATGGCTGGCAGGTCGGCCAGTTCGTTCATCACGAAGAGCATTTCCCGGACGGGGGCGATGTATGTGGTCATGTGGGTCTCCTGCTTTCCTCGTTGGCGCCTTGGGGCGCGGCTGTTATGGGGCGGGGCGGGTGCTGGGCCCCGGGGGCGACGGGCTACTCGATGGCGGAGGCGGACTGCATCTGCTTGCGCAGGATGAATTTCTGCAACTTGCCGGTGCTTGTTTTGGGGATGGGGCCGAAGAAGACTTTCTTGGGCACCTTGAAGCGGGCCATGTGGGCGCGGCAGTGCTCGATGATTGCGTCTTCGGTGGCGCTGGCGCCGTCTTTCAGCTCCAGGAAGGCGCAGGGCACTTCGCCCCATTTCGCGTCGGGCATGGCGACCACGGCGGCGGCCACCACGGCCGGGTGCCGATAGAGCACGTCCTCGACTTCCAGGGAGGAGATGTTCTCGCCTCCCGAGATGATCACGTCCTTGGAGCGATCCTTGATCTTGACGTAGCCATCCGGGTGCACGACTGCCAGATCCCCGGTGTGGAACCAGCCGCCCCGGAAGCTTTGGTCGGTGGCGTCCGGATTCTTGAGATAGCCCTTCATGACCAGATTGCCCCGGAACATGATCTCGCCCATGGTTTCGCCGTCCCAGGGCACCGGTTCCATGGTCACCGGGTCGAGCACGGTGACCGCTTCCTGCATGTGGTAGCGCACGCCCTGACGGCCGTTGCGCTCCGCCCGTTCGGGCAGGGTGAGTGCGTTCCAGGCATCGTGCTTGGCACACACGGCGGCCGGGCCGTAAGTTTCGGTGAGGCCGTACACGTGGGTGATGTCGAAGCCGAGGCTTTCCATGCCTTCGATGATGGCGGCTGGCGGGGCGGCGCCGGCGATCAGCGCCGATACCTTGTGGGTGATGCCCTCCCGCTGCTGGGCGGGGGCATTGATGAGCATGCCGTGGACGATGGGGGCGCCGCAGAAATGGGTGACGCGGTGCTCGCGGATGAGATCGAAGATCATCTTCACGTCGATGCGTCGCAGGCAGACATTGGTGCCCGCATTGGCAGCCATGGTCCACGGGAAGCACCAGCCGTTGCAGTGGAACATGGGCAAGGTCCACAGGTACACGGCATGGGGCGGCATGCCCCAGGAGATGATGTTGCTGGCGGCGTTGAGATAGGCGCCGCGGTGGTGATAGACCACGCCCTTTGGGTTGCCGGTCGTGCCCGAGGTGTAGTTGAGCGCGATCGGATCCCATTCGTCGGCGGGATGCTGCCAGGCGAAGTCGGGATCGCCACCGGTCAGCAGCGTTTCGTAGTCCATTTCGCCCAGGGCGTCACCCTGGGCGTAGGCGGGGTCGATGCTGTCGATGACCAGCGGCCGGTTGGGACCCATGAGGGCCAGGGCCTTCTTGATCACGCCGGAAAACTCGGGATCGGTGATCAGGATCTTGGCTTCGCCATGCTCCAGCATGAAGGCGATGGCTTCCGCGTCGAGGCGGGTGTTGAGGGTATTCAGCACCGCGCCCAGCATGGGTACGCCGAAGTGGGCTTCGAACATGGGCGGGGTGTTGGGCAGCATCACCGCCACGGTGTCGCCCTTGCCGATGCCCCGCTGCGCCAAGGCCGAGGCGAGCCGGCGGCAGCGCCGATAGGTCTGGGACCAGGTGTAGCGCACATCGCCGTGGATGACGGCGGTCCGGTCCGGATAGACGAAGGCAGAGCGCTCGAGATAGCTGAGTGGGGTGAGGGGGACGTAGTTGGCCGGATTTTTCTCCAGGCCAAGCGCGTAGGCGCGGCTTGACATGATTGATCTCCTCCTGGTGTTTTTATTGGTCCCTGCCTGGTTCCGTTGAAGGATTGCGGTGGGTGGTGGCCAGCGCCGCACGGCAGGGTTGCTGCGATCGGATCGTCCGCCGGGTTGTGCCGGGGTCAGAACCAAGATGAAGATTTGCAGGAAAAGATGTCGTAACTTGCGAGGAAATGTACTGAATCTTGTCCGGGTGCCATGGTGTTTCGGCGGTCGCTAGAATCGATGGCAAACCGGTTCGGGCACGGAGTGTTCCGAGGAGAGGAGGCGAGGATGACGCAGCCTGTGGACGCCACCGCAAGGTCGGAGTGGGAGGGCATGACGGAAGCGATGGCGGATCATCGCTACCGGGAGTTACTGGGGGCCGGTCTCGATCTCCTGGATCAGGGGGTGACCGTCTTTGATGGCGATCTGCGGATGGTGGCGTGGAACAAACCCTTTCTTCGCCTGCTGGAATTTCCGGAAGCGCTTGCGCGCCCCGGCGTCTCCTTCGAGGAATTCATCCGTTTCAATGCCCGGCGGGGAGAGTACGGGCCCGGGGATGTGGATGAACTGGTGCGGGAGCGGGTAGGCATCGCCCGCGCGTTTCGCGCCCATTACACAGAGCGGCGGCGTCCCAATGGCAGACTGCTGGCGATACGGGGATTTCCGTTGCCGCATCGGGGGTTCATCGCGCTCTACAGTGACATCACGGACCTGCGTCGGGATCGGGAGCAGATCGAACGCCACGCGCAGGAGCTCGAGGCGCACGTCCAGGCTCGGACCGCGGAGTTGACCGCGGCAAATGCCGAACTGACGGCGGCCATCGCAGAGAACCGGCAGATCACGGCTGCACTGGCGCGCAGCGAGGCCCGCCTGCGCCAGATCACGGACAACATTCCGGCCCACATCGCCTATTTCGACCATAGCTGGACTTATCGCTACGCCAACCGGGGTTACGCCGAGTGGTTCGGGTGGCGGCCGGAAGAGGTGGCGGATACCCCGATCGAGTCCGTGATCGGACCGGAGGTGCTGAATTTTGTCCGGCCCTTTGTGGCGCGGGCGCTGGCTGGCGAGCAGGTGACCTACGAGTATTCCATGCCCCGCAGCGACGGCAGCCATGTGCACGCGAGAAGCACGCTGGTGCCGGATAAGGATGCGGCGGGGGAGGTGCTGGGCTGCTTTGTCCACTCGGTGGACATCACCGAGCAACGACGGACGTTCCGGGCGCTCTCCCAGGCGCAGAAGATGGAGGCGATCGGGCAACTGACGGGGGGGCTGGCCCACGACTTCAACAATATGTTGACGGTGGTGTCGGGCAATCTTTCGGCGTTGCGAGAAGCGCGGGGAGAGGACCCGGAAATCGCCGAGTTTGTGGCCCCTGCATTGCAGGCCGCGGACAGGGGGGCTGAGCTGATCCGGCGCTTGCTGACCTTTTCCCGGCAGCAGCCCCTCGAGCCCCAGCCGGTGGATGTGAACGAGCTGGTGTTGGGCATGAGCCGCTTGATCCGGCGGTCGCTGCCGGAGCGGATCCGGGTCGTGACTTCGGCGCTGGACCCGGAACTGGTGGCCATGGCGGACGCGAATCAACTGGAGAGCGCGCTGCTCAATCTGGCGCTCAATGCGCGGGATGCGATGCCCAATGGCGGCGAGCTGTGCATCGAGTCTTCGCGCGTTGATCTGACCCCGGGCGAGGCCGAGGATCTGGAACTCGAGCCGGGAGCGTTCGTGCAGATCGCGGTCAAGGATACCGGGATCGGGATGGATGGGGAGACCCTGGCGCGGGTGTTCGAGCCCTTCTTCACCACCAAGAAGTTCGGGATGGGGAGCGGGTTGGGGATGGCGATGGTGTACGGCTTCACCCGGCAATCGGGGGGCGGCGTACGTATACGCAGCCGGCAAGCACGGGGGACGACGGTTGCGTTGCTTTTGCCCCCCGCCCCGGGGGAGCCGTCCGCGCCGGCTGATCCCGTGCGGATGCGGGAGCAGACCCTGGAGCGGCTCCAGGGGCGACTGGTGCTGCTGGTGGAGGACGACGGCGATGTGCGGCGGGTGGTCCGGCAGCAACTGACCCAGGCGGGGTGCACCGTGCTGGAGGCGGAGAACGGGCAGGAGGCCGCCGACATGGTGGAGAACATCGAAGGTATCGGCCTGGTGTTGAGCGATGTGGTCATGCCCGGGGGCGTGGACGGGTGGGCGTTGGCCAGGTTCGTCCGCCGCTTCCGCCCGGAGTTGCCAATGGTGTTGATGAGTGGCTTCGCCGAGAGCCGGCCGGATGAGGGGGTGGGCACCGCGTGGCTGGCAAAGCCCTTTACTCGCGATGAGCTGCTCGATGCGCTGGGCGCGGAACTGGGGGGCTAGGCGATGGGGGAGCAGTTACCGGCGTTGATCTACGTGGTCGAGGACGACGTGGCCGTGGCAGACGTGATTCTCGCCACACTCGAAAAGTTCGGATTTCGTCATCAGCATTTTCGGACCGGAGGGGCCTTTCTGCGGGGGTTGCGTCAGAGCGTGCCCGGGGTTTGCGTGCTGGACCTGGGCCTGCCCGACATGGATGGAATGGAAGTCTTGCGGGAGGTGCGCTCGCAGCATGGTTTCGGCTTGTTGATCCTCACCGGGCGGGGGGACACCCACGATCGGGTCATGGGTCTGGAGCTGGGCGCCGACGATTACGTGGTCAAGCCTTTCGAGCCCCGGGAGCTGATTGCGCGGGTGCGCAGCATCCTGCGGCGGTATCGCGGGGTGGAGGGGTTGGGGGGGAGAACGGCGTTGTTCGCGGGATGGCGCTTCGAGCTTGCGAGCAACACGCTGGTCGCGCCGGACGGTCGGGAGGAGACGCTGAGCGTTGCCGAGGCCCAATTGTTGAAAGTCCTGATCCGTCACCCCAACCAGATTCTGACCCGGGACCAGTTGCTGGAGGGGCGGGATGTGGCGGCCCTCGATCGCAGCATCGATCTGCGCATTTCCCGCCTGCGCCGGCGGCTGGAGGAAAACCCCCAGCATGCCCGGCTGATCAAGACTGTGTATGGCGCCGGCTATCTGTTTTCTGCGGTGGTGGCCTGGGCCTGAGAAGACGGCAGGGGCCCGGGGCAGTAGTCCGCGAATTCCGTGGGGAGCGGCGCACGTTCCAGGCTGCGTTGGGTGAAGAGGTGGCGGCCATCGCAGACGAAGCCGAGTTCAGTCCAGTTCACTTCGTTGAGCAGTGTGCACAGGGTGGACACGTCCGCTTCGGGGTCATGGGGAAACAGTGCGAGAACTGCGCCGTCGTAGTGCGGGCAGGGATGGAGAAAGAAGGGGCGGGGATTTCGGGTTTTGGTGTTTACGTAAATTCGGGGGCGCTCGCTCTCAAAGTAGCTGCGGCCCCATTGCCACCAGTTGCTTTCGTCGAAAGGGCGTACCCGTCTTAACAGAAGGCGTTCTTTGTGTGGCAGGAGCGCCGGGTGGGGGTGCTCCGGGCTCCAGATCATCCGCCGGGTTTCTCCAGTCCTGACGGTGGTGGAGCAGACGAATTCCCGTGTGCCCTGGTTCGGGTCGGCATAGATTTCGTCCGCACCGGACACGGCACCGACTTTGGCGAAGAAGATGTCGCGGAAGCGGACCGGGTATTCGTCGCGGAGGAAGAGAAGATGCCCTTCGGTTTCGGCGAAGGTGCGCGGTTCCCAGTTCAGATTGGCGAGTGCCTGATCAAGGGGCTGGCCGTAGCCTACACTGGCGTAGCGGGTTGACCGGCGGGTGTTCCCCCTTTCAAACCTCCAGATGGCGCAGTTGGGAATGGCCCCGGTGAAGATGCGGATGTCGCCAAGCTCGATGTAGTCGGTGATCGTGCCTTGCTGGTATAGCCACCGGTTGAGGCGGGTGGCGTTGGTGGATTTGAGAAAATCCCTGGGGGTAATGAAGATCAGCTCCCCGCCCGGAGCCAGATGGCGGACGGCTTTTTCGATAAAGAACAGGTACAGGTTGCTCCGACGATCGAAGAGCTTGGTGCTGAGCCGCGCTTGGGTGTCGGGCAGGATGTCCCGATAGCGTACATACGGGGGATTGCCGATGATCGTGTCGAAGCGAGCCTCCGGAGGATACGCGAAGAAGTCGCCCACCCAGGCGCCGGGCGGGGCCTGGGTGGGGTCCACCTCGATGGCGGTGCAGTCCGGTAAAGCCTGGAGGAACGCACCGTTCCCGCAGGAAGGCTCGAGTACCGTTCCGAATCGTCGTCGGAGGGCCAGCATGGCTGCCACCACGGACTGGGGGGTATAGACTTGGCCTAGGGCAGCGACGTTGAGCTTGACGCGCATGCAATCGATATCTTTTCGAATCGGAAGATTTTAGCTGGTTTGGACGTCGTGTTCGGGTTGGCGAGCACGGGAAGGTTGGAGGGAGAGCGTGGAGACAAGGGGAGCGGAGCAGGAACGTTTCACGTGGAACAAGCAGTCCGGGCCCAAGGTGGCAGTCATCGGCGCTGGTCCCGCGGGATTGATGGCCGCCGAGACGCTGGCGGGACACGGGGCGCAAGTGACTGTACTTGATGCGATGCCCTCGGTGGGCCGCAAGTTTCTGATGGCGGGAAAGGGCGGGATGAACATTACCCACTCCGAACCTTTCGTGGACTTCGTCCAGCGGTACGGCGCTCGAGCGGACGCCCTGCGCCCTATGCTGGAAAGCTTCGGCCCGGACGCATTGCGGGAGTGGGTGGCAGGTCTGGGTGTGGAAACTTTCGTGGGAAGCTCGGGCCGCGTGTTTCCAAAAGAAATGAAGGCAGCGCCCTTGCTTCGCGCCTGGGTGTCAAGACTGCGTGGGCAGGGTGTACGGTTTGAGGTCAGGCACCGGTGGCAGGGATGGGCCGAGGATGGCGGGCTGCTCTTCGACAGTGCCTGGGGGGAGCGCCAATATCCATTTGATGCCGTGGTGCTCGCTCTGGGCGGAGGGAGTTGGCCAAAACTTGGCTCGGACGGAGCATGGACCCGAACGCTGCACGCGGCCGGCGCGGAAATCGCCCCTTTGCGGCCAAGCAACTGCGGATTCGAGGTGGGCGGTTGGCGTGTGCCCCGTGGCTGGAGTGAGCATTTTCGTAGCCGCTACGTGGGACAAGCACTGAAGCGGGTGAGGGTGAGTGCCGGCCTGACCCACCCACGCCTCGGGGAACTGGTGATCACCGATACGGGTGTGGAAGGGGGAATCGTCTACGCGTTGTCGCCGGCGCTGCGGGACAACCTGGAGGCGGGGCTTCCGGCCGCGCTGGAGCTGGATCTCCTGCCTGACCACCCGGCAAAGGTGGTTGCCGACGAAGTGGTCAGACCCCGGGGCTCCCGCTCCCTTTCGAGCCACTTGCAAAGCCGCCTTGGACTCAGGGGTGTGAAGATGGCCTTGCTACGGGAGTTGCTGACCGATGAGCAGATCGCGGACCCGGAGGAGCTGGCACGCGCCATCAAATGCCTCTCCGTGCCACTGATCGAGCCCCGCCCTTTGGCGGAGGCCATCAGCAGTGCGGGGGGTGTATGCTTTGCGAGCCTGGACGAAGGCCTGATGCTCCGCAGCAAGCCAGGTACTTTCTGTGTCGGCGAAATGCTGGACTGGGAAGCCCCAACTGGCGGCTACCTCCTGACCGCGTGTTTCGCGACAGGCCGATGGGCGGCGGAGCATACGGCGAAGTGGCTGATGGCGCGTGCCGAGGCGGGGCGGATGCCTCACGGGCGCGATGAGCCTCCGGGTCGGCCGGCGGTGGCGGACGCTCCAACCTCGGGGCTGCCGATCCGCTGAGCGTTTCGGCGTTTGAGAATCCCCACTCCCTGATTTGGAAGAAAGAAATGTTCGGAATCGATCCCTACCTGAGCTTTGTCGCTGCCATCCTGGTGTTTCAACTGATCCCCGGCCCGGGCACCGTGGCGATCCTCGGGGCGACCGCCCGAAACGGAATCGGCGCGGGGATGGGGGCTGTGCTCGGAACCTTGCTCGGCGACCTGATCTACATGCTGGCGGCCGTGGCGGGACTGGCTGCGCTACTCAGTACCATGCCTTCAGTCTTTGCCGCGATGCGTTGGGCGGGCATTGCCTACCTGTGCTGGATGGGTTGGGGCCTGTTGCGCCAGCCGGTCAACGAGCAGGTGGCGGAGCAAACCGCACCGCGAAGCCCGCTGGTGTACTTCCGCCAGGCCTTGGGCGTGGCGCTGACCAATCCGAAAGTCATCATGTTTTTCATGGCCTTCTTCCCCGTGTTCGCGGGGCGGAGTGCGGACAGTGGCACCTTGGCGGTGATGATGATCCATGTAACGTTGATCAGCCTCGTGTACCAAACGGGCTTGGTGCTGATCGGGAATGCGGTGGCCCGCCGGCTTGGCCGTGTGCCCCACGCGCGACGGCTCGCCACCCGCCTGGCGGGAATGGCCCTGGTCGGCTTCGGGGTAAGGTTGGCGCTGGACGAGCGCTAAGTACGGCTGTGTGCCCCGGCTCCCGGGGCGTGCATTCCCTTCAGTCGGGTTAGGCGCTGTGCTCGGCCGGCACAAGCAGAGCCCCTCAGATGGTTCTGTCGAACAAGGTCAGCCCGCTCCCGGGGCGAGCGCGATAAAGCTGAGCTGGCCGATGCGTGCCGGTGCGGGCCGCTCCGGCCACGGGCTCGAGAAAATCCTGCTCGGCGAGTTTGCGCCGGAAGGTGCTCTTGTCCAGTCGATGGCCGAGGATCTTCTCGTAGGTCTGTTGCAGTTCGGTCAGGGTGAAATCCTGAGGCAGCAGGTAGCAGGGCAGTGCGGAATAGGTGGACTTGCTGCGCAAGCGTTGGCTGGCAAACTCGACAATGCGGTTATGGTCGAATGGCAAATGGGGCAGGGCATCCACCGGGAGCAACTGGAAGTTTGCATTCCCCTGGGCGGAGAGGGTCTCGCGACTGACGAGTGCGAAGTAGGCGATGCTGACCGACCAGCCCCTCGGATCGCGGGCGCCTCCGGAAAAGGTGTACAACTGTTCCAGGTAGGGTGAAACCAGGCCGGTCTTCTCCTTCAACACCCGGCCAGCGGCGGCCAGACTATCCCCGTCCTCTTCCGCATGGATATAGCCGCCGGGCAGCGCCAGTTGTTGGCGGTAGGGATCCCGGTCTCGTCGCACCACCACCACCTGAAGCTGATCTTCGCTCAGGGTGAACAGCACGACATCGACACTGATGATGATCCCCTGTTCCATGCGTGTCTCCTTCAGACATTGTTCTGGAGCCTATGGTAGCAAATCTGGACTAACCCATTGCCGCCACGGATCGGTTCCAGAAGCCGTATATGCAAACAAAACAGGGTCCTCGGCGGAGTTGCACTTTGCCTTTCCGGCTATTAGTATCAAAGCACCACTAAGTACGGGGTGCGCATCGCCCCCAAAGGGAGAGCGAAATGCCGATCCAGAACGAAACCCACCTGCTGCTGATCGACCCCCAGAATGACTTTTGCGACATCCCCGGCGCGGCACTGCCGGTAGCCGGAGCCGTGGCAGACATGACGCGTCTGGCAGCCCTCATGGAGCGTGCCGGCCGTGACTTCGCTGCGATTCACGTGACACTGGATTCCCACCACCCGGTGGATATCGCTCACCCCGGATGGTGGGAGGACGATCGGGGCGCAACACCGGCGCCATTCACCCTCATCCGCGCCGCCGACGTTGCCCAGGGGGTCTGGCGGGCGCGAGACCCGGAGGCCCGGGCCCACAGCCAGCGTTATGTCGAGGCGCTGGAGGCGGGCGGGCGGCAGGTGCTTGTGGTGTGGCCCGAGCACTGTTTGCTCGGGGGTTGGGGGCACAACGTGTATGCACCGGTGAAGACAGCGCTGGATGCCTGGGCCCGGGCCGGGCGCCGACAGGTGAACTACGTGATCAAGGGCACCAATCCGGGAACGGAGCATTACTCGGCATTTGCCGCGGAAGTGCCGGACCCGGCCGATGTGGCCACCGAGATCAACGCTGGCTTGGTCGCCCGCCTCGCAGCCGCGTCGGAAATCGTGATTGCAGGCGAGGCGCTGTCCCATTGCGTGGCGGCCAGCGTTCGCGATCTGGCGGCGCAACTGGGCCCGGAGGCCTGCCGCCGCATCACGCTGCTGACGGATTGCAGCAGCGCCGTCCCGGGCTTTGAATCCCTCGCAGAGGCCTTCGTGGAAGAGTGCCGGGGACGCGGGATGCACCTGCTCGCCTCCACCGAGTGGCGCCTGGGGGCAGGGCGGTGAAATCGCCGCCGATCATTGCATCGCTGCTGGACACGGACCTCTACAAGCTCACCATGTTGCAGGTCTTCCTCCACCAGGCCCCGGCGGCCAGTGGGGAATACCGATTCATCTGCCGGAACCGTCCCCGGATTCCCCTGGCGAGTCTGCGCAGCGAAATCGAGGCCCAGATCGACCATCTGTGCGCCTTGCGCTACACCGGAGAGGAACTGGACTACCTGCGAAGTTTCCGCTTCTTCAAAAGCGATTTCATCGACTATCTGGAGCTGTTCCAGTTCCGCAGGCGTTTCATCTCGGTCGGGGAATCGCCGGCCCAGCCCGGTGCGTTGGAGATCGTCGCCCGCGGGCCGCTGATGCACGTGATGTTGTTCGAGATCTTCGTGCTCGCCATCGTCTCGGAGGTGTACTTCGGCGTCTTCGATCAGGCGTCGGCTTTGGCCGAAGGGCGCCGGCGGCTGGCAGCCAAGGTGGGTTCCCTGCGTGCCTTTGCCGCCGAACCGGCCTGCCGCCATCCTTACCTGATGTTCGAGTTTGGCACCCGGCGCCGGGCGAGCCGCGCCTGGCACGAGGAGGTGCTGACTACCCTGGCCGCGGAGGTGCCCGCGCTGCTGCGGGGAACGAGCAACGTAGACATGGCCCGCCGTTACGGCCTCACCCCCATTGGCACCATGGCGCACGAGTACCTGCAGGCCCATCAGGCCTTTGGCTATCGCCTGAGGGATTTCCAGAAGATGGCGCTGGAGAACTGGGTCAAGGAGTATCGGGGCGACCTCGGAATCGCGTTGACGGACGTGGTGGGCATGGACGCTTTCCTGGCCGACTTCGACCTCTACTTCGCCAAGCTCTTTGACGGTTTGCGCCACGATTCGGGGGACCCGGTGGCGTGGGGAGAAAAGGCTCTGGTGCACTACGACGGGCTGCGTATCGACGCCCACACCAAGATGCTGACCTTCTCCGATGCGCTGGACCTGCCCCGCAGCTACGCCTTGTACCGTCGCTTCGCCGACCGGGCAAAAGTGGGTTTTGGAATCGGTACCCATCTGACCCACGACCTGGGACTCGAACCCCTCAACATCGTGATGAAGCTGACCGAGTGCAATGGCTATCCGGTCGCTAAACTCTCGGATACACCGGGCAAGACGGTGTGCGACGATCCCACCTTTCTGGCCTATCTGCGCCAGGTGTTTCATGTGCCGACCCAGGCACTTTGAGGAAAAGATGCAAAAGACCGATCTTCGAATCGCGCTGTGCCAGCTCAACTACAAGCTGTGCGATTTTCAGGGAAATGTGGCCCGTATTCGAGCCGCGCTCGCCGGGCTCGAAAGTGCGGATCTGGTGGTGTTCTCCGAGATGTGCCTGTCCGGGTACCACCCCCAGGACATGGTGGAGGAGCCCTATTTCCTGCCCCGTCAGGACGAGGCACTGGCCGCTGTCCTCGAGGCCTCCCGCGGCATGCCGGCGACGCTGGTGTTGGGCGCCGTGACCCGCAACCAAGGTGTCGGCAAGCCCCTTCAGAATGGATTGCTGGTGGTGCGGGGCGGCGAGGTCCTGCTCACCTATCACAAGCAACTGCTTCCCACCTACGACATCTTCGATGAACGTCGCCACTTCGAGCCCGGGCACGACGCCCCGGCGTTGCTGGAACTGTGCGGCCGCAAGGTGGGCTTCCTGATCTGCGAGGACGGCTGGAACGACGAGGAACTGCATTACCCCATCAACCCTTTCCGCCGCGTTGTGGAGGCAGGGGCCGAACTGGTGGTCAGCATCAACGCCAGCCCCTCGGATGTGGGCAAGCAGCGCCAGCGGCACGGGATCTTTGGTGCGGCCTGCCGGCGCTATGGCGTGCCCCTGGTTTTCGTCAACCAGGTGGGCGGCAACGACCAGCTCGTGTTCGATGGCGCGTCCTTCCTCGTGGCGGCGGACGGGGCCGTGGTCCATGCCCTGCCCAGTTTCGAGGAGCGCGTCGAAACCGTAGTGTTTGACGGCGGCTGGCGGGTGAGCGGCGAGCCGCGGACCGGGCGCTTTGAGGCCTACCTCGATGATGCGGACTTCTACTACCGGCAAGTGGTGCTGGGTCTGCAGGACTATGTGCGCAAGGTGGGCTTTCGCGGTGTGGTGGTGGGGTCGTCGGGCGGCATTGATTCAGCCCTGACCCTTGCGCTGGCGGCCGATGCCCTCGGGCCGGACCAGGTGAAGGCGATCACCCTTCCTTCCCCTTACTCCAGTGCGGGCAGTGTGGATGATTCGGTGGAGCTGTGCCGGAATCTGGGGGTGGAGTTGTTCCGCCACCCCATCAGCGACCTCTTCGCCACCTACAAGCTCGGCTTTGCCGAGGCCTTCGGCCGCGAGCCCACCGGGCTGGCGGCGGAGAACCTGCAGGCGCGCATACGTGGCACGGTCCTGATGGCCTATTCCAACCAGTTTGGTCACCTCGTCATCTCCACCGGCAACAAGAGCGAGATGTCTGTGGGCTACGCCACGTTGTACGGAGACATGAACGGAGGCCTGAACCTCATCGGCGATCTCTACAAGACCGAGGTGTACGCGGTGTGCCGCCACTACAACGCGTTGCATGGCACCGACCGCATTCCCCTGGCAATCCTGGAAAAGCCGCCTTCCGCAGAACTCGCGCCCGGCCAAAAGGATACGGACTCCCTGCCGCCCTATGAGGTGCTCGACGAGATCCTCAAGCTGCATATCGAGGGAAAGCGCTTGCGCCCGGCGGAGTATGCGGCCGCCTCGGCGTTTGTGGCCGGTCTCGAAGCGCGGGGCGACGCCGCGCTGGTACGGCGCATTCACACGCTGGTGGCCCGGGCGGAATTCAAACGGCGCCAGGCTGCGCCCATCATCCGTGTGCGCGGACGCGCCTTCGGTACCGGCCGGCAGATGCCCATTGCCGCCAGCTATGGTTGAGGAACGAGGGTGAGCGCGAGTTACGACTACACGGTTTTCATCGGCCGTTGCCAGCCTGTGCACAACGGGCATCTCGCCATGATGCTGCGGGCCCTGGAGCTGGGCCGGCATCTGATCGTGGCCCTGGGCTCGGCGCAACGGTCGCGCAACATCAAGCATCCGTTTTCCGATGGGGAACGGGAGGCCATGATCCGCGCTGCCCTCGACGAAGCCTTGCCCGGCGCCTCGGCACGGCTGACCGTTTGCCCGATCCGCGACCGCTACGACGACCGGCGCTGGGCCGCGGCAGTGAGAACTGCGGTGGGCGCGGTGGTGCCGGAGGGTGCGAGCGTGGCATTGGTGGGCCACGCCAAGGATCATTCCACCTACTACTTGCGGGCGTTTCCCGAGTGGCCGCTGGTGCTGGAGTCCGTGCACGCCCAAGGGGTATCTGCCACCCGGGTTCGGGCGCTGTTCTTCACGGACCCGGATCAGGGGCAGTCCGGGGTGGGGCTGAAAACGCTGCTGCCCTCGGCGGTGGAGCGCTTTCTCGAGGCGTTTCGCCAAACGCCCCCATTCCACGACCTGGCCGCCGAGTACCGGGAGGTGATGCAGGGCAAGGCTGCGTGGGCAGTTGCGCCGTACCCGGTGGTTTTTGTGACCGTGGATGCGGTGTTGGAATGCGCCGGCCATGTGCTGCTGATTCGCCGGGGGGGCTTTCCTGGCCGGGGCCAGTGGGCGCTGCCCGGCGGGTTCCTGGACCAGAACGAACGCCTTTTGGCCGCGGCCAAGCGGGAACTGGCGGAAGAGACGTCACTGCGGCTGGATGCGGCGGCGGTGGCGCCCGAACTGCTTGGCAGTGCCGTGTTCGACTATCCCGATCGCAGCGTGCGTGGCCGCACCGTGACCCACGCCTTCCATTTCCGCATGAATCAAGCCGAGTTGCCCGTGGTGCAGGGGGGCGACGACGCGGCCGAGGCCCGCTGGGTGCCCGTGGCGGACCTGGCGGGAATGAGCGACAGGATGTTCGAGGACCATCTGCACATCATCGACAGCTTTATTCCGGTCTATCCGGACAGCCCCGCCCGGGGATGAGGGCTCAGGGAATGCGGGCGGCCAGTTGCGCCGCCGCCCGCTCGGAGAGCACCAGCACCAGCTTCATCATCGCCCGGGTGGCGCCCACAAACAGTTTGCGCATGGCCGCTTCATCCAGCGTCTCGAAATCCACCTCCGCCAACACCACGGCGGGTGCTGCTTGCCCCTTGAAGCGGTAGATCGATTCGGTCAGCACGTCCCCCTCGGAGAACTCCGGGTGCCCCAGCAGGTCGTAGCGGCCGGTGAAACGCCGCAGCCGATGGGGGCCGAGTTGATCCAGGCTGAGCAAGCTTGATTGCTCCCGCCCCCGGTAGCTCAGCAGCGCGATATCCTCCTTCCGGTAGCCCGAGGCGTAGCAGCGCCGGATGGCGTCCTTGACTCCCTGGCGCAGGCCATCCGTGTCCCCGTAGGTGATGAAGTCCACCTCGTCGCCTTCGAACGGGGATGCTGCCTCCATGTCCAGGCCCGGTGGGAGCAGGTGTTGCAGGAGGCGTACAACGCTGCGAGGGCTGCGGAAGTTGGCGGCGGCGCGAAACTCCACCCAGCCGGGGAGCGCGACGGGTGGCCTGCCGTAGAGGTTCTGCCAGGGGTCTTCCAGCCACAGCAGTCGCGCGCCGGGGCGGGCCAGCCGGAACACCGCATCCCGCCAGCTTTCGGAAAAATCCTGGCCCTCATCCACGATCACCGTGTCGAAGCGCAGTGCCTCCGGGGGCTGTACCCGGCTGGCGATGTCCACCACCCGGGAGAACGCGTCCGGCAGGGAATAGTCCGGGGTGAGGCCCTGGCTGCGGATCAGCCGGTCGCACAGGTGGTGGAAGGTACAAGCCTGGCCGCCCGGCGGCGCCACGCGCTCCATGTGGTCTGCCAGGGGGCGGTTGTAGCAAACGTAAAGGGGCCGACGGCCGGCGCCCAGCGCGGCCTCGTACTCCGCCAGGGCCAGTTGCGTCTTGCCGGAACCGGCGGTGCCCACCACACGTAAGCGGTAGGGCTCGAAGTGCAGACGGCGGGCCCAGTGGGCGAGCCCGCCGGAGATCCGGGTCACCAGATCCCGGGCCCGCCCCATCAGGGCGCTCACATCGGTCTCGAGCTGGATGGTGTCCCGCAGAAACCGGTGCACGTCCTGGGCGGCGGGTGCCGGCTCGCCGGCGGGCAGGGCGGTGGTGATGACCGACGCCAGCGCTTCCCGCCGGCCGGCATCGACGATGCGGGCCGGCTCCAGCCCGGCGGTGAGGGGCGCGCGCACCCGGTAGTCCGGGCAGTAGAGCAGGTATTCCAGGCGGGGACACGCCCCCCCAAGGCGTGCGGTGAGCTTGGTTTGCAGTGATTGCACGTTGCGGGCGAGCTGAACCGCCACGCGCTTGCTGCGGCCCCCGTAGTGCTTGATCAGCCCTTCGGCGGACTCCTCAAGAAAGCCGCTCTTCTGCTCGATCAGGAGCAGCTCCCCGGCGGCATTGACCACCACGAAGTCGATCTCTCCGTAGACGGAAAATCCCTTGTGGAGGCTGGTCCAGTGCACGGCGTGGTAGATCGTGTAGCAGTCGGGCAGCGCACCGGCCAGGAACTCCAGGGTCTCAATCTCCCGGGCGGCGGCGCCGGTCACCGCCAGATCGCGCCACCCATCGGGGCGGACTATCGCCATCTCAGCTCGCCTCCGTGCTGACCTCGAAGGACGCTCCGATGGCAAGGAAAGCGCCGCCCGCCTGGTAGTGCACGGTGCACAGGGAGGAATCGTCAAACTGCCAGTGGCCGTCGCGGAACACGCGTGGATCCGCCCAGGCGGCCACCACCTGACCGATGAAAAGGTCGTGGCGATCAGCCATGGCGGTTTCGGGCAGCACCCGGCACTCAAGCCAGGCGACGCAGCCGCCCACCAGGGGCGCGCCGACGAGGGAGGCGGGCTGGGCTTCGAGCCCAAGCACGGCGAACTTGTCGGTGTCGCGCCCACTACGGGTACCGGCGGCCAGGGTCTGGGCCGCGAGGGCACGGGGCGGTACGTTCAGGACGAATTCACCGGACGCTTCCACCAGCGTTCGGGTGAAGGTGTTTTTGTCGATGACCACGGCCACCTTGGGCGGATCGAAGTCCAGGGGCATGGACCAGGCCGCAGCCATCACGTTGCGCCGGCCGCCGCTGGCGCTGGAGACCAACACCGTCGGGCCGTGGTTCAGGAGGCGGTAGGCCTTGGGCAGGGGAACAGGCAGGCAGTTGGCGGCCATCGGGGTCTCTCGGGGTCAAAGCAATCAGGCGATGTTCCGCACCCGAAACATCGCCTCAATTATCCTCGCCTGCCACCGCAGGGGGCGTTACTGGCAGATGCTGGGCATGGCGGCACAAATCAGGGAGCCCAGCCGACTCCCCATCCAGCTCGGGCCGCCCGTGGGCGTCACAGTCGTGCCCCCTGCCGTCGAAATCGTCACTTCGTTGGAGTAGGCAGAATCACCGCCGGCGCCTGTGGCACGTATCCGGTAGGAGTAGGTGGTGCTGGCGGCCAGACCCGTGTCCCGATAGAAGGTCGTATTGGCCGCAAGGAGTGCCACCTGGGTCCAGCCGCCGTCGGCGCCAGTTCGTCGCTCAACCTTGAAGCCGGTTTCGTTGGCGGAGCTGTCAGACCAGTTGAGGCTGATCTGGCTGCTGGAATCCGCGCTGGCGCCGAGCCCGGAGGGTGCCACCGGCGCGGTGTCGGAACCGACCCGCCACAACTCGATGCCGGAAAACGCCACGCCGGGTGTGTTCGACCGCACAGCGATGGTTCCGGAGGTCGCCTGTACCGTCCAGGGGCCCAGACGCTGCCATTGCCCGGCCCCCCCCGAATTGATCGACCGCTGAACCGTGGTGCCATTGACCAGCACGTCGAAAGTGATCGGAGCGTCGTTCTCCCACACATAAAGGTAGACCTGATAGCTCCCCGCGGGCAGGTTGGTGAGGGTGACGTTTGTGCCTTCGGAACTCCAGATCGCCGCGCGCAGCATCTGGGCCTTGGCGCTGTCGGTGACAGGGCTGAGCACCTGGGCCTGGTTCTCGACCACCTGGCCGGTGTATTGGTAGTTTGCGGAGGTGGCGCCATCCCAGGCATTCCCATCAATGAGCAAAGCCGGACCGTTGAGGTTGATCCCCCGGTAGAACGCCGTGCCCGAGCTGCCCACGGTCACCGTGATCGCACTGGAACTGGCGGTGCCTCCGGCATTGTCGGTCGCCACTGCGGTGATGGTCCACACGCCAGAGGGGGGCGACCAGGTGAACGTCCAGGGGCTGGCCGTGGCTTCGCCGATCTTGGTATTGCCGGCGTAATAGGCGACATGGGTGACACTTCCGTCCGGGTCGGATGCGATCGACGTGAACGTGATGGACGAGCCGCCGGTCGTGGAGTACCCGTTGGCGGGGCCGGCGATGGAAACGGATGGCAGGATGTTGCCGGCTACGGTGGTGCGGATGCGCAATGCAATGTCGTCCGAGAACGCAGGCGATGCGAGCGTCCGGATGCCCCCACCGTGGGCAATGTCCTCGGTCTTGTCCACGCGACCGGTCTGCGTGTTGATCCATTCTGCCCGATAGCTGCCAGCCGGAAGATCAACCTGCAACTCGGCGTAGCTACCCCCATTGAGCCAGACGGCGTACTGCTTTCCTGGTTCGGAAAGGGCGTGGGCCTCCACCGGCACACCACCCTTGATGAAGCCCGTTCCGGGCGCCATGCGCGTCATGTCAAAACTGTTGATGAATCGCGCGAGGACGCTGAGTTGTGTCCGGACTGCTGCGCCGCCGCCCCCGTATACCGAGTTCTGCCAGGCTGGATCATCTCCGGTTTCCAGGCGCGCGGTCAGCGACCAGTCGAGCATGTTGTACACCGCGCCGCCGGCCAGCACGAACATCCATGCTTCCTTGCGGTAGGGGTTGGGGCTGGCGCCGCCGAAGCCGGTTTCGTCAAAGGCGATGGGCTTGTTCAGACCGTAGTTCCACTTGACCGACTCGGTGGACGTGTAGTGGAAGTTGAACACCGAGACGTCGGCGGGGGGGTTGGAGATGGTGGCCGAGCCGTTGGCGATGTTCTGCGCGATCAGGTGTGTCTTGCCCAGTGCGGCTTCCGTGGTCTTGATGCGGTTGATGATCCGCGCCTGCCAGGCCGCGGTGCCGCCCCCAAGGTAGGGCTCGTTGATGATTTCGTAGTACACATTGTCGAAGCCGTTCAACTCCGCCACGATCTTCGCGGTCACCGCTTCTTGCGCAGCGGTGAGGGCGGCGTTGGACAGATTGTGCGTATCCAACGAAGCCACGTTGCCCACGTTGTTGATGTTGTTGGCGGCGTTGAGCGGACTGACATGCCAGTCGTCGTAGTAGATGGAAAACAGCCCGACCTGGACGACGATGCCACGGCGCTCCGCCTGAGAGACGAAATCCTTCAACCGGGCGAAGTAGGCGGGATCCCACTGGCTCAAATCGAACTTGTTACCACCCTGGGCGTGGCCCGGCGTCGAGCTTCTGGCCCATGGGGCCAGCAAGCGTCCCGGGGCCGGGGTCATGTTGTCCCAATCCGAATTCCAGTTCTGCACATAGGTGCCGATCTGGATCTTGGTCAGGTTGAAGCCCAGCGTCTGGAGCATGTCCAGATAGGGCATGTAGTCGAAGTCCAGGTTGATGACCGAGCCGTAGTGCTCTGCCGAGGTCACCAGCACGGTCGGCTTGCCCTGGAAGAGGAAATAGCGGTTGTTATCAGGATGGAGCTTGAGCGGTTCGGCGTGGGCGGTCGGCAACCCGAGCAGGATGATCGCTGCGAGCACAGTGGCAAGCGTATTGCGAGCCAGTTTGAAAATCCCCGCGAAGCCGCTGTTTATTATCTTATTGCTGAGCATGTTTGCATGGTACGCATTGGCGACAATGCAAGATTATGCGTCTTGTGGCCACTTGAAAAGCGGCGGAAGTTGTTAAATCAGATCGCGAGCGTCCTTCCGTCGGCGTTCATTCGCGGTTCAGCCACTTGTGCTTGCCAACCGGGTTGGGAAGGTGCTGGACCTCCCTCATGGAAAACTTGTGGTCGATGTGGCCGGAGGCCACCCGGATTTCGCCGTCGTAGCGTGTGTATCCAGGCTTGCGGGCGACGATGGTGATGACGGTGCCCGGATGGCTCTGCAAGGCTGTTGGCGAAATCGCGATCTCGTAGTGGCCTTGGCTGTCGGTGGTGGTCTGCAATTGCAACTCGGGGATGGTGATGTCCACGCCGGCCAGCCCGCCCGTGAGTTGCCCGCCGGTTTGAACGTAAGCCTGCCCTGCGATGACGGCACCGGTCCCTCCTGGAAGCATGGGTGCCGGACCTGCCGTACTGCCCCGGGCAAACCACAGCCAGCCACCCGAACCCGTCTGGTCGCGCTCGCCGCTTTGCCCGCCAAACCAATGGCTCAACCCCCCCGCCGTGCTGATTGCCAGCAGCAGGATTGAGCCCCCGATCCAGACCCTGCGCATCCACCGTTCTCCCACTCATGCCACTGATACGACATTGTCGCCTGCATGGCGACTTCGGGAAAGCGGCGTGGGAGCGCGCCTCTATCCAGTCCTAGCGGGCGTCGGGCGGTGGGGCAGGTGGCGTCCCCGCGGGCGGTGGGGGAATGTTGCTGTTACGGCTGGCGCCGGTTCCCCGCGGTGCTTCGGTCATCCCCCGGGACGTGACGGGGACTTTGTGTCCCTTGGCGTACATGCACTGGATATAGGCGTGGTCATACTGCCGCTGGGAACCATAGGCGGAGGCCTCGGCGGTTCCCGCTCCTGCGGCGGTTCCCGCCACCAACCCTGTTCCGGCGCCTACGGCGGCCCCCCTTTGGCCCCCGATGGCGGCGCCCGCCACAGCGCCCACCGCCGTGCCCACCACGGCAGTATTGACTTGACTCTGCTGCGCTGCCTGACCAGCGGTGCCGCCGATCTGGGCCATGGCGAACTGCCGGCACGCAGCGTTATCCGCCTGGAACTGCTCGAAGTTCTTGCCGGACCCGGGCAGAACCATCACCGTCGGGCCTGTGGGCACGGACACACACGCCGCCAGGGCAAGAGCCACGGCAGGGGCTGCGTAACGAACACTCTTGTTCATGTGGGGGCTCCCAAAACGACTCACTGCGGTGGCACCTTGATCCACCCCTCCGGGCAGGTCTTGACGGTGGGGTAGTAACCACCCGCCTTGGCGCAGTAATACCAGTAGTTCCCGGCCGCTTCTTCCTGGGCTTTCTCAATGTACACAGGGGGTTCCGGTGCGGGGGCCACCACCACTGTCGGGGGGAACATATAGCGGGGGTAGCCAAACGGATAGGGCCACCAAGGATCCCATGCCCAGACCGGGCCGACGCTGAAGCCAATCCCTACCCGGGCACCGCCACGATGATGATGGCCGGGATCCGCCCAGGTGGCGTTCGAGACGGCTGCCAGCAGAACGAACACGATGGCAGCCCCAATGCTCCTTTGTCGTTTCATGACCCACTCCTTCAAGGCAGGCCCGTTGTTCACTTTCTCGTCCCGTACTCAAATGCCTGCCACATGAGCAGTATGGCACCGAGCATTCCCCTGATGGGGCCGCAGCAATATTTGGTAACCATTTGCTCCGACGGGTTGGCCGCTCCGCGGGGCGGCATTGCCCAAATTCTGAGCGATGGAAGAAAGTAGCGGCAAATCAGTGTGTTGGGGGCTTTTCCCCAAGACTTTCCACATGCTTTTCCAGAGAAAATGTGAAAAAGTGCACATTGTTGCTTGGGGCGCCGGGGGCTGGGAGCAGGGGGCGGCGCCTCGTCATCGAACTGCGGGAAGATAGGTCGATAAAACATTCCACCAAGCCTGCTCCGCAGTATTCCCACCGCCCGATCCACGGATACTGTGACACATGACGGGTGGCAACCCCACAGCTCCGATTCCACGGGGCCGCGTGCGTCCGTATCCGGCGCGAAGCCGTTGTCGGGAAACAAGCAATAAAAAAGCCCCTTCTGGGAAGGGGCTCAAAAAGAAGCAGATCGTCCGCTCTGCTGGTCAGGTAACCGGAAGAGATCCTTCTGCTCCACTCTCCTCAAACCGCAACGATGTCAGGAAACATCGTAAGCTGGTGTGATTAAAGCACGAGGCGTGCCAGTTCGCGCTGCTCAAAAAATGCTTTGTAATCAATGCGTTGCGGTCTCTCGCCCATCCGGTGTTTTTTGCTGCATTGCAATCTGCAATGGCTCCCCCACAATGGGAACCTACATTCCCCCGTCAGGATCCCTCGACTTGGAAGAAATTCCCGTTAAATCAAGCTGGTATGCGCAGGCGTGGGGGTTGTTGCAGAGTGCAACGCGGGCTGGGCTGCAGCGTTTCAGCTTTGCAGCATCCCTGCGCACCAAGATCACGCTGACCCACTACCTGGTTGGGACCGCTTTTATTGGCGTGGCGTTGTTCTCCTTCGCGGAGTTGCAAAGCATCGAGCACACCGCCGAGACCCGGCGCTTGATGACCGAGTTCTTTGACGAGGTCCGGGCCCTCCGGTCGGCCGAAAAGAACCTCTTGCTCTACCGCAAGCAGGCCGATTTCAAGGATGCCCAACGCCACCTCCAGACCGCCCTGGCCCAGATCGACAGCGAACGGGAGCGCTTTGCCGAACTGGGCTCGGACGTGCAGATCGACGCCATGCGGACGGAACTGGAACTCTACGGCCCCTTGCTCGTGGAGTACTGGAACACCCTGCGCGCGCGGCCGGCAGTGGCGCGGGAACTTGAAGAGGGTGTGAAGGAACTGCGCTCATCCTTCGTCGAGGCTGCCGAAGGCTTTGCCAGCGCTGCCGAGCGCAAGCTCGACCGGGAGTTGGGCGAGCACCGCTGGAACCTTGTGGCGTCCATCGTTATTCTGACCCTGCTCGTGATCGTGGCCGGGCAATGGATCTCGTTTCGGGTGGTTCGCCCCTTGCGGGATATGGAGGTGGCCATGCAGTCGGTGGGGAGCGGCCGCCTCAAGAGTCTTTCGCTTCCAACCCGGGACCAGGAGATCGCTTCCCTGACCCGTGCCTTCAACCACGTGCTGTCCCAGCTTGAAACCCGGCAGAAGGAGATGGTGCGCACCGAGAAGCTGGCGTCCCTGGGCACCATGCTCTCCGGCGTGGCCCACGAGCTCAACAATCCGCTGTCCAATATTTCCACCACCACCCAGATTCTGCTGGAGGAACTGCCCCAGGTGGATGCGGCCACCCTGCAGACCATGCTCGGACAGGTGGATGGGGAAACCGAGCGCGCCCGCCGTATCGTGCGCAGCCTGCTGGACTTTGCCCAGCAGCGGGCCTTCCGCCTGGAGCAGGTGGCGTTGCGCCCGCTGGTGGATGACACCCTGCAGCTTCTGGTTGGCCCGGTGCTGGAGCAGATGGTGGTGGAGGTGGATGTGCCCCCCGGGCTGGCCGTCGCCGCCGATCGCTCCCGCATGCAGCAAGTGCTCTTCAATCTGGTCAAGAATGCCGCCGAGGCCTGCGGTGACACCGGTCGGCTGCTGATCCGCGCCCGCCGGAGCGAAGGCGGCGACGATGCCGGGGGCGCGGGCTCGCATCTGCCCGGTCCCCACCTGGATCTGGTGGTGCAGGATAGCGGCCCGGGCATCGACGCGGCCCTCCTGCCCAGGGTCTTCGACCCCTTCTTCACCACCAAGGACGTGGGCCGGGGCACGGGTCTGGGGCTGTTTGTCGCCCACCGTATCGTCTCCGAACACGGCGGTCGCATCGCCGTGGACAACGCCCCGGACGGTGGCGCCCGCTTCACCCTGTGCCTGCCCCTGCCGGGCAAGGAGGACTCCCCCTCATGAATCACGTCGCGGCACCCGGTCGTCTGCTGCTGGTGGATGACGAAAAGATCGCCCTGGACAACCTTGCCCATGTGCTGAGCCGGGCTGGTCACCAGGTGACGGCGGTCTCCCGCGGAGTGGAGGCGCTGGCCCGGCTCGAACTCGAACGTTTTGACCTGGTGCTGACCGATCTGCGCATGGAAGGGGTGGACGGGCTGCAGGTGCTCGCCACCTGCCGCAGCCGTTACCCCGAGACCGAAGTCATCGTCATCACCGGTTTCGCCTCGGCGGAATCGGCTGTGGAAGCCATGCGCCTGGGGGCCTTCTACTACATCGCCAAGCCCTATCGGCTGGACGAAGTGCGCAAGGTCGTGAGCGAGGCGCTGCAGAAGGTGCGGCTCAAGGAAGAGAACCAGGCGCTGCGCCGGCGCATCGACTGGTTCGAGGGCAAGGGCGAGGTCATCACCCAGGACCGGCAGATGCTGGAACTGCTGGATCTGGCCCGTCGTGTTGCGCCCACCGACTGCAACGTGCTCATCGTCGGCCAGACCGGGACTGGCAAGGAGGTGCTGGCCAAGTATGTGCACGGCGCCAGCAACCGCGCCGGCAAACCCTTCGTGGCCATCAACTGCGGTGCCTTCAATGACGAACTGCTGGCCAACGAACTGTTTGGTCACGAAAAAGGCGCCTTCACCGGCGCCCTGAATCGCAAGACCGGCCTGATCGAGGCCGCCAATGGCGGTACCCTGTTCCTCGATGAAGTGACCGAGATGTCGCTGGCCATGCAGGTCAAGCTGTTGCGTGTGCTGCAGGAGCGGGAAGTGCTGCCGCTGGGGGCGACCGCCCCGCTCAAGGTGGATGTGCGCATCGTGGCGGCGACCAACCGGGAACCTGCCCAGGCGGTGAAGGAGGGCGTCTTCCGCCAGGACCTCTACTTCCGCCTCAATGTGGTGAGTTTCACCCTGCCTACCCTGGCCGAACGGCGCGGGGACATCCCCCTGCTCTCGCGCTACTTCCTGGAACGCTTTGCGGCACTGATGAAGCGCGACATCGAGGGGCTGGACGCTGCCGCGCTGGATCTGCTCATGAATCACGACTACCCGGGCAACGTGCGCGAACTGGAGAACATCATCGAGCGGGGGGTGGCCGTCGCCGCGGGGCCGCGCATCCTGCCCGAACATCTGCCGCCCGAGTTGCGGGCGGGCGCCGCGGCACCCGGGTTCGACGCAGGCGGGGGGAGTATCCGTACCCTGGCGGAGATGGAGGGCGACTACATTCGCTGGGTGCTCACCCAGACCGAGGGCAATCAGCAACTGGCGGCCCAGTACCTGGGTATCGACCGGGTCACTCTGTGGCGCAAGCTCAAGAAGCTGGAGGGGGGCGGCTGAAAGCCGGGGCGCTCGCGAAGGGCTATGGGGGTGCCGGCGGCCTGCCCGTGACAGGCGCCCCGATCAAACCGCGTCCGGCGATTCCAGTGCCAGGGGCACCAGGGCAGGATCGTCCCAGTGTTCCACCAGGATGCGCCGCACCCGCTCCTGCCAGACGGTGCGGAACCGGGCATGCTCCGGGGCGCCCTCCGGCGCGGCAAGGGCCGCGCGCATCAGTTCCGGCAGGCCCGGGCCGGGCGCCACGGACTGCGGCTGGAAATCCGCCTGACAGCGGGCGCCGGTATCCAGCCGGGTAAAGCGCATGAGCCCGGCGATCGGGGCCTCGAAGTCCATCAGGTTGCGCCGGTCGAAGCGCCCGGCAAGACCTTTGAAGCCGCTTTGGTGGGTGGCCCCGGTGAGCAGGGTCGCCACGCTGGCGACGACGCCGGTGGTGCCGGCCAGCAGCGGCTCGCGCAGTTCCACCCGAATGCTGCCCCGTTCCGGCAGCGCCCCGCCATGGAGCGCGGTAAGTGCCCGGTGGCACATCAGATAGGCCCCCGCCACCGTGGGGCAGGCGTGGCCCGCGAGTTTCACCACGTCGTCGAAGCCGTACTCCAGTACGCCATCTTCCGCGGCGCCAAGAAAAGCTGCCAAGGGGTCGCGCACACGCAGACGCGGGACTTGGGCAAAGTAATCGGGCAGGCGCATGGGGCTGATCCTGGGCAATAACCGGGCGCCCATGCTCGGCGGGGCGGCGCCGGCGGGCCTTGATGGCGGTCAAACTGCCGCGGGGGGCGTGTCCGGGAGAAAGCGCTCCAGCAGGTCGTTGAGAAAGCGCCGCCCGTGCTCCGTCGGCGCCAGCCAGTCCTCGCGCCCGGCCAGCAGGCCGTCCCGCCGGGCGCCAGCCAGCGTGTTCCGCAGCACGCCCGCCAGCAGCCCCGTGCGCTCGGCAAACAAAGCCAGCGGCACGCCTTCGGTCAGGCGCAGCGCGTTCATCATGAACTCGAAGGGCAGGTCGGCCACGGCGACCGGGTGCTCGCTCTGCACGCCCTGCTGGCGGGCGACGCCAGCCAGGTAAGCCTCCGGGTGGCGCAGCCGCGCCTGGCGCACGATGCGGTCGGCAAAGCTGATCTTGCCATGGGCGCCAGCCCCCAGCCCGAGATAGTCGCCAAAGGTCCAGTAGTTGAGGTTGTGCCGGCAGCGCCGGCCCGGTCGGGCGAAAGCGGATGTCTCGTAGTGCTCGTAGCCGGCGGCGCCCAGGGTGGCCTCAACCATATCCTGCATGTCGGCGGCTGCATCCGGGTCTGGCAGCGGCGGCGGATCGTGGTGGAAGCGGGTGTTGGGCTCGAGGGTCAGGTGGTAGGCGGAAAGGTGCGGCGGCGCGAAGCCGATGGCGGTTTCCAGATCGTGCCGTGCCTCGGCCAGCGACTGGACCGGCAGCGCGTACATCAGGTCCAGGTTGAAATTGTCGAAGTGCCGGGCGGCTGCCTCGATGGCGCGGCGGGCCTCGTCCGCCGTGTGGATACGCCCCAGCGCCCGCAGGTGGCCGTCGTTGAAGCTCTGGATGCCCAGCGAGATGCGGTTGACCCCCGCGGCCCGGTAGCCGGCAAAGCGGTCCGCCTCCACGGCGCCCGGGTTGGCCTCGAGGGTGATCTCGGCATCCGGCAGCAGCAGGGTGCGGGTGCGGATGGCGGTGAGCAGTTCATCCAACCCGGCAGGCGAAATAAGGCTGGGTGTGCCGCCACCGATGAACACGCTGACGATGCGCCGGCCCCAGATGAGCGGCAGGCTGTGTTCCAGATCCGCCACCAGCGCCGCCAGGTAGTCCGCCTCAGGCAGCACGCCCCGGGCTTCGTGGGAGTTGAAGTCGCAGTAGGGGCATTTGCGCACGCACCAGGGAACGTGCAGGTAGAGCGACAGGGGTGGCATCACCCGCAGCGCCGGTTGGGCCGGCAGGTGCGCCGTCGCGGCCGATGCGGTCGGGGTGGCACTGAGGATGGGAATGACCCGGCGGCCGCTGCCGCTTCCCGGCGTGCCGCTCACCGCTGCCCTTGCAGGCGTGCCAGCAGTTGCTGCATGGCCGCGCCCCGGTGGCTGATGCGGTTCTTCACCCCGGCTTCCAGTTCCGCTACGGTGCAGCCTTGGTCGGGCACCAGGAAAAGCGGGTCGTAGCCGAAGCCGCCTGCGCCCCGGGGGGCGTCCAGGATCTGGCCATGCCATTCCCCTTCCGCGATCAGGGGCTGAGGGTCATCTCCGTGGCGGACCAGCACCAGCACGCAAACATAGTGGGCCGCGCGGGCCGGATTGCCGGCCAATGCCTCAAGCAGGTGGGCGTTGTTGCGGGCATCCGATTTCGGTTCGCCCCCGAAGCGGGCGGAGCGCACGCCGGGGGCGCCGCCCAGGGCGTCCACGCACAGGCCGGAATCGTCCGCCAGCGCCGGGAGCCCGGTGGCGCGGGCGGCGTGGCGGGCCTTGGCGAGGGCGTTTTCCACAAAGCTGGGGTGGGGTTCTTCCGCCTCGCTGACGGCGAAGGCGGATTGCGGCAGCACCTCGATGCCCAGGGGGGCGAGCAGGGCAGAGAGTTCCCGCAGCTTGCCAGCGTTGTTGCTGGCCAGGACGATCTTGTCAGGGAGCATGGACGTCGTTTTCCGGGTTTCAGGTCTTGGACAGCAGCTTGAGGGCCTGGCGGATGCCGTCCGACACGCCGATGCCCGCGGGCAGTTGCTTGAGCGCGGCCTGGGCTTCCTTTTCGTTGTAACCCAGGGCCAGCAGGGCGTTGAAGATGTCGGCGCCGCTGTCGTCGGCGGGCGCGGCGCTGGCGGACAGGGTCAGTGTCTTGGGCAACTTGTCCTTCAGTTCCAGCAGCAGGCGCTCGGCGGTTTTCTTGCCGATGCCGGGAATCTTGGTCAGCCGCCCGGTCTCCTGCAGGGTCACCGCCTGGGCCAGATCGGCGGCAGACAGGCCAGAGAGCACCGCCAGGGCGGTACGGGCGCCGATGCCGCTGATCTTGAGCAACTGGCGGAAACTGGCGCGCTCTGCCTCGCTGGCGAAGCCGTAGAGGAAATGCCCATCCTCCCGCACCGCCAGATGGGTGTGCAGGCTGACCCGTTCTCCCGTAGCCGGCAGGTTGTAGAAGGTGCTCATCGGCACATCCAGTTCGTAGCCAACTCCGTGCACGTCCAGCACGATCTGGGGCGGGTTCTTTTCCAGCAGGATGCCGGTCAGGCGTCCGATCATGGTGCGTGGTTCTCCAGGTTGTGCAGGGCGGTGGCCACCCGGTGCAGGCTTTCAACCACGGTGGCACCAGCGGCCAGCACGTCGTCGGCAGGGGCGAGCAGGTCGGGTACCACCACCACCCGCATGCCCGCCGCCAGCCCGCCCCGGGCGCCGGCGTTGGAGTCCTCCAGCACCAGGCAGTGCCGGGGCTCGACCCGCAGGCGCTGCGCGGCGGTGAGAAATATCTCCGGGTTCGGCTTGCCGCGACTGACTTCGTCCCCGCCCACCAGATGATGCATGCGGTGGGCGATACCCACCTGCTCCAGCTTCATGATGGCGCGGCTGCGGCGGGTGGAGGTGGCGACGGCACGGGGCAGGGCGCGGGCATCGAGCACGTCCAGCAATTCCCCCACACCCGGTTTGGCGGGGATGCGTCCGGCGTCGATGGCGGCTTCGTAGCGGGCGCCGAAGGCGGCCCGCAGTGCGGTGATGGGGAAGTCTTCCCCCATGTGCTGGCGGACGATGGCATCCGAATCCCGGGAGTTGAGCCCGACCATGGCCAGCCCCACCTCCGGCCGCCAGGGCAGGCCCATCTCGGCCGCGGATTCGGCCACCACGGCCAGGGCGACGCGCTCGCTGTCGAGCAGCAGGCCGTCCATGTCGAAGATGATGGCGCGGATTTCCCGTAACCAGGGCGCGTTGAGCATGGTGTCCTTTCTACCGGATGAGGCGGCCGCCGCGTACCCGCAGACCGGCCGTGGGCAAGGCGCCCAGGCCTTGGCCGCCGTGGGCGTGGGCGATGGCGCAGGCCAAGGCGTCGGCCGCGTCGGGGCTGGGGTCGCCGGGCAAGGCGAGCAGGCGCCGCACCATGTGCTGCACCTGCTCCTTGGCGGCCTTGCCGTGGCCCACCACCGCCTGCTTGACCTGCAGCGCGGTGTATTCCGCCACCGGCAGATCCCGCGCCACGGCGGCGCAGATGGCGGCGCCCCGCGCCTGGCCGAGCAGCAGGGTGGATTGGGGATTGACGTTCACGAACACTTTTTCCACCGCCACCTGATCCGGCTGATGGGTGGCGATGATCTGCCACAGGCCGTCGAGGATGGTCTTGAGCCGGCCCGGCAAGTCGCCCTCGCCAGTGCGGATGCAACCACTGGTCACATACGCCAGGCGGCTGCCGGAGGTGTCGATGACCCCGTAACCCGTGATGCGCAGGCCCGGATCGATGCCGAGTATCCGTACCCGCTCGGGGGCCTGGGCCGGGTGGCTCATCGCCGCGCCATCCACACCCCGGCCACCGCCACGGCCATGCCGGCCAGCGCGATGCCGCTCAGGGTTTCGCCAAAGATCCCCCAGGCGATCACGGCGGTGACCACCGGCGTCAGGTAAAACAGGCTGGCCACATTGACCGCGCTGCCGCTGCGGATCAGCAGGTTGAGCAGGCTGATGGCGCCCACCGAGAGCACCAGCACCAGCCAACCCAGGGCGAAAACGAACTCGCCCTCCCATTCCACCCGCCAGCTTTCCGTGGCCCAGACCAGCAGCCCGGTGGCGATGGCGCAGGGCACGAACTGGATCACCGAGCCCGTGCGCAGATCGAAGCTCGGGCAGTAACGCTTCTGGTACAGGGTGCCGGCGGTGATGCCCGCCAGCGCGGCGAAAGCGGGTACCAGCATGGCCTGGAGCTGCGCGCCTTCCACCTGGCCCGCCAGCTTGCCGCTGACCACCAGGCCGACGCCGGCAAACCCCAGCACCAGCCCCGCCCATTGTCGGGGGCGAACCCGTTCGCCCAGCAGCCAGCCGGCGCCACAGGCGGTGAGCAGGGGTTGCAGCCCCACCACCAGGGCGGTGATGCCCGCCGGCAGGCCGTGGGCAATGGCGATAAAGACGCCGCCCAGGTACACCGCATGGACCAGCAGCCCGGTGACCGCGATGTGCCAGGCCTGACGACGGCTCCCCGGCCAGGGCGCGCGAAAGGCGAGCGCGCCGGCCAGCATCAGTGCAATCACCAGCAGGTAGCGGATGAACAGAAAACTCAGCGGATCCGCGTGGGGCAGGCCCAGCTTGGCCCCGATGAAACCGGTGCTCCACAGCAACACGAACAGCAGCGGATAGGCGCGGCTCACTGGCGGGCGCTCAAGCCAGGGCAAAGTCTACGGCGGCCGCTGCGTGCAGGGCCGTGGTGTCGAAGACGGGGCAGGGCAGGTCGTCCGCCGCCAGCAACAGGCCGATTTCGGTACAGCCGAGAATGACCCCCTGGGCGCCGGCCGCAACGAGTTTTGCCACCTCGGACTGGAAGTAGCGGCGGGCGTCCGGCCGTACCTGGCCCTGGCACAGCTCCTCGTAGATCACCCGATGCACTTCTGCCCGGCCCGGCGCTTCGGGCACGCTCACCCTCAGGCCGAAGCCCTGCGCCAGCCTGCCCCGGTAGAAGTCCTGCTCCATGGTATAGCGGGTGCCCAGCAGGGCCACGTGGTCGAGGCCGGCGGCACGGATGGCCGTGCCCGTGCAGTCCGCAATGTGCAGGCCGGGCATGGCCAGCCCCGCGGTGATGGCGGGCCAAACCTTGTGCATCGTATTGGTGGCCAGCAGCAGGCACTCGGCCCCGCCCGCCCGCAGGTTGCGGGCTTCCGCCGCCAGCAGGGCGCCGGCGGCGTCCCAGTCACCCCTGTGCTGCAGGGCCTCGACCTGGGCGAAATCGACGCTCGCCAGCAGCAGGCGCGCCGAATGCAGGCCCCCCAGCCGGGCTTTGACGCCCTCGTTGATCAGCCGGTAATAGGTGGCGGTGGACTCCCAGCTCATCCCGCCCAGCACGCCGATGCACTTCATGGGCGGCGGGCTTACTCGATGACCGCCGAGGTATAGACGGCCTGGACGTCGTCCAGGTTCTCGAGCGCGTCCAGCAGCTTCTGCATCTTCACCCCCTCGTCGCCGGCCAGAACGGATTCGTTTTCAGGCTTCATGGTCACCTCCGCCATTTCCGCCTTGAATCCGGCCTTCTCCAGCGCCTCCTTGACGGCGATGAAGTCGCCCGGACCGCACACCACCTCGAAGGAGCCATCGTCGCTGCCGATCACGTCCTCCGCGCCGGCCTCCAGCGCCGCTTCCATCAGCGCATCCTCCGGTGTGCCCGGGGCGAAGAAGAACTGGCCGCAATGCTTGAACTGGAAGGCCACCGAGCCCTCGGTGCCCATGTTGCCGCCATGCTTGCTGAAAGCGTGGCGCACTTCCGCCACGGTGCGGGTCTTGTTGTCGGTCAGGCAATCCACCATCACCGCCGCGCCGGCCACGCCATAGCCCTCGTAGCGGATTTCCTCGTAGTTCACGCCCTCCAGCTCGCCCGTGCCCTTCTTGATGGCGCGGTCGATGTTGTCATTGGGC
Source organism: Rhodocyclaceae bacterium (assembly GCA_036824045.1). Taxonomy (GTDB): domain Bacteria; phylum Pseudomonadota; class Gammaproteobacteria; order Burkholderiales; family Rhodocyclaceae; genus DAITAZ01. Next base: position 43,507 of record DAITAZ010000013.1, read on the forward strand.
ATGTTCTCGGCCTTGGCCTTTTCCACCGCCATGCGCAGGCGTGGATTGAAGCTCACATCGCCGCCGCCCATCTTGGCCGCGACCGTGATTTCCTTGGACAGCCGGGAGAAGACCTTGCCCCGCTTTTCATCCTGCCGCCCCTTGCGGTGCTGGATGTTGGCCCATTTACTGTGTCCGGCCATGTTTTTGACTCCACAACGAAAATCTGGAAAGCGCGGGAGTCTACCACCGTTGCGGCGAGGGGGCCGTACCCGGCAGGTGTGGGCTGATCGCCGCCCCTCAGGCCTGCACTGTGTGCCATGGCGCAACGGGAGCATGCAGCGGGGAGGGCAGTCAATGCAGCACTTGAACACCACCGGACAATATGTGCCGGACCAGATGTTCCCGGCTGTTCACCCGCAGTTTTGCGTAAATGGCTTGTTGGTGCTCTTTGAGCGTGGGATAGGAAATGCCGAGGGCCGCCTGGATGGCAGTGCTGGGCAAGCCTTTGGCGATCAACCAGCAAACTTCCTTCTGTTTGGTCGACAGGGGGCAGAGCTTGATCACCCGGAGCAACTCCAGTTCAATGGGAATGAGATGTTCAATGCAGATTCCCCATTGAGGGCACGCGTCCCCTCCGGCGTGCAACCGGAAGCCCTTCAAACGGAATTTTCCCCAGCGGTTGCTGCGCTCCGGACTGGTAAGAAGGGTTCCGGCTCCGTTCGGTTGTGGCGCCCGCAACACGGAGTCCTGAACCTCTCTCACCAATGCCGGGCAGTTCGCCCATTGCGCGGGGTCGGTGGCCAGGCTCATCCGGTCGGTGGCCATCAGCAAGAGCTCCCGAGCGTGCGCCGACCATCGCAGCAGGGTGCCCTCCGCATCGACAATCATGACCCCCGAGCGCCCCCCGGGAGCAAAGCCAGAGGCGTGTCGTCCGTCGTGCCTCAGGGCCTGACGCAGGTGCGGCTGTAACGCGCGCACGGTGTCCCGCTCCTCGTGCCGGAAGTGCATGTCGTTGCTCGCGCGCAGCAACGCGAAGAATCCGTGGGCTTTCGTGTCGTCATGAGCAATCGGGTCGATCAGCAATTGATAGCCCAGCGCTTCGGCCGCCCCGTCACAAACCGGGGAAATCGCCAAACCGTTCCGGACACTGAGTGCGCGTCGCGAAAGATTTTCCGATGCTCCATCGGATACGGCGGCGCACGCACCATTGAGTACTTGGCCGATGTGCCGTGCAGCATTCCATTCTCGTTCCGATGCTGCGGCATTGCACCAAAACCACTCAATTTTGCCCTGCTGATTCGTCCAGTAGAAAGCGCCTGAGATGCTGGGGATGAGATCCGTGATTTCGTGAATCACCATTGGAATCGTCATTTCAGAAGCAAGTCCTGAATTGCAAACATGGCGAATATGGGCAAATGTGGCGGCATGCTTGCTCATCTGGCGTCCCCTTCGTTTGGCGGCTCAAAATGGACGTCGGCGCAATTGAGCGAGACGTGGCCTGGCTCTGATAACTTCATGATAGACGTCGGATTTTTTATGAGTTGTGATTTTGTTGACGTCGTTAGGGTAAACGAAGGTGCCAATACCATACCCCGGGAGGGTATTGGCGTCAGCCCGTTTCAATGACAATTCCTGTGCCGCTGAGAGGTGGCTAATCGTGCAGAGATGGCCGTTCATATCAAGGGCGGTTGCGCCCGGTCCATTGCCGGAGTTCAACTGCCGACACAACGGAATTGCATAGGGGACAATCATGAGCACAGCTTCTATTTCTGGCATTTATTCAGCGGACGATGGTGGCAGTTACTTTGTGCGCTTTGTGGGGAGCGAAACAGGAGGGAGGATCTTCTGGTTTGGAGAGCATCCGAATGGAAACTTCTCCAACGTGCTGACCGCGGAGGTCAATGTGGCGCCAGTTGGGGATATCTGCTGGCTGGAGAATGTCCGGTGGGCCGACGTGCCCAAAGGGCGGATTGGGGGTGGAGGCAGCGACCTGGAGTTGGCGATCATCAACGGTCAGATCCTCAGGAGCCTCGATGCAGGCGGTTTTGGCGGATCGAGGTGGATCCGGGCGACCGGAGAGCCGAGGCGCATGGGGCCGATGCTGAACCCCGGGTTTGCCGGGGAGGGGCTGACCGGGATATGGGACGGCGACGACGGTGCCACGTACTACGTTCGACAGATGGGAAATCAGGTGTTCTGGTTCGGAGAATCCTGCGCCCTGCCGGGGGAGATTCCTGCCTTCGCCAATGTTTTCGTAGGTGGTTTAGCCGGGAGGAATCTGTCTGGCGAGTGGGCTGATGTGCCATACGGGCGCAACAATGGAACGGGTACTTTGGAGTTGCTCGTCGAGGGGAACAGCATGAGCCAGCGGGCGGGCACCGGCGGCTTTTCGTGCCGCAACTGGGTCAGGCGGCAGGTGGCCCGGGATACCGTGGTGTCATCCTTGTCGGTATTCATCGCCACCTCTACGCAGGCCCGTGCCGACGACCTGCGCGGGGGATCGGTGGAATACGGAACGGTGCAATTGACCGGGGGCAGGCTGCTGCCCAAGGTGAATCTGAACAACGGACAGTCCCTTCAGCCCGGCCAGTTCGACAACAGCGAATTGCCCTTGCCCGCTGGCACCCGGCTGTCGGACTTGCAGGCGTTCATCCTGGAGCATGATGGTGCCCCGCGAAACCTGTTTGATACCTACGACAACTGGGATGTGGGGGTTGTCCAGATCAATGTGCGCCTGCGGCCGAACGGTTGCGCCTATCAGTACCGGCGAGTGGTCGGGCAGCCGGTCAGGCGCATGACTGGGCAAACCACCACGATGACCGTCGGACTTGCCTGATCGTGGGCCCGCATTGAGATAACAACGGAGCCGGCGGATGGGCATGTGGAATAGACGGCCCTCCCCGGCCACCTTCGTTTGCTATCGTCGCTCGGACGCCGCTGCATTTGCCTACGCAGTTACCCAATACCTGAGCAGCCGCTTTGGCGCCGATGCGGTCTTCTGGGACCAGTCGGGCATCGAGGTGGGGGGCGATTTTCCCCAGGTGATCGCAGAACGCCTTGAAGCGGCTACCGAGGTGCTGGTGCTGATCGGGCCGCACTGGCTGGAGGCGCGGGGGGCGGATGGCCAGCGGCGCCTCAACGACCCCGCCGACTGGGTGCGCATCGAGGTGGCTCGGGCGCTCCAGCGGGGCAAGCGGGTGATTCCGGTCCTGCTCGGCAGCGCCAGCTTGCCCGCGCCCGCCGATCTGCCCCCCGATCTGCTGCCTTTGCTCAGCCGTAATGGCTGCAAGTTGCGCGATGCCGAGTTGCAGGACGATCTCGTCACTCTGGGCAACCGCATTGAGGGCCGCACCCCGGTTCAGGTGACGCTGTGGGTGCTGGCGATCAGCCTGCTCCTGGTGCCGGCAGTGCTCGCGGTGATGGGGTGGTTGCGGCTCCTGGACGGCGTGTTCAGCCTGGATACGCGGGTGGAGAACTGGCTTGCCACCTATGCCGCGCCGCCGGCCACCCCGGTGGGGGCCAACCTGCTGTTGGTGAGCATTTCTGAGGCGACCCAGGGCGCGCTGGGGCTGGAGGAGATCGGCCCGGGCTGGCGCCATCACCATGCGACCCTGGTGCGCAACCTGGCCCAGGCGGGTGCCCGGGCGGTGGTGTTCGACCTGCGCTTCGACGGGGCGAGTCCGGCCGATGCCGAACTGGGCGAGGCCATCCTCGCAGCCCAGAGTGCGGGCACCGCGGTGGTGGCAGGTGCGAGTGAATTCCACCGGGACGGCACGCCCATCAGCGAAGCCGCGTTCGTCAACGATCTGGCCGGCTGGGCCATGCTCTGTCTGGGGCTCAAGGATGGCCGGCTGCCGGAAGTGCCTCTGGCGGCCGAGTCCGAGCGGGGCCGCTACGTGGAATCCCTGGCGCTTACTGCCGCCCGGGCGGCGGGGTTCGATCCGCCTTTCCGGGACATCTCCGATTTGTCCCGGGGGCTGTACGTGCGCGATGGCTCCCCCCGGGGGCTGCTGCAGCCCTATCCCGTCAAGCGCCGGGTGGGCGAGGGTGTGGCCTTCGGCTGTTCCGCGCTGGCGGAGAAGGATCTGGCCAGCCTTTTCCGCTTCGATCTCAGCCCCTTGGAGGCTCTGCGCGCGGCCACCGTGCGGGTGCCCTACGAACGGCTGCTGGCGCCGGGGGCGCCGGAACTGGCGGCGGCGCGGGGCAAGATTGCCCTGGTCGGCCTGCAGGTGGGCGATGACGAGAATTTCGAGGTGATTCGCGGTCTCCAGCGGGAATCCCGCTGGGGGATGGAACTGCAGGCGGACGCGCTCCGCGCCCTGCTGGAGGTGAAGTCCTCCGCTGACCTCCAGCAACCCTTGGCGCCCGCCTGGCAGGTGGTGGCTATCCTGGCCCTTTCCGTGGCTGCGACCCTGGCCGCCCTTGCGCGCGTCCGGCTTTTCCCCGCGCTGCCCTGGCTGGTAGCGGGCGGGCTTACCGTGTGCGTGGGCGTGCTCGCCTTCGTTCTTTACCGGCAGTTGCGGGTGACCCTGCCGGTGACCTACCTGCTGGCGGCGGTGCTCACCGCCTTTTTCACCTCCCGTCGCGTCTTCAAGTAAAGGGGAAGCCCATGCGCAGCGCGTTTGCAGGAAGTGCCGGGCCGGGGTACAGGCTGGTCGCCTGGCTGCTGGTGATCAGCCTCATGGCCGGTTGCGGGACCACGCTCGATGGCGCTTTTTCCCGGGGTGAGGGCGGCGGCTGGGAGAACAGCCGCTGGGCCGGCTTGCGCCTGGAGCGGGCGGGGCGGCCCCTGGCGCCCGGCCGCTACACCGCGCTGCAGCGGGGCGATTACATCGTCACCGACGCCAACACCTATGCCCTGATCCGCTTCGAGGCCGGCGCGGAAGCCTATCTGGCGCCCGGTTCGTCCGCCACCATCGCTTCCCTCAGCAGTTTCCTGGGCGAGGTGCTGGTGAAGATCGAGCGTTTGCAGGGCCGGTTTGAAGTGAAGACCGAGTTCATCACTGCAGGCGCCAAGGGCACCGTGTTCCTGGTCCACGCCGAACCCGATGGCCGTGCCTGGGTGAGCGTGCTGCAAGGGGTGGTACGGGTGGCGTCCAATGCCGGTCGCTGGCCAGAGCAGGATCTGCAGCCCGGCGAGCGGGCGGACTTTTTCCGGGACCGGCCACCCACCCGCCGCCCCATGAGCGAGCCGGACGTGCGTGACATCCAGCGCCGCTACGAGCCCCTGGAGCAGGCGGCGCCGCCGGGCAAGGGCGTGGTGATCGGCGCCGGGGTGGGCCTGGCAGTGGTCGCCGGGGTGGTGATCAGCCGCGCCGGGCGGGGCGGAGGAGGGGGGCAGGGCGGCGGAAACGCGCCGGTGGGGACGGCGACTCGCGGGCCGTGAAGTACGCCACTCGTACCAGGGCGAAAGGGTGCGATAACCCGTCAGGGGCGCCAGGGAGTGCGGGTGGTCGCTGCGCCTGCCCGGGTACAAGCAACCAACAGGGGAAGACAACATGTATGCACTGGGATCTGCAGGGCCGGAGGTACGCAGGATTCAACAACGCCTGACCGAGCTGGGGTGCTACACCGGCCCGGTGGATGGCGATTTTGGCGGCGGCACCTTGGCGGCGGTGCGCCGGTTCCAGCTCCGCCAGCGTCTGGAGGCGGACGGCGTGGTGGGCGACGGCACCTGGCAGGCGTTGTTTGGCGCGCCGGCCCAGTCCCCCGCGGCGGCGTCGGATTCCCTGCTGGCGCGCTGCCTGACCCTGACCGGCTCCTTCGAGACCGGCAAGGGCGCGCCGGACTGCTTCTGTGGCATCAGTGGCGACTTCGACGGACAGGGCATCAGCTACGGCGTGCTGCAGTGGAACTTCGGCCAGGGCACCCTGCAGCCCCTGCTGCAGGAGATGCTGGACCGGCACCCGGATGTGGCGGAAGACGTGTTCGGCGACTACCTGGAGCCCCTGCGCCAGGCGCTCGCGGCGGACAAGGACGAACTGATGGCCTTTGCCCGCAGCGTGCAAGACCCCAACCGCCACTTTGTGTACGAACCCTGGCGCGGCTTTGCCCGCGCGCTGGGGCGCACCCCGGAATTCCAGGCGGTGCAGCAGCGCCACGCCGCCGACGTCTATGCCCGGGCCCGGCAACTATGCCGGACCTTCGCCCTGGGCAGCGAGCGGGCGGTGGCGCTGATGTTCGACATCGTCACCCAGAACGGCTCCATCAAGCCTGTCACCCAGGCCCTCATCCAGAGCGACATCCGCACCCTCGGCGGCAAGCTCTCGGGCGATGCGCTGGAGGTGCGCAAGATGGAGATCGTGGCCAACCGCCGCGCCGAAGCCGCCAGCCCCGCCTGGGTGGATGACGTGCGCCGGCGCAAGCTGTGCATCGCCCGGGGTGGCGGCAGCGTCCATGGCATCACCTACGACCTGGAAAAGCAGTTCGGCATCGGTCTGCGAGCGGCCGGAATCTGACGGTTGCGGGCGGAGGTTGCCGTTCGTCGGCAGCCTCCGCCCGCACCTGGCTGACGCGTAACCCGGCACGGCGGGCGGCCGCACCCCTGCCTATACTGGAGCCAGCGCACACCTGATGTGCAGCGCCAGAAGACGGGAGAAACCATGTTGCCAATCGAACGCGTCAAGAAGATCCTGCTCCAGCCCGCGCAGGAATGGCAGGTCATCCGGGGCGAGCAAACCGCCACCGCCGACCTCTTCAAGGGTTACGTACTGCCGCTCGCGGCCGTCAGCGCCGTGGCCGGCTTCATCGGCTACTGCCTCATAGGCGTTTCGGTGCCGTTTCTCGGCACCTACCGCATGCCCTTCCTTAACGGGGTGGGCATGGCCGTTTCCTCTGTGGTGCTGGCGCTGGCGAGCGTCTACGCCATCGCCTATCTCATCAACGCCCTCGCGCCCAGGTTCGGCGCCCAGCCGGACATGGCGCAGGCCCTCAAGGTGGCGGCCTATTCCTACACCCCTGCCTGGGTGGCGGGCGTCCTGCAGATCCTGCCCTCCCTGGGCATGCTGGTGGTACTGGCCAGCTTCTACGGGCTGTACCTGCTCTACCTGGGCCTGCAGGCGCTGATGCAGGCGCCCAGGGAAAAAGCCCTGCCTTACACCGCCGTGGTGGTGGTGTGCGCGGTGGTGCTCTCCCTGATCATCGGCGCCATCATGGCGGCCACCGGCGGTGGCCCCGGCGCCGCGGTGGGGTCCATGTCGCCTGCCGCCACCGGCCGCCCGGACGACGAGCGTCTGGCCAAGATGAAGGAATTCGGCGAGAAGATGGAAGCCGCCGGCCGCAAGCTCGAAGAAGCCCAGAAAAGCGGAGACCCCCAAGCCCAGGCCAAGGCCGCGGGCGAGGCCCTGGGCGCGCTGGCCGGTGCCACCGGCGGCCGCCCCCCGGTGGACCACCGGGAGCTCAAAGCCCTGTTGCCGGAAAGCCTGGACGGTCTGCCCCGCACTCAGGCCGAGAGCCAGACCGCCGGCCTGGGCGGCGCCAGCATGGCCCGGGCTGAAGCCCGCTACGGCGAGGGCGAGCGCAGCCTGCAGCTCAGCATCACCGATTCCGGCGGCGCCAAGGCCCTCATGGCCATGGCCGGCTTCGCCCTCATGGAATCCGAGAAGGAAAGCGCCGACGGCTACGAAAAAAGCGGCAAGGCCGATGGCCGCGTCTATCGCGAACGGCTGAGCAAATCCGCCCGCGAAGCCAGCTACGCCCTCATCGTCGGCGACCGCTTCATGGTCGAAGCCGAAGGACACGGCCTCGACATGGCCGCCGTCAAGCAAGCCCTGGCCAAGGTGGATCTGGCCCGGCTGGAAGGGATGAAGGACAAGTAAGCGCCCCGCCGGCTCAGCGGGCCCGCTCCATGCGGAAGTTGAAGCTCCCCGGCCCCGGGGCGGCCAGTTGGGTCAAAACCCGACCCGGATCAAACCCGCCGGCCCCATCGGGCGCGGGCTGCCGGTAGAATTCCCGCATTACACATTCGTAGTGGAGACCCAGCCATGTCGCAACCCCTGCCAATTGCCAAAGCCCAGGATCAGGAGCTTTGCCTGCTGCCAGCCCTTGCCAACCGCCACGGTTTGATCACGGGGGCGACGGGCACGGGCAAGACGGTGACGCTGCAGAAGCTGGCGGAGTCGTTTTCCCGCATCGGGGTGCCGGTGTTCATGGCGGATGTGAAGGGCGACCTCTCCGGCCTGGGGGCGCCCGGGGTGGCGAGCGAGAAACTGAAGGCGCGGCTGGACACCCTGGGGGTGGCGGACTGGACCCCCGCTGCCTGCCCGGTGGTGTTCTGGGACGTGTTCGGCGAGAGCGGCCATCCGGTACGGGCGACGGTGTCGGACATGGGGCCGCTGCTGCTGGCGCGGCTGATGAATCTGAACGACACCCAGGCGGGCGTGCTGCAACTGGTGTTCAAGATCGCCGACGATCAGGGCCTGTTGCTGCTGGACATGAAGGACCTGCGGGCGATGATCCAGTACGTGGGGGAGAACGCCAAGGAGTTCCAGACCGAGTACGGCAACGTGTCGGCGGCCTCCATCGGCGCCATCCAGCGGTCGCTGCTGACGCTCTCCGAGCAGGGCGCGGACAAGTTTTTCGGCGAGCCGATGCTGGACATCGCCGATCTGATGCAGACGGATGCCCGGGGCCACGGCGTGGTGAACGTGCTGGCGGCGGAAAAGCTCTCCAACGCGCCCAAGCTCTACTCCACCTTTCTGCTGTGGATGCTGGCGGAACTGTTCGAGCAGTTGCCCGAGGTGGGCGACATGGAAAAGCCCAAGCTGGTGTTCTTCTTCGACGAGGCGCACCTGCTGTTCAACGAGGCACCGCCGGCGTTGCTGGAGAAGGTGGAGCAGGTGGTGCGGCTGATCCGCTCCAAGGGCGTGGGGGTGTACTTCGTCACCCAGAATCCGCTGGACATTCCCGAAACCGTGTTGGGCCAGCTTGGCAACCGGGTCCAGCATGCCCTGCGTGCTTTCACCCCGCGGGACCAGAAGGCGGTAAAGACGGCGGCGGAAACCCTGCGGGCCAACCCCAAGTTCAGCGCCGAAACCGCCATCACCGAACTGGGTGTGGGCGAGGCGCTGGTTTCCTTCCTCGACGAAAAAGGCCGGCCGAACATCGTGGAGCGCGCTTTCGTGCTGCCGCCCGCCAGCCGGCTGGGGCCGCTCAAACCGGAGGAACGCCAGGCCGCCATCGAAGGCTCGGTGATCTACGGCCACTACGAGGAGGCGATTGATCGCGAGTCCGCCTACGAGAAGCTGAAGGACGCGCCCGCCGCCACTGCGGCCGGGGCTGGCCAGACCCGCAGCGCCGGCAAGGCAGCCCAGGCTGCCGAGGCGGAAGAAGAGGAAGGTGGTGGCCTGCTGGGCGGCGCCTTGGGCTCCATCCTGTTTGGCTCCACCGGGCCGCGGGGTGGGCGGCGGGACGGTATTGTGCAGACCGCCGCCAAGAGCGTGGCCCGCACCGTGGGCAACGAGGTGGGCCGGCAGATCCTGCGCGGCGTGCTGGGTTCCATCCTGGGCGGCCGGCGTTAGGCGGAAGCTTGCCTGCCGTCGGCGACAAGGCCCCGCGAGGGGCCTTGTTCTTTTCAGGCGTCGTCGATTGGAGTATATAAGAACTTTCTAATTTTCCATTCCGGAGCTCCCGCCATGCGTACCCTCGCTGCCCTCATGCTTGCCGCCCTCGGCGCCCTGCCCCTCGCCGCCTCCGCCCAGGACGTGGCCGAACTCACCGCCGACACCCGCGCCAAGGCGCTGCCGGTCCTGCCCAAAGTGGTCGGCATGATGCAGGACACGGTGGCCGCCGAGGGCGTGGAGAACGCCATCCCGGTGTGCAAGGACAAAGCGCCGCTGCTGCTCAAGCAGCGGGCCGAGGAGACCGGTTGGACGTTGCGCCGCGTGAGCCTGAAAGTGCGCAACCCGGAGCGGGGAACGGCTGACTTGTGGGAAGCGCGCCACCTGGCGGACTTTGACGTGCGCGCCGCCAACGGCGAAAAGCCGGAGAAGCTGGAAGTGGGCGAGATCGTCACCCAGCCCGATGGCAAGAAGGTCTTCCGTTACCTGCGCGCCGTGCCCGTGGGCGAAGTGTGCGTCAAGTGCCATGGCGATCCGGCGCAGATGCCTGCGGGACTGAAGGCCAAGCTGGCCGAGAGCTACCCCAAGGATCAGGCCACCGGCTATCGCCAGGGCCAGATCCGCGGCGCGCTCTCGGTGCTGCGGCCCCTGTAAGGTCGGCGCCTCTCCGGCGGCCTGCCCTTTCTTCACGGGGGCAGGCACGGGTCGGTCTCGCCAGCCGCCGCCGGGGCGCAGTAGCATTGCCACTCCCCCCTGCCGGAGTGCCGCCATGCCGCCCGCCCTGCGATCCGACTTCGCCAGCGACAACACCGCCGGCGTCTGCCCCGAAGCCCTTTCCGCCCTGGTGGCGGCCAACGCCGCGCGGGTGCCTTCCTACGGCAACGACGATTTCACCCGCCGCGCCTGCGATGCGCTGCGGGCGTTGTTCCGTACCGACTGCGAGGTGTTTTTCGTTTTCAATGGGACAGCCGCCAATTCGCTGGCCCTCGCGTCACTTTGCCAGAGCTACCACAGCATCCTCTGCCACGAGCTTGCCCATGTGGAGACGGATGAATGCGGCGGGCCGGAGTTCTTTTCCAACGGCACCAAGCTGCTGCCGCTGCCGGGCGAGGCGGGCAAGCTGGCGCCGCAAGCCATTCGCGGGGCCGCCACCCGGCGCAGCGACATCCACTTTCCCAAACCCAAGGCGGTGACGCTGACCCAGGCCACCGAGGTCGGGACGGTCTACTCCGCGGCGGAGTTGTCGGCCATTGGCGCCTGTTGCCGCGAACTGGGTTTGCGCCTGCACCTGGACGGCGCCCGGTTTGCCAATGCCTGCGCCAGCCTGGGCGCCGAGCCGGCGGCCCTGACCTGGCAGGCGGGGGTGGATGTGATGACCTTTGGGGGAACCAAGATGGGCATGCCCGTGGGCGAGGCGGTGGTGTTCTTCGACCGCGCCCTGGCGGAGGATTTCGCCTACCGCTGCAAGCAGGCGGGCCAGTTGGCCTCGAAGATGCGCTTTCTGGCGGCGCCCTGGCTGGGCATGCTGGAGGGCGAGGCCTGGCTGCGCCACGCGCGCCACGCCAATGCCATGGCGCGCAGGCTGGGCGCGGGGCTGGCGGCGTTGCCCGGCGTATCGCTGATGTTTCCGGTGGAGGCCAACGCCGTGTTCGTCCGCTTGCCGGAGCCGGCGCTGGTGGCGCTGCGGGCGGCGGGGTGGGCGTTCTACACTTTCATCGGGGTAGGCGGCGCCCGCTTCGTCTGTGCCTGGGATACGGCGCCCGAGGCGGTGGATGCGCTTGTGGCGGAGGTGGCGGCGGCGCTGGGCTGAGCCGGCGCACCGGCTTCAGGGGCCGGGCGCATCCTCCAGCAGCACCGGTGTGAGGGGTACATCGGTAACGCCCATGTCCACGCCCAACTGGTTGATCAGGGTGGTGACCTGGCCCCGATGGTGGGTCTGGTGGTTGAACATCTGCACCACCTGCACCCAGCGCGGATGGGTCTGGGTGAAGCCGTAGAGCTTGCTGGTCCAGGTCATCGGCTCGGCGAGCCAGGCATCGGTCACGTCCGCCGCCCAGTCGATGAAATCCTGGTCCATCAACACCCGTTCGGCGCGCAGTGCCTCGAAGGTTTCGAACATGGGCTGGCCGAGGGGGGCGGCCGGGTAGGTCTTGCCGTTGAAGCGGGCCAGCCAGGCGCGATCCCCCCACAGGATGTGTTCCAGCGTGGCGTGGATGGAACCGAAGAAGGCACCGCGAGGCGCCCTGCGCGCGGTCTCGTCCAGGGTGGCGCAGGCTTCATACAGGCGCTGGTTCATCCAGCGGTTGTACTGGGCCATGAGCTGGGGGTAATTGCCGCCGAACATGATGAAGCGCTCCTTGCCGGGTTACGGGCGGGCAGCCGGTGGGCTGCCCGGGCCCTGGCGGCCCCTTACTGGCCGCCCGCCATGCCCAGCCGCTCGCAGATCGTCAGGGTGAGATCGGCCTGGTTCAGGCTGTAGAAGTGTAGCGCCGGGGCGCCCAGCTTGAGCAGCCGTTCGCACAGGTCTGTCACCACGTCCAGGCCGAAGGCGCGCACGGATTCCACGTCGTCGCCGTAGCCCTCGAACTTCTTGCGCATCCACCGGGGGATCTCCGCGCCACAGGCGTCCGAGAAGCGCGCCAGCCGCGAATAACTGGCAATGGGCATGATGCCGGGCACGATGGGGATGGCAATGTCGAGCGCGGCGCAGTCGTCCAGGAACGCGGCGTAGGCGTCGATGTTGAAGAAGTACTGGGTGATGGCGGCGTTGGCGCCGGCATCCACCTTGCCCTTGAAGGCCAGCAGATCGTCCCGCGGGCTGCGGGCCTGAGGGTGGACTTCCGGATAGGCGGCCACTTCCAGGGTGAACCAGTCGCCGGTTTCGGCGCGGATGAATTCCACCAACTCGTTGGCGTAGCGGAATTCGCCCGGGGAGGCCATGCCCGAGGGCAGGTCACCGCGCAGGGCCACGATGCGCCGCACGCCGATGGCGCGGTAGCGATCCAGGATCTCGCGGATGTTCTCCCGGGTGGAGCCGATGCAGGAGAGGTGCGGGGCTGCCTGGTGGCCCTCTGCCTGGATCTCCATCACCGTTTCCAGGGTGCGGTCGCGGGTGGAGCCGCCCGCGCCGAAGGTGCAGGAGAAGAACTCGGGGCGCAGGGAGGCCAGCTTGGCTCGGGTGGCGCGCAGTTTCTCGACGCCCTCCGGGGTTTGCGGCGGGAAGAACTCGATGCTGAGACTGTGATTGGTACTCATCTTTGCGTGTGACCTCTCAAGAATACGAAGGGCCGCCCCAAGGAGATCGCCGTTGCGGGGCGCTGGCTGCGGCCACGTGCGACGGATCAACTGCGGGCGGGCGCGGGCGCATGGCGGGCAAACATGAAGAATTCCCGGTTACCGTCGCCGCCGGTGATCGGGCTGTCGAAATAGTCCTGCACGGCCAGTCCGCAACCGGTGGCGGCGGCCCGCACCTTGGCGTCCACTACGGCGTAAAGCGCCGGGTCCTGAACGATGCCCCCCTTGCCCACGCCTTCGGGACCCACTTCAAACTGGGGTTTCACCAGCATGAGCAGGGCGCCTGCGGGGGCAAGCAGGGGCGGGAGCTGGGGTAGCACCAAGCTGAGCGAGATGAAGCTCAGGTCGCCGACGATCAGGTCGAAGCCGGTTGGCGGCAGGTGCTGTGCCAGATCGCCGGGGCACAGGTGGCGGGCATTGCAGCCCTCGATGCAGATCAGCCGGGTGTTGCCGGAAAGGCGTGGGTGCAACTGCCCGTGACCCACGTCCACACCCACCACTTTCGCCGCACCGGCCTGCAGCAGACAATCGCTGAAGCCACCTGTGGACTGGCCCACGTCCAGGCAGGTGAGTCCGGCCACCGACAGGCCCGTGTGGGCGAGCGCGCCGGCGAGCTTGAGTCCGCCGCGGGAAACGTAGCGGTCGGATGCGTCCTCGGCCACCCGGAGTTCCGCCTCCGCCGGCAGGGTTTCCGCTGGCTTGCCCACCGGGAGCCAGCCGCGCTCGCCAAGCCAGCTCACCCGGCCATCGGCGATGAGACGCTGGGCCGCCGTGCGGGACGGAGCAAGCCCCTTTTCCACCAGCAACTGATCGGCCCGGGGCAGGCCGCCATGGGCGGGTCGGGGGCGGGCAACAGGCTGCGGGGCGGGCCGCGCGGTGCGGCGATGGAAGGATTTCACCGGTGTCCTGGAGGGCTCGATAGGGTGAGGACAGAAACGAACAGGGCTGGTGACACCGCGGTCGCCAGCCCTGTACAGCCGGAATTGGCTCCGGGTATCGGCCCCGGCGGGGGGCACCCCCCGTCGGGGCTGACGCCGGATCAGTAGCGGTAGTGCTCGGCCTTGTAGGGGCCTTCCTTCGGCACGCCAATGTAGGCGGCCTGCTGGTCGGTCAGCTCGGTGAGCTGGGCGTTCAGCTTCTTGAGCTGCAGGCGGGCCACCTTTTCATCCAGGTGCTTGGGTAGCGTGTACACGCCCACCGGGTACTTGGCGTTGTTGGTGAACAGTTCGATCTGGGCAATCGTCTGGTTGGCGAAGCTGGAGGACATGACGTAGCTGGGGTGGCCGGTGGCGCAACCCAGGTTGACCAGCCGACCCTTGGCCAGCAGGATGATGCGCTTGCCATCCGGGAAGATCACGTGATCCACCTGGGGCTTGATCTCTTCCCACTGGTACTGCTCCAGCGAGGCAACGTCGATCTCGTTGTCGAAGTGGCCGATGTTGCAGACGATGGCCTGATCCTTCATGGCGGCCATGTGGTTGTGGGTGATCACGTGGAAGTTGCCGGTGGTGGTCACGAAGATGTCGGCCTTGTCGGCAGCGTATTCCATGGTGACGACACGGTAGCCTTCCATCGCCGCCTGCAGGGCGCAGATGGGGTCGATCTCGGTCACCCATACCTGGGCTGACAGTGCGCGCAGGGCCTGGGCGGAGCCTTTGCCCACGTCGCCATAGCCGCACACCACGGCGACCTTGCCGGCCACCATCACGTCGGTGGCGCGCTTGATGCCGTCCACCAGGGATTCGCGGCAGCCATAGAGGTTGTCGAACTTGGACTTGGTGACGGAATCATTGACGTTGATGCCGGGGAACTTCAGTTCGCCCCGGGCGTGCATCTGGTACAGACGGTGTACGCCGGTGGTGGTTTCCTCGGTCACGCCTTTCACGTGGGCCAGACGGGTGGAATACCAGGTCGGGTCGGTCTTGAGCTTGGCCTTGATGGCGGCGAAGAGAATGGTTTCTTCTTCGCTGGTGGGGTGGTTCAGCACGGCCTGATCCTGCTCGGCGCGGGCGCCCAGGTGGAGCAGCAGGGTGGCATCGCCGCCGTCGTCCAGGATCATGTTGGAGTAGCCGCCGTCGGTCCACTCGAAGATGCGGTGGGTGTAGTCCCAGTACTCGGTCAGGCTCTCGCCCTTCACCGCGAATACCGGCGTGCCCCGGGCGGCGATGGCAGCGGCGGCGTGGTCCTGGGTGGAGAAAATGTTGCAGGAAGCCCAGCGCACTTCGGCGCCCAGGGCCTGCAGGGTTTCGATCAGCACGGCGGTCTGGATCGTCATGTGCAGACTGCCGGTGATGCGTGCGCCGCGCAGGGGCTGGGTGGTGGCGTACTCTTCGCGGATGGCCATCAGCGCCGGCATTTCACTCTCGGCGATGGCGATCTCGCGGCGACCCCAGTCGGCCAGGCCCAGATCGGCGATGACGTAATCGGTAAATTGGTTGGTTTCGACCACAGCGTTCATTTCAACTCCTGACGAGTGGCCGGGCGCGCGGATGCTCACCATCCACCGTGCCCGGCACGGGTTTAGGCGAGCGCCGTTCCAATCTTTTGGAGGCGATGCCCGCCGATCCTGCAACGCGGCCACCACCGAATGGATACCGAGCCTGGCCCTGCGGGGGAATGCAGGGTTGCAACGCTCCTCGGTCAGCCGCGGATTATAGCCAAAGGCGCCGGGTAGGGAATAAACACCTGACAGGCGGCGCGGAGCACGTCACGGACGGCGCGGTGCCGCAGCCGCCCTGCCCGGGGGCTGTTCAGGCCTGCACGCCCGGGTTCATCCACAGGGCGTTCAGGTCCGGGAAGTTCCATTTGTCCGGATCTTCATGGGCCACAATCTTGTCCGGACAGCCCGTCCGCGCCAGATCCACCACTTCCGGCCGCAGCCGGGCGTTGGAACGGGTGGAAAAGAACACTTTCACCCGGGGCGCGAGCAGCGATTTCTCGTTCTGATCCAGCACCACCCCCAGTCGGCCAGAATGCAGCCGCACCAGCGAGCCCACGGGGTAGATGCCCACGCTTTTCACGAAGGCGCGGAAGATCCGCTCGTCGAAGTGCCCCTTGCTCCACTCGGACATCTTGCGCAGCGAGTCCGCTGGCCCCCAGCCGCGCTTGTAGGGGCGATCCGAGGTGATCGCGTCATAGACGTCGCACACCGCCCCCATCTTGGCAAAAAGGCTGATCTTTTCGGCCGGTAGCCGGTGCGGGTAGCCGCTTCCGTCCACCTTTTCGTGGTGGTGCAGGCACACATCCAGTTGGATCTCGCCTACGCCGGAGCCGTTTTCCAGCATCTGGAAGCCGGCAGCGGGGTGGTTGCGCACGGCGGCGAACTCTTCGTCCGTCAGCTTGCCCGGCTTGTTGAGGATCTCCAGGGGGATCGCCATCTTGCCCACGTCGTGCAGCAATCCGGCCAGGCCCGCCTGCCGCGTCTGGATATCGTCCAGACCCAGTTCCCGGGCCAAGGCCACCATCAGGCCGCACACCGCCACCGAGTGCATGTAGGTGTAGTCGTCCTTGGTCTTCAGCCGGGCCAGGCTGATCAGCGCGCCCGGGTTGCGCATCACCGAGGTGGTGATCTCCTCCACCAGCGGCGCGCAGGACTCCGCATCGACCGCCTTGCCCATGCGGGCCTCCTGGAACATGGAGGTCACCGCCTGCTTGGCTTTGGCGCAAATGCGCGCCGCTCGTTGCACCTCGGCCGCCATCTCCGCCCGCTCCACCCGTACCGGAGCGGCCTCGGCTACCACCGCCAGGTGCTGTTCCACTGCGGCATCGGCGTCGGCCTTGCCCACACCAGTGGGCACGTCCAGGCCTTTGGAAGTATCGATCCAGACCTCGCGGATGCCGCTGTCCACGATGCGGCGGATGTCCTGCGGGTCATCCAGCTTGAAGGAGCTGCGCCAGAAGGGATGTTCCATCCAGGACCCGCAGAGTTCCTGAAGGAACATCCCGGTCTGGAGATATTCGACATTGATTCGTTTGAGCATGGGGAGAACTGCGTGAGCCGGTTCCCCATGTAGACGGCTGCTGCCGGGGAGTCTGAAGTGGGGGGCGCCGCGCGACGTTCCCTGAAAAGCAAAGCCCCGCCGGGGCGGGGCTTTGCTGGCGCGGGGACTGGAAGCTTACAGCCCGGCGTCTGCCCGCAGTGCGGCGGCTTTGTCGGTGTTCTCCCAGGAGAACTCCGGCTCGTCGCGGCCGAAGTGGCCATAGGCGGCGGTCTTGGAGTAGATCGGGCGCAGCAGGTCCAGGGACTGGATGATGCCCTTGGGCCGCAAGTCGAAGTGGGCGCGGATCAATTCGACGATCTTGTCGTCGGAAACCTTGCCGGTGCCAAAGGTGTTGACCATCAGCGACACGGGCTTGGCCACGCCGATGGCGTAGGCAACCTGTACTTCGCAGCGGTCGGCCAGGCCGGCGGCGACCACGTTCTTGGCCACGTAGCGGCCGGCGTAGGCGGCGGAGCGGTCCACCTTGGAGGGATCCTTGCCAGAGAAGGCGCCGCCACCGTGGTGGGCAGCACCGCCGTAGGTGTCGACGATGATCTTGCGACCGGTCAGGCCGCAGTCGCCGTGGGGGCCGCCGACAACGAAACGGCCGGTGGGGTTGATCAGGTAGCGCACGTCGCCCTGGAGCAGTTCCTTGGGCAGCACGGGCTTGATCACTTCCTCGATCACGGCTTCGGACAACTGGGCGTGGGAGACGTCCGGGTTGTGCTGGGTGGAGACCACGACGGTGTCGATGGAAACCGGCTTGCCGTCCACATACTTGACGGTGAGCTGGCTCTTGGCATCGGGGCGCAGCCAGGGCAGGCGGCCGTCCTTACGCACTTCGGCCTGACGCTGCATGATGCGGTGAGCGTAGTAGATGGGCAGCGGCATGAGCGAGGGGGTCTCGTTCACCGCGTAGCCGAACATCAGGCCCTGGTCGCCGGCACCCTGGTCCAGATCCAGGCCTTCGCCCTCGTTCACACCCTGGGCGATGTCCGGGGACTGGCGATTGATGGCGGTGAGCACGGCGCAGGACTTGTAGTCGAAACCGATGTCGGAATCGTCGTAGCCGATGCGGCGCACAGCCTCACGGGCCAGCTCCATGTAATTGATGTGGGCGGTAGTGGTGATTTCGCCGGAGATGACCACCAGACCGGTGGAGACGAGGGTCTCGCAGGCTACCCGGCCTTTCGGGTCCTGGGCGAGAATGGCGTCCAGTACAGCATCGGAAATCTGGTCGGCAACCTTGTCCGGATGGCCTTCGGAAACAGATTCGGAAGAAAAGAGAAACTCGTTTGCCACGTGTGAAGCTCCAACCCCCTGTGTGTGTCGAATGCGTCTTGGGCCCGGGGGAGGAGGACTTTCAACGCTTTAGCTGTATTTGTATACCGCCCGCAAGTTGTCGGATTAACTCGGCGGTTCGATAATTTTGGTTTGTGATCCCCGCGGAGTCAATTTGGACAACAGGCTGTGGTGCGGCGTTTTCCACATATTGGGCAAATTGCCGCTCGCCGCGTTGCAAGTCATCGGCAGTTTGCTTGGACGGCTGAACTATTTGTTGTCGACTTCCTACCGCAAGCGGGTGCATGCTCATTTGCGTCAGGCACTGGGCGGGGAGGGCGAAGTGCTGGCCTCGCGCGTGGCGGCTGAAGAAGGCAAATGGCTGGCGGAGTTGCCCTGGATCTGGACCCATGCTCACCCCCGGGTGCTGGCTTGGGCGCAGGCGGAGGGCTGGGAGCGGGTCGAAGCGCACCGCGCTGCGGGCAAGGGCGTGCTGGTGTTGTTGCCGCACTTGGGGCCCTTTGAAATGCTTGGCCAGTTTGCGGTGGGCAAGGCGCCGTTTGCCGCCATGTACCGCAGGCCCAGGCAGGCCTGGCTGGAACCGGTCATCATTGCCGGGCGCAGCCGCGGGGTGGGGGTGCTGGCACCGGCAGATCTGGGTGGGGTGCGGATACTGGTACGTGCCTTGCGGGAGGGCCGGGTGGTCTTTCTGCTGCCGGACCAGGTGCCGGGCGGGGGCGAGGGCCAGTGGGCGGAGTTCTTCGGGCGCCCCGCCTATACCATGACCCTGGCTGCCCGCCTGTCGATGTTGCCCAATACTGCGACGCTCGTTGCTTCGGCGCGGCGGCTGCCCCGTGGCGATGGTTGCCTGCTGGAGTTTTTCGACCCGCCCGTGCCCCTGCAGGGCGAAGTGGCGCAGCGGGTCGAAGCCATCAATCGGGGCATGGAGTGGCTCATCCGGCGTTGCCCCGAGCAGTATCTTTGGAGCTACAACCGGTACAAGGTGCCGGCCGGTGTGGCGCGTCCTGAAACCCTGGAGCATTCCTGATCATGCGTCTGTTGCTTGGACTTCTGTGGCTGCTGCGGCTGCTGCCTTACCCCCTGCTTTCTGCCGTCGGGCGCGGTCTGGGCACTCTGTTGCATTGGGTGGGGCGTCGTCGTCGGCACATTGCACTGACCAACCTGCGGCTGTGCTTTCCGGACTGGTCCGAGGCGGAGCGCGCCCGCGTGGTGAGAGCGCACTTTCAGTTCTTTGCCCGGACCTTGCTGGACCGGAGCATCCTGTGGTGGAGCCGCCCCGAGCGCATCCGGGCCCTGATCCGTGTGGAAGGCATGGAGCGTTTCAAGGCTCTGGCGGGCAAGCCGGTGATCCTCTTCATGCCCCATTTCGTGGGGATGGATGCCGCGGTGGCGCGGCTGACCATGGAAGCCAAGCTTGCCGGGATGTACGCCAGGCAGAAGAACTCGGCCTTCGACGAGGCGCTGCTCAAGGGGCGCACGCGCTTTGGCGAGCAGATCGCCTTGTCCCGCCAGGCAGGCACCTTGAAGGTCGTGCGCACCATCCGCGACAACGTGCCCTTCATCTATCTGCCGGATATGGATTACGGCCCCCGGGATTCGATTTTCGTCCCCTTTTTCGGTGTGCCGGCGGCCACCATTACCGGATTGCCCCGCCTGGTGCAGCTCACCGGTGCCCAAGTGCTGCCCTGCGTGACCCGGCTGTTGCCGGACGACGGCGGCTACTGCGTGGAAATCGGTGAGCCGTGGACGGATTTCCCCGGGCCTTCCCAGGAGGGCGATGCCCGCCGGATGAACGCTTTCATCGAAGCTGCGGTGCTCACCATGCCGGAGCAGTACTACTGGCTGCACAAGCGCTTCAAGACCCGGCCGGAGGGCGTGCCGGGGGTGTATTGAGCGACAGGTGGGGTCAGCCCTGTTCGTCCTCATCCGCCAGTCGGCGGAAGATCATCGGAAAAGCGGCGGTGCCCAGCAGGGCGATGCCGGTGACCACGAACACGATCCACGCCATGGGTTCGGCCAGCAGAGGCGGCCATTCCCCGCCTGGTGCGGCCAGGGCGAGGCCGAAAAGAACGCTGACAATGCCCAGCACAGCCAGCAGCCAGGCGCCGATGGGCGCGCGATCGATCTGATTGGATTTCATCGGAACATTCTCCCACAGGGGGCGCGGCGTGGCAGCCCCCGCGCGCAGCAGGGCCGGGGAGTAGAATCGCCTCCATCGCCGCGGTTGCGGCCTTGAACAATTCATCGGTGGTACAGCGCATGAGACTTCGCTTCAGCAAGATGCACGGCCTGGGCAACGACTTCGTGGTGATCGACGCGGTGCGTCAATCCGTGCGGCTCACCGCCGCGCAGGCTCGCTATCTGGCCAATCGCAATTTTGGCGTCGGTTGCGACCAGATTCTCGTGGTGGAGCCACCGACCCAGCCCGGTGTGGACTTCCGCTACGTCATCTTCAACGCCGACGGCAGCGAGGTGGAGCAGTGCGGCAACGGCGCCCGCTGCTTCGTGCGTTTTGTGGTGGAGCAGGGGCTGACCGGCAAGCGCGAGATCACGGTGGAGACACGGGCCGGCATCATTCATCCGCGTCTGGAAGACAACGGCGAGGTGACGGTCAACATGGGGGTGCCGGTGCTGGAGCCGGCGCGCGTCCCGTTCCGCTCGGACTCCGCCGCGGTGGTGCAGCTGCTCGATGTGGCGGGCCAGGCCGTGCCCATCACGGCGGTGAGCATGGGCAATCCCCATGCGGTGCAGGTGGTGGACGATGCGGACCGGGCGCCGGTGGCGGAGCAGGGGCCGCTCATCGAAAACCACCCGCGTTTCCCCCAGCGGGTCAACGCCGGCTTCATGCAAGTGGTGGATGAGCATCATGTCCGGTTGCGGGTGTTCGAGCGGGGCGCGGGGGAGACCCTCGCCTGTGGCACCGGCGCCTGCGCGGCGGTGGTGGCCGGCATCCTGCGGGAGCTGCTGGTTTCGCCGGTACGGGTGGCGACCCGGGGTGGCGAGCTTTCCATCGCGTGGGCCGGACCGGATCAGCCGGTGCTGATGACCGGCCCGGCTGTCACCGTGTTCCAGGGCGAGATCGAACTGCCGGAACGGTGACCCGGCAACCGTCGGTGACGGTTTGTCCGCGTCCGCCGTGCGTTCTGGCGATCGAGTTTCGCCGTATCACATGGCCTCGCTGCACGGGTGGGCGCATTCCGCCACGGATGCCCGGCGGAATCCATGAGACGGAGGGCGGCGCAAAGCCGCTTCCCGCGGGCTTGGGCGCGGAGCTGTAGACGCGGCGGGCCGAAAAAAGAAGGTGTATTGCGGCTTTTTTGATGTTAAATCGAACGGTTATCGGATAAATTTAAAGCATTGCATTCAGTTTCCGGACCCGCCATGTCTCTCGCTCTGGCTGAGGAAGCCTCCATGATGAAAGCTGACGACGTCGCCCATTACCTGCAGAGCCACCCCAAGTTCTTCGAGGATTATGCGGAGTTGCTGGCCCATCTCTATGTGCCGCATCCCCACACCGGGCGGGCCATCTCCATTACCGAGCGGCAGATCCTGGGCCTGCGCGAGAAAGCCCGCAAGCTGGAATCCAAGCTGGTGGAGCTGATTCACTTCGGCGAAGAGAACGATGCCATCGGCGAGAAAGTGCACCAGTTCGTGCTGACCTTGCTGGCGGCCGGTGACGCGGTGTCCACCCTGGCGGTGGCGCGGCACCAGTTGCAGGCGGAGTTCCGGGTGCCCTTCGTCGCCCTGCGCCTGTGGGCCGAGCATGCCCCGTTGAGCGGCCCCGAAGTGGCGCCCGTGAGCGAGGCGCTGCGCGATTCCGCCAGCGCCTGGAACCAGCCCTATTGCGGTCCGGTGGCCGAAACGGAAGCCTTGGGCTGGTTCGGCGACGCCGCCCCGGAATTGCGCTCCATGGCCCTCGTCCCCCTGCGTCACGGGGGCCGGGTCGTGGGGCTGCTTGCGCTGGGCAGCGATGATCCCCAGCGCTTTTACCCGGAGATGGGCACCCTGTTCCTGGAGCGCATGGGCGACATGCTCGGCGCAGCGCTGACCGCGCACAGTCGCTAGCGCCGTGGCGGACGCCGATCTCGCCGCCTACCTCGATTACCTGGCCCATCAGCGGCGGGCGAGCCCGCTCACGCTGGATGCCTACCGCCGCGATCTCGATCTGCTCTGCCGTGCCGCAGCGCCCCGATGTCCGCGGGATCTGGGGCCGGTGGATATCCGCCGGCTGGTCGCCCGGCTGCACGCCCAAGGGCAGGGCGCGCGCAGCCTTGCCCGCCATCTTTCGGCCTGGCGGGGCTTTTACCGCTGGCTTGGGCGGCAGGGTGTGCTGGAGGCCAATCCCTGCGAGGGCATCCGCCCGCCCAAGGCCCCCCGCACCTTGCCCCGCGCTCTTTCCGCCGACCAGGCCTGCGCCATGCTGGATGCCGCCCCGGGCGATTTGCTGGAGCTACGGGACAAAGCCATCGCCGAGCTGTTCTACAGTGCCGGCTTGCGCCGGGCGGAGCTTGCCGCTCTCGACCTGCGGAGCGGTCTCGACCTCGTGGAACGGGAAGTGACCGTGACCGGCAAGCGCGCCCGCACACGCACGGTCCCCGTGGGGGCGGCGGCCCGGGCCGCGCTCTCGGCCTGGATCGCCCGGCGGGCCGAGCTGGCGGCTCCCGAGGAAGTGGCGCTCTTTGTCAGCCAGCGGGGAGGGCGCCTGTCACCGCGTCAGATCGCGGTTCGTCTGGCCCGGTGGGCGCAGGTGGCGGGGGCGCCCGTGCACGTACACCCGCACATGCTGCGCCACAGTTTTGCCTCCCATCTCCTGCAGTCCAGCGGCGATCTGCGTGCGGTGCAGGAATTGCTTGGCCACGCCAACATCAGCACCACCCAGATCTACACGCATCTGGATTTCCAGCATCTGGCCAAGGTCTACGACCAGGCCCACCCCCGGGCCAAGAAGGGCTGACGGCGGCGTGGGGGCTGCACCCCCGGCTGCCCCGGTTTCGGCCATAATCCGCCCCGCGCCCCGCGCGCGCTCCCTTCCCCCACCGGATTGCTCCCATGGCTGAACTGCTGCTTGCCCCCGGCAAGGAACGCTCCCTTTTTCGTCGTCATCCCTGGATTTTCGAGGGCTCGGTTGCCCGGCTGAAAGGGCGTGCCCGGCCCGGCGACACCGTCACCGTGCTCGCAGCCGATGGCCGGCCCCTGGCCCGGGCCGCCTTCAGCCCTCATTCCCAGATCCGCGCCCGGGTGTGGAGTTTCGATCCGGAAGAGATCATCGACCATGGCTTCTTCAAGCGCCGGGTGGCCGCTGCCCTGGCCCGCCGGCAAGTGCTGCCGGAACTGGCGGGTCAGGACGGGATGCGTTTGCTGCATGGCGAATCGGACGGTCTGCCGGGTGTCATTGCCGACTGCTATGGCGACACCGTGGTGCTGCAACTCACCAGTGCCGGGGCCGACAAGTGGCGGGATGCCATCGCCGGCGCCATCGTGGCCGCTACCGGCTGCGCCCGGGTATTCGAGCGTTCGGATTCCGACGTGCGTGGCCTGGAGGGGTTGGAGCCGGTCACCGGATACCTGCACGGCGCGGCCAGCGAGGCACCGCTGGTGATTGGCGAGCACGGGGTGCGCCTGGGCGTGGACATCGTGGGCGGACACAAGACCGGCTTTTATCTGGACCAGCGGGAAAACCGCCGCCTCTGTGGCCAGCTTGCCGCCGGGCGGCGGGTGCTCAACTGCTTTTGCTATACCGGGGGTTTCTCGCTGCAGGCACTCGCCGGTGGTGCCCGGGAAGTGATCTCGGTAGACTCCTCCGCCCCGGCGCTGGCCACCGCCCACGCCAATCTTGCCCTCAACCCGCACCTGTCCGCGGAACGAGCCCTGTGGCAGGAAGACGATGTGTTTGCCAACCTGCGCCACCTGCGCCAGGCGGGCGAGCGTTTCGACCTGATCGTGCTCGATCCGCCCAAGTTCGCGCCTTCCGCCAGCCACGCGGAGCGGGCTTCCCGCGCCTACAAGGACATCAACCTGAATGCCTTCAAGCTGCTGGCGCCCGGCGGACTGTTGATGACCTACTCCTGTTCCGGGGGCATCGGACTGGAACTCTTCCAGAAGATCGTGGCTGGCGCGGCGGTGGATGCCGGGGTGGAAGCCCGCATCCTCCACCGCCTCGGACCGGGGGCCGATCACCCGGTGGGGCTGGCGTTCCCGGAGGGGGAATACCTGAAGGGCCTGCTCTGTCAGGTGGCTTGAGACGGGCCGGCAAACCCGAAAAAGCTGCCTTAACGGCGGAGCGGGCCGCCGCCGCCATCCGCCGCGTGCGGTGTGAGCGGCCTGCGCAAGCTGTGCGACAGGTTTGCGAGCCCCTGCCTGTGCGGTCTGGCGCCGCGTGTGGCAAGCGCGAAAAGCCGGCGATAACGGCTGTTATTGCAACCGTGTTGCATCTGCGGAGTGGCTGTGCTCCAATGGGGGCATGGATCAGGCCCTCAAGTCCTCCGTAACGCCCAGCAGTTCCGCCCGCATCCGCGCCGTCGGCGCGCGTGCCACGCCGGCACGCGTGCGGGTGCTGGATCTGCTCTCGGAAGCCCAGCAGGGCTTGTCCCACCAGGACATCGAGCGCAGCCTGGGCACCGGCAGCATTGACCGGGTCACCCTCTACCGGGTGCTGGACTGGATGGTGGAGGCCGGCCTGGCGCACCGCACGGTGGATGATCAGCGTGTCTCCCGCTTTTCCCCGGCCCAGGCGGCGGCCCACGACGGCCACGCTCACTTCCGCTGCGAGGCCTGCGGCCGCGTGATCTGCCTGGATCATGTGCAGCCCCCCGTGCCGCCGCTGCCGGCCGGCTGCCGTGTCAGCCGGGTGGAGTTGTCGGTGCGCGGCCAATGCCCCGCCTGCAGTGGGGAGGGCGCGCCATGATCGCCCTGACTGCGGTGACCATGTGTTACCCGGGCGGGGGGGCGTTGCGCTTCCCCGACTGGCGCGTGGCGCCGGGCGAGCACTGGCTGGTGCAGGGGCCGTCGGGGTGTGGCAAAAGCACCCTGCTGGCCTTGCTGGCGGGCCTGCTCACCGCCAGCAGCGGCACCGTGGAGGTGGCCGGCTGCGATCTGGCGGGCCTGGGCCAGCGGGCGCGGGACCGTTTCCGCGGGCGTCATGTGGGCTTCGTGCCCCAGGAGCCCCATCTCATCGACACCCTGAGCGTGGCTGAAAACGTGCAGCTTGCACCGTATCTGGCCGGGCTGCCCGCCGACGCCATTGCTCTGGCCCGGACCCTGGAATCCCTGGGGATCGCGCCCCTGGCGGGGCAGAAGCCCCATCGGCTCTCCCGCGGGCAGGCCCAGCGGGTGGCGGTGGCCCGGGCTCTGGTCAACGGGCCGCGGTTGTTGCTGGCGGACGAGCCCACCGCCAACCTGGATGACGAAGCCTGTGCCGACACCGTGGATCTGCTCGTGGATCAAGCCTCCGCCAGCGGTGCCGCCCTGGTGATCGCCACCCACGACAGCCGGGTGCGCCGCCGCTTTGAGCGGCAGTTGCACCTCGGCCAGGCCGGGGGGGCGCAACCATGAACCTGCTCCGGCTGGCGACCCGCGAGCTGCGCGGCAACCCGGTGGGCAGTGCGCTGGCCGTCCTGCTCATGGCGTTCGGTATTGCCACCCTGGTATTGCTCAACCTGCTGCTCGGGCAGATGCAGGACCGCTTCGAGCGGGATGCACGGGGGGTGGACCTGGTGGTGGGCGCCAAGGGCAGCCCCATGCAGCTCATCCTGTCCGGCGTCTACCATCTGGACGCGCCCACCGGCAATGTGCGCCTGCGGGATGTGGAGCAGCTGCGGGCGTTGCCCCAGGTGCGACAGGTGATCCCCCTGGCGCTGGGCGACAGTTTCCGTGGTGCCCGCATCGTCGGGGCACCGGCCGAGTACCTGGAGCTGTACCAGGCCCAGGTCGCTACCGGTCGCGGCTTCCGGGCGCCGATGGAGGTGGTGCTGGGTGCGGCGGTGGCCCGGCGGCTGGAACTGGCCCCCGGCAGCCGCTTCAACGGCGCCCATGGGTTGGGCGAGGGCGGCCCCGAGCATGAAGACGCCGCTTACACCGTGGTGGGGGTGCTGGCGCCCTCGGGCTCGCCCCTGGATCAACTCATCGTCACCCCCATCGACAGCGTCTGGCAGGTGCATGCCAGCCATGGCCCGGCAATGGATGAGCCGGGCAAGGCGAACGACCGGCGCGCGGCCGGCGCCGAACACGACGACCACGCGGAACACGGGGCCGACGACGACCACGACGCGCATGAGGCCCACGAGGGGCATCCGTCCGCCCCCGAGCGGGAGGTGACCGTCGCCCTGGTGCAGTACGCCTCGCCCCTGGCAGCGGCCACCTTGCCCCGCCTCATCAATCGGTCGGGCGCCCTGCAGGCGGCCTCGCCGGCGTTTGAGTCAGCCCGGTTGATGCGTCTGGTGGGCGTGGGGGCCGAGGTGCTCCAGGCCTTCGCCGGTGTCCTGGTGCTGGCCAGCGCCGCAGCCTTGCTGGCGGCGCTGCTGGCCACGCTCCGCCAGCGCCGCTACGACATCGCGGTGATGCGGATGCTGGGCGCTTCCCGCGCCCGGGTGTTCGCCACCATCGTGCTCGAAGCCCTGCTCCTCACCACCTTGGGTGCGGTGGCGGGGCTGGCCCTGGGGCATGCTCTGGCCGCCGGGCTGGGAACATGGCTCGCCAGCCAGGGTCCATCGGGCATGGAGGCAGCCCTTGGCGGTGTCGGCTGGCGTGCCGAGGCCCTGTACCTGCTGCCCCTGGCCTGGGTCATCGGCCTGGCAGCGGCCGTGCTGCCGGCCTGGCAGGCCGCGCGCACGGATGTGGCGGCCCTGCTGGCCCGGGGCTGAGCCGGAGAACACCTCATGAAAGCTATCTTGCTGTTGATCTTCCTGGGCCTCGTGCCGCTGTCGGGCCAGGCCCAGGCGCCTGCGGCCAAGGGTGCCCGGCACGATTCCTTGCCGCCCCCCGCCAAGCCCATTGCCCCGGTGCCGGGCGTGCTGCCCTGGATGACCCTGGCCCAGGTGGATCTGGCCAAGGAGAACAACCGCTATGTGCCCAAGTACAGTCCCGAAGTGCTGGCGCTGAACAACCGGGAGGTGAAGCTGCAGGGCTACATGATTCCCCTGGCGGCGGGCAGCAAGGTGAGCAAGTTTCTCCTCACCGGCCTGCCCCAGAACTGCTCCTTTTGCCTCCCTGGCGGGCCGGAGGCCATGGTGGAGGTGAGCGTGCGCAACCCCATCCGCCACACCTTCGACCCGATCACCGTGAGCGGCAAACTGGCGGTGCTCAAGAGCGACCCGACCGGCATGTACTACCGCATTGCCGAGGGCACCGTCCTCCCCTGAGCCATGAGCCTGCGTCGCTCCCGCTTCCCGTCCCTGGCCTCGGCCGGCCGGCGCCCGCTGGCCGGGCTGCTGCTCGCGCTGGCCCTCATCTTCGCCCAATGGGTGGGGTTGAGCCACGTCCTCAGCCACGTGGGGGGCAACCGGGCGGTGGCCGCGGTGGTGAGCGCCCCGGCGGCGGATGCCCCGGTCGGCCAGGGCGGTGGCGAGGTCTGCGAACGCTGCCTGGCTTTCCTGGCCCTGGACAATGGCGTGGTTGCCCACGCCGCTCCGGTCCCCGCCCGGCCCGTGGCGCTGGCTCCCGGGTCAGTCCCCGCCGTGGCGAACACGCTCGCGCGGCTACGCCTCACCTCCAGCCGAGACCCTCCCCGCACTGCCTGAACCCGTTCCCTGGCTGACCGCTCCGCGACCGGGCGGCGGCCTTCGTTCACCGTTCTCGCAGTTCGAGGAAACATCATGACTCCTTGCCGTACCCTGGCCATGGCCGTCGCCCTGGCTTTCCCCGCTGCCGCCCTGGCAGCCCCGTCCGACGCCGACCTGCAGGAGCTGCGCCAACAGCTCAAGGCGCTGAAGGACAGCTACGAATCCCGCATCCAGGCCTTGGAAAAACGTCTGGCGGAAGCGGAGTCCGCGCCCGCCGCGCAACCCCGGCCGGCCTCCGTGGCGGCCCCGGCTGCGCCGGCAGCTCCCATGGCCGCCGCACCCCGCCGCATGGGCGAGTCATCCAGCGGCAGCGGCTTCAATCCGGAGGTGTCGGTGATCCTGCAAGGTGCCATGACCCGTACCAGCCAGGACCCGACCAGTTATCGCATCGGTGGTTTCACCCCCGCCGGCGAGCCGGAGGAAGTGGGGCCGCCCCGGCGCCGGGGGTTCTCCCTCCGCGAAACCGAGTTGGTGATGACCGCCAACATCGACCCCAACTTCCGCGGCTACCTCAATCTGGCCCTCACGGCGGAAAACGAGGTGGAGGTGGAAGAGGCCTACGTGCAGACCCTGGGCCTGGGTAACGGTTTCAACGCCAAGTTCGGCCGCTACCTGTCCGGCGTCGGTTACCTCAACGAGCAACACCCCCATACCTGGGATTTTGCCGATGCGCCGTTGGCCTACACCGCCTTCTTCGGCAATCGGCTGGTGAGCGAGGGGCTCCAGCTCAAGTGGCTGGCACCCACGCCCTTCTATCTGGAACTGGGGCTGGAAGGCGGTCGCGACGACACCTTCCCGGGCAGCGGCCGCAACAAGGGTGGATCGGCCCTGGGCGTGCTCTTTGCCCGTGCGGGAGGGGACGTGGGAACCGACCACAGTTGGCGCGTAGGCCTCTCCCAGGTGCGCACCAAGCCCCGGGAGCGCGCCTACGAGGACGTGGATAGCCTGGGTGCGGCCACCAGCAACAGTTTCACCGGCAAGAGCCGGACTTCGGTGCTGGATTTCGTGTGGAAATGGGCCCCCAACGGCAACCCGTCGGTCAACAACTTCAAGTTCCAGGCCGAGTACTTCCGTCGCCAGGAAGATGGCACGCTGGCATGCGCCGATGTGGACGCGGCCAGCCCCAGCCTGTGCACCGGCGGCCTGGCCGACGCCTACGCCGCGCGGCAGTCCGGCCTCTACGCCCAGGCGGTGTACCAGTTCATGCCCCGCTGGCGCGTGGGTTACCGCCACGATCGGCTGAACTCTGGCACCACCCGCATCGGTCTGGTGGACGCCGGCACCCTGAGCGCGGAAGATTTCGGTCTGCTCAAGGCTTACAAGCCCAAACGCGACGCGGTGATGGTGGACTACTCGCCCTCCGAGTTCTCCCGCCTGCGCGTGCAACTGGCGCGGGACAAATCCCGGCCCGATGCCACCGACAACCAGGTCTGGCTGCAGTACATCATGAGCCTGGGCAGTCATGGCGCCCACAAATTCTGAGGAGCGAGGCATGAACAGTCTGGAAGAACGTCCCGCGGGCGTTGCGGGGTGGCGACCGGCGCGCACCTGCCTGCCTGGGGCGGGGGGCGGTCGGCCCGTCCTCCGCGCCGAAGATCCCGCGCCGATCCTCAAGCGTGTTGGCCTCGCCCGGCGGCTCGGGCTCCTGCTCCTGACGCTCGTGGCCTTCCCGGCGCATGCTGCCCTCAACGTCTTCGCCACGGTGCCCGAGTGGGGGGCCCTGGCCCAGGAGATCGGCGGCAAGCAGGTGAGCGTGTTCGTTGCCACCACCGGGTTGCAGGACCCCCATCGCATCGAAGCGAAGCCGTCCCTCATCGCCCGGGCCCGCAACGCAGAGCTGCTGGTGGCGACCGGGGCCGAACTGGAGGTGGGCTGGCTCCCGGTGGTGCTGCGGGACTCCGGCAATCCCCGCATCCAGCCCGGCCAGCCCGGACATTTCGAGGCCGCTCGCGCGGTGACCATGCTGGAGGTGCCGCTCCGGCTCGACCGGGCCGAGGGCGACATCCACGCTGCCGGCAATCCTCATATCCAGACCGACCCGCGCAACATCCTCCGGGTGGGTGAAGCGCTGGCGGGCCGCATGGCGGCGGTGGACCCCGCCAACGGGGCGGCCTATCAGGCAGGCTTCAAGGCCTTCGCCGACAAATGGAAGGCAGCGCTGCTGCGCTGGGAGGCGGAGGCCGCGCCCCTGCGCGGGTTGCCCATTCTGGTGCAGCACAAGGGTTTTCCGTATCTGGAGCAGTGGCTGGGGCTGAAGCAGGTCGGCGCGCTGGAGCCCAAGCCGGGCATGGAGCCCACCAGCGGCCATCTCACCGCGCTGGTCGCCCGGCTGCAGAAGGAGCCGGCCCGGATGGTGATCCGCGCCGCCTACCAGAACGACCGGGCCTCCCGCTGGATGGCGGAGCAGGCGCGCATCCCCGCCGTGGCGCTGCCTTTCACCGTGGGGGGAAGCCCGGAGGCGAAGGATCTGGTGAGCCTGTTCGACGACACCCTGCGCCGGCTGCTGGCGGCGCTGCGGCCGGCTTGACGGGGGCCTTCTCCATGACCGCCCCGGCGCGCTTTGCCACCCACGAGACCCTGATCCGCTTCGACGCGGTGGTGGCGGGCTACGGCTCGCCAGTGGTCGGGCCGGTTTCCTTCGATCTTTCCCGTGGCCAGATCCTGGGGTTGATCGGACCCAACGGCGCAGGCAAGTCCACCTTGCTCAAGGCGCTGCTGGGTGGTGCCCAGGTGCTGGCGGGCCGGATCGAGCGGGCGCCCGGACTCCGCGTCTCGCACCAGTCCCAGCACTGGGGCGGCGGCGGGGGTGCGCCGCTCACCGGGCGAGAACTGCTGCGTCTCACCGGCGCGCCCACCGCGGGGCTGCCCGAGTGGCTGGCGGGTGAGCTGGGGCGGCGGGTGGACCGGCTCTCCGGCGGGCAGATGCAGTTCCTGCGCCTGTGGGCCTGCCTGAAGGCGCCGGCGGATCTGGTCTTGCTGGATGAACCCACCAACAACCTGGATCGGGCCGGGGTGGCCTTCCTCATCGATGTGTTGCGTCAGTTGGACCCGGCAACGGGCGTCATCCTGGTGAGCCACGATGCGGCTTTCGAGGCGGCGGTATGCAGCCGGGTGGTGCAACTGGATACGGCAGGTGCCGCCTCATGAACCTGGATGCCCTGGCGGACCCCCTGTTCCGCCTGCCTTTCCTGACCGGGCTGTTGCTGGCCGGCGTGCTGCCCGTACTGGGCATGTATCTGCGCCTGCGCCACGAGTGGCTGGCAGCCCTGGCCTACGCCCAGATGGCCTCGGCGGGGGCGTTGCTGGCGGCGTTGTGGGAGGCGCCGCTGATGGCCGGCGGTATCAGCCTGGCGCTGCTGGCCGCAGGGGCCAAGAGCGGGTTGCGCCACGCGGGGGACAGTGGCTACGCGATGATGATGCTCGCCGGCTGGGGAGGGGCGATCCTGCTGGTGGCCAACCTCCCCGCCGCGGAGCAGATCGGCCATGCGCTCTTCGATGGTCAGCTTTATTTCACCTCCGTAGAACAGTCCCTGGCTGTGGCGGCCTACGGGGCCGGTGTGGCGGTGCTCTTGCCCTGGCTATCGCGACCGTTGCTCCTGGCTCACTACTTTCCGGATTTCCTGAGCGCCCGGGGCGGGGCGCCGGAGCGCTACTACCTGGGGTTTGACCTGCTGGTCGCTGCCGGTTTGGCGCTGGCAACCACCACCGTAGGCGTCATGGCGGCATTCGCGCTGGTGTTCCTGCCGCCCCTGGCCGCCTACCGCTGGGCAGGGAGCTGGCGTCGCGGGTTGGGGTGGGCAGCGGCGCTGGGTATGCTCTGCCATGCCCTGGCTTTTTTGGTCGCCTTGATCGCGGACCAGCCCTATGGTCCGGTTCTGGCGCTGATGGCGGTTGTGGTGGCGGCCCCTGCGGTGGCCAGGCGGCGCTGAGCAGGCCAGGGCAGCACCCGCTGGGCGGGGGAGGGGTAAGCGCGGCCCGCCAGGCCGAAGTAACGGCGACTGGTGGCCAGGACCGCGCGCAGTGCGGTTTGGGCGTTGTACATGTGCTCTCCTGAGAAGTTGGGGGTGCCGGCGTTCTGTTGTTTGGCGTACGCCCTTTTCAAAACCGACCCGCCTCAAAAGCAATAAGTTCCCGTCGGCGCGAGGCCCACCTGCCCTGCAGCGTGACGGACGACACGCCGGAATTCGTCTTGCCGCCGGGGCCTGCAGGGTTGCCCGGGCCTAACCATCGTCTGCGGGAAGCGATGCCGTTTCTGGCGGGCCGGCTCCCTTCCCGGCGTTTGACGGCGCGCCGGGATCGGCATCCAATACGGCGTGGGCGGGGATGTTGACCGCCTTGAAGCACCTCCGACAGCAAGGGCAAACCCGTCGAAAGGCGGGGTCGCAAAGCTTCCGGCCTAACGGCATCCTTAGCGGATGCCCAGGGTAGCGGGGCCACCGGTTCGCCACCGTCACCGGCGGCTTGCTCGTCCGCGTGCAGTCCCTACCCCCGCACAGGAGAGCAGGCCATGCATCCAGCCCCCAACGAGCGCAATTCCCTTCACCGTTCCCTGCCGGCTGTCGGGCGGCCGGCGTTGAGTGCCGGCGAGGGTGGAATCGCCTTTGCGCCACCCTTTCCGGACCAGCGGCCCGTACAGGTAGGGCCCGCGCCCCGCCGTCGCCCGCCGAGGGGTGGGCGTCCTCCGGCTCCGACCGCGCCAGCCAGGGAAAACCGGCCGATGCAGCGCTGGTTGCTGGGCGTGGTCGCGGTGCTGATGGGCTTGGTCGGGCAGCCCGCGTGGGCTACTTGCGGACTCAAGCTTGCACCCGGCGGGCACACCATGACGGTGGGTGCCCAGTGTTCGATGGCGGAACTGGAGCCCATGGTGGCCATGGTGCGGGAGGCCGCCCCGAAGGCCCATCTGCCGCCCCCCCGTCGGGAGCGGGATACCGTGAGTGTCCATGACTTCGATAGCCGGTCCCAGGCGAAGCTGCGCAAGGTGGCCGACATCGCTCAGGCGGACAAGGAACTCCGCCGCCGCGAGGCGGGCCGGGAGCCAAGCCAGCGCAAAGGGGCCGGCTGGTCCGCCCAGGAAATGCAGCAGGTGGAGAGCCACTGAGCCCACGCATGGGCTTGGCGGTGCTGCGGGTACGGTCCCATTTCCGGCGGGCGTGCAGCCTGCCGGCTCAGAACATCGAGGGGATCATCACCAGAATCAAGGCGATGAGGACAGGCAAGGTCAGAATCAGTGCGACCTTCATCAGCAGCTTTTTGCGTGCATACCGCATGTCATTCCCCACAAATGCGTCGTTCCCGGTTTTCCGGTGTCAGAAGTAGTTCCTGCCGTGCAGGGCGTGGGTGACGCATGCGCTCACCCACTGCCACCGCTGCAGGCCGACTTAGAGCTTCGCACCAAGCATTTGCAGAAGTCTTGCGCAATCAACTGGTTGCCGTGACAAATTGCGCGGGGTCCGGTTGATAACGGTGCGAGAGAGGTCAGTAAACGCTTACGGCGAGAGCAGGTCCCGGGTCTCGCCACCGGTCAGCCCATCCAGGCCCAGGTGGCGGTAGATGGCGGCGGTGGCGATCCGGCCACGGGGGGTGCGCTGCAGGTAACCTTGCTGGATGAGGTAGGGCTCGAGCACGTCCTCGATGGTGTCCCGGGCCTCGCCGATGGCGGCGGCGAGATTGTCCACGCCCACCGGCCCGCCACTGAACTTCTCGATCACGGCCAGGAGCAGCTTGCGGTCCATCACGTCGAGGCCAAGGGCGTCCACATCCAGCATGGACAGCGCGGCGTCAGCCACCAGCGGGGTGATCTGGCCGCCGGCTTTGACCTCGGCGAAGTCGCGCACCCGGCGCAGCAGGCGGTTGGCAATGCGCGGGGTGCCCCGGGCCCGGCGGGCGATTTCCAGCGAACCGGCATCGTCGATGGCGCAGCCCAGCAGCCGGGCGGAGCGGGTGACGATCAGGGTCAGCTCCGCTGGGGTGTAGAACTCCAGCCGTGCCACGATGCCGAAGCGGTCCCGCAGCGGGTTGGTGAGCATGCCGGCGCGGGTGGTGGCGCCCACCAGGGTGAAGGGCGGCAGGTCCAGTTTGACCGAGCGGGCGGCCGGGCCCTCGCCGATCATGATGTCGATCTGGAAGTCTTCCAGCGCCGGGTAGAGGATTTCCTCCACCACCGGGCTCAGGCGGTGGATCTCGTCGATGAAGAGAACGTCGTAGGGTTCGAGATTGGTGAGAATGGCCGCCAGATCGCCCGCCCGTTCCAGCACCGGGCCTGAGGTCTGGCGCAGGTTGACCCCCATCTCGGCGGCGATGATGTGGGCCAGAGTGGTTTTGCCCAGGCCAGGCGGGCCGAAGAGCAACACATGATCGAGGGCTTCCTTGCGTCGGCGGGCGGCCTCGATGAAGATTTCCAGTTGGCCCCGGGCCTTCTCCTGGCCGATGTAATCCCCCAGCCGCTTGGGCCGGAGGGCGCGTTCCAGCGCATCGTCCTGGCTGGCGGCGGCGGGGGAGATCAGGCGGTCGGTTTCGATCATGGGGGGAGTGTAAGCCAGACCGTGCGCTCAGGCAGTGGCCACCGCCGCCCTTTGGGCAGCCACCAGCTCGCCGATGCCCTGCTCGGCCAATGCCAGCAGGGCATCGAGTTCAGCGCGGGAGAACGGGGTCCCCTCGGCGGTGCCCTGCACCTCCACGAACCCGCCGCTGGCGGTCATCACCACGTTCATATCGGTTTCGCAGGCGGAATCCTCGGGGTAATCCAGGTCCAGCACCGGCTGGCCTTCGAAGACCCCTACCGAGATCGCGGCCACGAATTCACGCAGTGGCGAGGCAGGTAGCAGCCCCTTGGCCACCAGGCCGGCAAATGCGTCGTGCAGGGCAACACAGGCGCCGGTGATGGCCGCGGTGCGAGTGCCGCCGTCCGCCTGGAGCACGTCGCAATCCACGGTAACCTGGCGCTCGCCCAAGGCCTTGAGGTCCACCACCGCCCGCAGGCTGCGGCCGATCAGGCGCTGGATCTCCTGGGTGCGGCCGGTCTGCTTGCCCTTGGCCGCCTCCCGGGCACTGCGGGTGTGGGTGGAGCGGGGCAGCATGCCGTATTCCGCGGTTACCCAGCCCTGGCCCTTGCCCTTGAGGAAGGGCGGCACGTTTTCTTCCACCGAGGCGGTGCACAGCACCCGGGTGTCGCCGAACTCGACAAGCACCGATCCCTCGGCATGCTTGGTGAAACCGCGGGTGATGCGGACGGCGCGCAACTGGTCGGCGCGACGCTGGCTGGGACGCATGACTTTCCTTTCCGCCCCCGGCGGCGCAGCCTAGGGGGCGTATTTTTCGATGGCGGCGTTGATTTCGGCAATGGCCCGCTCGATGGCGTCTTCCGACAAATCCAGATCAGCCTGGGCGGCAAAGTCCCGATCAAAGCCCTTGATGTGGGTGGTGTAGAGCCCCGCCGGCATGGTACGGGTGGACACCGCCTCGGAAAGCCCCGGCATGTCCACGCCGCCCCAGCGCAGGGCCAGCAGGGTGAGATTATCGCACTGGGCGCCGCTCTGCTCCTCTGCGTGGTCGAGCAGCCGGGGCACCACGTCATCCAACTGGCCCGCCCCCAGGCGCGCGGCCAGTTCGTGGCTGCGGAAAGGACTCCAGGCGCCATCGCTGCACAGCGCCAGCACGTCGCCCGGCAGCAGGGTGAGCCGGCGGGAAAACTCGATCTGGGGCGAATGGGGCCCGCCCAGGCAACTGTACACCCGGTTGCGCAAGGGGTGACGGGCCGCGCCGTCTTCGTCCAGCAGGCCCCGGTCCTGCAGCATCTGGACTCGGGTATGGTCCTTGGTCTGGGTGAGCACCGAGCCATTGCGGATGGCGTACAGGCGGGAATCCCCCGCGTGCGCCCAGTAGGCCATGCCCTTTTGCACCACGCAGGCCACACAGGTGGTGCGCGGCGTCTCCGGCAGCCCTTTGCCGTGGGCATAGTCGCAGATCGCGTGGTGGGCATTCATCAGCGAGCGGGAGAGGAAGAGCAATGGGTCGGCCAGGGTGGGCGTTGCATCCCGGTGGAAGGCCTCGGCCATGTACTGCACTGCGATCTGGGCGGCTACTTCCCCATGCAGATGCCCCCCCATGCCATCGGCCACCACCATCATCAGGGCGTCGCGAGAGTAGGAATGGGCCATGCGGTCCTGATTGGAGCGCCGCTTGCCAACGCGGCTCTCCTGGAAAATCGAAAACTTCATTTGGCGACCATGCTCCCCAGGCGGGAGCGCAAGCTATCCAGCCAGGTGCTGCCCGGGTCCTCAGGCATGCGGGACGAGAGCGCCTTCTGCAGCGTGAAGACACTCTGTGGCCGGGCCAGGTGATCCAGCTCCAGGCACCAGTCCACGGTTTCCAGCAACTGATAGGAGTAGCGCCCGGCCCAGCGCTCCACCGCTGGCACCAGGTTGTCCCGCTCCAGCCGCTTGTTGGCGGGTTGGGGGGCGCCACTGCCCAGGGCCGAGTAGATGGAAGCCCCGACGCTGTAGATGTCGGTCCACGGACCGAGCGCATCCTTGTGGGTGAATTGTTCCGGTGCCGCGAAACCGGGTGTGTACATGGGCTTGAGCATGGGCTCGTCGCAGGCGATGGCCTGGCGCGCCGCGCCAAAATCCAGCAGCATCGGGGTGCCGTCCGAGCGCAGATAGACATTGGCGGGCTTGATGTCCAGGTGCAGCAGGCGATGGGTGTGCACCTCCCGCAACCCGTTGAGCAGCCGGGTGAATACACCCCGGATGAACGTTTCGCGCAATTCGCCCTTGTGTTTGTGGATGTGCTCGTGCAGGGTACGTCCCCGCTCGTAGCGCATCACCATGTATACCGTCTGGTTGGCGCGGAAAAAGTTGAGCACGCGTACCAGATTGGGATGAGACAGTTTGGCCAGCGCGCGGCCTTCCTCGAAAAAGCACTTCATGCCGTAGCGGAAAGCGGCCTGGTGAGTCTGCGTGACCTTGGGCTCGGTTTCGCCTGCCTGGCGCAAGGCCAGGGAACTGGGCAGGTATTCCTTGATCGCCACCGGCGTGCCGGCTTCATCGTGCGCCAGATACACAATGGAAAACCCGCCCTGACTGAGCTTGCGCGCAATACGGTAGCCCTCCAGTTGGAAACCGGTGGGCAGCGGGTGGTTGGCTTGTGAGGGCATCCGGCGTAACGTTAAGATCTAGTCTCGTCCAGAGCTGGATTTTCGGAATTTTCTGGTTTTACTAAAGGCCTGTAAAGCAAAGCAAACAGGCCGCACGGGAGGAATCTTGGTTCATAGCATGACCGGCTTCGCAGTGAAGACCCTTGATCTGGGCAGGGTCACACTGCACATCGAATTCAAAAGCGTCAATTCCCGTTACCTGGATTTGGCGTTCCGCATTACCGAAGACCTCCGCCAGGCCGAGCCACTCCTGCGCGAACTGATCAGCAGCCGGGTGGGCCGGGGCAAGGTCGAGTGCCGGCTCAACTGGCAGCAGAACGATACCGCTGTCCGCGATCTGGCGGTGAACGCCGCTTTGCTCGAAGCCCTGGCCGAAGCCCAGAGCGCCGTACAAACCGCCTTGCCCTCGGCCGCGCCGCTGTCGGTCAACGAGGTGCTGCGCTGGCCCGGCATGCTGGCCGATGATCCGGTCACCTTCGAGACCATCCAGCCTCATGTGACGAGCCTTGCCGCGGCGGCCCTGGATGAACTGGTGGCTACCCGCCGCCGCGAAGGCGAGCGTCTGGCCGAGCTGATCAAGGAGCGGGTGGCTGCCATGCGTGAGCTGGTGGCCCAGGTCGCTCCCCGCTTGCCCCAGATCGTCGCCGATTATCGGGAAAAGCTCGCCACCAAGCTACGTGAGGCCGTGGCCACCCTCGACGAGGAACGGATCCGCCAGGAACTCGGGGTGTTTTCCACCCGCATCGATGTGGCCGAAGAACTGGACCGGCTCAACACTCACCTGGACGAAGTTCTGCGGGTGGTCAAGAAAGGCGGCACCGCTGGCAAACGGCTCGATTTCCTCATGCAGGAACTGAACCGGGAGGCTAACACCCTTGCCTCGAAGTCCGTAGCCTCCGACCTCTCCGCCATCGCCATCGAACTCAAGCTCTACATCGAACAGATGCGGGAGCAGGTCCAGAATATCGAGTAAGCTGCCTGCGGGGGCAAATGCGTTATAAGGCGTGTTTGCGGTTACTCAGGCCCAAGGAACCCGTCTGATGGCTGGTAGTCTATATGTTGTAACGGCGCCCTCCGGAGCCGGGAAAACCACGCTGGTGCGCGGCCTGCTGGCGCGGGATTCGTTCGTGCAGCTTTCCGTTTCCCACACCACCCGCGCGCCGCGCCCTGGCGAGATGGATGGCCGGGAATACCACTTCATTGGTGTCGATGCCTTTGAACAGCTTCGGGATCAGGGGGGATTCCTTGAATGGGCGCAGGTGCATGGCAACTACTATGGCACCAGCCGCCAGTGGCTCGAAAGCCGCATGGCAGCGGGGCAGGACGTGTTGCTGGAGATCGACTGGCAGGGCGCCCGGCAGGTGCGCGCGCTCTTTCCCGCGGCCATCGGCATCTTCATTCTCCCCCCCTCGGTGGAGGAGCTTGAACGGCGGCTCACGGCGCGGGGCCAGGACGCACAGGACGTGATCGCCCGCCGCGTGGCTGGCGCCCGGGAAGAGATGCGCCATGTGGGCGAGTTTGACTACGTTATAATTAACAAAGAGTTGCAGGTTGCCCTGGATGATCTGGCCGCCGTGGTGCGGGCGGAGCGCCTGCGCCAGTCGGCCCAGCGGCAGCGTGCGCCGGAATTTTTCGCTTTTCTCGAACAGGACTGAACAATGGCTCGTATCACCGTCGATGATTGCCTCAAGCGCATTCCCAACCGTTTCCAACTGACCCTGGCCGCCACCTATCGGGCGCGCCAATTGACGGTGGGTAGCTCGCCGCTGATCGACAACGAGAAAGACAAGGACAAGCCCACCGTCGTCGCCCTGCGTGAAATCGCCTTGGGCAAGGTCGGGCTCGAAGTGCTCAACCGCGGCCAGGCCTGATCGCCGCCGCATGCCGGGGTAGGGATCGAGCCATGACGCCGCCTCCGCCCGCCTCGGCAGCCTGCAGCAGCCTCCCGCCCATGGACCCTCCGGGAGCGCCCATCTTTTCCATCGAGTTCGAGCGGCTACGCGCCAAGCTCGCCACCTACCTCAGGCCCGACGAAGTCGCGCAGGTCGAAAAGGCCTACCTTTTCTCGGCGGAAGCCCACAAGCACCAGACCCGTCAGTCCGGCGAGCCCTACATCATTCACCCCGTCGCGGTGGCCGGCACTCTGGCCGACTGGCACCTGGACGCCCAGGCGCTCATGGCCGCCCTGCTGCACGACGTGATGGAAGACTCCGGCGTTTCCAAGCAGGAACTGGCGGAGCGCTTCGGCAAGGTGGCCTCCGACCTCGTCGATGGCGTCTCCAAGCTCGAGCGGCTGGCCTTCCAGTCCCAGGAAGAAGCCCAGGCGGAGAACTTCCGCAAGATGCTGCTGGCCATGGCGCGGGACGTGCGGGTGATCCTCATCAAGCTGGCCGACCGCCTGCACAACATGCAGACGCTGGACTGTGTGCGGCCGGCCAAGCAGCGGCGGGTGGCGCGGGAGACGATGGAGATCTATTCCCCCATCGCCAACCGGCTCGGGCTCAATACCCTGTACCGGGAGTTGCAGGAGCTCTCCTTCCAGTACCTCCACCCCATGCGCCACCGGGTGCTGGCCAAAGCGGTCAAGGCCGCCCGGGGCAACCGGCGCGAGGTGGTGGGCAAGATCCTCGGCTCCCTCAAGAAGCGGCTCCCCGAGTACCGTATCGACGCCCAGGTGTTCGGGCGCGAAAAGACGCTGCACAGCATCTACCGCAAGATGGTGGAAAAGCACCTGTCTTTCTCCCAGGTGCTCGACATCTACGGCTTCCGCATCGTGGTGAAGGACATCCCCACCTGCTACCTGGCCCTGGGGGCGCTGCACGGGCTGTACAAGCCGGTGCCCGGCAAGTTCAAGGACTACATCGCCATCCCCAAGGCCAACGGCTACCAGTCGCTTCACACCACGCTCATCGGCCCCTACGGCACCCCCATCGAGGTGCAGATCCGCACCGATGAAATGCACCGCATCGCCCAGGCGGGGGTGGCTTCCCACTGGCTGTACAAGGGCGATGAATCCCTGCGCGAACTGCAGCGCAAGACCCACAACTGGCTCCAGTCCCTGCTGGAGATCCAGAACATGAGCCGGGATTCCGCCGAGTTCCTGGAACACGTCAAGATCGACCTCTTCCCCGGGGAGGTCTTCGTCTTTACCCCCAAGGGCAAGATCGTGGCCTTGCCTCGGGGTTCCACCGCGGTGGATTTCGCCTACGCGGTGCATACCGACGTGGGCCACCGCTGCGTGGCCTGTCGCATCAACCACGAGCTGATGCCCCTGCGCTCCGAGCTGAAGAACGGCGACCAGGTGGAAATCATCACCGCCGTGCACGCCAATCCCAACCCGGCCTGGCTCTCCTACGTGCGCACCGGCAAGGCCCGCTCCCAGATCCGGCATTTCCTCAAGAGCATGCACCGGGAGCAGTCCGCCCATCTGGGCGAGCAGATGCTGCGCCAGGCCTTGGAAGCCCAGGGCGCCACGCTGCAGGGGCTGGACGACCTGGCCTGGGAACGGGTGATCCGCGACGCCGGCGCCCGCAGCCGGCTGGAACTGCTGGAAGACGTGGGCCTGGGCAAGCGCGCCGCCGCCGTGCTGGCCCGCCGCCTGCTCGCCCGGGACGAAACCCGCCACGACGGCCGGGCCGAAGCGCCAGTGCTGATCCGTGGCTCCGAAGGCGTGGCGATCAACTTTGCCCGCTGCTGCCGGCCCATACCGGGCGACGCCATCATCGGCTCCATCAAGAAAGGCCAGGGTCTGGTGGTACACACCCTGGACTGCAGCATCATCCGCAAATC
This sequence comes from Rhodocyclaceae bacterium, assembly GCA_036824045.1. Classification (GTDB taxonomy): domain Bacteria; phylum Pseudomonadota; class Gammaproteobacteria; order Burkholderiales; family Rhodocyclaceae; genus DAITAZ01. The sequence continues at coordinate 84,341 of DAITAZ010000013.1, forward strand.
CCGCAACAGCGAGCCCAACAAGTGGATCGAGGTGGACTGGCAACTGGAGCGGGAGCGCCAGTTCGAGGTGCGGGTGCAAGTGCTGGCCGAAAACCGCCGGGGCGTGCTCGCCCGGGTGGCCGCCGCCATCGCCGAGGCCGAATCCAACATCGAGGCGGTGAGCATGGAAGAAGAGCAGGGCGTCTACACCAGCCTCTTCTTCACCGTGCAGGTCTCCTGCCGGGTACACTTGGCACGGCTGATGCGCTCGGTGCGCCACGTGCCCGAGGTCACGCGTATCAGCCGGGTCAAAAACGAGGTTTGAGGGCGCAGCCGTCCGGCTGCGCCGTGGCAAGCGCATAGGCAATCACCCAAGCAACGGAGTCTCAAGCATGGCGATGTACGAATCGGAGCACACCAAATTCATGCGGGAGTGGATGGAAAAGCACCCCGAGCAACTGGAAGAACAGCGCAAGGGCCGCGCCCTGTGGTGGGACAAGCCCCAGGACCGGGAAACCCAGAGCGCCTACGCCGCCGCCCGCGTGCCGCAAAAAGCCTACCCCTACCAGGTGGGTGACTGAGTCTGCCCCGGCGCCCGCGCCCGCCGCGGGTGCCGGCCTTCCCCGCCGCAACCCCCCGTCTGCCCCGCACCCCTCAGTGTTTGATCAGCCCCTCGCTTTTGTAGACCTGGAAACCACCGGGGCCAACCCGCTCAAGGATCGCGCCACCGAAGTGGCCATCGTGCGGGTGGAGCCGGACGGCCGGGTGGAGGAATGGTCCAGCCTGGTCAACCCGGAAGCGCCCATCCCTCGCCTCATCCAGGGCTTCACCGGCATCACCGACGAGATGGTCCGCGACGCCCCCCGCTTCGGCCAACTGGCCGACGAGATCCGCGCCCGGCTCGAAGGCGCCGTATTCATCGCCCACAACGCCCGCTTCGACTACGGCTTTCTCAAGAACGAGTTCCGCCGTATCGAGCAGCCTTTCCAGGCCCGGGTGTTGTGCACCGTCAAGCTCTCCCGCGCGCTCTACCCGGAGCACCATCGCCACGGGCTCGACGCCCTCATCGCCCGCCACGGCCTCGCCTGCGCCGCCCGCCACCGGGCCCTGGGCGACGCCCAAGTGCTGTGGGCGTTCATGCAACTGGTGCGGCGGGAATTCGATGAGGCGGTGATCCAGCGCGCCGTCGGCAAGGCCCTCAAGACCCCCAGCCTGCCCCCCGGCCTGCCCGAAGGCAGCCTGGAAGCGCTCCCCCATGCCCCCGGCGTCTACCTCTTCTTCGGCGAGAACGACCTGCCCATCTACATCGGCAAGAGCGTCAACATCGCCTCCCGCGTCCGCGCCCACTTCAGCGCCGACCACCGCAACGGCAAGGAAATGGAACTCGCCCAGCAGGTGCGGCGCATCGAATGGGTCGAAACCGCCGGCGACCTGGGCGCCAGCCTGCTCGAAGCCCGGCTGATCAAGGAGCGCCAGCCCACCCACAACCGCCGCCTGCGCCGCCAGGGCGAGCTCTGCTCCTGGCGCCTCACCGGCCACCCCAGCCAGCCCGTCAGCCTGGTCTACCTGGACGACGCCCCCACCGCCGACGAACCCCTCTACGGCCTCTTCCCCTCCAAAAAGGAAGCCGGGCTCGCCCTGCGCCAACTGGCCGAACTGCACCAGCTCTGCCTCAAGCGCCTGGGGCTGGAAGCCGGCAAAGGCGCCTGCTTCGGCCTGCAACTGCGCAAATGCAAAGGCGTGTGCGCCGGCAAGGAACACCCCATGGCCCACGACCTGCGCCTGCACGGCGCCCTGGGCTCCCTGCGGCTCGCCCCCTGGCCCTTCCCCGGCCCCGTCGCCGTGCGCGAAGCCGCCCCCGACGGCGCCCGCACCGACGTCCACCTCCTCGACCGCTGGTGCCACCTGGGCTCCGCCCGCACCGAAGCCGACTTTGCCGAACTCTGCGCCGAGCCCGGCCGCCCCGTCTTCGACCCCGACATCTACAAAATCCTCCGCCGGGAACTCGCCGCCGCCGAAGGCCGCTGGGACATCCAGCCCCTCACCCCCCAGCCCGCCCCCGCTGACTGACTTCCGCGCCTTGCTCCCCTCCCCCGTGGTGGAGGGGCCGGGGGAAAAGGAAGCCCTCAAGCCAGCGCCGCAGTCATCCCAATGGTCACACCCGATCAGAATACGCCCATTGGGTATCGTGTGACATTCCGCACGCCTACCCAAAATAGAACGGGCATAGACTCATTGTCAGGCG
>DAITAZ010000014.1:0-83978 GCA_036824045.1 Rhodocyclaceae bacterium
CGCGTCACCTTGAAGCCGCACTCCTCCATGATGGCGAGCTTGGCATCGGCGGTATCCGCCCCACCCGAGATCAGCGCGCCGGCATGGCCCATGCGCTTTCCGGGAGGCGCGGTGACACCCGCGATGAAGCCAACGATAGGCTTCTTCATGTTGTCCTTGCACCACAGAGCGGCTTCAGCCTCGTCAGGACCGCCGATCTCGCCGATCATGATCACGGCGTCGGTGTCCGGATCGTCATTGAAAGCCTTCATCACATCAATGTGCTTCAGACCGTTGATCGGGTCGCCACCGATACCCACAGCGGACGACTGGCCGAGACCGATTTCGGTCAGCTGCGCCACAGCTTCGTAGGTCAGCGTGCCCGAGCGGGATACCACACCGATGCGGCCCTTGCGGTGGATGTGACCAGGCATGATGCCGATCTTGACTTCTTCCGGGGTGATCAGGCCGGGGCAGTTCGGGCCCAGCAGCAAGGTCTTCTTGCCGCCGGCGGCTTCCTTGGCCTTCATCTTGTTGCGCACCACCAGCATGTCACGGACCGGAATGCCTTCGGTAATGCAAATGGCCAAATCCAGATCCGCCTCACAGGCTTCCCAGATGGCAGCCGCAGCACCCGCGGGCGGCACATAGATCACGGAAACAGTGGCACCGGTCTGTTGGGCTGCTTCCTTGACCGAGGCGTAGATGGGCACGTCGAAGATCTTTTCGCCGGCCTTCTTGGGATTCACACCCGCCACGAAGCAGTTCTTGCCGTTCGCGTACTCGATGCACTTCTCGGTATGGAACTGGCCGGTCTTGCCGGTGATGCCCTGGGTGATGATCTTGGTGTCTTTGTTGATGAGGATGGACATGTCGACTCCTTACTGGACCGCGGCGACGATCTTGGTAGCTGCTTCCGCCATGGTGTCGGCGGAAATGATCGGCAGGCCGGATTCGGCCAGGATTTTCTTGCCGAGGTCTTCGTTGGTGCCCTTCATGCGCACCACCAGCGGCACGGACAGATGAACCTCACGGGCAGCGGCAACCACGCCGGTGGCGATGGTGTCGCAGCGCATGATGCCGCCGAAGATGTTGACCAGGATGCCCTTGACCTTGGGGTTCTTGAGCATGATCTTGAAGGCTTCGGTCACTTTCTCGGTGGTGGCACCGCCACCCACGTCAAGGAAGTTGGCCGGTTCGGCACCAAACAGTTTGATGGTGTCCATGGTGGCCATGGCCAGACCGGCGCCATTGACCAGACAGCCGATGTTGCCGTCCAAGGAAATGTAGGCCAGGTCGAACTTGGAAGCCTCGATCTCGTCGGCGTCTTCTTCGTCCAGGTCACGGTATTCCACGATCTCGGGATGGCGGAACAGGGCGTTGGAGTCGAAGTTGAACTTGGCGTCGAGCGCTTTGATGTTGCCGTTGCCTTCCAGGATCAGCGGATTGATTTCCGCCAGGGAGGCATCGGTTTCCATGTAACAGGTGTAGAGCTTCTTGAACGTGTCCATGGCCTGGGCCTGTGAGGCCTCCGGCACACCAATGCCCACCGCCAGTTCCTTGGCCTGCTCGTCGGTCAGGCCAGCCAGCGGATCAACGAACACCTTGATGATCTTCTCGGGGGTGTTGTGGGCAACTTCCTCGATGTCCATCCCACCTTCGGAGGAAGCCATCAACGCCACTTTCTGGGTGGCGCGATCGGTCAGGGCGGCGACGTAGTATTCCTTCTTGATGTCAGCGCCTTCTTCGATCAGCAGGCGACGAACCTTCTGGCCTTCGGGGCCCGTCTGGTGGGTCACCAACTGCATGCCCAGGATCTGGCTCGCCACAGTCTTGACATCGTCCAGAGAGCGGGCCAGCTTCACCCCACCACCCTTGCCACGGCCGCCGGCGTGGATCTGCGCCTTGACGACCCAGACGTTGCCTCCCAGTTGCTGCGCTGCTTGCACCGCCTCGTCGACGGAGAAGCAGGGAATGCCGCGCGGCGTCACCACGCCAAACTTGCGCAGAACTTCCTTCGCCTGATACTCGTGAATTTTCATGCGTCTTCCTTGCTATGTATGCACAGGTTGATGGTTGGGCGCCGGTTGGTTCCGGTCTTGGTAGATATTGATCAAATTTCCGTGTCCGCCCCCGCGTACCAGCGGGGATAGTAAAGCCGCACCGTCTCCGACGAGGTCTCCAGAGCGTGGCAGCGGTCGAGCTGAAAGGGTTTGGCCCCCGGGGACAAACCCTCAACCTCATTCACTTCCGACGCCATGGTCTGAATGGCCGCCGTAGGCAGGGCCAGCAGCAACTCGGTGATGTGGGCGCACCCCCGAATTTCGCCGAAGCGCTCCAGCACCGCCGCGCGAAAGCCGCGAACCAAATTGAGGCCCAGCAACTCGCTGTAGGCCGGCGCAATCGTATCGCACCCGCCCGGATAGGGAGTGCGCTCGGAAACGACGAGGGCCTCTATGATATTGAATGCGCGGTCTATCGTCACGCGAGCCAGCATGTCATGAACCGGATCGCCGCTGCGCCGCACGCCCGACGCCAGCGGATAATCATGATCTTTGGTGTCGATCAGCCGTGCCTCGATGTCCCACAGCCCGTCCGTACGCTTCCACCCTTCCAGCGTGATAGCACGCAGATGGATCCGTTGGCGGGGAACGAGGGATTCCGGCAGAGGCATTGAGAAACCGATATTGGGGAGCACGCACCGGACCGGCGTTGTTATGGATTGCTGGGTGCCGGCCACGCAAATAATACATAATTATAGCCCGACACAGAAGTTTCGTGCACTGCGGGAGAAGGCTCTTCGCGCGACACATCCGCCTCTGTTTTTCGGCCTCCCAAAGCCGGAACACCCCCACTCAAACCGCCAGATTGCCCATTTTTTCCGCCTTGACAGGGTTCAAGCCGGCTAGAATCGCGGCAGGTAACACTCTTTCTTGCAGGCTGCGCGGCCGCCATGACTCGACGCTTCAATCTGAATTTGCTCTCCCCCTCCCGAGGTTCCGACGACAACAGCGCTTTCGACGAGGGCCTGGCACGCCAGCGGATCCGCGAACTTGAACGGCAGTTGGAGGAGCAAAAGCTGGGTAGCGCCCACGTCCGGCAACGCGAGGCGCGATTCAGGGCATTTCTCGAACAGTCCCCGGACGCAATTTGCGTCGTCGTCAACAACCGCATCACTTACGCAAACCCTGCGTTCTTTTCCCTGCTCGACATTTCCGAAGAGGGTCAGATCATCGGGCGCGCGCCCAGCGACTTCCTTCCTGGCTACCTGGACACCGCACTGCCCTCCACCGGCAACAGCGCAACGCCCCCGCCATCCCGTACCGAACACGAACTCATCAAGCCCGATGGTTCGCGGCTCGAGGTGGAAGTCACCGGCATCACCCTGGCCGACGAATCCCTAAGCGCCACTCAACTAATTGTCCGGGACCTGAGTCAGGCCAAACACAGCGACCGGCAGATTCGGCGGCTGACGACGGAGCTGGAATCATTGGTTGCCGAGCGCACCCGCGAATTGGAAAAGACGAACTGCAAGCTGATCGAATCGACCCAGCGTCAACAAGTGCTGATCGACGCGCTGCCGGACCGGATCTACCGCGTTACCCGAGGGGGCCTGTTTCGGGATAGCACATCACCACGGACCCAAACCGTCTTGCTCCCGACCCAGGTACCCAAGTCGGCGCGAGAAACCAGCTTCCCCGAGAGCATTACCGCTTTGTTCGAACAAGCGCTGGATGCTGCCGTTGCTTCGGGAGAAAACCAGAGCTTCGAGTTTTCCCTGGCGGCACCCGAGCGTCCGCAGTTGTTCGAAGCCCGGGTCGTCCCCTGTGGCATCAGCGAGGCCATCGCGGTCGTTCGGGATGTGACGGACGCCCGCCAGGCCGAGCGGGAAAGAGAGATGTTCTCGGCACTGGTGCGCAACAGCAGCGATTTCATTGCCATTGCCGACCTGCACCAGCGACTGATCTACCTGAACGAGGCCGGACGCCGACTGGTTGGCCTGGGGCCGGATGAAGACATCACGCAGTATTCGGTGTGCGATTTCTGTACCGGCACCTGCCATCCAAAGTTTTGCGCCGAGATTCAGAGTTGCCTGGTGGAAGGTTCGTGGCACGGAGAGAGCACACTGGAGAACCTGCGTACCGGGGAAAAGCGACCGTTCCTGACCACGGCCTTCGTGCTGTGCGACCCGAACGGGGCAGAACAACTCGCGATTGCCACGGTTCGGCGAGACATCACCGAGTTGAAGCAGGCGGAAGAGGACGTGCGGCTGCTCAACGAGGAACTGGAGCAGCGGGTGCGTATCCGCACCACCGAACTGGAAGCTTCAAACCGGGAACTGGAAAGCTTCAGCTATTCCGTGTCCCACGACTTGCGAGCCCCCCTGCGCGGCATCAACGGGTTCTCCCGCCTGTTACTCACCGACTACGCAGACCGGCTGGATGACACCGGCCGCAACTACCTGCACCGCATCCGGGCCGCTACCGAGCGGATGGGCAACCTCATCGACGACCTGATCAATCTGGCTCAGGTTACGCGCCGCCATCTGCATGTGACCCGCGTCAACCTGAGCCAGCTCGCCCAGCAAATTGTCGACACCTTGAAGGCTGCAGAGCCTGGGCGCGAAGTGCAGGTCGTCATTACGCCCGATGTGGTTGCCGACGGCGATGCCAGCCTGCTGGAAATCGTGTTGCAGAACCTGCTGGCCAACGCCTGGAAGTTCACCAGCAACACTCCGTCTGCCCGCATCGAGTTCGGAACTACATCCGAGCACGGATGGCTCACGTTCTATGTCCGAGACAATGGCGCCGGCTTCGACATGAGCTACGTGGAAAAATTGTTCAAACCGTTCCAGCGGCTACACGGGGTCAATGAATATCCGGGTACCGGCATCGGCCTTGCGACCGTTCAACGCGTGGTCACACGGCACGGAGGGCGTGCTTGGGCGGAAGGTCAAGTGGGCTGCGGCGCGACGTTCTACTTCACCCTTGGCACCCGCAACCAGATCCTGCAACTGATCTCGTCTGCATTCAGCCCCGGTCAATAGCCCCCATCACAGGCGCCCCGACATCGAGCCGGGGCCACCTTCAGCTCTCTGCCTCGCTCTCGGTCGCAGCGCGGCTATCCTCGATTTGAAGCTCCTGAATCTTGCGCGTAATGGTGTTGCGACCGATTCCCAGCAGTTGAGCGGCTTCGATCCGCCGCCCGCCCGTCATCGCCAGCGCCCGGCGAATCAAGGTTCGCTCGAAATCGCGAGTCAGCAGATCAAACACCTCGCCCTGGCGACGCAAGAGCAAGCGGTCGGCCTCGTCCGCCAGCGCCGTGATCCAGTCATCCGTGACACTGCGAACCGTTTGCTCGCGCAACTCGCCCGGCAAGTCCGCCACATCCACCGTCTGCCCAGGCGCCATCACCGTCAGCCAATGACACAGGTTCTCCAGCTGTCGGACGTTGCCCGGAAAATCCAGCCCCTGCAAATAGCGCAGGGCATTCTCCGACAGCCGCTTGGGCTCCACCGCCAACTCCCGGGCGCTTTTTTGCAGGAAATGGCGAGTGAGCAACGGGATGTCCTCCCGCCTCTCGCGCATGGGCGGCAACCGCAGGCGGATGACATTGAGGCGGTGAAACAAGTCCTCTCTGAACAATCCCTGCTTGACCCGGTCTTCAAGATTCTGGTGGGTCGCGGCAATCACCCGGACGTTGGCGCGAATAGGCTGCTGCCCCCCAACGCGGTAGAAATGCCCATCTGATAGCACGCGCAGCAACCGGGTTTGCAGCTCCGCCGGCATGTCGCCGATTTCGTCCAGGAACAGCGTCCCGCCCTCTGCTTGCTCAAAGCGCCCCCGCCTTTGCCCAGCCGCCCCGGTAAACGCGCCGCGCTCGTGGCCAAACAACTCGCTCTCCAACAGGTCGCGGGGGATGGCAGCCGTATTGATGGCGATAAATGGGGCCTCCCGCCGCGGGCTGTGCCGGTGCAGCGCACGCGCCACGAGTTCCTTCCCCGTGCCCGATTCGCCATTGATCAACACCGTGGCATGGCTCGCCGACAGACGACCAATGGCGCGAAAAACCTCCTGCATGGATGGCGCTTGCCCCAAGATCTCGGGAGCCATCTGGGCCACTTCTGCCGCCCCGTCCTGATGCACGCCTTCCGACATGGCACGCCGGACCAGCGCAACGGCCTGGTCGATATCGAATGGCTTGGGCAGGTATTCAAACGCCCCGCCCTGAAAGGCGGCCACCGCGCTATCCAGGTCGGAATAGGCAGTCATGATGATCACCGGCAAACCGGGCAAGCGCTGCTTGACCTTCTGCAGGAGCTGCAGTCCGGTTTCGCCCGGCATGCGGATATCGGAGACCAGCACTTGAGGCACGGCACCCGATTCAAGCGCCTCCACCACGTCGGCAGCAGCACTGAAACTGCGACAGGCAATGCTTTCCCGCGCCAGGGCCTTTTCGAAGACCCAGCGGATGGAACGATCGTCATCAACAATCCAGACTGGATTCATGAAAGATGGTCCTTATCGGTCCTGGCCGCCTGAGAGCGGAATCAGGATGGTGAAACACGTCTTTCCGGGGCGGCTATCCACATCGATCATGCCCTGATGCAGTTCCACCACGCTTTGTGCAATGGATAATCCAAGACCACTCCCCCCCTCGCGGCCCGACACCAGAGGGTAGAAAATGCGGTCGCGAATGTCTTCGGGGATACCCGGGCCGTTATCGATGACTTGCAATTCCAGCGCCAAGCGGTAGCGCCTTTTGGCCAGCGTCACCTGACGGGCAGCCCGCGTGCGCAGGATGATCTCTCCATCACCGCTCATGGACTGGGCGGCGTTGCGGGCAATGTTCAGTACCGCCTGGATAAGTTGCTCCCGGTCGCCGGTGAGGTCCGGGAGACTGGTGTCGTAGTCCCGGAGCACCCGCACGCGCGGAAATTCCGCATGGATGAGCTTGCGCACCCGCTCCAGGATCTCATGGATGTTGACCGGGCCCGGCTGCATCAGGCGATGGGAATTGAGCAAACGATTCATCAGCTCCTGCAGGCGATCCGCCTCGCTGATGATGACCTGGGTGTATTCCTTGAGGTGAGGATTGGCCAACTCCCGCTCCAGGAGCTGGGCGGACCCTCGGATACCACCGAGTGGATTCTTGATCTCGTGGGCAAGATTGCGGATCAGTTCCCGGTTCGCCTGCTGCTGCTCCAGCAGCCGCTCTTCGCGAGCCACCCGAAGCCGGGCATCGATGGGCCGAAACTCCAGCAGGAGCCGAACACCGTGTTCCTCGACGGGTGTCACCGTGCAGTCCACCCGCAGCGCATCCCCTTCGATCCGATTGATCAGCAGATTGTGGCCGGTGTATCCCCAGTTGTTGCGCAGAGCATTATCCAGCGCTGCCCCGAGGCCGGCGGGCTCTCCCAGGAGCGCCTCCAGCGGCATTCCGACCAAGCCCCGGCTACTGATGGCAAAAAGGTTCTCCGCCGCGGGGTTGAGGTAGCGGATCAGGAGCTTCGCATCCAGAAGGATGACGGCCGAGGAGAGCAGATCCAGTCCGGAAAAGTCACTCGGTGTTTGGGCGGAGGCGACGGGCATCATGCCCTCCTAAAAAGCATGAAGCATGCCAAATGGCGACGTACCGGATTTTCTGCCGCCCGATCAAGGACTCCCGCAACAACCGCTACTGGGTGCGGCCCGAAGTCCAACCCTCCGCCACCCATCACGCACCATACTGGTGCAACCACTATCTAACGTTCGCGAGTTCCTTGCGAATGGCCTGGATGTTCCGCTCATGGAGCGACACCTTGTCCCGGAATCCCTGGACCCGGTCGAGGTATTTCTGGTAGTTGCGCTCATCCCCGTTGCGCACTTTTTCCTGCTCGGAGAGCTCCTGGCGCGCCTGATCAAGACTCTTCTCTTCCGCAGCCAGCTCCTGCTCCAGAATGCGGCGGCGATCGTTGTCGCGCCCCTTCTGTACATCTCCATCGACCCGGGGGAAGGCACCCGAAGCTGCAGGCGTTCCCGGTGCGGCACCGACCGAGGGCTTGCGCGCACCAAGACTGGGCATCGAGCTGACGGGCTGATCCTTCGACAGCAAACTGCACTTCTGGCCGCCAGCGGGACGGGCATTGGTGTAGGTAATGTTGCTGCCATCCACACACTTGTAGATATCGGCCCAGACTAACGGAGCAATCATCAGACAAGGGAGGGAAGCGAGCAGGGAAAAGACCGGTTTCATGGCATGGGCAGTCATTCGGCTTGATGCGGGGGAGTCTAGGGATACACAGGCGATGCCGCAAACAAAAAAAGGACGGGCATGGCCCGTCCTTTCGCACGCTAATTCCGGAACGGAATCAAACGCTGTAGTACATGTCGTACTCGACCGGGTGAGTCGTCATGCGGAAGCGGGTAACCTCTTCCATCTTCAGATCGATGTAGGCATCGATGAAGTCGTTGGCGAAGACACCGCCGCGGGTCAGGAACTCGCGGTCCTTGTCCAGGTACTCGAGAGCCTGGTCAAGGCTGGCGCACACGGTCGGGATCTTTGCATCTTCTTCCGGCGGCAGGTCGTACAGATTCTTGTCCGCGGGCTCGCCCGGGTGAATCTTGTTCTGGATGCCGTCCAGACCGGCCATCATCATCGCTGCGAAGGCCATGTAGGGGTTGGCACCCGGATCCGGGAAGCGCACTTCGATCCGGCGAGCCTTGTCGGAGGCCACGTGCGGAATACGGATGGAGGCGGAACGGTTGCGTGCGGAATACGCCAGCTTGACCGGAGCCTCAAAGCCGGGCACCAGACGCTTGTACGAATTGGTCAGCGGGTTGGTGATGGCGTTCAGTGCGCGAGCGTGCTTGATGATACCGCCGATGTAGTACAGGGCGGTCTCGGACAGGCCAGCATAGCCATTGCCAGCGAACAGGTTCTTGCCGTCCTTCCAGATGGACTGGTGCACGTGCATGCCGGAACCGTTGTCACCGACGATGGGCTTGGGCATGAAGGTCGCAGTCTTGCCATACTGGTGGGCAACGTTGTGCACCACGTACTTCAGCACTTGGGTCCAGTCGGCGCGACGGGTCAGCACGCTGAACTTGGTGCCGATTTCGCACTGGCCGGCGGTAGCGACTTCGTGGTGATGCACTTCCACCTCAACGCCGCAGGCTTCGAGGGCCAGACACATGGCGGCACGCACATCGTTCAGGCTGTCGATGGGCGGCACGGGGAAGTAACCACCCTTGACGGTCGGACGGTGGCCGATGTTGCCTCCCTCGAACTTCTCGGCGGAGGCCCAGGCGGCTTCCTCGGAGAAGACTTTGGAATAGGAGCCGGACATGTCCACGTTCCACTCGACGGAGTCGAAAATGAAGAACTCGGGCTCCGGACCGAAGAAGGCGGTGTCGCCGATGCCGGTGCTCTTCAGATAGGCTTCGGCCCGCTTGGCGATGCCACGGGGGCAACGGTCATAGGGCTTGTGATCAGCCGGCTCGAGCACGTCGCAGGAGAGCACCAGGGTGGTTTCGTCCATGAACGGGTCCACGTAGGCGGTCTCGGCATCGGGCATCAGCAGCATGTCGGACGCCTGAATGCCCTTCCAGCCAGCGATCGAGGAGCCGTCAAAGGCGTGGCCGCTTTCGAACTTGTCTTCGTCAAAGGCCTTGACCGGTACGCCCACGTGCTGCTCTTTGCCGCGGGTGTCCGTGAAGCGGAAGTCAACAAACTTGACGTCCTTCTCCTTGATCAACTTCATGACGTCTTGAGGGGTCATAGCTTCTCCTAGCTGATTTGAGCGGAAACACGAGAATCTCGTTGCGGGCTAGCCATTAGCAGCAATCGTGCCAGTCGCCGAGTGGAAAAAACGGCATTCTGCCACAAGCCAGGCCAGTAATCCCCTGGCAATTGCCAACCTGGCAACCCTGGAGAAAAAGCCTGACGTGGCAAGGCCCTGGCGGCAGCGCAACCCCCAGGGCACCCGACGCACCAACTTCCTTTCCCGCGAAAGTGGCTCATCCACTCGCGTATACCGCAGCGTTCTCTAGGCGACCGACCAATTCGTAATGCACTCATACAGTGCATCAATCAACGCATTGCACCATTATTGTGCAACAAAGGGGCGCATGTGATGCACACGGCAAGTGCCGGGGCGTAATCGGGAAAACGGCGGGAATTGCAGCGCTATTCGTGGAATCACCCCCTCGAGCCCAGAGCATTCACGCGACAACGTGTCCTACTAGACATCTTCCCATGTCACGAAAGCTTGCGGGCAATAGCTTTGCCGTATACTTCTGACCCCCTTTATCCCTGCAGGTCATCATCATGGGAAAACTGAGTGATATCTTGGGCTTGGCGCGAAACCGCGCGCAGGAACTGAAGCTGCCCTACGAAGGTGCGTTGACACCCAAGGAAGCCTACGAGGTGCTGCAGCTTGCGCCCGGCGCCAAGCTGGTGGATGTGCGCACCCGTGCCGAATGGGACTGGGTAGGCCGCATTCCGGGCGCGGTGGAACTGGAATGGATGATTTATCCCGGCAATCAGCCCAACCATCACTTTGTTGCTCAACTCAAGCGGCAGGTAGATCCCGAGTCCGTCGTGCTGTTCATCTGTCGTAGCGGTGCCCGCTCCAGTGCCGCAGCCGCAGCGGCGACCCAGGCAGGCTACCCGGATTGCTACAACGTGCTCGAAGGCTTCGAGGGCGACAAGGACGCCAACGGACACCGCAATACCGTGGGCGGCTGGCGTGCGGCCGGACTGCCCTGGCAGCAAGGCTAAAAAAACAATGATTCCCTGTCAGCCCAGCGGGGCTGACGACGTTACTGCTATACCCAGACGCATTGCACAGACAGAGGACATACGATGCACGCCGCCCCCATCCAGTTCGACCGTTTCAACGCACTTCGGGACGACGAGGCACGCGAGCGCATACTCGAAGCGCGCGCCCGGCTTGGCAAGAAGGCGACGCTCCTGGTACATCACTACCAGCGTGCTGACGTGTACGAACATGCCGACCTGACCGGGGACTCCCTCAAACTGGCGCGACTGGCCAGCCAGACCGATTCGGAGTACATCGTGTTCTGCGGCGTACACTTCATGGCGGAAGTGGCGGACATCCTCTCCCGCCCCCATCAGGTCGCCATTCTCCCGGACATGGCGGCGGGCTGCTCCATGGCGGACATGGCCTCGCTGGCCAAGGTGGAGCGGTGCTGGCGCGAACTGGCCGAAGTGCTGGAAAATCCAGACGCGTCCGTCACCCCTGTGACCTACATCAACTCTGCTGCAGATTTGAAAGCTTTCTGTGGCGAGCATGGCGGCATTGTGTGCACCTCCACCAATGCGCCGGTAATCCTGGACTGGGCCTTCAAGCAGCGGGAAAAGGTGCTCTTTTTCCCCGACCAGCATTTGGGACGCTGGACCGCCGCCAAGCGTGGCATCTCCCTGGACGAAATGGTGGTCTGGAACCCTGATCTGGAATACGGCGGCCTCACGCCGGAGCAGATCCGGAAAGCCAAGGTCATCCTCTGGTACGGGTTCTGCTCCGTGCACCAGATGTTCCAGCCGGCCCACATCCTGCGTTTTCGCAACCAGCACCCGGACGGCCTGGTGATCTCCCACCCGGAATCGGCCTATGAAGTGTGCCGCCAGTCCGATTACGTGGGCTCCACCGAGTACATCATCAACACCGTCAAAGCCGCACCGCCCAACACGCGCTGGCTGGTGGGCACAGAACTGAATCTTGTGGAACGCCTGGCCAGGGAAGTGAAGCACGAGGGCAAGATAGTCCAGTTCATGGCCCCGACCGTCTGCATGTGTTCGACGATGCAGCGCATCGACCCTCAGCATTTGGCCTGGACTCTGGAAAACCTCGCGGAAGGGAAAGTGGTCAACCAGATCAGGGTGCCCGAGCACGAGGCCGAGATGGCCCGCCTTGCGCTGGACCGCATGCTCGCCGTATCGTGAGCGCCTTGGGGGCGGCACGGCCCGCCCCGTACCTCACTTGGCACCATGTCGGCCCGGATACACGTCGCCACCTACAACATCCACAAGGGCTTTTCGCAGTTCAACCGCCAGATGGTGGTCCACGAACTGCGCGACCGTCTGCGGGTACTTAACCCCGAAATCGTCTTTCTGCAGGAGGTGCAGGGTCTCCACCTCGACCATGCCCTGCGCCATCAGGACTGGCCCGCGCTGCCCCAGCACGAGTTTCTGGCCCAGGATGTCTGGCACGACACCGCCTATGGCGGCAATGCCATCTACGACCACGGCCACCACGGCAACGCGATCCTGAGCCGCTACCCCATTCTTTCGGCGCACAATCAGGATGTCTCCGACCATCGTTTCGAACGGCGGGGTCTGCTGCACGCCCAGATCGCCCTCCCCGGCTTGCCCGGGCCCATCCACTGCGTTTGCGTTCATCTGGGCCTGACCGGCGGCAGCCGCCGCCGGCAGATGGAAGCCCTGGTGGAACGGATGGAACGCCTTGCTGGCAACCGCCCGCTGATTGTTGCCGGGGATTTCAACGACTGGCGCAACCGGGCTGACGACCTGCTGTCCCGGGGCCTGGGGCTGGTGGAGGTGTTCAGTGGCCCGTTTGGCCGGCCGGCGCGTAGTTTTCCCGCCAAGTTACCGATGCTGCGGCTCGACCGGATCTACGTTCGGGGCTTCAACATTGAAGACAGCCAGGTGCACTTCGGCCCCCCCTGGTCCGGCATTTCCGACCATGCCGCACTGTCCGCCACCCTCAGTCTGCGGTGAGTCCGTGCCATGAAAGCCGATTTTCTGCCGGGTAACGCCATCGAGTTGCTGGAGACGGGGGCAGAGTTTTTTCCTGCACTGGTGAAAGCCATTGACTGCGCCGCGCTCGAAGTCCACCTGCAGACATACATCTTCGAGCCAGACGAAACCGGTCAAGCGGTCGTTGCGGCCCTGCGCCGCGCTGCCCGCCGCGGCGTATCGGTGTACGTGCTGGTGGACGGATTTGGCGGACGCAGCTTTGCCGAGCATCTGCGCCCCAAGCTCGTGGCCGATGGCGTCCGGGTACTCATGTACCGGGAAGAGATCGAATGGCTGAGCTTTCGCCGTCGCCGCCTGCGCCGCCTGCACCGGAAGGTGGCGATCATGGATCGCCGGGTGGCTTTCGTCGGCGGCATCAACGTGCTCAATGACGTGGACGCGCCGGACCAGACCCACCCCCGCTACGACTACGCCGTACGCGTGCAAGGCCCCTTGCTCGAGAGCATCTACGCCAGCACCCACCGCATCTGGGAACTGGTGGCCTGGGCGAGCCTGCGCCGCCGCATCCATCGCACCGCGGCGCACCCCCTGCACACCACCCACTGCGGGGATCTGCGGGCCGCTTTCGTGATCCGCGACAACATCCGCCACCGCCGAGACATCGAAGACGCCTATCTGGAGGCAATCGAATCGGCGCGGAGCGAAATCGTACTGGCCAACGCCTACTTCCTGCCCGGACGCAGGTTTCGCCAAGCCCTGACCCAGGCAGCCGCCCGGGGCGTTCGCGTCCACATCCTGCTTCAGGGCCGCGTGGAGTACCTGCTATTGCACTACGCCACCCAGGCGTTGTACGGCAGCCTGCTCAAAATGGGCATCCGGATCTACGAATACCACCTGAGTTTTCTGCACGCCAAGGTGGCCGTGGTCGATGGCCACTGGGCGACCGTGGGGTCCAGCAACATCGACCCCTTCAGCCTGCTGCTGGCCCGGGAGGCAAACGTGGTCGTGCGCGACAACGGCTTCGCTTCCGCCTTGCGCGGCAGCCTCGCCCGCGCCATGGAGCACGGCGCGAAGGAATTAAAGGCGGAGGACTGGAAGCGCAAATCCCGTGTCCGTCGCGCGGCGAATTGGCTCGCATACACCGCCGTACGCCTGATGATCGGTCTTGCCGGCTACGGCGGCAAACACTGACTGCCCGCCGTTCGGGCCCGAGCGCAGCCCGCTCACACGCGCGACATGGACGCAAGCCGCCCGCCGAAAACACCCCGCCCTAGCGCGATGAATCGATGCGGTAACCCGCTGGCGCCACGCACGGCGGGCGTTGGGCGGAGATCACCCCGGTGTTGACGCCACACCAGTTCAGGCCCCCGAAGAGACGGGCGTACTCGATCTTCACACAGCGGTCCATCACCACCTCCAGCCCCGCAGCCTCAGCCCGGTTCGCCGCCTCCTGGTTCACCACCCCCAATTGCATCCACAGCACCCGCGCCCGGATCGCAATCGCATCCTCCACCAAGGCAGGGATGTCTTCGGCCTTGCGGAAGCAGTCCACCATGTCCACCTGCACGGGCACATCCCTCAGGCTTGGATAGCACACTTGCCCCAGCACCTCCTTGTAGGCCGGGTTCACCGGGATCACCGTGTACCCCCGCTCTTGCATGTACTTGGCGGCAAAGTAACTGGGCCGATACCAGTTGGCCGACAAGCCGACCACTGCGATGACCCGGTTTTGCAGCAACACCCGGCGCAAGCCGGCAATGTCATCCACCATGCTTACCTCTCCTTCCAGGAACACCTTCTGCCGTCCGCTCGTTGGCGTGCGCCGGATTACCCGATTCGGCCTGAAGCACTGGCGCGGGCGCCTTCGCTCCCCGCTGCCGGGGCACGCTGGACAAGCGCCAATGCGCCATCGCCCATCGCCACACCTCTCCCGGGCTCGCTGCCTGCAGCCCCGGTGGCGGCGTCTGGCCCAGGAACTCCAGCGCCAGATCCAGCGCAACAGCCGGCGCCCAGCCATCCACCGGCGCAGCCAGGGTTTGTTTGGAGAGTTTATCCCCCATCTCGTCCAAAACCACCGGAAGATGGGCGTAGGCTACCTGGGGCAGATCCAGCCGGCGTTGCACCCAGATCTGTCTGGGCGTCGAATCGAGCAAATCGGCACCGCGCACCACATGGGTCACACCCTGATCGGCATCATCGACCACCACCGCCAACTGGTAGGCATACTGACCATCAGCGCGGAACACAACGAAATCACCTACCTCGGTTTCCAGATCCTGGCATTGCAGACCCTGAACGGAATCGTCAAAACAGATGACTTCAGGCCCTACGCGCAAGCGCCACGCCCTGGGTTGGCGTCCCGCGGGCAGCCCCCGGCGACACGTGCCGGGATAGAGCGCAGAGCCATCCCGTGCAGCCGCCGCCCCGGCAAGCTCCCGGCGGGAACACGCACAGGGAAAAACGGCATCCACCCGGCGCAGCCACTCCAGCGCCTCCTGGTACAAGCCGTGGCGCCGGCTCTGCCACACCACCGCCCCATCCCACTCGAATCCGAAGCGCTCCAGGGTACGGAGAATCCCCTCACCGGCTCCAGGCACACTCCGGGGTTCATCCAGATCTTCAATGCGTACCAGCCATTCCCCGCCCTGAACACGGGCTTCCAGATAGCTGCCCACCGCTGCCACCAGGGAACCGAAATGCAGCGGCCCGGTGGGCGACGGGGCGAAGCGCCCCCGGTACGTGGCCGCCACGGAAGACCGTCAGACGTTGAACAGAAAGTTCAGGACATCCCCGTCCCGAACCACGTATTCCTTGCCCTCGGCGCGCATCTTCCCGGCCTCCTTGGCCCCCTGCTCGCCCTTGCAGACAATGAAGTCATCGAAGGCAATCGTTTGAGCGCGGATGAAACCCCGCTCGAAATCCGTGTGGATCACCCCTGCGGCTTGCGGCGCGGTATCCCCGGCGTGGATGGTCCAGGCACGCACCTCTTTCACCCCGGCGGTGAAATACGTCTGCAACCCGAGCAGCTTGTACGCAGCACGGATCAGGCGGTTGAGGCCCGGCTCGTCCAGCCCCACGTCGGCGAGAAAGAGCTGCTTCTCGTCATCAGCAAGATCAATCATCTCGGCTTCCATGGCCGCGCACAGCGCCACCACCTCCGCCCCCTCGCGGGCGGCAAGGGCACGCACCGCATCCAGATGCGGGTTGTCAGCGAAGCCAGTCTCGGCCACGTTGGCAACGTACAACACCGGTTTGGCAGTAATGAGGCAAAACGGCTTAAGGTTGGCCCGCTCTTCCTTCGACAAATCCAGCCCCCGAACCGGCTTGCCTTGGTCCAATTGCGCCATTGCCTTGTCCAGCGTGGCCACCAGCACCTTGGCATCCTTGTCGCCCGCTTGGGCGGGTTTGCGGTAGCGGTGAAGCGCCTTCTCCACCGTGGCGAGGTCAGCCAGCGCCAGCTCGGTGTCAATCGTCTCGATATCGGCCACCGGATCCACACGGCCCGCCACATGGATCACGTTGTCGTTGGCAAAACAGCGCACCACATGGACCACCGCGTCGGTTTCCCGGATATTTGCGAGAAACTGGTTACCCAGCCCTTCCCCCTTGGAAGCCCCCGCCACCAGGCCGGCAATATCCACAAACTCCACGGTTGCCGGAAGGATGCGCTGGGGCTTGACGATCTCGGCCAACTGCTGGAGGCGAGGATCCGGCACCTCGACGATACCCACATTGGGCTCGATGGTGCAGAACGGGTAGTTTTCCGCCGCGATTGCAGCTTTGGTCAGAGCGTTGAACAGGGTGGACTTACCCACGTTGGGCAAGCCTACGATGCCGCACTTGAGGGACATGATCGCCTTTCGATTGAGCGGCACCGGCCTGGCTCGAGGAGCCGGTGCCAAAGGTTGTTCCATCCAGCCACCCGCCCAAGCCTTGGCCCGGAGGGGCGGAAAATAGCAATATTACCGTGCGCCCATCACGCGGCCACACCTCACGAGCCTGCCGCTGGGGGCTTGCCGTTGAGCCGCTGCATGGCCGCGTTGTAGTCCCCCCGCGCCAGCGCTGGCCAGGCCAGGAGAGCCCGGTCCAGAGACTCGTCCACTAGGAGCCACTCTTCCCGCCGCGGGGGTTTAAGCACGAAGTTCACCACTTCGCTGCGATCCCCGGGGTGACCGATTCCGATCCGCAAGCGCCAGAATTCCTGGCTCCCGAGATGGGAGGTGATGTCTTTGAGGCCATTGTGCCCCCCCAGCCCCCCGCCAAACTTGAGCCGCAACTGCCCCGGCGGGATATCCAGTTCATCATGCACCACCAGAATCTCGGCGGGCAGAACGCGATAGAAACGCGCGAGCGCAGCCACCGCCTGGCCTGATCGGTTCATGAAGGTCTGCGGTTCGAGCAGCCACAGATCAGGGTTCCTGACGTGGCCGCATAGCCCATGAAAGCGGGACTCACGTCGCAGTTCGGTGCCGAGTTCCCGCGCTAACCGATCGACAAACCAGAATCCGGCATTGTGTCGGGTGTCATCGTATTCAGGACCCGGATTGCCCAGGCCTACGACCAATCGGGGTACAACGTGCTGCATGTTCGGAAACCAGGGAAACCAAGTGTGAAAAAGCCGCCCCCGCATGAGCGGAAGGCGGCCTGAGACTCGGACGATGCGCCCGCAGCCCCCTTTCGGGTTGCTGCGGCCTGACAGCCAAACTGTCGTCAGGCAGCGCTTTCGCCCTCGCCTTCCTCGGACGCGGCGCCCTTGGGTAGCAGCACAGTCACCACAACCGGGTCTTCTCCGTGGGTCAGAGCCACAACACCTTCCGGCAACGCCAGATGGGACACATGCAGAGCGGTACCTGCCTTCAGATCCTTCAGGTCCACCTCGATGAACTCCGGCAGGTTGCCCGGCAGGCACTCCACATCCAGTTCCGAGATGGGGTGGGAAATGATGCCGCCTTGCAGCTTGACGCCAGGGCACACGTCACCATTGACGAAGTGCAGCGGCACCCGCAGGTGGATCTTGTGGGTGGCGTCCACACGCTGGAAGTCCACATGCAGCACCCGCGGCTTGTAGGCGTGACGTTGCACATCCTTGAGGATGACGGACTGGGCCGTATCGCCAACGCGGATGCTGAGCACCGTGGAATGGAAAGCTTCCTGACGCAGCTTGTGGAACAACTCGTTATGGTCCAGAGCAACCATCTGGGGCGCTTCGCCACCCCCGTAAATGATGCCAGGCACCTGCTCGGCGCGACGCAGGCGGCGGCTCGCACTCGTTCCCTGCTCCGTGCGCAGAACGGCATTGATTTCAATAGTCATGACAACTCCACTTGCTAGGTTGACGCGCCGCCCGCGACCAGGCGGCACAGGAAAAAACGACCTGCTCACTCCATGAACAGATTGCTGACCGACTCTTCGTTGCTGATGCGGCGAATCGTCTCGGCCATGAGTTCTGCGATGCTGATCTGACGGATACGGCCGCTCGCCCGGGCATCATCCCGCAGCGGAATGGTATCTGTAACCACCAGTTCATCGAGGGCGGAATCACTGATCCGGCTGACGGCTGAGCCCGACAGGACAGCGTGGGTGCAATAGGCCAGCACCCGCGATGCGCCGTGATCCTTGAGCGCCTGAGCGGCCTTGCACAAGGTGCCCGCAGTATCCACCATGTCATCCATGATCACGCAGGTGCGGTCCTTGACCTCGCCGATGATGTTCATCACCTCCGCCACGTTGGCCTTAGGACGCCGCTTGTCGATGATGGCCAGATCACACTCCAGACGCTTGGCCAAGGCTCGCGCCCGAACCACACCGCCCACGTCCGGCGACACCACAATCAGGTCGCTGTACTGGTGCTTCCAGATGTCGCCCAGCAGGATAGGCGTGGCGTAGATGTTATCCACGGGAATGTCGAAGAACCCCTGGATCTGGTCTGCGTGCAAATCCACCGTCAACAGTCGCTGGACGCCCACCGCCTGCAGCATGTTGGCCACCACCTTGGCAGTGATGGGCACCCTGGCCGAACGCGGGCGGCGATCCTGGCGGGCGTAGCCAAAATAGGGCACGGCTGCGGTGATGCGTCCGGCAGAAGCGCGTTTGAGCGCATCAGCCATCACCAGCAGTTCCATCAGATTGTCACTGGTGGGAGCACACGTAGGCTGCAGGATGAACACATCCTTGCCACGCACGTTCTCCAGGATCTCCACCATGACCTCGCCATCGGAGAAACGCCCGACGGTCGCCCTGCCGATGGAAAGGTTCAAACGGCGGCCTACGTCCGCCGCGAGTTTGGGATTGGCATTACCCGTGAAAACCATCAAGCTTTCAAAGGCCATGATCGACGCCTCGACTGAATGCAAAGAAAGCGGAAGCAGAAACGAAATCGGGCAGGCTCAGACCTGCGCCTGACCTGCCCGACCCGTGTCTGGCTGGGGAGGAAGGATTCGAACCCTCGAATGCCGGAATCAAAATCCGGTGCCTTAACCGACTTGGCGACTCCCCAAATAACCTGTATTTCCGACCCGGCTAACTGGCCAATCCGTGCAAGGGATGCTCATCGAGCCCCCGAGCGACCCACCCGACACATCCGGGAGGAAGCGCTTGAAGCGCATGCACTGCCTCACCCTGAGTGGCAAACGGTGCGAACACGCAGGCACCGGAACCGCTCATCAAAGCACCTTTGTAACCAGCCAAGCACTCGAGTGCATCAGCCACTTCACGATAGCGCCGGCAAACCACCGGCTGAAGATCGTTGCGACAAGACGTCTCGGAAAAGTCCGCTATTTTGGCGGGTTCGCTGTTCCGTGTCAAATCTTCAGCCGAAAAAATTTCTGCCGTCGGCACCCCCACCCCGGGCTCCAGCACCAAATACCAACGGGGCTCCGGAGAAAATGCCTCGAAAAGCTCTCCGACCCCTTGGGCAATAGCAGTGCGCCCATACACGAAGAAGGGAACATCTGCCCCTAACCTCAAGGCCAGCGCCTGCAGATCCTGTCGCGACACGCCAAGCCGCCAAAGATGGTTCAACGCCAGCAGGACAGTCGCCGCATCGGAGCTTCCGCCCCCCAGCCCGCCCCCCATCGGCAGGCACTTATCCAGTGTGATGCTGACGCCGTCTCGGCATCCACTCGCCTCCCGAAGCAACTGGGCAGCCCGCCAGCAAAGATCCGCCTGTTCGGGTACGCCGGGCAGCAACCGCTCGCAGACCACCCTTCCGTCGTCGCGGGGCCGGAAAGACAGCATGTCACAACGGTCCAGCATGCGGAACGCCGTCTGGAGCAGATGGTAGCCATCCGCGCGACGTCCGGTCACGTGGAGAAACAGATTGATCTTGGCCGGCGCAGGATAGGCGCTCTTCCAAGTCCATTCAGATTGGCTCACGGCAGTGTCCATTGATCCACTTTCAGACGCACCCGCGTATCTCCCCGCTCGAACTCCATCAAGGTTGGCAGGGATTGGGGACTTGCCCCTTCGTAATCCAGATAGCGGAGGCGCCAGCCCTCCGCCTGCACCTCAATCGGGCGCTGCTGTGCATCCTGACGCAGGATGTCCCCTTGGGCAAACCGGCCGAGCACCCAGTCCGCCACCCGGGAAAACGGCAATGCCACACCGAACACCTGCTCGCTCAACGCATCCAGCGTATCGGCTTCATGCACCCGGCGTTCGGCAGTTTCCAGCCGGGCAAGCCCCTGCTCCCGGGTCAAGCGCGCGACGATCTGCCCCAGCGGGGACATCACATCAAGTGAATCCGTGGTCAATCGATGCGACCAACTGATGATGGCGGATGACTGCTGCTCCCCCTGCCGCACGGCTACGCGCCCCTCGATCCCGAAGGTGCGCACCGCATCCCGAGAAGCACCCACAACCGGCGCGATACCATGTGGCGCTGTGGCACATCCAACCAGCAGGGCACTCACCAACCCCGCGGCGCACACTATCCCACGCGCTAACACTACTTCCCCTGAAAGCGCTTGATCACGCCATTGAGCACTTCATTCCCGGGATTGGCAGCGGAAGCCTCTTTCCAGGTTTTGGCCGCATCACTCTTTCGCCCCAACATCCACAGCACCTCGCCAAGATGGGCGGCGATCTCCGGATCTTGCCGAATCCCGTAGGCGCGCTGCAGGTAGCTCAACGCTCCGTTGAGATCAGACTGGCGATACAGCACCCACCCCATGCTATCGAGGATGAAAGGGTCATCCGGCGCCAACTGCAGAGCCCGGGCGACCAGTTCCTTGGCTTCATCCAGGCGCAGATTACGATCCGCCAGAGAGTATCCGAGGGCATTGTAGGCATGGGCATCCTCGGGTTTCAGGCGGATGACCTTGCGCAGATTGGTCTCCAGCACGTCCAGGCGCCCCAGTTTCTCGGCGATCAACGCACTCTCGTAGAGCAGATCGGTATTGTTGGGCGCCTCCGCCAGCGCCTGGTCGGCCAGACGATAGGCATCGTCGGTCCGCCCTGCCTCACGTAACACTGCAACGTGCGCCAAAACGAACGGGGCTTTTTCCGTTACCGTCGTGGCGACGGCAGTGAAATGCCGGGCAGCCCCCTCCACATCACCCTGCTGGGCAAGAACATGCCCGATTCGCAACTGTGCCTGCTGCCACTGCTCTCCTTCGCCCACCTGCTCATACCACTTGCGTGCCACGTCCCATTGCTTGCGCTCTTCCGCGATGTTCCCCAGGTACACCCGCAGGGCATCAGGCTCACGAAAATCCTCGGCGAGCAAACGCCGGAACCCGGCATCAGCGGCTGCGTAATCCTTCACCTGCAACGCAATCAGGGCAACGGCGAACTGGACATCCTGGTTGTTCGGAGCGGCGGCAAGCACTTTCTCGTATTGGCTCCGCGCTTCGGCGTACTTCTTTTCTGCGGCAAGAGCTCTCGCGTACTGCAGCCGCAATTCGCTCGCCTGGGGATAGGCTCGCAAATAGTCACGCACAAACTCTCGCGCCCGGTCGGGAGACTGTCTCTGCAAAAGTTGCGCTTTGGCTTGGGCGGCTTGTTCAGCATCCGGCTTGCGCACCAGAGCCTTGTCGATGTACGCCAGCGCCCGCTCAGGCTGACGGGCGATGCTGGCTGCCTCCGCCCGGGCCACATGAGCCTCGTAGCGCTCCAGATACGGCTCGGTCACATCCTCAACGAAAGCCAGCGCAGCAAGCTTGTCTGGTGTGCGCAGGAACAGCCGATTGAGGCGTAACAAGCCCGCGCCAACATGAGGGCCTTCCCCGGCGAGCAGTGATGCCACGTGCGGGCGCGCCTCCTCCAGTTTGCCGGTGGCGATGAGCAGCCCCGCCAGCACCTGCCGCGCCTGCAGCGAATCCGGTGACACCTGCAGCCATTGCCGGGCGAGTTCAAGGCCCGCGTCCGAGCGCTGGGCGAAAGTTGCGACATCAATGGCGCGCCGGATCACGCGCGGATCGGAAGTCTCCCGAGCCAGTTCCAGATACTGGTTCAGCGCGACCTGAAGATTGCCCCGCTGACCGGCGACCTCCGCCAGCATCATGCGATAGAAAATTTGTCCCGTAAGCGGCTGACCGGGAAGAATCTCCTTCGACTCGGCATGCGCCAAAGGGGCTTTTTCGACCGGCGAAGCCGCCTTGGCTGATCCAGCAGACTTCCTTTCACCGGTCAAAGTCGCACATCCGGCCATGAAAGCCACACTGCAAGCCAGCGCCAGGACCAGCGTCCGCTTGCTTCGAGCAACACCCGCTTCGATAAAGTGTATCGGATCGTTCATTTCGTGCCGGCACAGGAGTGCCGGGCCATTTTTCAGAGGATGGAAATCTCAGAGGCTGAGAGACTTCGACTAGAATTTGGTTCAAACGATGTTAGGGACATTCAGATGGGGGAGCAAGCATTGAGTGCACGCTCCGCGCCAATCTCGCCACACTTGGCCACCTTTAGCAATCATGCCTGAATTGCCCGAAGTGGAGACTACCCGACGGGGGGTGGAACCGGAACTCGCAGGCCAAATTGTCACCGAGGTCGTCGTGCGCAATTCCGCTTTGCGATACCCCGTGCCAGTTCATCTTCCCGCCACCCTCGCCGGACAGCGCCTGCTCGCTGTCAGACGGCGGGGCAAGTACCTTCTCTTCGTCTTCGATCGAGGCACGCTGATGGTCCACTTGGGAATGTCCGGGTCACTCCGGGTATTGCCGAGATCCGCGCCCCCGCAGAGGCACGACCATCTGGACATCGCATTCGGCTCCCGGACCCTTCGCTACCGAGACCCGCGACGTTTTGGTCTGGCGCTTTGGGTTGAGGGCGACACTACCATGCATCCGCTGCTTGCCCCCCTGGGGCTGGAACCGGACGACCCCTCGCTCGACGGGGATTGGCTCCACTCCCAACTTCGCTCGCGCTCAGCCCCCGTCAAACAGGTGATCATGGATTCCCATCTGCTTGTCGGCGTTGGCAATATCTACGCCAACGAAAGCCTGTTCCGTGCCGGGATTCGGCCGCAAACACCCGCGCGTAAGCTCTCACTGGCGCGCTGCTCCATGCTAGTCAAGACCATCCGCGAAACGCTCCAAGACGCCCTCGCTGCAGGCGGGAGCAGTCTTCGGGATTTCGTACACAGCGACGGTCAACCCGGGTATTTCCAGCAGCAATATTTCGTCTATGATCGTGACGGGGATCCCTGCAGGATATGCGGAAGTGGGATAAAAACCGTTCGAATGGCTGGGCGATCCACCTATTTCTGCCCCAAATGCCAGCGTTAATGGCTGTTTCTCCCGGTTGTTCGTCCAGGTTGCTATGCTAGATTGGAAAGCGGGTGCACGTTCGGTCGCGTGTCGAGCGTGTTTTGCTGTGATGTAGCCATCAACAATAATCGAGCGCTCTCGCCGGAGCTTCTGTCACATGGAACTTGCCAAACAGTTCAGCGCCTACTCCGCATGGCGGTCTGCCGTATCGGATCAAATCAGCGCCCTACGCACCTGGCTGAAAGAAAACGAGCTGATCGACGGGCATACGGACGGGCGGTTGCAGGCCGTGCTCAACCGATTGCGCGACGACAAGATGGCCATCGCTTTCGTGGCGGAGTTCTCTCGTGGCAAGTCGGAACTGATCAACGCCATCTTCTTTTCCGAGTATGGCAACCGAGTGCTGCCGTCCAGCGCCGGGCGCACGACCATGTGCCCGACCGAGTTGCTTTATGACGCGAACTGGCCGGATTCAATCCAGCTGTTGCCCATCGAAACTCGCGCCCAGGAAACGTCCGTCACCGATTTGAAGTACAAGCCGGAATGCTGGCGCATCCTGCCCTTGGACACGACCTCGGCCACCACCATGCATCAGACATTGCGCCGGGTGGGCGAGGTAAAGCGGGTAACTGTCGAAGAAGCGCAGCGACTGGGTTTCACCATTGACGAGCAAGGCGGCACCGGCCTCAAGCCCGATACCGACGGAACGGTGGAGATTCCCGCCTGGCGGCACGCAATCATCAATTTCCCCCACCCCTTGCTCAAGCAGGGGCTGGTGATTCTGGATACACCCGGCCTCAACGCCATCGGAGCAGAACCAGAGCTAACCCTTAGCTTGCTCCCCAGCGCCCATGCGGTCCTGTTCATCCTGGCTGCCGATACCGGTGTTACCCAAAGCGATATGGCCGTGTGGCGCAATCATGTCAGCGCTGCCGCCGCCCACCAGAGCGGGCGCGTTGTCGTGCTCAACAAGATCGACGGCCTGTGGGACGGCCTGCGGGCTGACGAGGAGATCGCGGAAGAGGTGGATAAGCAGTCCCGCTCAGTCGCAGAGATGCTGGGTGTGGACGCCCGGCAGGTTTTCCCGCTCTCTGCGCAAAAGGGCCTGGTCGCCAAAATCAACAACGATGAACCCCTGCTTGACCGCAGCCGTCTGCTGCAGCTTGAACATTCTCTTGCCAACGAGCTGCTGCCGAAAAAGCGTCACATCGTGGGCAACAACGTGGGGGCCGAGGCCGGAGATGTGATCGGCCGCACCGGCGAGTTGCTCGCAACCCGCCTCGAGGGCCTGCATGAACAGCAAAAGGAGCTGTCGGAACTCCGGGGCAAAAACAAGAGCGTCATCGAATACATGATGCGCAAGGTGACCACCGAGAAAGCCGATTTTGAGCGTTCTCTGCAGCGCTTTTACGCCGTGCGCAGCGTGTTCTCCTCACTCACCAACAAGCTGTTCGGCCATCTGGGGATGGACACCCTGCGGGAAGAAACCCGCCGTACGCGACAGCGCATGCTGGACGCGGCCTTTTCCATCGAGCTCAGCGAGGCGATGGACAACTACTTTGGCCACCTTCGGAAAAACCTGAGTCAAACCAATTCCGACGTGACTGAGCTGTCAGCCATGATGGAATCCATGTACAAGCGGTTCAGCGCCGATCTTGGGCTGAATCTCGGCATGCCCATGCCCTTCTCCGCGGTGAGCTACGAAAAAGAACTCTCCCGCCTGGAGCAGAGCTACCGGACCCACTTCAATACCCTGATCAACCTGCTGACCCTGGAAAAGCGTACGCTGACCCAGAAGTTCTTCGAGACCGTGGCCGTTCAGGCGCGCAAGATCTTTGAGAGTGCCAACCGGGACGTGGAAAACTGGCTGCGTAATTTGATGGCGCCGCTCGAATCCCAGATCCGGGAACACCAGCTCCACCTCAAGCGTCGTCTGGAGAGCGTCCGGCGCATCCATCAGGCCACCGACACTCTGGAAGACAGGCTGAAGGAGATTGCGGGCGGCGAAGCAGCGCTTCTGGCCCAGATCAACAACCTGAATGGTTTCCGCTTAGGTCTGGAGCGTTTGTTGACCACCACGGCCGACGCCGCCCTTCTTCAGGAAAGCCCGGCGGTGAATTCGCCCACCGCGCCCACCGAGCAAGGAGGAGCCGCCACCGGCGAAAGCCACGGCGCCCCTACGGGTGAACTGGCCGCCTGAAACGGCACACGGGAAGCCTCGCTCTCAAACCGTTCCGCACCGTTCCATACAAACCCAAACGGGGTGCCTGCTCAAGCGGGCGCCCCGTTTGGGTTTTGGTCCATCGCGACCGACTTATTGCCCCGCAGTAAGCCGCAAAAACTTGTCCATCAACTCGTCTTTCGACTCGACGTGCTCGGGATTCAGCGGAATGCAATCCACCGGACACACCTGCCGGCACTGAGGCTCATCAAAGTGACCAACGCATTCGGTACATTTGTCCGGATCGATCTCATAGATCTCCTCACCTTGGGTGATGGCGCCGTTCGGGCACTCCGGTTCGCACACATCGCAGTTGATACATTCATCGGTGATCATTAGAGCCATATTGCCATTCCTTCACTTTCGCTTGACAGCTTCGTTCAACTCCGACCGTGGAGTTCCTTCACTTTATCTACCAGCCGCGCACTGACGAGCGGCTGAACGAATTTGCTCACATCCCCACCCAACGAGGAAATCTCCCGCACCATCGTGGCCGAGATGAACATGTACTGCTCGGCCGGTGTCAGGAACACCGTCTCCACATCGGGGTACAGATTGCGGTTCATGCCCGCCATCTGGAATTCGTACTCGAAATCCGATACCGCCCTCAAACCGCGCAGAATCACTTTCGCCCCCTGCGCATGGAGGAAGTCCATCAACAGGCAGGAGAAGCCCTTCACCTCCACATTCGGATAGACGGCAAGCACTGTGCTCGCCATCTCCACGCGATCCTCCAGAGAGAAAAATGGCCTCTTGGTACGGCTGTCCGCCACACCCACGATCACCCGGTCAAACAGGCTGGCAGCGCGCCGCACCAAATCTTCGTGGCCCCGGGTAAGTGGATCGAAGGTCCCGGGGTAAACCGCCACGCCATTCATCTAAAGAACATCCCTTTGCATGAGGTGATAATGCACCGAGCCGCACACCCCCCGTTTGCACGTGCGCCACGCACCCAGTGCATCCATGGAGGATTCAGCCTCGGCATAGATCAGGCAATCATCCGCCGCCACGCTGTCGAGTAACGGCGCCACCCGCTGCAACCACCCCTGCCTATATGGCGGATCGAGAAAGATGAGGTCGTATCGCGCTTGGTGACTAGCCAGAAATTGTAGCGCATCCCCCTTGTGCAACTCCACGTTTCCCGCTCCGAGGGATGCGAGATTTTGCCGCAGAGCAAAAAAAGCCTGCGCGCCTTTTTCCACCAAGGTCACTCTTTCGGCCCCCCGGGAGGCTGCTTCCAACCCCAGAACGCCAGTCCCGGCGAAGAGATCCAGGCAGGCCCACCCGGAAAGATCCTGCCCCACCCAGCTGAACAGCGTCTGCCGCACCTTGTCCGGCGTCGGTCTGAGCCCAGCCGAATCCACCACTTTCAACTGGCGACTGCGCCAGCCACCGCCACTGATGCGGATCCGGCTCATGGCGCCCGCGCACCCTCTCCGTTCTTGCCTCCCACCACCACGGTCACCATGTGCTCTGCACGCAGACGGCGGGCAAAGGCATCCCGGATCTGGACCGCGCTTACGGCAGCCACATGACGCGGATAATCCTCCAGGTAGCTCAACGGCAAGCCATAGAAACCGATCACCGCTACGTGATCCAGCAATTTGCGATTGCTGTCGATACGCAGGACGAATCCGTCGATGATGTTACGCTTGGCTGCCTGCAATTCCGCCGCACTCGGGCCTTTGTCCAGAAACTCCCGCAGCGTGGCATTGACCACCGCCAGCGCCTCATCCGCCTGATCCACCTTGGTTTGCAAACCGATCTGGAATGCCCCCAGTTCCTTCTGGGGCATGAAGTAACTGTGTACGCTGTAGGCCAGCCCCCGCTGCTCCCGCACCGACTTCATCAGCCGGGAGACAAAACCTCCTCCACCTAGAATGTAATTGCCGACCACCAGCGGGTAGTAATCCGGATCGATCCGCTTGAGCCCGGGTGTTCCCAAATACACGTGTGCCTGGGTCGAGGGGTGAGCCACCCGCACGGTTGCCGCAGGCGGAAGCGTGACAGAAGCTACGGTTCCATCGCCCGGACCTTTCGGCAGGCCCTCCGTCAACTGCATCGCCAGCGTTTCGGCCTCGGCTCGGGAGAGGTCACCAACGATGGACACGACGGCGCGGCCCGCAGCATAGTGCTTGCGGTGGAACTCGATCAGGTCCTCCCGGGTGATCCGGCGCGCGGCGACCTCCGTTGCCACATAGCCGTAGGGATGGGCGGGATAGACCGAGGCGCTGAAGCGCTTCGCTGCGACGCTTGCAGGCTGGGTTTCAGCCTCCCGGATCGCAGCAATCGCCCGCTCCCGTTCCCGCTCCAAGGGAGTGGTCGGGAAGGTAGGGCGGCTCAAAATCAGGCGCATCAATTCCACCGCTGCTTGCCGCTCCTTGCTGCTTGAGAGCGTCCGCAAGGACAAACCGGCCCGATCCGCATCCATCACGCCGCCCAACTGGGCTCCGGTGTCGGCCAGCTTGCCAGCCAGCGCTTCCTCATCCAGTTCGCCGGCACCCGCATCCAGCAGCCCCTTGGTGAACGCCGCCAGCCCGACCTTGTCCGCCGGGTCATAAGCAGACCCCGCAGCAAAGTCCACCTGGATGTCCACGATCGGTAACACCCGGCTTTCCACAAACAACACTCGGGCACCCGTAGGCGCCACCCACTGCTGGATCTGCACCCCCGCCCAGGCGGGAAGGCACAGCGCGGCTCCCAAAAGCATTCCGAAAAACTTTTTCATTGCAAGAACCATAAATCAATCCAAGTTAAGAGGCCCTGCGGGCCCTGCAGCCCGGCTAGTGACGCCCCCCGATAGGCATCGTTCGCGGTGGCTTGCCGTCGGCAGGCAAGGGCTCCAGCACCGCGACGGTCAAACTGCGATCGGAAAAATACTTGCGCGCCACGGCCTGAACCTCCGCAGCCGTCACACTGCGCAACTTCTCCACCATCACGTCCAGATCCTGCGGGCGGAACCCCAGCACAAAGGCGTTACCCAGTTCCCGTGCCTGACCGAAGAGGGAGTCGCGCTTGAACACCTCGGAGGCCACGATCCGGGTCTTGACCCGATTCAACTCCTCTTCGGACACCCCTTCTTGCTGGACGCGCATCAGTTCCGCCCGCAACGCCGCTTCAAGCGCGTTGACCGACTGGCCTTGAGCGGGAGATCCGTCCAGCAAGAAAAGCACTTCGCCGCGGCTGGTCATGTCGTAGCCGGCACTAGCACTGTCGGCAACGCGCTGCGCACGCACCAGGTTCTTCGGCAAACGGGCAGCGTCGTTGCCCGAGAGCACTCCGGCAAGTACCTCCAGGGCGTAGGGTTCCCGGTCACCCGCCACGTCACGCAAGGCCGGCACCTTGTACGCCATGATCAGGTAGGGCATCTCCGCAGGGGCCCCGACAACCACCCGGCGAATGCCCAACTGGGGCGCATCCGCCAGCGGCTTGCGCGTGGGCAACGCCTTGCTCGCCACTGGCCCGTAGTGCTGCTGCGCCATGCGGAAGACCTCGTTGTGGTCCACATCGCCCACCACAACCAGCGCTGCATTGTTGGGGGCATACCACTGCCGGTACCACTGGCGGGCATCCTCTGGTGTCATGTTTTCCAGATCCTTCATCCAGCCGATGATCGGCCGGCGATAGGGATGACTCTGGAAGGCCGCACCAGACAGCGCCTCATAAACCAAAGCCCGGGGCTGATCCTCGGTCCGCAGGCGGCGCTCTTCCATCACCACCTTGATCTCCTTGGCAAACTCGCCATCCGTCAGCCGCAGATTGGCCATGCGATCCGCCTCGAGACCCATCATCTCGCCCAGCTTTTGCTTGGGCACCTGCTGGAAATAAGCGGTGTAGTCGAGGCTCGTGAAAGCGTTGTCCCGCCCTCCCGCTGCGGCCACGCGCTTGGAAAACTCCCCCGGCCCCAGCTTGCGGGTGCCTTTGAACATCATGTGCTCAAGTACATGCGCAACACCACTGGTGCCCTCGACCTCGTCGATTGCGCCCACTTTGTACCAGACCATGTGCACCACCGATGGCGCACGCCGGTCTTCCTTGACAATGATCTTGAGCCCGTTGGATAGAGTCTTCTCGTAGGGGTTGGCCAGCGCGGCTGACGCCAGGCCAAGCCATGCGGCCGCGGCGAGCGCCCGGCGCAAGGGTTTGGGAAATAAGGAAGAACGCATCTGCTAGAATCCAGGTTCAGGGAGGCCGCATCTTATGATGCTTGTTGTCGCCTTGTCAGCCGGAGAAACCGGCACCGACAGACTTGTTCTCAGACCCACCCCATCATGTTTGGTTTCCTCAAGAAATCCGTTTCTGACCAACCTCCCGCCGAATCGCGCCCCTCCTGGACTGACCGGCTGAAAGCCGGCTTGAGCCGCACCCGTACCCAACTGGCCAGTCAGATCGGTGGCTTGTTCAAGCGCCGCAAGATCGACGAAGACCTCCTCGAAGAACTGGAAACCACCCTGCTCATGGCCGACGTAGGCGTGGACGCCACCCAGCATTTGCTGGCGGAACTGCGCACCCGGTGGAAAAAGGACAAACTGGAAACCGGGGATCAGCTGCAGCAAGTGCTCGCCGAGAGCCTGCACACGCTGATTGCGCCTCTGGAGCAGTCTCTGGAGGTCTCGGGCCACAAGCCGTACATCATCATGCTGGCCGGCGTGAACGGCTCCGGCAAGACCACGTCCATCGGCAAACTCGCCCACTACTTCCAGGCTCAAGGCAAGTCCGTTCTTCTGGCAGCTGGCGACACGTTCCGTGCGGCCGCCCGGGAACAATTGCAGACCTGGGGCGAGCGCAACAACGTAACGGTCATCGCCCAGGAAGGCGGGGATCCCGCGGCGGTAATTTTCGACGCGGTCAATGCCGCCCGGGCCCGTGGCATTGATGTGGTCCTTGCGGACACAGCCGGACGCTTGCCCACCCAGTTGCACCTGATGGACGAGATCGCCAAGGTACGCCGCGTCATCGCCAAGGCAGATCCGACCGGCCCGCATGAGGTCTTACTGGTGCTCGACGCGAACATCGGGCAGAACGCGCTGGCGCAGGTCAAGGCCTTTGATGCCGCCATCGGCGTCACCGGACTGGTACTGACCAAGCTGGATGGCACGGCCAAGGGTGGCGTCATCGCCGCCATCGCCCGGCAGCAGCCCAAGCCCCTGCGCTTTATCGGTGTCGGTGAAGGCATTGACGATCTGCAGCCGTTCTCGGCGGCGGAGTTTGTCGACGCGCTGTTCGATAGCCCGCCCGCCCCGCCTGCCTCATGATCCGCTTCGAGCAAGTCAGCAAACGCTACCCCGGTAGCGCTGCAGCCCTGTTGAACGTGGATTTCACCGTCGAAGCGGGCGAGTTCGTGGTCCTGTGCGGGCACTCCGGCGCCGGCAAGAGCACCCTTCTGAAGATGATTCCGGTGCTGGAACGCCCCAATAGCGGGCGGATCCTCGTGGGCACCCAGGACATCGGCCAGCTCCGGCCAGGCGCCATCCCCTTCTATCGTCGTGGTCTGGGCATGCTGCTGCAGGAGCAAACCCTGCTTTTCGACCGCTCGGTGTACGACAACGTGATGCTCCCTCTGGCCATCACCGGCTACCCCCCCCGGGACGCGGACCGGCGTGTCCGCGCGGCGCTCGAAAAGGTGGGATTGAAAGGCCGGGAAGCCTCTCCGCCGGTCAGCCTCTCCGGTGGCGAACAGCAACGCCTGGCCATCGCCCGGGCCATCGTCAATAAACCGGCAATCCTCATCGCGGACGAGCCCACGGCCCATCTGGATGCAGCCTATGCCGGCGAAATCGCTGGCCTGTTCAAAATGTTCAGCCAAGCGGGGGTCACGGTAATCGTTTCCACCCACGACCCCAACCTTTTCCACCGCTTCGCGCCCCGGCTGCTGCGCCTCAACCACGGGCAACTGGTCTCATGAATACCTGGTTCTACCAGCACCGCCGCGCCTTGGGCCGAGCCCTGTACCGCTTCTGGCACGCCCCCTTGTCATCCCTCCTCAGCGCCCTGGTAATCGGCATCTCTCTGGCCCTGCCGACCGGAGGGCATCTGCTAGTGGGCAACGTGGCCGCCCTGGCCGGAAATCTCTCAGCCTCGCCCCAGATCAGTGTTTTCATGAGTGCTGAGGCCACGCCGGAACAGGTGGCCGAGGTCAGCCAGAAGCTGCGTCAGACAGCGCAGGTCAGCCACGTCCGCCATGTACCGCGAGAGGAAACCCTGGCCCGCCTGAAGCAAAGCGAAGGCATGCGGGATGTACTGGAAAGCCTGCCCCGCAATCCTTTTCCCGACACCCTGATCGTCACGCCCGGCGGCTCGGACCCGGCGCTCTTCGAGCGTCTGGCCAGCGGATTCGCCAAACTGCCACGGGTGGAACAGGTGCAGGTGGACTCGGAATGGATCAAACGACTGCACGCGCTCCTTAGCCTGGGGGAAGCGCTCGTCTGGTTGCTGGGCGCCATGCTGGCGGTCGCACTCGTGGTGATCGTGTTCAACACCATTCGGCTACAAATCCTTACCCAGCGTCAGGAGATCGGCGTCACCCGCCTGCTGGGGGCTACCGATAGCTTCATCCGCCGCCCTTTTTATTATTTTGGTGCCCTGCAGGGCCTGCTCGGAGGATTCGTCGCCCTGGCCCTGATCGTCTGCGCCATCACCCTTTTGCGCGCCCCCATGGGCGAAGCCTTGCAAGCCTTCGGACTCAGTGTTGAACTGCAGGGCCCGGAGATGGCAGACAGCCTGGCTTTACTCGGTATCGCTACAGCCATTGGCTGGCTCGGTGCAGCGATCTCCCTGCGCCAAAACCTGGAAAGGGACAGTGCAGGCGGCGCCTGAGCGCCTTGCAAGCCGGCGCCGCAAGCTCCCCCTTCCACCCAATAAGAAAAGGCGCCGGGGGCGCCTTTTCTTAATCCCACAGCACGGGCTACGCTCAGGCGGAAGCCTTCTTCGCAGCAGCGGCCTTGTAGTCCAGCTTTTCCTTGATCCGGGCAGACTTGCCGGAGCGGCTGCGCAGGTAGTAAAGCTTGGCGCGGCGGACGTCACCACGACGCTTTACCTCGATGCTCGCCACCAGCGGCGAATAGGTCTGGAACGTCCGCTCCACACCCTCACCCGAGGAAATCTTGCGGACGATGAAGGAGGAATTGAGGCCACGGTTACGCTTGGCAATCACCACGCCTTCGAAAGCCTGCAAACGCTCCCGATTGCCTTCCTTCACCTTGGCTTGTACCACTACGGTATCGCCAGGGCAGAAAACCGGAATGGTCTTGCCCAGACGGGCAATCTCTTCCTGCTCCAATTGCTGGATCAGATTCATCACGCTACTCCTGTTTCACATTGGCCATTGGCCTAGCCCACAGAGCAGGGCATTGCCCTGGTGCGGCGTTTATTGATCGAGGCCTTCGCCCCGCCTTTGCTGCCTGAATTCATCAAGCAGTTTCACTTCTTCCTTGCTGACCGTGCGCCCGGACAATAACTCAGGCCGCCGTAACCAGGTGCGCCCGAGAGACTGCTGCAAGCGCCAGCGTCGGATACGTTCGTGATGGCCGGACAACAGCACTTCCGGCACAGCCCTGCCCCGCCAAACCTCCGGCCGGGTGTAGTGCGGACAATCCAGCAACCCGGCAACGAATGACTCCTCTACAACGGAATCGGCATCGTTCACCGCTCCCGGCAATTGACGGATTACCGCATCCATCAGTGCCATGGCCGCAATTTCTCCACCTGAGAGCACGAAATCCCCAAGGGATATTTCCTCGTCCACCCGAGCATCGATCACCCGCTGATCCACGCCTTCGTAACGCCCGCACAGCAACACCAACGCAGGTTCCCGAGCGAGATCCAGAACCCGGGCATGACATAACGGCTTTCCCTGAGGCGACAGGTAAATCACCCGCCCTGCCCGACCCGCCTCCCGTCCCTGCCGCTTCTGCGCGGCGGTGATGGCTGCGTCCAGAGGTTCAGGCAACATCACCATTCCCGGGCCGCCGCCGTAGGGGCGGTCATCCACGGTGCGGTAATTGTCGGCGGCGAAATCACGAGGATTCCAGGCAGAGAACTGCCACAGCCCCCGCTCCAACGCCCGCCGCGATATTCCCGCCTCGGTAAGGGCGGAGAACATCTCGGGAAAGAGGGTAATCACGTCGAACGCAATCGCCATGATTACCAGTCCAGCCCCCAGTCGGCGCGTATTCTGCCGCCCGGCACATCGACTTCATGAATGACTGCCGCCACGAATGGCAGCAAACGCTCGGTTCCGTCCGATGCACACACGCAGAGGACATCGTTGGCACCGGTCGCCATCAATTCGCGGACAACGCCCAGCGGTTCCCCAGCCAAGGTCTCGACGGACAAACCCACCAAGTCGCCCCAGTAGTACTCGTCCTCCTCCGGCTCCGGCATGGCCTCCCGGGGCGCACCGACGAACAACCCCTTGAGCTGCAATTCGGCCGCCGAACGGTCGTCCACCCCGTCGAACTTGACGACCAGCCCATCGCCATGGACCCGGCAACCTTTCAGCCGTCGCGTCTGCCAATCTGCATCGGGCGCATCCGGGTCGGCGCTCACCCACCAATCCTGCATGGACTTCCAGGAAAGAGGATCATCCCCGAAGGGATGAAGGCGAACCCAACCCTGCACGCCATAGGGCGCACCAATGCGCCCGAGAACAATCATTGCTCCGCGATCAGGCGGCTACAGCGGCCTTGGTGCTCTGCTTGACCAGACGGGCAACGGTGTCGGACAACTGAGCTCCGGTACCTTGCCAATAGGCGAGCCGCTCGGCATTCAGGTTCAGAACCTGTTCGGCGCCAGAGGCCATGGGGTTGTAATAGCCAATACGCTCAATGAAGCGGCCGTCCCGACGGTTGCGGGAATCGGTGGCGATGATGTTGTAGAAGGGGCGCTTTTTGGCACCACCACGGGCAAGACGGATTACGACCATGTCGCTGACCCCAGAATCTCAAAAAACCAAGGATGCTAGCACAGTACACTTCGACCATCAACGCTGTTGCTCAGCGAAAGTCCGTGTACGCCCGTGTCGCTTCGTCCAGCATGCCTGGCGGGGCATCCTTGCGCAGGGGAAAAAGAACCGTTGCCAAGGTCCCCACCCCTCCGGCGCCACCGCGCAAGCTGACCACCGCCCGGTGCAGCTCCGCAATCTCCCGCACGATGGGCAGCCCCAGCCCACTGCCACTCGCCTCGTTGCCCAGCACCCGATAAAAGCGCTCGAACACCCGCTCCCGATCGCTCTCCGCAATGCCCACGCCTGTGTCCTCCACTTCCACCACACCCACATCGGTGGCATACGTGCGGGCAGTGACACGCCCACCTGAGGGGGTGTATTTGATGGCATTGTCCAGCAGATTGCGAAACATCTCGCGCAGAAGCACCGCGTTCCCGTCCACCCTGGGAGGACGCTCTGATTCCTCAAACCCGAGATCAATGCGCTTGGTCAAGGCATGGGGCACCAGATCATGGAGCACATCCCGCATCAAGGCCTGAAGATCGACGGGCTCGACCGCGTGGATTTTCTCGAAACTGGCTTCCGCACGCGCCAGAGAGAGCAACTGATTGATCAGGTGACTCGCTCGGTCGGCGCTTTGGGCAATGCGCGCGAGCGCTTCGCGCATCAGGGCCGGGTCTTCCTCGTGGAGCGCCAGTTCCGTCTGCATCTTCAGGCCGGTAATCGGGGTCCGCATCTGATGAGCCGCATCGGCAATGAAACGCTGCTGAGCCTGGAGGTTCTGCTCGAGCCGCAGCATCATCTCGTTGAACGCTTCGATGACCGGCGCGACCTCCTCGGGTATCCCCTCTTGGCTGATGGGCGCCAGATCCGTCGGCCGCCGCCTCCGGATGAGGCGCTGCAACCTGTTCAGAGGGGAAATCCCCCTGCTCAACCCCATGTAAGTGAGCACAACGGCCAGCGGAATGATGGCGAACTGGGGCAGCAAGACGCCAGCCACGATCCGGCTGGCCAAGGCGGCACGCTTCTGCCGCGTCTCCGCCACCTGCACGGTGACGCCCCCAGCGCCCCCCGCAGCCAGAAGCTGGCGATAAGCGACCCGCACCTCCTCGCCGGCAATCTCGTCGTCCCGAAATTGGACTTCCTCGCTTGTTGCACCCCCTTCGGGAGCCTGCCCCAAGGGGATGTCCTTGTCGCCAAACACCACCAGGCCGCGGCCATCCACCACCTGGAAATAAAGGGTGTCCTGCTCATCCGAGCGCAGCAGCGCCCGTGGCGGCCCCGGAAAATTGAGCTTTACTCCGCCATCCCCGGAAACGGAAACTGCCCTGACCACCGCGCTCACGTTTTCCGCCAAGGCCTGGTCATAGGGGAAAGACGCAATGCTGTTGGCCACATTGTGGGTGGCGATGATGCTGACCGGCCACAGGAACACCAACGGCGCGAGCATCCAGTCAAGGATCTCGCCGAACAGCGACATCGGCCGCGATGGAGGCGGCGCCTCGGTTTTCGCCTCCGGCTTAGGTGCCGCCTGCGACTGAATCCGGTTTCTCAAGGCAGTAGCCAAGCCCCCGTACCGTGGTGATTTTCAGCCCCCCGCATTCGAGCTTTTTGCGCAAACGGTGGACATAGACTTCGATGGCATTGTTGCTCACCTCCTCGCCCCATCCGCAGAGGTGGTCCACGAGCTGTTCCTTGCTGACAAGACGCCCCGCGCGCAGCAGCAGCACCTCCAGAAGCCCGACTTCCCGGGCGGAGAGGTCCACGACTTGGCCGCTGATCTTCACCAACCGGTCGGCCTGATCGTAGCTCAGCGCCCCGAACTCGATGCACCGTGGCATACCGGTCCCCCGGCGCGTCAGGGCACGCACCCGGGCCTCAAGCTCGGGCAACGCAAACGGCTTCACCATGTAGTCATCGGCCCCCGCATCAAGCCCCCGGACACGATCATCCAGGCCGTCCTGAGCCGTCAGGATCAACACAGGAATCGCCGATTTGCGCGCCCTCAACCGCTTGAGCACCTCGATCCCGTTAAGGCGTGGCAAGCCCAGATCCAGAATCAGCAAATCGTAGGGTTGGCTCGCCAGCGCCACGTCCGCGTCCGATCCGTTCGCCACGTGATCCACAGCGTAACCGGAACGCCGCAAGGCCCGCACCAGCCCATCAGCAATGATGGAATCGTCTTCAGCCAGCAAAATCCGCATAACACGAATCGTAAGTTTGGCGTAAGGAAGTAAGCGTAGCTTCTGCCGCGCTGTTCTCCTTTTACTCGGTCTTAGGGGGCGGGGGCTGCGGACGTACCGCACGCACACGCCTCGGGGGGCACCCGATCCCTGCAAAGGGTGTTCCCCACCGCTTTCTTTCCTGGTCCGAGCCAGAGGGCCGGCAGAGAAAGCCGCACATCTGCACTCAAACTGTTCAAGTTTAGCACGCTCACCTTGGCACCCGCTCGGGCGGCAAGCTTGAGGGTTGCTGCCCACATCACGACTCCGCCGCGGTTTCCCGTCGCCTTCGGTATGCCAAAAACAAAAACCCCGCACGAGGCGGGGTTTTTGTGCCAACAGGTCAGCGGGACATTACATGTCCATGCCACCCATTCCGCCCATGCCTCCCATACCACCGGGCATGCCGCCCATGGCGGGCTTTTCTTCCGCCAGTTCGGCCACCATGCAGTCGGTGGTCAGCATCAGACCGGCAACGGAAGCGGCGTTCTGCAACGCGGTGCGGGTGACCTTGGTGGGGTCGAGCACGCCCATCGCCACCATGTCGCCGTATTCGCCGGTGGCGGCGTTGAAGCCAAAGTTGCCAGAGCCTTCGTTGACCTTGTTCACCACCACGGAAGGCTCGTCGCCAGCGTTGGCAACGATCTCACGCAGGGGCTGCTCCATGGCACGCAGGACGATCTTGATGCCGGCATCCTGGTCGTGGTTGTCACCCTTCAGACCGGTGATCGCGGCACGGGCACGCAGGAGCGCCACGCCACCGCCAGCCACGATGCCCTCTTCCACGGCAGCGCGCGTGGCGTGCAGGGCGTCTTCCACACGGGCCTTCTTCTCTTTCATCTCGACTTCGGTCGCGGCACCCACCTTGATCACGGCCACACCGCCGGCCAGCTTGGCCACACGCTCTTGGAGCTTCTCGCGGTCGTAATCGGAAGTCGCCTCCTCGATCTGCACACGGATCTCTTTGACGCGAGCTTCGATCTGGGTCGCAACGCCGGCGCCATCGATGATGGTGGTGTTTTCCTTGCCCACTTCGATCCGCTTGGCTTGGCCCAGATCAGCCAGCGTGGCTTTCTCGAGGGTCAGGCCGACTTCTTCGGCGATCACCTGGCCGCCGGTCAGGATGGCGATATCCTGCAGCATGGCCTTGCGGCGGTCACCAAAGCCCGGTGCCTTGACGGCGCAGGTCTTCAGAATGCCACGGATGTTATTCACCACCAGGGTGGCCAGGGCTTCGCCTTCCACATCCTCGGCAATGATCAGCAGCGGCCGGCCGGCCTTGGCAACCTGCTCCAGCACCGGCAGCAGATCGCGGATGTTGGAGATCTTCTTGTCGAAGAGCAGGACGAAGGGGTTTTCCAGGATGGCAACCTGCTTGTCCGGGTTGTTGATGAAGTAGGGGGACAGATAGCCACGGTCGAACTGCATGCCTTCGACCACGTCCAACTCGTTGTTCAGGCTCTTGCCGTCCTCGACGGTGATCACACCTTCCTTGCCCACCTTATCCATGGCATTGGCGATGATCTCGCCGATGTCGGAGTCAGAGTTGGCGGAGATGGAACCCACCTGGGCGATTTCCTTGCTGGTGGAACAGGGCTTGGAGAGCTTCTTCAGCTCTTCAACCGTGGTAGCCACAGCCTTGTCGATACCGCGCTTCAGGTCCATGGGGTTCATGCCGGCAGCCACGAACTTCATGCCTTCGCGAACGATGGACTGGGCCAGCACGGTAGCGGTGGTGGTGCCGTCACCGGCGATGTCGGAGGTCTTGGAAGCGACTTCCTTGACCATCTGCGCGCCCATGTTGGCGAACTTGTCCTTGAGCTCGATTTCCTTGGCCACGGACACACCGTCCTTGGTCACGGTGGGGGCGCCGAAGGAGCGCTCCAGCACCACGTTGCGGCCCTTGGGGCCCAAGGTCACCTTGACCGCGTTGGCCAGGATGTCGATACCCTCGACCATGCGGGCGCGGGCGGAATCACCAAACTTGACTTCTTTAGCAGCCATCTAACAACTCCTTGAATTCTTTGGATTGAGCGGGGGAATTGGCCGATCAGCCTTCGATCACGCCCATGATGTCTTCTTCGCGCATGACCAGCAGTTCCTGGCCATCGACCTTGACGGTCTGGCCGGCGTACTTGCCGAACAGCACCTTATCGCCAGCCTTGACAGCCATGGCGCGCACGTCGCCGTTTTCCAGAATCTTGCCGTTGCCCACAGCAATCACCTCACCCTGATCAGGCTTCTCGCCGGCGGAATCGGGAATCACGATGCCGCTGGCAGTGGTGCGCTCGGCTTCGATACGCTTGACGATCACGCGATCATGCAAGGGACGGATTTTCATGAACAAAGCTCCTTGAACAAAACACGCCAAAAGCAATAAGCCTTGGCCACTTGGATGAAGTCGGTCACCCGGGGCGAACACAGCACGGAGACACACCGCGCTGTTAGCACTCGACCCGGTCGGTTGCTAATAATAGGGAGGGGGTTTTGGTTTTTCAAGAGGCGGCTCTGGAAGTTTTTGCGCTTTTTTTGCACTTTTTCCCCGCCGTCCCCACCGCCCCGCCGTCTCCTGTCCAGCAAGGTGATCGTTGCCCGACCTACGGCAAGGGCATACAATGAAACAAAGTAAGTAGTCGCTAGAAAAAGAAAAAGAAGGGGGCGGGATTCCATCGCCTGCATCGCGTGAGCCCCGCGACCCGACCACCGAGAGAGAGGAGACACTTTGCGCAGCGTCGTGTTGTGGGCCACCGGGCTCATGTTCCTGCTTGCCCTCACCGTCGCCTTGCTCGCTACCCACGGCAGGACTGATCCAACGTGGGAGCGCTTGCAGCACGGCGGTGAAATCCGCATCGGCCACACCAATGAACCACCCTACGCCTTCCAGGATGCGGCGGGCCGCGTTACCGGGGAAGCGCCGGAAGTTGCCCGCGCGGTCCTGGAAAAAATGGGGATTGCCCGCCAAGAGTGGGTGCGGGCCGACTTCGGTTCGTTGATTACGCTGCTGCGCACCGGACGGATCGACATGATTGCCGCCGGGATGTTCGTCACCCCCATGCGCGCGCAGCAGATTGCCTTCAGCCCGCCCAGTTACTGCACCCGAACCGGCCTGCTGGTGCCGTCGGGCAACCCCCTCGACTTGCACGACCTCAGCGACGTGGCCCGCTTCCGGGACGCCCGCCTGGCGGTGCTCACCGGCGCGGTGGAAAGCCAGGAGGCAAAGGCGGCAGGCATCAGCCAGGAGCGCATCGTCGAGTTCCCGGAGCCCGACGCCGCCGCAACAGCCCTGGCCCAGGGCCTGGTCCATGCGCTCGCCCTCAGCAGCCCGTCCATCCAGGCGCTGGCTGACCGGCATGAAGGGGTGGAAGCGGCAGGAGCGGCGCAGGCGCCAACGCCTCCGGCCGATGCATCCGGCGGATGCGGAGCCTTTGGCTTCCGCCTCGAAGACGAGGCTTTGGCCACCGCCTTCAGCGAGGCGCTGACAGCGTACCTCGGCTCTCCCCAGCATCTGGCGCTAGTGCGCCCCTTCGGCTTCACCCTCGCCAATCTGCCACCCGGCATTGGCGCCCCATCCGTACACACCAGCGATCGCCATGAAAAACGCTGAGCAGGTGCTTCCCGGCATTCCCCTGAACCGGCGCGAGGCCTCGGTCTTTGGCGTCGGCCTGATCGCGGTGGTGTCCTGCCTGCTCCTGTGGTGGGCCAACGAAATGTGGTGGAGCACCTATTCCCGGTACATCCCGCCCCGCGACAACCTGATCGAGGCGCGACGGGCCTCGGCCCGCGCCTATCTGCTCTTCGAGCGCAACGAGGCAGGCAACCCGGAAGTGAAACGGCAAGACATTCTGGCCTTTCTCGCCAAAGCCCGTCGTGCAGCGCGGGACAACGTAACCGGTCGCTCCAATCTGGTGCAGATCCCGGCGGCCCCGCCCGCCAGCAGTGGCCAGGCCGCAGAGTTCGCTGCCTTTGAACAGGCAGTGGAGTCCTTCGCGGCCCTGACCGAAGAGCTTCTCGGCAGCGCCGCCGGCCGCGCCGACCTGCTCATGCGCCAGCGCAACGCTTTTGCCCAGGTGGATCGTCTATCCAACCAGCTCGACAACGCACTGCTGGAAGCACTCAACACCAGCGTTCGCAACGGGCAACGCCTGCGCAACGCCAGCCTCGCAGCCTGGCTCGCCTTTCTGGTCATTTCCTGCCTGCTGCTGATCCGCGCCAGCCGCGCCGAGGCGTCCAGCCAGAGCCTGTTGCAGGCGGAACAACGTGCACTGAAAGAAAGCGAGCAGCGTTTTCGCGCCACCTTCGAGCAGGCCGCGGTGGGGATCTCCCACGTTGCGCCGGACGGCCAGTGGTTGCTGGTCAATGAGCGTCTGTGCGAAATCGTCGGCTACAGCAGGGAGGAACTGCTCGCCCGCAGCTTTCAGGACATCACCCACCCGGAGGATCTGAAGCGGGACCTCACCCTCCTGGAGGAGCTGATCGCCGGCAAGAAAAACGCCTACGCCATGGAAAAGCGCTACATCCGCAAGGATGGCAGCAGCACCTGGATCAACCTGACCGTGGCCCTGGTACGCCAGGACGACGGCAGCCCCCACTATTTCATCTCGGTGGTTGAGGACATCAACCGCCGCAAGGCCGCCGAAGCACGGCTGGCCGAGAGCCTGGCCCAGCTTCGGCAATTCGCCGAGATCGGCTCGGACTACCTGTGGGAACAGGATGCGGATCTGCGCCTGCGTTTCATCTCGCCTGCCATTTCCACCCGCAGTGGTCTGGACCACGAAAAATACCTCGGGCTCAGGAACACCGATCTCCCGTGGGTCAAGATGGACGAAGCCGCCTGGCGCCAGTACACCGCCATTCAGGGTAGCCACCAGCCCTTTCGCAACCAGTTGCTCGCGCTGGAAAACCGTGCGGGCGAGACACGCTGGCTGGAAGTCAGCGGCGACCCGCTGGTGGACGCCGACGGCCACTTCGCCGGCTACCGTGGCGTTGCCCAGGACGTCACCGCCAAACGACGCGCCGAGGCGGAAATCCGCCGCCTCAACGAAACCCTTGAACACGAGGTGGAAGCCCGAACCGCCGAATTGCGGGCGGCCAACCAGGAACTGGACGCTTTCGCCTACGCCGTCTCCCATGACCTGCGGGCTCCCCTGCGGGCCATGAACGGGTTCAGTCAGGCCCTGCTGGAAGACTATGGCCCGACGCTCAAGGGCGATGGCCAGACCTACCTCAATCAGATCATCCTGGCCAGCCGCCATATGGGTGATCTGATCGACGGCCTGCTGGTGCTCTCCCGCAGCACCCGCAATGAGCTCACTTACGAAACGGTGGACCTTTCCGCGCTGGCCACCCGCATCCTCACCCAGCTCAATCGCCAGGCTCCCGGCAGCGCCACACAGTGGTCGGTCGAACCCGGC
This sequence comes from Rhodocyclaceae bacterium, assembly GCA_036824045.1. Classification (GTDB taxonomy): domain Bacteria; phylum Pseudomonadota; class Gammaproteobacteria; order Burkholderiales; family Rhodocyclaceae; genus DAITAZ01. The sequence goes on from DAITAZ010000014.1 coordinate 42,201, forward strand.
ATACGGGTGCGGGGTGACACCCGCATGCTCGGCGCGATGATGGAAAACCTGCTCAACAATGCCTGGAAGTACAGCTCCAAGGTCGCCCAACCGCACATCCGGGTCTACCTGGACAACAGTGGCGATACGCCCGTCATTTGCGTGGCGGATAATGGAGCCGGTTTCGACATGGCCCATGCGGCCAAGCTCTTTCAACCCTTTCAGCGCCTGCACCGGCAGGACGAATTCACAGGCACGGGGGTCGGGCTGGCCACGGTCCAGCGCATCATCTCCCGCCACGGGGGCAGCATCGACGCCGTGGCAGCCCCCGGCCGGGGAGCCACCTTCCGCCTCACCCTGCCCATGGCAGAACCCGTCGGAGAACCTTCATGACCCACCCACACATATTGCTCGTCGAAGACAATCCGCAGGACGAGTTGCTGATTCTGCGCGCCCTGCGCAAGGTCAACGTGGGGAATCCCGTGGATGTGGCCCGGGATGGGCAGCAGGCGCTGGATTACCTGTTCTGCGAAGGGGAGTTCGCCACCCGAGCGCCGGTCCCACCGGCTGTGGTGATGCTGGACGTCAACCTGCCCCGCATCGGCGGCCTGGAGGTCCTTGAACGCATCCGGGCCGACCCGCGAACATCCATCCTGCCGGTGGTCATCCTCACCTCATCGGACGAGGAGCGGGATCGCCTGCGCAGCTATCAAAGCGGCGCCAACAGCTTCGTGCACAAGCCCCTCGATTTTGGCGACTTCGCCGAAACCGTCGCGCGGCTTGGCGTCTACTGGGTTGCCATCAACCAGTCCCCGCGCTGAGATCGCTCGCCGCCCCACTTGCGGCGGCGCACGGCAGGCGGCGCAGGGCCATGTGGAAGCTGATCATGTCGCCCACCCGGCCCAGCAGCCCCGCGCAGAAATTGCTGGCCAGCAACTGCTTGAACAACCCGTGGCAGAACGCCCAGGTATCCAGCGCCAGCGCCTGCGGGTCCAGGCCGGGGCGCAGGTAGCCCCGGGCGGCCGCCCGCTGGTAAGCCACTTCCAGCTTGGCCACGAACTCGATCCCCGGCCGGTGCAGCTCGGTCAGCACGTCAGCGAACTCGCCCACGTATTCGCACCGCAGGGTCATGATCTCGAAGGTCTGGCGCACCGCCGGGTCTTCGTCCACGCCACGGAAAAAAGTCCGCATGCTGGCTTCGATGCCATCCAGGGGGTTGTCGAACCCATCGGCCACCAACAGCGCATCGCTCCTGTCCAGCAGCGGCAATTGCACTTGCTCCCGCATGGCGAAGAAAAGCTCCGTCTTGTTGGCGAAGTGCCAGTACACGGCGCCCCGCGTCACCCCCGCAGCCTTCGCGATCTTTTCCAGGGTGGTATGACTCACGCCGCATTCGTGAAACACGAGCCGGGCAGCATCGATGATCTGCTGCCGGGTGCGCTCCGCATCTTCCTTGGTTCGCCTGACCATAGCCCTCGCTCCCTCACCGGTTCCCCGGCTGCTCCGCCGCGTCACCCTCACCCTTCTGTTTGCAGGGTTTTTACATACAACCTTGTTTGTATATAATACCACCATAGCGCCCCACCGGAGACAACAACAATGCCCGCCCGTACCCTGCCAACCCCCACGTTCCGCCCCATCACTGCGCGTTTGCCCGCACTGGTGCTGGCGGCCGCGCTCGCCGCCGCCTGCTCCAAAACCGAGACACCACCCGCAGCCGGCGGGCCGGCGGGCGGCCCGCCGCAAGCCATGCCGGTCACGGTGCTGGAAGTCCAGCCCACGCGCGTGCCCGGCGCCATCGAGGTCATGGGCCAAACGGAAGGCGCACGGGAGGCCGAGGTTCGCGCCCGCGTGGGAGGCATCCTGGTCAAGCGTCTTTATCAGGAGGGCACTCCGGTCAAGGCGGGCCAACCCCTCTTCCAGATCGACCGGGCCCCCTACGAGATCGCCCTGGCGGACGCCAAGGCCAAGGCCGATCAGGCCAGCCGGGAAATGGCTCGCCTCAAAACACTGGTCGCCCAGCAAGCCATCAGCCAGAAGGAGTACGACGACGCCACCTCCACCTTTGCCATCACCCAGGCGGCACTGAAGCAGGCGGAGCTGAACCTCTCCTGGACCACAGTGACGGCCCCCGTCGGGGGCGTCAGCGGGCGGGCGGTGAAATCCGAGGGCTCGCTGGTCACGGTCGGCTCCGACAGCCTCCTGACCTCCGTGTTCCAGACCCACCCCATCCGGGCCCGGTTCAGCCTGGCCGAGAGCGAAATCGCCCGCTTGCCCGGTGGGCGGCTGGACCCGAAGAGCGTGGCGTCGGTCGCCCTGGTCGGCGCCGATGGCAAGCCCCTGACCGCCAAAGGGCGGCTGGATTTCGTGGCCAGCACCGTGGACCCCACCTTGGGTACCCGCCAGCTCAGGGCGGAGTTCGACAACAGCGAGGGAAACCTCATGCCCGGCCAGTTCGTGAAAGTGCGGCTCGAGGCAGGCAGCCGCGACAACGTCTTCCTCGTGCCGCAAGGCGCTGTGTTGCAGACGGACCAAGGCACCCTGGTCATGCTGGCCGGCCCGGAGAACAAGGTCACCCCCCGGCCGGTGCAGGCCGGCGAGTGGCGGGGCAAGGACTGGGTGATCCTCGGCGGCTTGCAGCCCGGCGACAAGGTGATCGTGGATAACCTCATGAAGCTGCGCCCCGGCGCTGCGGTGGCGCCCAAGCCCCCCCAGGCACCCGGCGCAGCCCCTGCTGCCGCGCCCGCCCCGGCGCCAGCCAAATAAGGGGGAACCATGGCCAAGTTCTTCATCAACCGACCGATCTTCGCCTCGGTCATCTCCATCATCATCGTGATTGCCGGACTGGTGGCCGCCCAGGTGCTGCCGGTGGCCCAATACCCCCAGATCGCGCCCCCCACGGTGCTGATCACCGCCACCTATCCCGGCGCCTCCGCCGAGACCCTCTCCCGCACCGTTGCCGCCCCCATCGAGGAGCAACTCAACGGCGTGGAGAACATGCTGTACTTCACCTCCTCTGCCACCGCCAACGGCACGGTGACCATCACCGCCACCTTCGAGGTGGGCACCAATATCGATGCGGCCTCGGTCAACGTGAATAACCGGGTCAAGGCGGCGGAACCACGCCTGCCGGAAGCGGTACGGCGCAACGGCGTGCTCGTGCAGAAGCGCTCGAACGACATCCTGCAGGTGGTGGCGCTGAAGTCCGAACAGGGCAAATTCAGCACCTTGTACCTGTCCAACTACGCCAGCCTCAACATCGTGGACGAGCTCAAGCGGGTCAAGGGCGTCGGCGATGTGACCATCTTCGGCGCCCAGGACTACTCCATGCGCGTCTGGCTCAATCCGGACCGCATGGCCCAGCTGGGCCTGACCACCAGCGAGGTAGCCGCTGCCATCAACGCCCAGAATGCCCAGAACGCAGCGGGCAAGATCGGCCAGGAGCCCGCCCCCGGCGACCAGCAACTGGTCTATACGGTGACCGCCAAGGGACGCCTGCTGAGCGAGGAAGAGTTCGGCAACATCGTCATCCGCGCCAGCGGCCCGGGCGGCCTGCTGCGGCTGCGGGATATTGCCCGGATCGAACTGGGCGCCTACAGCTACGACCAGCGAGTGACCCTGGACGGCCAGCCCACCATCGCCACCGGCGTCTTCCTCCAGACCGGCGCCAACGCGCTGGAAGTAGCCGACGCCGTGCGCGAGAAGATGGCGGAGCTGAAAACCCGCTTCCCCGAAGGCATGGACTACGTGATCCCCTTCGATACCACCCGGTTCGTTTCCGCCTCGATCCGGGAAGTGAAGGCAACGCTCATCGAGGCCATGCTGCTGGTGATCGCCGTGGTGTTCATCTTCCTGCAGAGCTGGCGCGCCACGCTCATCCCCATGATCGCGGTGCCCATCTCGCTGATCGGGTCCTTCGCGGGCCTGTGGCTCTTTGGCTTCTCCATCAACACCCTCACCCTGTTCGCCATGGTGCTGGCCATCGGCATCGTGGTGGACGACGCCATCGTGGTGCTCGAAAACGTGGAGCGCCTGATGGCGGAAGAAAAGCTCTCGCCCCGGCAGGCGGCGATCAAGGCCATGCACCAGGTGACGGGGGCGCTGGTCGCCATCGTGCTGGTGCTTTGCGCGGTGTTCGTGCCGGTGGCCTTCCTCGGCGGCATCGCCGGACAGCTCTACAAGCAGTTCGCGGTGACCGTGGCCGTGGCCGTGGTGCTCTCCGGCGTGGTGGCCCTGACCCTGACCCCGGCGCTGTGCGCGCTGCTGCTCAAGGCCCAGCACAGCGAGAACAAGCTGTTCGCCCCGTTCAACCGGCTTTTTGAGCGGCTCACCAACAGCTACACCCGGAGCGTCGGTTTCACCCTCAAGCATGGGGTGGTGGGCGCGCTGGTGTTTCTGCTGGTGGTGGGCGCCACCGGCGCGCTGTTCCGCCTGATCCCGGGCAGCTTTGTGCCCGCGGAGGATCAGGGCTATCTGATCTCGGCCCTGATGCTGCCCGACGGCGCCACCCTCAAGCGCACGGAAACCACCGGCGAGCGGATGCGCCAGATGATCGCCAAGGACGAGGCGGTCAAGCACACCTTCATCGTTTCCGGCTTCGACCTGATCGGGGGCGGCAACAAGCCCAACGCCGGCACCATGTTCATCCCCCTCAAGGACTGGTCGGAGCGCCAGGGCAAGGCCCAGGAACTGGCCGGCAAGTTCATGGGGATGGGCATGATGCAGCCGGACGGAATGGGGCTGGTGTTCAACCCGCCGCCCATCATGGGCCTGGGCTCCGCGGGCGGTTTCGAGGTGTATGTGCAGAACCGCGTGGACGGGGAAGCGAAGAACCTCAACCAGGTAGTGCAAGCCTTCATGGCCGAGTTGCAGAAACGGCCGGAGTTCACCCGTATCTCCACCTTCTTCCGGCCCACCGTGCCCCAGCTTTATGTGGAGGTGGATGAACCCAAGGCCCTGGCGCTGGGCATTCCCATTGCCGACATCTACGCCACCTTGCAAAGCACCATGGGCGCGCTGTACGTCAATGACTTCAACAAGGCCGGCAAAGTGTACCGGGTGCAAATGCAAGCCGAAGCGCCCTTCCGCATGAAGCCGGAAGACATCGGCAAGGTGTACGTCAAAAGCACCACCTCGGGCGCGATGATTCCCCTCTCGGCCGTCAGCTCCGTCAAGCGGGTTGTGGGCGCGGAGCAGGTGGAGCGCTTCAACGGCTTCATCGCCGCCAAGGTCATGGGCGACAGCAAGCCGGGCATCAGCTCCGGCGACGCCATCCGCATCGTGGAGGAAGTGGCCAATGCCACCCTGCCCAACGGCTACAGCATCTCGTGGACGGGTCAGGCCTTCCAGGAAAAGCGCAGCTCGGGCTCGTCCCTCCAGGCCTTCGCCTTCGCCATCGTGATGGTGTTCCTGATCCTCGCCGCCCAGTACGAGAAGTGGTCACTCCCCGTCGCGGTGGTCATGGCTGTGCCCTTCGCCCTGATGGGGGCGCTGACCGCCATCTGGCTGCGGGGCATGCCCAACGACATCTACTTCCAGATCGGGCTGGTGGTGCTGATCGGGCTGGCGTCGAAGAACGCCATCCTGATCGTGGAGTTCGCCGCCCAGAAGTACGCCGAAGGGATGAGCGCGGCCCAGGCGGCTGTCGAAGCGGCGCGCCTGCGCCTGCGGCCCATCATCATGACCTCGCTCGCCTTCGTGCTCGGCGTGTTCCCGCTGGTCAAGGCCACGGGCGCCGGCGCCGCAGCCCGCCAGTCCATGGGCACCGGGGTGTTTGGCGGCATGCTGGCTGCCACGTTCATCGCCACCTTGTTCGTCCCCCTGTTCTTCAAGTGGCTGGAGCGGGGCAAGCAGATCGACCCCAGCCACCTTGCCGACGCGGAGGAAGAAGCATGAGACCCGTCCTCAAGACCCTCTCCCTGGCCATGGGCACGGCGCTGGCGCTGGCCGCCTGCGCCGTGGGGCCGGACTACAAACGCCCGGACTCCCCCCTGCCGGCCCGTTATCAGGCACCCGCCGGGGATGAAACCCAGCCCCTCGCGCAGGTCGAATCCGGCTGGTGGAAGCGCTTTGGCGACCCGACCCTCGATCAGCTCGTGGAAGCGGCACTGGCCACCAACGCCGATCTGGCCAGCGCCGTGGCCCGCATGCAGGAAGCCGAGGCCGCCATGCGCGAAGCCGGTGCCAGCCTCTACCCCGAACTGGATCTGGAACTGGGCAGCACCCGCAACCGGGTCAGCACCCGCACCGCCACCCCCATGCCCGCGGGCACCCCGGTGCTGCGGGACAACCGCCGCGCCGCACTCACCACCGCTTTCGAGCTGGATTTCTGGGGGCGGATCCGTCGCCTGTCCGAGGCCGCCCGCGCCCAGGCCCTGGCCAGCCGCTACGCCCGGGACACCGTGGCCCTGTCGGTTTCCGGGCTGATAAGCAGCCAGTATTTCGGCCTGCGCACCCTCGATGCCCAGCTCGCGGCCGCCCAGGACACCCTGGCCAGCCGCGAGGAATCCGCCCGGGTCGTGGAAAACCGCATCCGCGGCGGCGTCGCCTCTCCCCTGGACCGCAACCAGGCCCTGTCCGCCCTGGCCGCCGCCCGGGCCCAGATCGCCACCCTGCGTCAAAGCCGGGCGCTGGCCCAGCACCAGCTCGCCCTGCTCACCGGTCAGCCGGACCTGAAGCTCGATCCCGCCCCGGCAGCCGCCCTGCCCGTGCCGCCGCTGCCCCCGGCCGGCCTGCCCTCCGATCTGCTCACCAGCCGGCCCGACATCCGCCAGGCGGAGGAAACCCTGGTGGCCGCCAACGCCCAGATCGGCGCGGCGCGGGCCGCCTACTTCCCAAAGATATCGCTCACCGCCAGCCTGGGGAGCGAAAGCAAAACTCTGGCGGACCTGTTCTCCGGTCCTGCCAACCTGTGGTCCCTCGGCTTGGGCGCCGTCATGCCCCTCATCGACGCCGGGCGCACCAGTGCCCGGGTGGACCAGGCCACAGCCCGCCAGCAGCAGGCACTGGCGGCCTACCGGAAGACGGTGGAAAGCGCCTTCAAGGACGTGAATGACGCCCTGGTGACGCTACGGGAACAGACCCAGGTGGAATCGGCCCAGGCCGAGCGCGCCCGCGCCGCTGCAGAAAGCCACCGCATCGCCCGGTTGCGGTATGAATCCGGCTACAGCACCTATCTCACCCTGCTCGACGCCCAGCGGGATGCCAACGACGCCCGTGTCGCCGAACTCGCGGCACGGCAGGCTCGGCTCACCGCCGCGGTGGATCTCTTCAAGGCACTGGGAGGCGGCTGGCAAGATGCCTCCCCCCGGGTTGCCGCCTCCAGCACCCCGCCCTGATGGCGCGGGAAGCGACCTGAAAGCGGGGGCCGGAAGGCTCCCGAACCGGGGCGGATGACACGCCCCGGCAATGCCTCGTTCCCCTGCCCCGTGGCCCGGCGTGAGCCCTCCGGCCATTCCGATCGCACCAGGCCTTGCCCCACCCCAGCGGGCGCGCCCCCACCCACGCGAAACCGGCGTGAATCGCTGATCGCTCCCGGGGCGGCGCAGAGGCGTCACACTTTACCGGGCCCGCCCCGGGTTTCCAGGGTCAAGCCTCCGGTCACAGCCCTCCCGCACAACAGCAAACGCTCGTTTCAAACAGAAAAGAGCCCCTCGGCGGGAGTAAGAACACGCTAACTTCCAAGCCTGGCGTGCGTTTCCACGCTCCCCCACTCTCCGGGAATTCCGTACAATTTGCCCGGCAGCCGTGCCCAAGCACTTTTTTCTGGAAGCCCCATGGACACCAACACCCCTTCAGGATCTGAATCCCCGGCCCCCGAGCAGGATCCTGCCGCCTCCTCCCCCCTGGAGCAGATGGAAAACACCCGCCGCAGCTACATCGTGGGGGTGGGCGCTTCGGCGGGCGGCCTGGAGGCTTTGACCGAACTGGTCTCGCACCTGCCGGTGGACCTGGGCGTCCCCTACGTGGTGGTGCAGCACCTGTCTCCCAACTACCGCAGCATGCTGGTGCAGCTGCTGGCGCGGGAGACCACCATGGAGGTGCGGGAAGTGGAGGAAGGGCTCGTGCCGCAGCCGGACACCCTCTACATCACGCCGCCCAACAATGACCTGGTGTTGGTGGAAGACCGCTTCCACCTGGTCAAACCCGGCAGCGACGTGGTACCCAAGCCGTCGGTCAACCGTTTCTTCACTTCCCTGGCGGAAGACCGGGGCGAGGACGTGATCGGCGTCATCCTCTCGGGCACGGGCTCGGACGGCGCCAGCGGCACCCGGGCCATCAAGGCCGGCGGCGGCCTCGTGTTCGCCCAGGACCCGGCGACCGCCAAGTACACCGGCATGCCCCAGGCAGCCATCAGCACCCAGTGCGTGGACTGGGTGCTCTCCCCCAAGGACATCGCCCGGGAGATCGCCGTCACGGTCCGCACCCAGGGTGCGCTGGCCCCGGCGGCACGGGATGCGGAAGCCCCGGCCACGCTCAAGACCCTGCTCACCCGGGTACACCGCCACACGCGCGTGGATTTCTCCGACTACAAGGAGAACACCGTGTGGCGCCGGGTGCTGCGCCGGATCGCCGCCAACCGGCTGAACAGCCTGGAGGCCTACATCCAGTTCGCCGAGGGCCATCCGGACGAACTGAACCAGTTGTGCCGGGAGATTCTCATCTCCGTCACGTCCTTCTTCCGGGACCGCAATGCCTTCAATGCCCTGCGCGATGCCATGGCCGAGCGCTTCCGGATCAAGCGGGCCGGCGACGAGATCCGCATCTGGGTGCCCGGTTGCGCCACCGGCGAAGAGGCCTACACCATCGCCATCCTGATCTGCGAACTGCTGGGCCATACCCGCCACGAATTCAAGATCCAGATCTTCGCCACCGACATCGACACCAACGCGATGGCCGTGGCCCGGCGAGGCGTTTATCCCGCTTCCACCCTGGCCGACCTGGAACCCGGGCTGATCCAGCGTTACTTCACCCCCTCCGGCGATGCCTACGAAGTCACCAAGTCCCTGCGCGAGCTCGTGGTGTTCGCCCGTCAGGATCTCGCCCAGGACCCGCCTTTCCTGCGGCTGGACCTGATCAGCTGCCGCAACGTCCTCATCTACTTCCAGAGCCCCTTGCAGGAGCGGGTGCTGGGGGCGTTCCACTACGCCCTGGCCCCCGGCGGCCTGCTGTTCCTGGGCAAGTCGGAAAGCGTCTTCCAGCGCGAAGAGCTGTTCGATTCCCTGGACCGGGAAGGCAAGATCTTCCTGCGCTGCGCCACCACCTCCAAGGCCCCCTCCTTCATCCTCGCCAGCATCAACCGGGAGCCGCGCCAGGCGCTGCGCCGGGAGCGGGAGAAAACGGCCGAGGAGCAGTTCCTCGAAGCGGCGGCCCATGCCTACCTGCCGCCCAGCGTGCTGGTAAACGGCCAGCTGGAAGTGCTGCATGTGTTTGGCGACGTGAGCCGCTTCCTCGCCATTCCCGCCGGTCGCCCGGATTTCAGCCTGGTTTCCCTTATCCGCCGCGATCTGCGCACGGAAGTGCAAACCCTGATCTACCAGGCCCAGCAAAAGGGTAGCGAAGCCCTCGGGCGCTCCCGTCCCCTGGAGGATGCCCCGGGCGAATGGGTACGGCTGAGGGTGATCCCGGTAAGTAACGACCTCCTCGGCGACGGCGCGATCATCGGTTTCGAGACCGCAACCGAGCTGAGCGACCCCACCACCACCCAAAGCGTGAGCGGAGCGCTGGACGGTGTCTCGGCCCGGGATCTGGAAGACGAATTGATCGCCACCCGGGAGCATCTGCAAACGGTGATCGAAGAACTGGAAACCTCCAACGAGGAAACCCAGGCGCTCAACGAAGAACTGCAGGCATCCAACGAGGAACTGCAGGCCTCCAACGAAGAACTGCAGGCCTCCAACGAAGAGCTCCAGTCCACCAACGAGGAACTCACCACCGTCAACGAAGAGTTGCAGATCAAGACCGCGGAACTCGCCGACATCAACGCGGACCTGGAAAACATCCAGAACAGTTTCGGCTTCCACCTGCTGGTGTTCAACGAGCGGGGACGGCTGGTGCGGCTCAACGATGCCGCGGGGCGCTATTTCGGCTTTTCCCACGGCGCCATGGGCGAGCATGTGCACACGGTCTTCGCGCAGCAAAAGCTCGGCAGCCACGCGGAACAGGTGGAGCAGACCATCCTGGACGGACGCCCCCGGGAGGAGCAGGTCAGCGACGGACAGCGGCACTACCTGATGCGGGTGTTCCCCCGGGTCTCGGCGGCACGGGTTCCCCGGGGCGCCGTGGTGACCATGCTGGACGAAACTCCGCTGATCGAAGCCCGGAACGCTCTGCAGGCCAGCCAGGAACAACTGATGGCCATCATGCAGCACTCCAACTCGATCATCTCGGTCAAGGACGGCTCGGGGCGCTACGAGTTCATCAACGCGGAATTCGAGCGCGTCTTCTGCCGCACGCCGGTGGACGTGCTCGACAAGACCGACGCCCAGGTTTTCCCGGAAAGCCTGGCCCAGAGCTTCCGCCAGAAGGACGTGGCGGTGCTGCTCAGCGGCACCTCGCTGGAGAGCGAAGACCACTACACCATCAACGGCGAAGCCCGCACCTTCCTGGCTGTGCGTTTCCCCCTCTTCTCGCCCGACGGGGTGCAGGTTGGCATCTGCATGAAGGCCACCGACATTACCGGCCGCAAGCGGGAGGAAGACCGCCTGAGCGCCATCGAGCAGCAGTGGCTGGCAGCGCTGGCGGCCTACCCGGGCTGCATCCTGATTCTGGACGCCTCGCTCCGCCTGGTGGGCATGCATGGCAATGCCAGCGGCCGGTGCCAGGGGATGGGCATCGCTTGCGATGAAGGCGCCTCCCTGGAGGAAGTCTTCCCCGAGGAATGGGCTGAAGCGGCCCTCGCCTGCCGCTCCACCGCCGAGGGTCCCGCCCGCCGCAGCGTGACCCTGCCCGACGGCGAGCGCTGGAGCGCGCGCGCCACGGCGCTGCGCAACGGCTCGGTGATCTGTTACCTGGACCAGGAAGACTGAACAGCCGTGGGTGCAACAAGCCCATCCCTTCCCACCTGTGCTGAGCTTGCCGCCGGGCATGTGGCCGTGCCGCCTGCCCGCACCAACACGCTGGAACCAGCGCTTCAGCTCGCGTTTGAAGCGAGTCACGACGCCATGCTGCTGGTGCGGTGCGACGACAACCTGGTCCTGACCGCCAATTTGGCCGCCAGCCGCATCTATGGCTACATGCCCTACGAAATGGCGGGACGGGCGTTGCAATCGCTCACGGCGGAATCCAGCCAATCCCTGGATCTGGTGGCGCAGCGGCGCGAACATGCGCCCTTGCGCTTTCATCGCCGTGCGGATGGCACCCACTTCCCGGTGGAAATCAACCTGCGCTATTTCGAGGATGGCGTCCAGACCCTGTGCATGATGGCAGTGCGGGACGTGAGCCCACAGTTGCTGCAGGAACGCCTGCGTCAGGAAACCGAAACCCGCTACCGGGCCGTGTTCGACGCCGCGCCCTATCCCATCATGCTCGTCTCGCCCACCGGGCACATCACCGATGCCAACCCCCAGAGCGCGAGCCTGTATGGTTTCGAAGTAGGCAAGCTGATCGACCAGCGCCTTGATCAACGGGTTCAGCAGCCAAGTTATTACGTCGCCCTTTTCTCTTCCCGGCCCAATACCCTGCCCCCCCACGTCCACTTGCGTGCTGACGGCAGCCAGTTTCTTGCGGAAGTGACGATCTCCTATCTGCGGGTGCTGAGCAAACCCATGGCCACCCTGCTGATCCGGGATGTCACCGACGAGCAGCGCACCCTGGAACGGATCGCCGCCAGCGAAGCCCGCTGGCGCTTCGCCCTTGAAGGGCACGGGGACGGCCTGTGGGACTGGGACATGCGGGACAATTCCGTGACCGTTTCCCCCCAGCTCAAGGCCATCCTGGGCTATCGCCCGGACGAGGCGACCGCGTCCAGTCACTCGCCGGAGGAACACATCCATCCGGACGATCTCCCGCTTATTCGCAAACTGCTGGCGGAACATATTTCAGGGCAGACGCCCATGGTCACCACCGAAATCCGCGTCCGCCACCGGGACGGAGGCTACCGCTGGGTCAGTTGCCGGGCCAAGGTAATGGAGTACGAAAACGATGGCCGCCCACGACGGGTGATCGGCACATGGCGGGATATCGACCAAAGCCGCCGGCAGGAAGAACTTGAGCGCATTCAGCGGGAAGAGATCGCCCACGCCGGGCGGCTCATCAACCTGGGCGCCATGGCCTCGGCACTGGGACACGAACTCAACCAGCCCCTGACCTCGATCCGCCTCTTCAGCAGCGTGGCCCTGCGTCGGCTGGCCGAACTACCTGCGGCCGAAGCCCTGCTCAAGGAGCCGCTAACCGCCGTGGCCGAACAAAGCCTGCGGGCCGGGGAGATCGTCCGCGGCATCCGCGACTTCGTGCGCAAGCGGCCGCCGCGCATGGACCCGGTGGATATCAACCACATCGTTGGCGAAGCCGTGCGCTTCGTGCGCAACCGGCTGGAAGCCGCCAACGTGCAGTTCGACCAGCAACTTGCCCCGGATCTGCCCCCATTGCTGGCGGACCCGATCCAGATCCAGCAGGTACTGATCAACCTCTTCCACAACGGTATCGAAGCCATGAACCGGGTGGAAGGCGAACGCCGCCTCGGTGTGCGCACCTCCACCAACGAGGCCGGTCGCCTGCTGGTGGAGGTGACCGACCGGGGCGAAGGCCTGCCGGAGGCCATCCGCCAGGATCTCTTCTCGCCTTTCGTATCCACCAAGCCCGAAGGCATGGGCCTCGGACTGGCCATCTGCCGTATGATCATCGACAGTCATCATGGGCGCCTGTGGGCCCGCTCGGGCCCGGAAGGCACCGTTTTTTCCTTTGAACTGCCCTTCGGAAGCGACCCGGAATGATCAACTCATCCCTAGGACCCTTCACCCGCCTGGTGTGCGTGGTGGACGACGACGAGATGGTGCGCGCCTCCATGCGCATGCTGATCGAGACAGTGGGCATCGAAGTCCGCACCTATGCCTCCGCCCAGGCTCTGGTGGAAGACCGGGAAGCCCTCAACCACTGTGGCTGCCTGGTACTGGATGTGCGCATGCCCGGCCTGAGCGGGCTCGATCTCCAGGAAAAGCTCAAGAGCCTCAACTGCGACGCGCCCATCATCTTCATCACTGGCCACGGTGACGTCCCCATGGCGGTGCGCGCCATGCGTAGCGGCGCCCTCGACTTCCTGCAAAAACCGTTCAACGAGCAAATGCTGCTGGACCGGGTGCAGCAGGCACTCAACATGTGGTCGGAAGGCCGGGCCAGCCGCCGCAAGCAGGACAGCTTCGAAGCCCGGCTCGCCTGCCTCACCCCCCGGGAACGGGAAGTGCTCGACGGCATGGTGGCCGGACGGCTGAACAAGCAGATCGCTGCCGAACTGGACATCAGCACCAAGACCGTGGAACAGCACCGGGCGCGCATCATGCAGAAGATGCACGTGGATTCCTTCGCCGAGCTGGTGCGCCTCATCGCCGTGCGCAATGCCGCCGCACCCGCAAACGGCAGCAGCGGCAACACCCAGACCTGATGCCCATGCCCGCCCCCGAGCGGGCCACCCTCAGTGCCAGCCCTCGCGCAGGGGGCCCACTTCCCGCCGCCTGCGCGTTACCTCCAAATCCCTACTCCCGTCGGTACTTTCCCCTACCCCTGGCTGGAAAACTCCCAATGGCTCCCGGCCCCGGCGATCCGGACAATGCCGGTCAGGACAATTCATACCAACACGTCCCTTAGCTTGACAGGCTGCCCGGCAAACCGGCCGCAAGATCGGGCTTCAGCCAGGGCAGCAACCGGAGGAGAAGCAAATGGCGAAAACCAGGAGAACAGTGGAGAGCATTGCCATGCCGGCGGAGCTGAACTTTCACAACGTGTTCGGGCTGGTGGACATGGTGTGCACGAAGCTGCGCGCGGGGGCATCGCTGGTCGTGGATGCCAGCGCCGTCCATGACATGGATGCGGTAGGGGCGGAATTCCTCGACGTCCTGTGTTCCGTCTCCAACGAGCGCTTGCGCATCGTTGGCGTACCGCAATCCGAAGGCTCAGCCGCCATCAACTGACCGGTCCGCGCGACCGGTTTCTTGTTGGCCGCCGAAGTCCCAGCCAACCGATTTGTCACCCCACCTTGACGCCGGCGACCGTGTAAAGCGGTCGCCGTTCTTTTGTCGGAGCGCCGTAGCAGCGGCCCGCCCGCAAAACAAAAAGCCCCGCTCGCGGCGGGGCTTTTCAGCGATTCGTCCGAAAACGAATTACTTGGTCTTGGCAGCAGCGCCGATGGCCTGAACGGTGGCCTTGGTGGCGGCTTCGACATTGGACTCGGCCACTTCAGTCACTTGCTTGACGGCCTTGGTGACTTGGTCGTAAGCGGAGTTGGCGGCGGCGATGGCGGACTTCACGGCAGCCACGGCGACGTCGGAACCGGCGGGGGCGCTTTCGGCCAGCTTGTCCAGGGCGGAAGCAACGTTCTTGTTGATTTCGGCCAGTTGGGACTCAGCCAGCTTGGAAACAGCTTGCTGGGCGCCGGTCACGATTTCGTAGACCTGACGGGAGTAGGCCAGGGACTTCTCGACCACCGGCAGCACGGCGGCGGAAGACAGGGAGGCCAGCTCTTGCGGGTCCTTGACGGCGGACACGGCCTTGGTCTGGGCAACAGCTTCGTCGAAGCTGGTGCGGACGGTGTTGATGTTCAGGGAAACCAGGCGCTCAACGCTGTCCAGGGCGGTGGTGGCCAGGGTCAGCAGGGCTTCAACGTTGGCTTTCTGGGCGGCGGCGAGTTGCTCGGGGGTAACGGTCACGGTCATGATGGTCTCCAAAGAGTGTGGCAATACAAATCAGGGGCTCGGGGGTACGTCTTCTTTCTTTCCGCAGCGGGTTCTTCCTCCACCCGATTGCTGCGGTGCAACATGGTTTGAATTATATGGGTGCCTGAACTGATGTCAACTGTTTTTTGTGCAATGCACAAGAAAAAAAGACAGCAAGGCATCGACTTGATTTACCTCAAGAAAATCCAGGGCACTGACGTCAACGAACGACGCTTTGCTGCAGTGCAGCATTTTCGGGCAAACAATAGCCCAGGCTACATAAAAGCCGTCTTATTTCTTGGTGGCGTTGGGGTCCGCAGGCGTGGTCGGGCGAGGCTCGTCGTCGTCCATCACGACCCGGTAGGCGGGACCTTCCAGGTCATCGAACTGGCCACTGCGCACGGACCACCAGAAGATCACCCCGATCAGGAACACCAGGACGATGGACAGGGGGATCAGGAGATAAAGGCTTTCCATGGTTATCCGTTCTGCTCAGTGGCGGCCGGAACCGCGAGCGCTTCGGGGCTGCGCTGCAGGCGCAGGGCGTTGAGCACCACCAGCAGGGAGCTGCCCGCCATGCCGATTCCCGCCAGCCAGGGCGTGATGTAACCCGCCATTGCCAGCGGCAGGGCGATGAAATTGTAGGCAAAAGCCCACCACAAGTTCTGCCGGATCACCCGGACAGTGGCACGCGCCAGATGCCGCCCTTGGGCGATGGCGGAAAGGTGCTCGTTGAGCAGCACGAAATCGCCCTGGGTGCGGGCAAGCTCAGTGCCCCCGCCCATGGCCACGGACACCTGGGCCTGGGCAAGTACCGGGGCGTCATTGACGCCATCTCCCACCATCGCCACCAAGCAGCCTTCCGCCTGAAGCGTCCGGATGAAATCATGCTTGCCCTGGGGTGTCATCCCGCCATGTGCGTCCTCCAGCCCGAGGCTGGCCGCCACCCGGGAAACGGTCTCCTGCCCGTCGCCGCTCAGGACGGTGACCTGCGCCCCGTCGGCCTGCAAGGCGCGCACCAGCGCCGCCGCCTCCGGGCGCAACTGGTCGCTCAGGCAGAAGCGGGCCAGCACGCGGCTCTCATCGCCCAGTTCCACAACGGTGTAACGTGCGTCGTCCGCTGCCGGGGAATCCGGCAAGCCGGCCCGCAGTTCCGCCACAAACGCCGGCCGGCCAATGCGCACCCGCCGGCCCAGCCAGAGCCCCTCCATCCCCTGGCCGGTCACCGCCAGAATCTGCGTCACGCCAACCCCGCGCCCGCCCGCCGCTTCGCGCAGCGCCGCCGCCACCGCATGCTCGGAACCCGCCTCCAGGGCGGCTGCCAGCGCCAGCATCTCGGCCTGATCCAGGCCCGGCGCGCAAACCACACTCGCCAGCTTGAGCCGGCCGAAGGTGAGCGTCCCCGTCTTGTCGAACACGAAATGGTTGGCGCGCGCCAAGGCTTCGATGGCATGGCCGCGGGTCGCCAGCATGCCGATGCGGGAAAGTGCTCCGGTGGCCACCGTGAGCGCTGCCGGCGTGGCCAGAGAGAGGGCGCAGGGGCAACTCACCACCAGCACCGCAACAAATACCCAGAGGGCACGGCCCGGGTCCAGTTGCAGCCAGACCAGACCCGTGGCCACCGCCACCACCAGCAGTACGGCGACAAAACCCGCCGCCACCTTGTCCGCAGTTTCCACGATGCGGGGTTTCTCCGCCGCCGCCCGCTCCATCAGCCGCTGGATGGCTGCCAGGCGGGTTTCCGTCCCCACCCGCTCCACTTCCACCACTAGCGGGCTGGCAGCGTTGATGCTCCCGCCGGTGACCTCGCTGCCTTCGGCCTTTTCCACCGGGCGGCTTTCCCCGGTGAGCAGGGATTCGTCCACGCGGCTCGTGCCCTGGCGCACCCGGCCATCGGCGGGCATCGCCTCGCCGGGCTTCACCAGCACCAGGTCGCCGGGCCGCAACTGGGCCACGGGCACCCGCTCCGCCTCCAGATCGGGGAAGCCGGGCAGCCGGGCAGCAAAGGCGGGCATGATCCGGGCCAGTTGCTCGACACCGCGCACCGCCCGCTGCCGCGCGATCATCTCCAGATAGCGGCCGCACAGCAAAAAGAACACGAACATGGTGACCGAGTCGAAGTACACCTCGCCTCCACCTGTGAACGTTGCCCACACGCTGGCAGCAAAGGCGCTGGCCACCCCCAGGGCCACCGGCACGTCCATGCCCACCCGGCGCAGCCGCAGATCCCGCCAGGCCCGCTGGAAGAACGGTGCCGCCGAATAGAGCACAACGGGCAAGGTCAGCAACAGGCTGGCCCAGCGCATGAGCTGCTCGATATCCACCGACATGGTGCCTTCGTCCGCCATGTAGACAGGCACGGCGTACATCATCACCTGCATCATCCCGAAGCCGGCCACGAACAGGCGCCACAGGGCGCCCCGCCGTTCCCGCTGGGAAATTTCTTCGGAGCGGGCGGCATCGTAAGGGTAGGCCCGGTACCCGATGGCCGCGATGGCGCCAAGGATCTGCGAGAGCTTGATCCTGCGCTCGTCCCAGCGCACCCGGGCACGACGGGTGGCGTAGTTGATATCCACCGCCGTCACCCCCGGCTGCCGGGCCACGTGCTGTTCGTTGAGCCAGACGCAGGCAGCGCAGGTAATGCCCTCCAGGATCAGGGAGGCTTCCCGCTCGTGCTCGCCCACCGGCGCCACGAAACTGCTCTGCACGTCCGGGTGGTCGAACAGACCCAGATCCTTGAGCGCATCGGGGATCGCCTCCCGTCGCCCTTCAGCCGACGTCTCCGGCATCGCATCCCGGTGCCGGTAGTAGTCGGTGAGGCCGTTGCCCACAATGGCCTTCGCCACCGCCTGACACCCCACGCAGCACATGCGGCGGGTGTTGCCATCCACTTCCAGCGGCAGATTCACCCCATCCGGGATGGGCAAACCACAGTGATAACAGGAGGAGTCGCCGGCGGGGGCCGACGGGCTGGTTTCTGGGGCAACGGCAGCAGTCATGGGCAAGGCGCGAAAAGGAAAATTGCACCCGGCCCACCGGGCCGAACGCCGCTCCCTTCTACCAGAAATCAAGGCAGGGTCAAGGCTTTTCCCCGTGCCCCGCGCGTTCCATCGCGTCACGCCTCAAGCCCGCCACCGGGTTGCCCGATAAACCGCTTGAACCGACATGCCGCCCATGAACAACGCTGATCCCGCCAAGCCTGCTCGCCCCCTGGCTCACCTGTGGCCGGCGCTTGCGCTCTCCTGCGCGGCCCACGGCGCCGCACTGGGCCTGGCACCCTGGGCGCTTCCGGGCGGAGCGCCTCCCGCCGCCGGCCGTCTGGAGGCCCGACTGGTCGCGCCGGCGACAACGCCACACGCCCCACCCCTTGTGGGCGCCGCCGCGCCAGCGCTACCGGCCCGGCCTGGGGCCACCGCCGAATATCCGGCAGTCGGCCCCACCAGCGCAACCGCCACGCCCGCCACGCCTCCGGCGGCAGGCGAACTGGACGCACTGCCCTACCCCCTGGAACCGGTCACCCCCACTTACCCGCCCCACCTGGGCTCAACGGGCGCGCGGGGTGAAGTCGTCCTGGCGCTGGCCATTGCCGAAACCGGCGCCGTCGCCGCCGTGGAGGTGCTGAGCGCCGAGCCCCCCGGCCTATTCGACGCGGCCGCCGTCGCCGCCTTCCGCGATGCCCGCTTTGCTCCGGGCCGCACGGGCGGCCGGGCAGTCGCCGCACGTGTCACCGCATCGGTGGTCTTCGAGCCCCACGGCCCCGCGCCCTGAGGGGATCGGGCACATCCGGGTTTCCGCCGGTCTTGCGCGGGCCGCCCCTCATCCCTGCCGGCTCAATGCCGAGGGTGAGCCGGCCGATAAATCCGTCATGACCCGTGGAGATCCCCTGTGAGCACCCTGCGCCGCGCTGCCGGATACAGCCTGATGGAAATACTCGTGGTGCTGGCCATCATCGGCGTGCTCACCACCGTGGCCGTGCCCAGCTACCAGAAATACGCCCGCAGCACCGTCCGCTCCCAGGCCATGCAGTTCATGGCCGAACTGGCCCAGCAACAAGAGCGCTACTTCCTGGACAACCAGACCTACGCAGGCAGCCTGACCCAGCTCAAGCTGCTGATGCCGGCGGAAGTGGCCAAGCATTACTCCGCGCCCAGCCTGACGGTGGCCAGCAATCCCCCCCGCTTCGAAGCCCAGCTCCATCCCCTCACCAGCAGCGGGAACATGCTGGGGGATGGCTCGATCCGCGTGGACAACCGGCAAAAGCCCTGGCGGCATTACTAAGCCCATGCGCCAGTACCTCTGCCCGCCCGCCCGAGCGGCGTTCAAGCTCCGGCCCGGGTTGCCGTCAACTTCCATGGTGGAAGAAAGTAACCGGGCCCAGTCGGGCTTCACCCTCATTGAACTGATGATCACCCTGGTCGTGCTGGGCATCCTGGTCTCGGCCGGGGCGCCCCAGTTCACCCAGTTCACGGCGGACCAACGGGTGCGCGCCACGGCGTCCGACCTGTACTACGACCTGCTCCACGCGCGGGCCGAAGCCATTGCCCGCTCCCGCAGGGTGGCCTTCGTGCGCACCGGCAGCGCGTGGACCGACGGCTGGACCAGTTGCGTGGACATGGACAGCGACGGCAAGTGCGGCAGCGGCGACGTCACGCTGCGCCAGCAGGGGGCCATCAAGGGCCGGCTACGGATCTGCACGGCCACGACGGATTTTGCCGACGCGGTGATCTTCCGCCCCAGCGGCGAAGCGGTGCGCTCAGGCGCCACCGGCACCACCGACGGTTTCACCATCAGCGACAACATGAACGACAGCAGCACCAGCAACGACTCCATCCGCGCCGTGCTCATCGGCGGCGGGGGCCGCATTTCGGTGCTGGAGCAGAACAAAGGCAGCAACGGGGGGACGGCATGCCCGGCAGCCAGCTAATCCGGGGCTTCACGCTGATGGAGCTGCTGGTCACGCTGACCATTCTCGCCTTTGGCATCCTCGGCCTCTCCGGGCTCGTCACCCGCGGCCAGCGCGCGGCGTTTGATGCCTACCAACGCCAGCAGGCGCTGGCCCTGGCCGCCGACATGGCCGAACGCATCAAGTCCCTGCAAAGCACCGACCCCGACCAAACCGCACGCAACGCCCAGATCGGCCAAACCTACGCCGACGGCGCCCCGGTGGCCACCCCCTTGGGCGATGGCAGCAAATGGGGCGGGGTGGGCGGCGACGTCACCGACTGCGGGGCCACGAGCGCGGTGTGCACCTGGCAGCAGTTGGTGGATTTCGATCTTGCCGTGTGGGACGGTCTGCTGGCGGGCGCCACCAAGCAGCGCACCGTGAGCGGCAATGTGGAACGCTCCGGCAGCATCCTGGGCGCCCGGGGCTGCGTGGAAAAAGCCAGCGCTTCGCCCCTGGTGTATCGGGTCAGCGTCGCCTGGCAGGGCGAGAGCCCGATCACTCCCGGTGGAAGCAACGATCCGCGCGGTCTCACCAACTGCGCCAAGGGCGGCTACAAGATGCCGGATGGCAGCGACGAAGCCACCGGCGGCGACAGCATGCGGCGGGTGGTTTCGGTGGATGTCCCGGTACTGCAACCATGAGCCCCCCCTCGACCGAGCGCGGCCTCTCCCTGGTGGAGCTGATGGTGGGCATGGCCCTGGGGCTGGTGCTCACCCTGGGGCTGGTCTCGATTCTCGGCTCCGCCAGCCGCAACTTCCGCGTCCAGGACGACTTCGCCCGCCTGCAGGAATCGGGCACCGCAGCCCTGCGCTATCTGGGGGAAGACCTCCGCCAGGCGGGATTCTACGGTTGGGCAGGCAGCGCCTCGTCCTACCAGTACGCCAACCCCGCCCTCTACGGCCTGCCCAGCAGTTGGAGCGCGGATTGCGGCAGCAAGGATGCAGCCACCGACCGCCCCTGGGCGCTGGACCTGGCCACCCCGCTGCGGGTCGAGGCCCCTGGCGCCGACCTTTCGGGCTACTCCTGCCTCAACAGCGCCAACATCCTCAGCACCAGCCCACTGGTGGTGCTGCGGGGCGCCAGCGGCGAAGCCATCCCCGTCGCGGAACTGGCCAACAAGCCCTTCAAGGACCTGCTGATGGTGCAGTCCTCGCCCTTGTCGTCCCCCAACACCGTGGTGTTCAAGGGCAGCGCCTACGCCTCCACCATGCCCGCGGGCGCCAAGCGCTACGGCGCAGCCGGCGCCGAGGCGGCGGTCTTCCCCTATTCCGCGCATCTGTACTACGTGCGTCCGTGCAACCGGGGGAGTTCGGGCGTTTGCGACAGCACCTCGGACAACGGCCAGCCCGTCCCCACCCTGGCCCGGCAGGAACTGACCGGCACCACCTGGAGCGAAGTGCCGCTGGTGGAAGGGATCGAGCGGATGTCCCTCCTCTTTGGCGAAGACACCAACAACGACGGCCTGGCGGACCGCTTCAGCACCACGCCCGGCAACTGGAACCGGATCCTGAGCGCCCGCGTCGCCGTGCTGGTGCGCAGCCTGCACCCGGTGGCCGGGCGGGACGACAGCGGCCGCACCTACGACCTGGGTGGCGGGGTCACCTACACCTGCTCGGGCACCGCCTGCCAGTACGTCCGCCAGGTGTTCAGCCAGACGGTGCAACTGCGCAACTGCGCCCAGCGCCTCACCGCAGGAGCCGGCCAGTGCTGAAGCCGCCCCACCTGCTGCGGCAAGTCGCCAGCAAGGGCCGACAGGCCGGCATGGTGCTCGTGCTCGGCTTGGTGGTGCTGGTGGTGCTCACCCTGCTGGTGGTTTCCATGTACCGGATGAGCGTGATCGAGCTCAAGATCGGCGGCGCCAGCCACATCGAAGCGGCCAACTTCGCCAACGCGGAAGTCGGGATCAACCAGTTCATCGAGCACAGTTTCGGTTACTTCGCCCCTGGCTGCCTGGGGCTGCCCCGCACCGACCCGGCCAGCTGCTTCTTTTCCACCGGTAGCGGCCGCAAGGACGTGCCGTCCCACATCAGCGTGAGCGGCGGCACCGGCAGCTTCACCGGTCGCGTCGCTCTATCGGGCGCCACCACCGTGGTAACCGCCACCGAACTGTCCTGCGGCCGCAATGCCCAGCGCGGCAGCGGCAACGATATGAGCAACGCCTTCGACACCATCGCCCTGGACATCCGGGGCGAGGCCCAAAGCAACGTCTTCGGCGGCGAGGCGGTGGCCATCCACCAGGGCTTCCGCGCCCCGCTCCCCCCCAATTCCTGCGTCCAGTGAGCGTCCGATCCATGCCCCCGACTCACCCCCCCCTTCGCCGCGCCCTTGCCTGGACCCTGGTGGCCGCCACCCTGGCCCCCCTGGCCACACCGGCCTTCGCCGCCCGCGACACGGACATCTACCTGGGGGTGGGCGCCACCGGCTCCGCCGCCACGCCCAACGTGCTGGTGGTCCTGGATACATCCAACTCGATGAATGTGCCGGAGCCCTGGCGCGAATACCCCGGCGCCTACGACTCCCACGTGGAGTACCTGTGGAACGACCCGGACTTCATCGCCAGCATCGGCTGCAAGGACACCTGGACCTGCCGCTCCGGTGCCGCCGCCGCCGTGGAGGACGCACGCAACGAAACCCTCCCCACCAATCCCCTGGACGTGCTGGCCCAGGGTTACTTCAAGGGCGCCACCGCCGCGGATCGCCTGACGTTCAAGCAAACGGCGCTCACCTACGCGGCGGGCACCGAGACCGGCGACCCGGGGCCGCGCACCCTGCACCGCAACTACAGCGGGGTGGAGTTCTTCTCCGGCAACACCAGCGGCGATGCCCGCCCCGCCTTCCGCGGCGCCGCCCTGCGCTGGCTGCCCGCCGGCACGGCGGAAAGCGACGCCCGCCTGCGCGCCACATCCTTCAACCAGTTCATGGGTGCCGACACCCTTAACACCTGGGGCGCCGCCACCAAAAGCCCGGTCATCCGCGGCAACATCAACTACGGCCAGGCCGGCAGCAGCGATGGCGGCTACCCCTGGAACAACTACAGCGGATACAACCAGTGCGCCGCCTCGGCGTCAGCCCTCACGCCGTCCACGGTCTACACTCCGTCGGTCCTGCGGCGCAACAGCGGCAAGTGGCTCAACCAGCAGTGGCTGCGCTGGGACCCGGCGCAGAATCTGGACACCAGCCACGTCGCCAGCTACCCGGGCACGGAAACCAAGAACATGTGGGGCCAGTACGCCGGCTACCTGGACCAGTACCGGGACGCCAACGGCGGCACCAGCAGCGGCTGGGCCAGCGGTGACGGCGACCGCCCCTTGCCGGTGCGCATCCCCAAGGGCAGTTCCTTCGCCGGCTGGGCCGACCTGAGCCCGGACTTTGGCGGCTATCACGCCAACGACCGCCTCTACTGGGACTACTGGGATCTGGACATGCTCAAGGCGGCGCTGGCCGTCTACGGCATCGTCCCCACCAGCGCCACCCTGGACGGCGCCCGCGTGGAGGCCTACAAGGCCATTGCCATCCCGGGCTACTACGACGTGGCCGGCACCGTGATGAGCGGCGGCAGCCCGGACAAGATCGTCACCAAGACCCGCGCCTGCACCCCACCCGGCAGCCCCAGCCTGGATGCCTACGGCCAAGCCTTCTACACAGGAAGCAGCTGCACCGACGGCGGGGTGAGCTGTTCCTCGGCCGACGCGGCAGAGTGCGCCCTGGTCCCCGACCCGCCCGCCTGCGCCGGCACCTCGCCAGCCCAGGCCTACGTCACCCGGGACAACGCCAGTTGCGCCTGGGCCGGCCGGCAGACTGCCTTTTCCGAAGGCACCACCTATTTTCACGGCGGCACCTGTCAGGGGCAGTACCGCACCCCGCCCGGCAGCGCCTGGACCACGGGGGCCACCAGCGCCTGTTCCGCCACCGTCCAGTGGGCCAGCCTGACGGTGAACGGCACCACGCTCAACAACGTGCGTACCGACAACGGCGGCTGTAGCGACCTGCCCGACACCTCCACCACCTGCGATGCCGCGCTGGGCACCACCTGCATCAGTTGCACCGCCAAGATCAGCTCCGCCAATCTGGGCGGCGGCGTCCCCGGCACCACGGAAAACGTCTTCAACCGGGACCCCAACCGGGCCTGGATGCTGCCCCACGACTGCGTGGCGGACAACGCCAGCGGCACTTACCTGCTCAACACCAAGACCTACAAGGCGCCGCTGGCCGCCTGGACCGGCACCGACAGCCACACCACCGACGCCGCCAAGAAATGGAATGCCACGGGCACACCCGCCTACGATGTCTACCACCCCAACTATCTCAACTGGAAATATGGGCCCAAGGGCCCCAACGGCCACCCCATCGGCCGCAAGACCCGGTTGCAGATCGCCAAGGACGCACTGGCCGACATGATCGCGGGACGCAACAACGTGAACATCGGCCTGATGGTGTTCAACAAGCATGACGGCACCACCGAAGGCGGCTACATCGCCTCCACCATCAAACCGATGGGGACCTCGGACCCGGCGGCCATCGCCGCCATGAGCAGCAGCCAGAAAACCGCCAACGACACCTATCTGGCCAACCGCCAGGCGCTGATCGACCGGATCTACAGCGTCGAGGCGATGAGCAACACCCCGCTCACCGAAAGTCTCTACGAGGCCTACCTGTACTTTGCCGGCAAGCCGCCCAAGTTCGGCACCCTGAACAGCACCGCCGACGGGCGCGATCCGGCGGCGCTGCCTGCTGCCTGCAACGGCGCCGGCCCGTGCGCCGCCAACTACAGCTCGCCCATGCTGGCCCTCAAGGACAGCAGCGGCAACCCGGCCGCCTGCCAGAAGAACTACATCCTGCTCATCACCGATGGCGGTCCCACCGACGACCACTCGGCCAACACCGAGATCAAGGCCGCCACGATGACCTTCACCAACGAGTCGGGTGTGGTCATTTCCCCCCGCACCGACCTGGACACCAGCAGCCCCACCGCCACCGCCTACAACCAGCTCATCGACCCCGCCACCGGCAACCCCTACGGCCCGGTGGCCACCGGTTCGGAAGCCCACGACGCCGGCTACATCTGGATG
Source organism: Rhodocyclaceae bacterium (assembly GCA_036824045.1). Taxonomy (GTDB): domain Bacteria; phylum Pseudomonadota; class Gammaproteobacteria; order Burkholderiales; family Rhodocyclaceae; genus DAITAZ01. Next base: position 67,058 of record DAITAZ010000014.1, read on the forward strand.
GACGAACTGGCCTACTACATGGCCAATAGCGACGTTTCGCCCCACTCGGGCGCCACGGACCAGGTCACCGGCGTGCAGACGGTGTCCACCTTCACCATCGGCTTTGCCGGCGCCAACACCCCCGTGCTCAAACACACGGCCACCGCCGGCCAGGGCGCCAATTTCGAGGCCCAGGACGCCGCCACCCTCGCCATCGCCCTGGACAACGCCCTGGCCCAGATCCTTTCCTGGACCCCCCTGGCCGCCAGCACCGTCCCCACCTCCCGGCAAAACCGCGCCAGCAGCGGCACCGAGGTCTACATGGCCTTCTTCGGCCCCAGCAGCAGCCGGAGCTGGGACGGCACGGTCAAGCGCTACAACCTCTCCCAGGGCGCCACCGCCTGCGGCCAGACTTCCTACAAGAAATCGGACGGCAGCGTCGGCCAGTTCTCCCCCGCCGCCTGTCTGACCGGGCAGAGCAAGCTGGCCACCGGGTACTGGAACATCGAGCAATCCCTGGTGGACAAGGACAACAATGTCAGCCACCGCATCAACCCGGAAGCCGCCAGTTTCTGGATGCCCTCCAGTTTCCACGATGGCGGCAGCCCGCGCCGCGGCGGCACCGGTGAAACCCTGATCAACAGCACGGCGCCCTCGCCCATCGGCACCCCCGATGACCGCAAGGTCTACACCTACCAGGCCGGCAGCAACCCGAGCACCCTGCTCACCCACACCCAGAACCTGCTGGCCAAAGGCAACAACGCCATCAAGGACACCACGCTGGGCGCCGGCAGCGACAGCGAACGCGCTGCGCTCATCAACTTTGCCCGGGGCGGGGACCCCAACGACAGCGGCTGCGCCAGCGACGACCCCACCGTGCCCTGCGCCGTCTGGCGCACCTGGGCCCATGGCTCGGTGGTGCACTCCAAGCCCGTTCTGGTGAGCTACGCCAGCGACCAGCGCAGCCTGTTCTATGTCACCACTGAAGGGCGGCTGCACGCGGTAAACCCCGACAATGGCAAGGAACGCTGGAGCTTCCTGGCCGAAGAGGCCCTGCCCCTGCTCAAGAGCATGCGCGAAAACCTGCCCGGCGAAGCGCTGGTGGTGGCCGACACCCCGCCCGCCCTGTTCTTCCATGACGAAAACCGGGACGGCCAGATCAACCGCGGCGATGGCGACCGGGTCTACGTGTACTTCGGCCAGCGCCGCGGGGGTTCCGCCTACTACGCGCTCGACGTCACCGATCCGGACGACCCGCGGTTCATGTGGAAGATCATCGGCGGCAAGGGGGTGAACAACGCCGGGCTCCACTGCGAAGGCAAGAAGAGCTGCAGCAAGGTGGCCAGCTACGATGAACTGGGGCAGACCTGGTCCACACCCGCCGTGGTCCGCCTGCGCGCCCTCGGGAAAGACAAGCCCGCCCTCGTCTTCGGTGGCGGCTACGACCCCAACCAGGACCTGGGCACCCCCGCCTCCGACACCATGGGCCGTGCCCTCTATGTGGTGGACGGCACCACCGGCGACGTGCTGCGCCAATTCACCGACGGCGATCTGGCCGCCGGCAGCATGGCCTACAGCCTGCCCGCCGACCCGGTAGCCCTGAACACGGACATGGACGGCCAAGGCCTGGCGGACCGGGTGTACATCGGCGACACCGGTGGCAACCTGTTCCGCTTCGACGTGGACGACGCCACACCCGGCAACTGGACGGGCGGGCGCATCGCCAACCTCTCGGCCACTGGCGCCACCCGCAAGATCCTGTTCGCCCCCGTGATGGTCAAGGAATCCTACAAGGGGCAGGACTACGACGCGGTGTACGTGGGCACCGGAGACCGGGAGAAGCCGCTCAACGCCAGCGCCACCGATCTGGTGGCCATGGTGAAGGACCCGGACACGGGCCTCACGTCCAGCTACGCGCTGGCCGGGACGCTGGCGAAAATGGTGGACACCACCGACATCGCCGGCTCGGTGGACGCCAGCGACAGCAGCCACTACTACAACGAAGCCGCCTTCAACAGCACGGTGAGCAACACCACCTGGGCAGCCCGCACCGGCTGGTACTACCGCCTGCCCACGGGCAAGAAGGTAGTCAACGCCATGGCGGTGCTGGAGAACACCCTTTACGTGCCGACCTACTCCCCGAGCGAAAGTCTCAGCGACTGCCTGCCCAACGGCCTGGGCGAGATGTACGTGTTCAACGCCCGCTCCGGCACGGCGCCCGATTTCATCACTGGCACCAAGAGCGGCAAGCAGCACATCCTCTTCGGCACCGACTCCCGCGGCTACATGGAGCCGATGCGCGGGCTGCTGCTCAACGGCAAGCCCACCACCTTCCGCGTAAACGAGAACGCCCGGGTGGAAACGAACAACCTGAAGGGCGCCGGCACCGCCAAGATATTCTGGTACCGGGAACGCACCCGCTGAACCGTCCCACGCCCGGCCGCCTCAGCGGGGCCAGGTGTCGTGGAACAACTGGCGGACGAAGACCTGGAACGTGGGATTGTCGAAACCACTGTGGCCCTGGATCACCGAGCGGTCGGTATACACCATCCAGAAGGGGGAATCCGGGTGGCGGTTCTCCGCCTCCGCCAGGTGGGTGAGCTTGAGGTCCCCACAGAAGTAGCGGACCCAGCCCGCCTCCAGCCCCCCGCCCGGGCCCGCCCAGGCCTTGCGGAACTCGGCGGCCTTGGTTTCCTCCACCGCCACCACCTGATCGGAAATCCCGCTCTCGCTTGAGGTCCAGCCGGGCGGGCAGGTACAGGTGTTGCCCCGGTTTCCGGATTGCCGGTCTGCGTCGCCGCACTGGGTCAGCACATGCGTCCGATACCGGGGAATGTGTCCGACGGTATGGACGTTGGCCTCTTTTTCCTCGCGGCTGTTCTCGCGCTCGAACACGGTGTTGATCCAGCGTCCGACGGGAAAGGCCACGCGGGTGGCCGCGTCGTCGTCACTGGTCACGGCCACGAATACCGGCGGCTGACCCGGCTGGTAAGGCCCCCGCCGGGCAACCCGGTGGAGCGGCTCGTAGCGGGTCCCCTCGAAGGCGGGGTTGATGAGCATGACCAGATCGGCGAAGGGGTGCACCTTGGCCGCGCTGCCCTCCGCGGCGATGGCCGCCTCCAGCAGGTACTGGGACATGGCGTTGTACACCGCCAGCCCGCCAAAGCTGTGGCCGAAGATGGCCATGCGCACCTTCGGGTCCACTGGCTGCTTCTTCGCCGCTTCCACCGGATCGAACTTGCGCTGGAACTGACGCAGGCGGGCAAAAAGCTCGCGCATGGAACCCTTGGCCACCAGATCGGCGGTGAACTTGCGGTCGTAGAACGACAGCACCTCCCACAGATCCGGTCCCTGGAGGGACTTGCCCCGCCAGCCCACATAGATGCCCACCACCTTGCGCGGTTTCTCCAGCGGCGCGGCACGGGCGCCCGCCGCATCCGCCCGGACCCGGCTGGCGGCGCCCTTGCTGTTGTCCAGGTCGTACATGGCCGCCAGCGTGCGGCGGAAGCTCTCCACGTTGGCGTCCTCACCCGCGGCGTTGTGCCGCCAGCCGTGCACGAACACCAGCACCAGGAGGTTGTTGTCAGGATCGTCGGCCTCCTTGTCCAGGGTGGCGAACACTTCCTCCATCTGGTTCGGCCGGTCCGGGTGGAGCCAACCCTGGTCGTCGAACTCCACAAAGCCGAGGGTGTAGCGGTCGGTCACCTCCACGGCGTGGTTGCCGCACTGGCTGCCCGCCCCCGCCAGTCCCGGCGTGCGGCACGGGGAAGAGTCCACCCGATAAGGCGCCGTCGGCGCACAGGCCGCCAGCCCGAAAATCAGGCCACAGCCCAGCAATGCAGAACGCAATCCCATTTCCCACCTCCCCGGTCTCGGGCCAGTCGCTCAAAGCGGCGCCAACCTCCCTTCAAGATGGTAAAAAAGTGCTTCCCCGCCTGTAAACAACAAAGCCCCGGTTTTCGGCCGGGGCTTCAGTCCATCGTGACGCAGTTGGCGTTCTATCCCGCCATCAACTCCTTGGGGACCGGGAAACTGATGTTTTCCGGCTTGCCCTCCAGCAGGCGGACGCTCTCGGCCCCCAGGGCCTTGAGCCGGTTGATGACCGTCTCCACCAGCACTTCGGGGGCGGAGGCGCCGGCGGTGACGCCAACCCGCTTGCGTCCCTTCAGCCAGGCCGGATCAATCCCGTCGGCGTCATCCACCAGATGGGCGGGTACGCCGCGATTGGCCGCCACTTCCCGCAGACGGTTGGAGTTGGAGCTGTTGCGCGAGCCCACCACGATCACCAGATCTGCCTCCCGGGCCAGGAACTTCACTGCGTCCTGGCGGTTCTGGGTGGCATAGCAGATGTCGTCCCGCTTCGGCCCCACGATCTCGGGGAAACGCGCCTTGAGCGCCGCCACGATGGCCGCCGCATCGTCCACGGACAAGGTGGTCTGGGTCACGTAGGCCAGCGCTGCGGGCGTCGCCACCTCCAGCCGGGCCACGTCGGCCTCGGTCTCCACCAGGTAGATGCCGTCCTTCACCTGGCCCATGGTGCCTTCCACTTCCGGATGCCCCTTGTGGCCGATCATCACCACCTCCCGGCCCTGGTCGCGCATGCGCGCCACCTCCAGATGCACCTTGGTCACCAGCGGGCAGGTGGCGTCGAACACCCGCAGCCCCCGTGCGGCGGCAGCCTGCCGCACCGCCAGGGGCACGCCATGGGCGCTGAAGATCAGGGTGGCGCCATCGGGCACTTCGGAAAGCTCCTCGACGAAGATGGCGCCTTTGCGGCGCAGCCCTTCCACCACGAAACGGTTATGCACCACTTCGTGCCGGACGTAGATGGGTGCACCGAATCGCTCCAGCGCCCGTTCCACGATCTCGATGGCGCGCTCGACCCCAGCGCAGAAACCGCGGGGATTGGCTAGCAGGACTTCCATGCTGTTGTGCTCTCCGTAGGCCATGGGGAAGATCAGGACACCCCGATCACTTCCACCTCGAAGCGAATGCTGCGCCCGGCCAGGGGGTGGTTGAAATCCACCGTGGCGGAGGCTTCATCCAGGCGGGTGACCACCCCGGCGAACTTGTTGCCGTCGGGGGAGGAGAACTCGATCACCGTGGTTTCCTCGATATCCTCCAGCGCCAGCGCCGCCCGGGACAAGGTCTCCACCAGTTCCGGCCGATGGTTGCCGAAGGCATCCTCCGGCGCCAGCTCGAACACCTGGCGGGTGCCCACGGCAAGCCCTGCCAGGCAGCGCTCCAGGGGCGGCGCCAGCTCGCCCGCACCCAGTTGCAAGGTGGCGGGGGTGCTCTCGAAGGTGCTGATCAGGGCGGCTCCGTCCGGCTGCGAAATACGATAGTGCAAGGTCACCAGGCTGTCGGCCTGGATGATGCCGGCGTGTTCCGGTTGACTCATGTTTGGGGCTCCAGTTGGCGGGCGGCCAAGCCGCCCTTGATGCGGGGTTGTGGAAACTAGGGCTGGCGGGCTGCCCGGGCCTCGGCCCGGCTGGCCAGAAACTGCGCCAGCAGCATGAGCGTGACGCCCACGGTAATGGCTGAATCCGCCACGTTGAACGCCGGGAACCCGTACCCCCCCGCGTAGAAGTAGAGGAAATCCACCACCGCGCCGTACAGGAAGCGGTCGATCACATTGCCCAGCGCCCCGCCCACGATGAGCGCGAACGCCAGGGGCTGCAGCCGCTCGGCCGCGTGGCGGCGGATCAGCGCCACCATCCAGCCGCTCACCACCAGCGCCAGGCCGATGAAGAACCAGCGCTGCCAGCCGCTTTGATCGGACAAGAAGCTGAAGGCCGCGCCGGGGTTGTGCACCAGCACCAGATCGAAAAAGGGCGTCACCGGGTAATGCTCGCCATAGGCCAGCCAACCGGTGATCCAGAGCTTGGTGAGCTGATCAAGCACGATGACCAGGCCCGCCAGCGACAGCCAGCCCGCGAACCTAGGCATAGGCGCGGGCCTCGCCCTCGCCGAACAGGTTGGCAGTGCAGCGGCCACAAAGTTCCGGGTGCTCCGGGTTCGCGCCCACGTCGTCGCGCCAGTGCCAGCAGCGGGCGCATTTGGCATGGGTGCTGGGCGTGGCGATGATGGCCTCGGCCCCTGGGTCGGAGGCCCGCACCAGTACAACCTTGGAGCAGATGAGCACGAAGCGCAAGTCGTCACCCAACCCGGCCAGCACGTCGTAGCGGGCGCCGCTGGCGCGGATTTCCACCTCCGCCTGGAGCGAGGAACCGATGCCGCCGGCCACCCGCAGATCCTCCAGCACCTTCTGGGTTTCGGCCCGCACCGTGCGGATCTGCGTCCAGCGATGGAGCAGATCCTCGGCCCCCTCCACCTCCGGCAACGCATGCCACACCTGCAGCATCACACTGTCTTCCGGATTGCCGTTGAGGATCTGCCAGATTTCCTCGGCGGTAAAGCTGAGGATGGGCGCCATCAACCGGGTGACGGCCTGCAGGATGTGCCACAGGGCAGTCTGGGCGGAGCGGCGCGCCACCGAATCCGCCGCCGTGGTGTAGAGGCGGTCCTTGAGGATGTCCAGATAGAACGCGCCCAGATCCTCGGAGCAGAAGTTCTGCAGCGCCTGCACCACCCGGTGGAATTCAAAGCGGGCGTAATCCGCGGTGGCCTGAGCCTGCAACTGGCGGATGAGCGCCAGGGCGTAGCGATCGATTTCCAGCCAATCGGCTACCGGCACCGCCTGGGTGGCGATGTCGAAATCCGCCGTATTGGCCAGCAGAAAGCGCAAGGTGTTGCGCAGCCGGCGGTAGGTTTCCACCACCCGGTCCAGGATTTCCTTGGAAATCGAGAGCTCGCCCGAATAGTCGGTCGCAGCCACCCACAGGCGCAGGATCTCGGCCCCCAGCTTGCCGGAGACCTCCTGGGGCAGGATCACGTTACCCACGGACTTGGACATCTTGCGCCCCTGTCCGTCCACCACGAAACCGTGGGTGAGCAGCCCCTGGTAGGGGGCCCGGCCATCGATGGCACAGCCGGTCAGCAACGAGGAGTGGAACCAGCCCCGGTGCTGATCGGAACCTTCCAGGTAGAGATCGGCCGGATAGGTGGAATCCGCCGCATGGCTGCCGCGCAGCACGCTGCGGTGCGTGGTGCCGGAATCGAACCACACGTCCAGCGTGTCGCGGATCTTCTCGTACTGGGCGGCTTCTTCGCCCAGCAGTTCCGCCGGGTCCAGCTTGAACCAGGCCTCGATGCCCTCCTGCTCCACCCGCAGGGCCACCTGCTCCAGCAATTCCAGCGTACGCGGATGCAGTTCGCCCGTCTCCCGATGGAGGAAGAAGGGGATCGGCACGCCCCAGTTACGCTGGCGGGAGATGCACCAGTCGGGCCGGTTGGCGATCATGGCGTGCAGCCGGGCCTGCCCCCAGGCGGGGAAAAACTCGGTGGCCTGCACCGCAGCCAGCGCCCGCTCGCGTAGCGACGGCCCGTCCACGGGCGCGCTGTCCATACCCACGAACCACTGGCTGGTGGCCCGATAGATGAGCGGCGTCTTGTGCCGCCAGCAATGCATGTAGCTGTGGGTGATGCGCGCTTCCGAGAACAGACAGCCCACCTCGCGCAGCTTGTCCACCACCACCGGGTTGGCCTTCCACACGTTCAGCCCGCCAAAGAACGGCAGGCTCTGCGCAAACACGCCGTTGCCCTGCACCGGATTGAGGATGTCCTCATTCTTCATGCCGTAGCTGCGGCAGGACTGGAAATCCTCCAGACCATACGCCGGGGCCGAGTGCACCACGCCGGTGCCGGCGTCGGTCGTCACGTACTCCCCCAGGTAGACCGGCGAATAGCGGTCGTAGAACGGGTGGCGGAAGCGGATCAACTCCAGCGCCGCGCCCTTGGCTGCACCCAGCGGCACGCCCGCCAGCCCGAAGCGCGCCAGGGCGGATTCGGCCAGATCCCGGCCCAATACCAGCAGGCCCTTCTCGGTATCCAGCAACTGGTATTCCAGCTCCGGATGCATGTTCAGGGCCTGGTTGGAGGGGATGGTCCAGGGGGTCGTGGTCCAGATCACCGCATACACCGGCACCCTGGCCGCCAGCAGGTCCTCCACCTGGGAGGAAGCCAGGCCAAAGGCCTCGAACAGTTTCTGCCGGTCTTCCTCGGCGAGCGGGAAGGCCACGTCGATGGCGGGGGACTGCTTGTCCTGGTACTCCACCTCCGCCTCGGCCAGGGCCGAGCCGCAGTCGAAACACCAATTGACCGGTTTCAGGCCCTTGAAGACGAAGCCGGCCTTGACCATGTCGCCCAGCGCGCGGATCTCGTCCGCCTCGGTCCGGAAGGCCATGGTCTTGTAGGGGTTGTCCCAGTCGCCCAGCACCCCCAAGCGGATGAAGTCCGCCTTCTGCCGCTCGATCTGCTCGCTGGCGTAGGCCCGGCACAGCTCCCGCGCCTTGTCGGCGGGCAGGCCCTTGCCGTGCTGCTTTTCGATCTGGTGCTCGATGGGCAGGCCGTGACAGTCCCATCCCGGCACATAGGGCGCATCGAAGCCCGCCAGTGTCTTTGAACGAACGATGATGTCCTTGAGAATCTTGTTGACCGCGTGGCCGATGTGGATGTCGCCATTGGCGTAGGGCGGGCCGTCGTGCAACACGAAGCGCGGCCGTCCCTGGGCCGCCTTGCGGATCTTCTGGTAGAGCTTGCGGCTTTGCCAGTCCTTCACCCAACCGGGCTCCCGCTTGGCCAGATCTCCCCGCATGGGAAACGGGGTATCGGGCATGTTCACCGTCTTGCGATAGTCAGCCATCTTGTCTTCCTGTTGCTTCGCGCCCCGGCCTGCAAACCGGCGGAGCCTCTCAATCCAGTGCCACGCCGGGGGCTGCGGCAAAAAAGGCCCGGGCGTCCCGGGCGTCCTGGGCAATCTGCGCAGTCAGGGCGTCCAGACTGTCATACCGGGCCTCGTTGCGCAGCTTGCGATGGAAATTCACCTGAATGCGACGGCCATAGAGGTCACCGTCGAAATCAAAAATATGCGTCTCCAGCAGGAAACGTCCGCTGTCGGTCACCGTCGGCCGCACCCCCAGGCTGGCCACCGCCGGCAAGGCAAGCGGCCCGGCGCCCTCCACGCTTACGGCGAAGATGCCACGCAGCGGCGGCGGCACATGGCGCAGGCGGATGTTGGCCGTGGCGAAGCCGAGCTGGCGGCCGATCTTGTCGCCATGCGCAACCCGGCCGGAAATGCTGTAAGGCCGCCCCAGAAGCCGGGCCGCGTGATCCAGCTCATCCGCCGCCAATGCCGCCCGCACGGCCGAGCTGGAGACCCGTTCGTCCTCCACGCTGACCGTGTGCAGGGACTCCACCGCGAAACCCGCGCCCTGGCCGGCCTGCTGCAGAAAGGCCAGATCCCCGCCGCGGCCCCGGCCAAAGCGGAAATCGTCGCCGATGAAGAGGTGACGCACGGCCAGACCGGAAACCAGGATGCGGTCCACGAACGCCTGGGCACTCAAGCCCGCCAGGCTACGGTTGAAACGGCAAACGACCATGCGATCGACGCCGCACTCGGCCAGGCGGAGAGCCTTGTCGCGCAAGTCGGAAAGGCGGGGCGGCGCCGATTCTGGGGCGAAAAACTCCCGTGGATGGGGCTCGAAGGTCAGAACGACGGCAGGCAGACCCAGTTCGGACGCCTTGTCCACCATGCGCCCCAGGAGCGCACGGTGCCCACGATGCACCCCGTCGAAGTTGCCTATGGTGAGCACCGCAGGCTGGGCTGCCCGCTCGGGAACACCGCGTATCACCAGCATGGGAAACGGAAAGCGCTGAAAAAACGCGGGATTATAGACGCAAACCCCGGGCACGTCTGCGCACGGGATCGCGGCAGAGGGGCTTGAAACCGGGATATGGGATGGAAAGGCAGGCCCACCCGGCGGTGGCACACACCGCCGCCGGGCTCGGCTGTTCAGAGAATCTCGGAGAGATGGTCCCGCGCCACCAGGTCTTCCTCGAACTGGGCGGATTCGACGCCTAGGGCATCCCGGGCCGACAGTACGCCCAAAGGCTGCCCATTTTCCACCACCGGAATGTGGCGGAACCCGTTGTCGTGCATGATGTGCATGGCATGGGCAAAGGGCTTGTCCGGCCCGATGGTGAGAGGATCAGCCGTCATCACCGCCGAAACCGGCGTGCTCTGGGCATCGCGCCCTTCCGCCAGCACGCGGAACACCGCGTCCCGCTCGGTGAAGATGCCGGCCAGCCGCCCCCCCTCCACCACCAGCAGTGCACCCACGCGGGCTTCGCGCATGGTCTTGGCGGCTTGGGCAATGCTGAGATCCGGGGCGACGGTCACAACCTTTTGATTGGCAATGATGGTACGGATGATTCTTTGGGGCATATTCATCTCCTGTCGGCGTTGGGGGCTGTTATTGATTTGATTGGAGACAGGTTATTCGCTCAGCGTGACAAAGGTCAAACCTCCTTCATCCTCCGGACCCCGGGGAAAACCCCGTAGGACAGAATCCTGTACCGGAAACGCAATAGCCCCCAGCAAGACGCGGGAATCAGGGCCCAGCAAGAACAAAGCCCGGCTTTCACCGGGCTTTGTTCTGGATCCTTCCGCCTGACTACGTTCAGGCCACCTTGGATTTGGACAAGGGCGGATTCTTCGCCAGATACCGCCGGATGCCCCGGAAAATGGCATCGGCGATGCGGTCCTGGTAGGCCTCGTCGTTAAGCCGCTTCTCTTCTTCCGGATTGCTGATGAATGCGGTTTCCACCAGGATGGATGGAATATCCGGGGCCTTCAGCACGGCAAACCCGGCCTGCTCCACGCTGTCCTTGTGCAGGCGGTTGACGCCGCCCAGTTCGTTGAGCACGGCGCGCCCCAGCTTGAGGCTGTCGTTGATCTTGGCGGTGACCGTGAGATCCGCCAGCACCCGGCTCAGGTGCACATCACCCGTATTGAAGCGCACCCCGCCTACCCGGTCGGACTCGTTCTCCCGCTGCGCCATCCATTTGGCCGCAGCGCTGGTGGCCCCCCGCTCGGACAGGGCAAAGACCGAAGACCCCCGCGCCTGGGGACTGATGAAGGCATCCGCGTGGATGGAGACGAACAGATCCGCCTGGGCGCGCTGCGCCTTCTCTACCCGCTGCCCCAGCGGCACGAAGAAATCCGAATCCCGGGTCATGATCGAGCGCATGTTGGGCTGGCTGTCGATCTTGGCCCTCAACCGCCGGGCCACCTGCAGGGTTACCTGTTTTTCCTGGCTGCCACCGGCGCCGATGGCGCCCGGGTCCTCGCCGCCGTGGCCGGGGTCCAGCACGATGGTGACCAACCGGGCAACCTCCGGCTCATCATCCGGCCGGCTCGCCTTTCTGCGTTCCCGATGCGGCTCCCGCTCGGCCCGGACGGGCTCGGTGCGCTCCCGGTGCTTGCGTTCCGGCTCCCGGCGGACAGCCGTGTCGTCGTCCTCCAGCGGGCCGGAGCGCTCGGCAAAGGCATACACCGGATCCACCGGATTGGCGGGATAGAGATCGAGCACCAGCCGGTGGCCATAGCCCCCGGTCGGCTTGATGGTGAATACCTGCGGTTTCACCTCCGCCTTGAGTTCGATCACCAGCCGCACGGTGCCCGGCTTGTTCAGGCCCGCCCGAATGAGCTTGATGTAGGGGTCCGAATCCCCGATCTTGGACGGCAGGCTCTGCAGAACGGAGTTCAACACCACGCCCTCCAGGTCCACCACCAGACGCTCCGGATTCTTGACCGTGAAGTAGTTGAAGCCCTGGGGCGGCTGGCCTTCGAGCGTCACCCGGGTGTAGTCCCGCGCAGGCCACACCCGCACCGCCAGGATGCTGGCCGCAGCCGCGTTGCCCACCGGGCTCACCATCAAGGCAAGCGCTCCGGCGGAGGCCTTCAGGAAGTCGCGCCGCCGCACCCGCGGGGGGCGACCGGCAACATTCAGCGCATCATTCGTCCCAGACATACCCTGCCCTTGTCTGTATGGGGTGTCACAATCGCCTCGCGCCCGTTCCCCAAGACGCGCAAGGCTATGCTCAAGTCCGCAGCCGGCGCATGAGCCCCGGCTTTTTCAGCCCACTCCACCATGCACACGGCCGAGCGGCTGAAGTATTCATCCAGCCCCGCTTCGAGGTATTCGTCCGGCGACTCGAAGCGATAAAAATCAAAGTGATATAAGTCTAAGTTAGAAATAGCATAAAGTTCAACCAAAGTATAGGTCGGACTTTTCACCCTTCCCTCATAACCAAGCCCGCGCAGCACCCCTCGGGCGAAGGTCGTTTTTCCCGCCCCCAGGTCTCCCGCCAGAAAGATCACCAGCCCCGGCGTCAGCGCCCTTGCCAGCCGGGCACCCAAAGCCAGCGTGGCAGCCTCGTCGGCCAGCTCGAAGCGTTGCGGGATATCATGAGCAGGATGGATCAAGCGCGCACCTCGGAAGACTGGATGGAAGTGGCCACACGCATTCGCGTATGGGGCCGGGAACTGGGGTTTGCCGGTGTCGGCATCAGCGACACTGATCTTTCGGTACAGGAGCCCCGCCTGCAGGCCTGGCTGGACAAGGGCTGGCAGGGCCAGATGGATTATATGGCACGGCATGGTAGCAAGCGCTCCCGCCCCGCCGAACTGGTGCCCGGCACGGTACGCATCATCAGTGCCCGCATGGCCTACCTGCCGGAGGCTGCCGCCCCACTCGACAACCTCGTCGACGGCGAACGGGCCTACATCAGCCGCTACGCCCTGGGCCGGGATTACCACAAAGTTTTACGCAATCGCCTGCAACGCCTGGCCGATCGCATCGCCGCCGCAGTGGGGCCCTTCGGTTACCGGGTGTTCACCGACTCCGCTCCGGTGATGGAAGTAGCCCTGGCCACCAAGGCCGGGCTGGGCTGGGCGGGCAAGCACAGCCTGCTGCTCACCCGCGAAGCCGGCTCCTGGTTCTTCCTCGGGGAACTCTTCACCGACCTGCCCCTGCCGGCAGATGCCGCCCCGGCCACTCACCATTGCGGGCGCTGCAGCCGCTGCATCACCGCCTGCCCCACCGGCGCCATCGTCGCGCCCTATCAGGTGGACGCCCGGCGCTGCATCTCCTACCTCACCATCGAGCTCGATGGCCGCATCCCGGAAGACATGCGGCCGCTGCTCGGCAATCGCATCTACGGCTGCGACGATTGCCAGCTCGCCTGCCCCTGGAACCGCTTCGCCACCACGAGCCGCGAGCCCGATTTCGCCCCGCGCAACGGTCTGGACCACGCCCGGCTGGCGGAACTGTTCGCCTGGAGTGAAGCGGATTTCCGCGCCCGCCTCGCCGGCAGCGCCATCCACCGCATCGGCCACGAGCGCTGGCTGCGCAATATTGCCGTGGCGCTTGGCAACGCGCCCTCCAGCCCGGAAGTGCTGGCCGCCCTGGAGTCCCGCCGCCACGATCCCTCGCCGCTGGTACGCGAGCACGTGGCCTGGGCGCTGGCCCGCCACGCGTCCCCGCAGGCGGCGCCGCCCGCGCCCTAAAGTCCTCCCGCCCCCCGTCGTAGACCGACTGGACCCTGCGCCCCTGCTGCGGCGCACCCGCATTTCGGCCCACCACCACGGAGGACGCAGCTCGTGAGCCCCTTGGAATCCCTCTTCTTGCGCACCCCCAACCTTCCCAGCATCCCCCGTGTGGTGCAGGAACTCATCGTCAGCCTGCGCGACGATCAGGCCAATCTGGAACACGTGATCAACCAGGTCCGGCAGGACCAGTCCCTCTCGGCCCGGGTGCTGCGTCTGGCCAACTCCGGCTATTACGGCTCCCGCAGCCGCATCGGCGCCATCGACGAGGCCGTCACCCGCATTGGCGTAAACGCCCTGCGCACCCTGGTCATCGCCTCCGGCATTGCCGGAGCTTTCCCCAAAGTGCCGGGCGTCGATCTGAAGGCGTTCTTCCGCCACGCCATCCTCACCGCCGGCATCGCCCGCGAACTGGGGCGGATGGCCAAGATGAATGGCGAGCTGGCCTACACCGCCGGCCTCATGCACCGCATCGGCCAACTGGTGATCCATCTGGCCGGCCCCAACGCCGCCAGCCAGATCGCCCAGGACGCCAAGGACCAGCACGCCGCCGCCCGCGCCGCGCGGGAGCTGGAACTGCTCGGCGTCACCCATTGCGAGGCGGGCGCCGAACTGGCCCGCCGCTGGCAGTTCCCGGAACTGATCGAGCATGGCATCCGCCACTATTGTCAGCCCACCCACCCGGACGCGCCCCCCCTGGCCGGGGTGATCTGGCTCGCGGCCGACATCGCGACGCGGCTCGAAGCCGGCCAGAGCCCCGCCCAGCTTGCCGCGGCCCTGGATGCACCGCTCCTCGACACCCTCGGCCTGGCCGGAAGGGACATGGAAGCCGAAGTCGACCGCATGGCCGAACGCCTCATGGGCGCGGACACTTGCATGGTGTGAACGCCCTCCGGCCGGAGCACCCGCATTTTTTCAGACGGACCCGGCCAAATCAGCGCAACATCGGTCCACGACTTTAGCCGCCCCTTTTCCGCGCCGTCGCATCATGGAAACCGCCACCCATCTGGACATCTACCTGGGCCGCCAACCCATCCTGGACCGGGAACAACAGATCGTCGCCTACGAGCTGCTGTTCCGCTCCGGCCAACAGAACGCCGCCCACATCACCGACGATCTGGCCGCCTCCGCGGCGGTGATCAGCCACGCCTTCAACGAACTGGGCATCCAGGCCGCCCTGGGGCAATACACCGGCTACATCAATGCCGACCGCAGGCTGCTGGACAGCGATCTGGTGGAACTGCTGCCGCGCAACAAGGTGGTGCTGGAGATCCTGGAACACACCGAGATCACCCCCAGCCTCATCCGTCGCTGCAAGGAACTGCGGGACGCCGGCTTCACCCTGGCCATGGACGACGTGACCGAGCTGCAGCCCGAGCACATGCCCCTGCTGGAGGTGGTCAAGGTGGTCAAGGTGGACATCCTGGCCCTGGACCCGGCCAAGCTCTTCCAGCTCACGGCCCGGCTCAAGCTCTTCGGCGTCAAGCTGCTGGCGGAAAAGGTCGACAGCGCCGAACAGCACGAGCGCTGCCTGGAACTGGGTTTCGACCTGTTCCAGGGATACTACTTCGCCAAGCCCCAGGTGCTTTCGGGCAAGAAGCTCAATCACTCCGAGCTCACCCTCATGCGGCTCATGGCCCTGCTGCTGGACGATGCGGAAACCACCGAACTGGAAGCCGTGCTCAAGCAGGAACCCGGGCTGATCATGAACCTGATGCGCCTGACCAATTCCGTGGCCACCGGCACCCGGCACAAGATCACCTCGCTGGGGCATGCCATCACCGTGCTGGGCCGGCGCCAGTTGCTGCGCTGGCTGCAACTGCTGCTCTACACCGCCGACGGCATGAAGCGCGGCCCCAGCCCCCTGCTGCAACTGGCGGCGGTGCGCGGCCGGCTGATGGAGCGGGTGGCGGCCCGGCTGCAGCCCGGCGTGGTCCAGTTCGAGGACCAGGCCTTCATGACCGGCATCATGTCCCTCATGCCCGCCCTGCTCGGCCTGCCCATGCAGGAAATCCTGGGTTCGCTGCACGTGGCCCCCGAGGTGCGGGGCGCGCTGACCGAGCACAAAGGCGTGCTCGGCCTCTCCCTGGCCCTGGTGGAAAAGCTGGAAACTGGCGACTTCACCACCTGTGCCCGGGTGCTGCGGGCCATGCCCGGGCTCACCGTGGATGAACTCAACCACTTCCAGTCCGAAGCCATGGCCTGGGCCAACGGCATCGGCACCGCGGCCTGAACCCGCCGCTCAGTTGATGGGCCCCGTCGGCGTGGCCGGCGGCAGAGTCTTGATGATGCGGCCCAGCTCCTTGGGCGGGATGTTGATGGCCGTGGCGTTGGGCGCCGCCGGGTCCAGCTTCACCACTTCGGCATCCTTGGCCTTGGGCTTGGGCAGTGTCGCCAGATAGAGCGGCATCACCCGGGCGGAAATGGTCTCCATTTCCGCCAGGTGGCGGGCAAAGTCCGCGTGGATGTTGATCCACTCGTGGGCGGGAATGCCCTTGGCCTCCATCTTGCGCAGTGCCGAAGCCGCCCCCCGGGGGTGGAACCCGGCCCGGGCAGCAAGCTCCATGCCGATCCCGTCCGCCTCGTCCTCCATCCGCCCCTTGTAGGGCACCGCCAGCCCCAGCTTGCCAAAGGGCTTGATCGCCTGGGCCTCGGCGGAATCCTTGCTGCCCACGCCCACCTCCGGCGCCGCGCCGCGCTGGATGGGGTGTTCCCGCAACACGTGGGCGATCTCGTGCCCGGCCATGTAGGCAATCTCCTCGTCCGTCAGGTTGAGCTTGTCGATCAGGCCGGAATAGAAGATCACCTTGCCGCCCGGCAGGCAGAACGCATTGATGTTGGCGCCTTCGAGCACGTTCACCTCCCACGTCCAGGCTGCCGCGTCCGGGCGCAGCACGCCCACCTTGGCGATCACCCTGTTCACCACCCGCCGCACCCGCTCCGTCCGGGCCCGGCTGGCATTGAGGGTGCCCTGCTTCTCGGCCTCCTTCAGCGCGTCCCGATAGATGATCTCCGCCTCCTGCTCCAACTGGCTGCGGCCCACCACCACGGGGATGCTCTGGGTGGGCTCGACGCCCGCGCGCCCGGATTTGGTGGCGCTCACCGAATGGCAGGCGCCAAGGCCGGCCCCAATCAGGGCCGCCAGCACGGGCGCCGCCAGGCGCCGCAGGGCGGGGGAAAACGTCGCGGAACGGGATTTCATCTGAACCTCCTGATGTGGTGTGTATCGGTCATGGGTCGGCGGCAGCGCCGCCGGACGTGTCAGAAACGGGGCGGCCACACCGGCGAGGGCGCTGGGCCAAAACGCTCGCGCCAGCCCCCCTGGTTGCGCTCGGCGGGGGCCTGCCGCGGGGCGGCGGGCCGGGCCGCCCGGCTGGGGGCCGGGTTGGTCGGCGGCAGCGGGACTGCCGAAGGCGGGGCAGGCTCCGGCAG
>DAITAZ010000059.1:0-13152 GCA_036824045.1 Rhodocyclaceae bacterium
TGGCGGAGAGGGTGGGATTCGAACCCACGGTACGCTTGCGCGTACAACGGTTTTCGAGACCGCCCCGTTCGACCGCTCCGGCACCTCTCCGTGGGAAACCGCCAAGGACGTTGCGTCCGCAGCAGCAAGTTGACAAGTATACAACGCCCCTGTGGATTTGAGTAGAGCTTGGATCTGTATCAAGCAGCGGCAGGGCGCGCTGACTTGGCAGTGAATTCTTCATAGGCTCGCACGGCCTCCGCCGCATACATCAGGGTCGGCCCCCCGCCCATGTAGGTGCACACTGCGAGGGTTTCCATCAACTGCTCCCGGGTGACACCCAGGCGAATCAAGGCCTTTACGTGGAAACCGATGCACGCGTCGCACCGCGACGCCACGCCAATCGCCAATGCGATGAGCTCTTTCTGCAGCGCAGAAAGGCTGCCCTCCTTGAGCGCGCCCTTGGCCATGGCACCGAAGCCTTGCATCGTCTCCGGCACTTCTGCCCGAAGGGTTTCTAGAGCTTTGGAAACGTCTTGAGTGATGGTGACAAAGGATTTGCTCACGCTGGGCTCCTGTTAATTAGATTTTCCTAATATAACGGTTTGCGCATAAAGTTCAAGCACCCTGTTCGGTCGAGGAGCACAATGTTTTACACGCACTAAGGCAATAGCTGACACCCGTCGCCCTAGAATTACTTTTTTTACAATTACAGCAAGGGAGCGAAGCATGGACGAGCAGGATCAAGAGCATTCGTGGGCGGTAGGGTTTGTGCTGGCGCTGGTGATCGCGCTGGTGATCGCAATCACCATCTGGGCCAGCCAACTGGTCAAGGCTCCCACCAAACCCAAGGCTGCGACTGACGCAACGCCAGCGGTGGCCACTGCCGCGCCAGCCGCAAGCGCAGCAAAATGGTCGCTGGCTGCCGGCGCAGGCGGCGTTACTTTGAGCGGACTCGTTCCCGACGATGCTTCCAAGGCCCGCATGCTGGAGCAGGCCAAACTGCTTTGGGGCGACGACAAAGTTACCGATCAGTTGTTGGTACAGTCAGGCGCTGCGCTGCCCCAATGGAAGGGCAAACTGCTGGACTTGTATGCCCGCATTCGTGGTTTGAGCGACGGCGCGCTGACGCTCGACGCCTCTGCCGCGGTACTGGAAGGCAAAGTAGGTTCTGATGCGGATAAGGTATCCATTGGCGAGTGGTTTGCCGGCTTTCTGCCGGAAGGCACAACGCTCGACAACCGCCTGACGGTGGACGCAGCTCTGGCCAAGGCCCCGAAAGCGGACCCGAACGTATTGCTCAATCTCGCCATCGAGTTCGCATCGGGCAAGGCAGACCTGCCAGAAGCGGTCAAACCCGGGTTGGTCAAGCTCGCGGGAATGCTCTCGGAGGACGGCCGCAAACTGCGCATCGTTGGCCACACCGACAACAAGGGCCATCCGGAAAGCAATCGTGCGCTCTCACTTCGCCGTGCTGAATCGGTCCGCGCGTTCCTTGTGTTGAACGGTGTTCCCGACAGCAACCTTGTAGCGGAAGGAGCGGGAGCGGACAAACCGGTAGCGGACAATCTCACCGCCGAAGGCCGTCAACGGAATCGTCGCATCGAGTTTTCTCAGTAAGCATTCAGCCGATGTGATGGGCCCAAAGCGCCGCAGCATTCGCTGCAGGCGCTTTTTTGTTCGCCCTTAACCACCGTGCTGGAAGCGCCACTCCTGTGTCCGGCCCCCAAACCCATACGCGGCCGCTAGGCGATGGCCTCCCGCAGACGTCGTCGCAATCTAAACGCCGCGACCGCGAAAATCGACAACACTGCACTCTCGATGAGCAGGGTTCGCGGCGCACCCACTTCGGTCGCCAGCAAGCCTGCCAGTAACCCGCCAATGGCATCGAACCCGAAACGGGTCGAGGTGAAGAACGAAACCACTCGGCCTCGAAGTTCATCCGGTGCAAGGCTCTGGAGCAACATGTTGATCCCGACGTTGCACACCGAAATGCCAAATCCAAGGGCCACCATCGCGGCCAAAGCCATTGCAAGGTGCAGATTCAGCGCAAAGACCAACAATGCCACTGCGCTCAGCCCCGCTCCTGCCAACACGACTTTGACAAGCCCTGGAACGCTTTTGCGAGTGGCCAGGAATACGGTCGATCCAAACGCACCACAGCCGGCAGCCCCCCACAGCCAGCCCAAGGTGATGGCGTCCCCCGCAAATACGTCTTTGGCAAATACCGGCAGCAATACGGCGTAGCTGGAAGCGGTCACATTCACCACGGCGAGCGTCAGGATTAGAACCCGGACAGGATAAGTTGCCCATGCATAAGCGAGCCCCTCGCGAAACACGCGTCCCATGGACCCGGCCGCCTTGGGTGTAGCTTCGATGCGGATGAGTAACACTCCGGTCAGCAACGCCATGAATGATGCAGCGTTGAGCGCGAAACAGAATGCCTCGGAAGTCACCCCGACCAGCACCCCGGCCAACGGGGGACCCGCAAAGCGCCCCGCATTGAACAGCATGGCATTGAGCGCGAGGGCGTTGGGCAGATCCGCTCGGTCCGCCACAAAGGAATTGATCAAAGATTGCCGCAGGGGCGTGTCGAAGGCGTTCAGCACGCCAAGCAAGGCAGACATGGCCACAATCAAGGCCGGGCCGATCGCCCCAAAAGCAGTCAACAACGCCAAGACTCCGGCCTGAAGGCACAGCAATGCTTGCACCACGATCAGCGCACGGCGCTTGTCACGCCGGTCCACCCAGGCTCCGGCCACGGGCCCGACGACCAGCTGGGGCAGAAGCGCAGCAAATGTCGTCACCCCAAGCAAGGCTACTGAGCCGGTCAACCGGTAGACCAGCCAGGACAGGGCGACCTGCTGCACCCAGGTGCCAAGGATAGAAATGGCCTGACCGCCAAAGTACAAGCGAAAGTTACGGTGAGCCAATGCCCGCATCGGCGTGGGCCATCGGCTCCTTGCAGCACGCGCACCACTATCCAGCAAAAGCTACTCCAAGATCATTGTGCCGATCCGTTGGATGGGCTAAAAATTAATATATTAACGAAACATCCGCTCCATGTCGCGAGCCAGCGAGGAGGTTCCACCAATCCTGGTAGGCACCACCATTCATGCGTCAAACGGGCGAATACTCCTCGCAAGGGTTAAGATTGCAGTTCTTAACAAGTTAGACAATCGTTCCGGGGCTCGCATGTCCGCTCGAATCACGCATCGCAATCTACCTCTGATGCTGCTGCGCGCCAGAGAGATTCTGCTCTCCCATTTCCGTCCGATCCTTAACCATTACGGGCTGACCGAGCAGCAATGGCGCATCATGCGTGTCTTGAGCGAGCAAGGGGATTTGGAGCCGTGGCAAATCTGCGACCAATGCCAGATCCTCAGTCCCAGCCTGACCGGTGTATTGACCCGAATGGAAGAGGTTGCACTGGTTCAGCGCAGCCGGGTACCCGAAGACGCAAGGCGCGTGCTCGTGCGGCTTACGCCCCAAGCAGAGCAACTGGTGACGGAAATTGCGCCTCTGGTTGAAGCTCAATATCAGCTTCTGGAAACCGCAATAGGCCCAACCCTCATCAATCAACTTTACGCAACGCTTGATCAGGTTGCACGAGCGGAAAACGCCCAGGTTGAGCGGGTCAAATTGCCAGCCACGCGCTACACATCCCCTTCCAACGCCCGGGTAACCCGTAAGACTGCCTCCAGAACTCGGTCGGCACAGTCAAAGATCAATGATTCTTGATTTTTGAATTGAAATTTTTTGAAATTGAATTGATTCAATCCTCAATTTCACGGCATTTGATGTTCGATGCAAATATTGGTGCAAATGAATTGCGCGGTTCGCACTGCGATTCATATCTTATCCTTCAGGCGCTCTTAAACACCTTGTAAACGCCGGAGGGGCCTTCGCATCAGTTCCATACCTGACGCGCCTCTCGCTGCCCCATCCTCGCTCGGCACAGCAAGTCAGATTGCGCAATTGCAATTGCGTGCCCGCACCATCGGCCCAGCCCCACCATCCGCATTGCCCAGCACATTGCTTTTGAAGCTTTTTGCACATTCGATCAAAGTTTTTGTTGCGTAGCGTTAAATTTTTCCTTTAAACGCGCCACACAGCATATTTGTGACACCATCTTTCCGGGCGCGCCTGAACCAAACAAATGGCGGAGTTAGACAACAAGCGCAAAGGCGCGGGCGCCTCGACGGTACTCCGTCTTATTCCAACTCTTCGCGGGAAGCACTACAAGTTGGCGATAAGTCGGCAGTAATCCAGGGTTCATTCAGGGAGCTTGTTCATGGAAGAGTTACGTACCTTCTTCACTCAGGCATCAGGTGTGCTGGGAACTTACATCCCCAAAGCGCTCGGTGCTCTCGTTCTGCTGGTCGTTGCATGGGTTGTGGCGAGCCTGCTCAAAGCCGTCATCGTCCGGTTGGGACGTGCCGCAAAGCTGGATGATCGGGTAGGCTTTCCCGCTACTGGTTCATTCGGCGATATCGTTTATTGGCTGGTGTTTCTGTTCTTCCTGCCGGGCATCCTCGAATCGCTCGGCTTGGAGCAACTACTCCTGCCAATACAGTCCATGATCAGCAAGATCATGAATTTCCTGCCTAATCTTCTGGCGGCGGGGATCATCTTCTTTATTGGCTACTTTGTCGCCAAGTTGGTGCGCAACATCGCCACCAACCTGCTGGCAGCCTCCGGCGCCGACAACCTGCCCTCCAAACTCGGGTTTGCCGGCGCGATGGGGAATGGCAAAGTGTCCACCATTGTCGGCACCGTAGTGTTCGCGTTGATCATCATCCCTGTGGCGGAGATGGCGCTCTCCGCGCTGCAACTGGATGTGATCACCCGGCCGCTGGAAGCGATGATGACCAAGATGGTCACCGCCTTGCCCAACATCATCGTCGCGGCAGCAATTGTGGCCATTGCATCGTTCCTTGGGCGGCTGCTCGGTCGCTTCGTTTCCGATCTGCTTGCCGGCGTGGGCTTCGACAGTCTGGTTGCCAAAGCCGGGATCAAGAGCTGTGAGGGCAATTGCTCCCCTTCATCCATCTTCGGCTGGGTCGCCACGGCTGGCGTGATTCTGCTCGCGGTGATGGAGGCGGCTGACCTGATTGGCTTTACCGCGCTGTCCGGGCTGGTCAAGCAGTTCTCGGTGTTCGCATCCCAACTGGTAGCCGGGGTAGTCATCCTCGGCCTTGGCGTCTACCTCTCCTCCCTTGCCACCAAAGCCATCATTGGCGCGGGTGTTCCGCGCGCAGAATTGCTGGCTGGCGTCGCACGGATTGCCATTCTCGTCTTCGCCGCCACCATGGCATTGCGCGAGGTCGGGTTGGCGTCCGACATCGTCAACATGGCCTTTGGCCTGCTCCTGGGCGCAGTCGCCCTGGCCGTGGCCCTTTCTTTCGGCTTGGGCGGCCGGGAATCCGCCGGTAAGTTGATCGAGGAGTGGCGAGAGAGCATCAAGTCGCGCAAACCCTGACGCGCGATGCGCACGCTGGCGAAACCTGCCCGCCAGCGTTTACCTTCAGCCGCCGGCCCCCCCGGCGGTTTTTTCTTGTCGGCCTGCTATCACGGGCCTATGATCAAGCCGTATTCCCTTCCGTTTGTTCCGCAGTACTTACCCGCTCACGTCGTCTGCAACCTTGTTCCCTCAAAGAAGGAGGATTCACGATGGCATCAACCACCTGGGTGCTTGTGGCAAACGCGTCCCTGGCCAAGCTCTACGCCAACCAGGGACCAAACACCGGTCTTGCTCCACTCCGGGATTTCGAGCATCCCTCCAGTCGCTTGAAAAATTCGGACCTGGTCAGTGACCGGGCAGGTCACATGCAGAGTGCGGGTTTGGGACACGGTTCCCGACAGCCGCAAACCGAACCAAAACAGCATGAAGCCAAACTTTTCGCGCAGACGCTCGCGCGGGAGTTGCAGGCCGGAAGGACAAAAAGGGAATATCGCAGGGCAATCGTGGTCGCACCGCCCGCATTCATGGGCTTGCTAAAAGGGGCGCTTGACGAGCCGACGGCCGAAATGGTGAGCGATCATTTCGACAAGGACTACACCCGCGCTACGCCCAAAGAGTTGGGCGATTTGCTTTCTTCCTGCCTCTACGTCTGACCGCCTTGGGGCAGCGGCTCCGCCGCTGCCGGCCACCGCTTCAGCAACCGGTAGCGCGCGCCCGCTGGCTCGAGCAGGGACTCCATCAGCGCAAACGCGTTCACCTTCCAAGAAAATGGTTCGAACCGAACCGATTCCCGCTTGGTGCAGGGCGGTACGTTGCGCAACAGCGTGACGTGCGCCTGAAAAGGCCGACGTTCCATGGGAAAGCCCTCCGTCTCCAGCCGCTGCCGCAGGGATGTCGAGAACCGGAAGAGGGCCTCTGGCGTATCCCGCGGACCGCACCAGCATATGTGGTTGTGTGCCCACACCACAGCCTGCTCGATCGGCAAGGACAACTCAGGACAGCATAACGATTCCGCCAGCACCCCAAGGCGTTTCAGTTCAGCGTCATCCACCTGCCCTACAAACGCCAAGGTGACGTGCAGCGTATCCGGACGCATGAGGCGACCACCGTGGAGCGCCTTCGCCCGACGTGCCACCTCGGTCAGCCTCGCCACGATCTGGGCATCGGGCCACAGCGCGAAGAACACCCTGTGCCCCCGCGGCTGTGCGCCGCCAGACCTTTCCCCAAATTGCCGCTGCGACATGGGGGAAACCGCCAGGTTAGCGGCGAAGCCGCGTGAGCAACGCGATCGCCTCGGCTGCGATGCCCTCCCCGCGCCCGGTGAAGCCCAGACGCTCGGTGGTCTTGCCTTTCACGTTAATCTGCTCGGCCGGCACCGCCAGATCCGTCGACAAATTGAGCACGATCGCCGGTACATGGGGCAGGATGCGAGGCTCCCGGGCAATCACGGTGCAGTCCACATTGACCACCTCCCACCCGGCTTGGGCCAGGGCTTGAACGGCTTGACGGAGCAGCACGCGACTGTCCGCCCCCTCCAGCGCGGGATCGGTATCGGGAAAATGTCGTCCGATATCGCCCAGGCCAGCCGCGCCAAGCAACGCATCGGTAATCGCGTGCAGCAGCACATCAGCGTCCGAGTGACCTAGCAGCCCCCGAGTGTGGGGAATCTCCACGCCCCCGAGAATCAGCCGGCGGCCGGGCACCAGGGCGTGCACATCGAAACCTTGACCCACGCGAAAATCAAACGGGTTCATCCCGACTCCTCAAAATCCATTCAGCCAAAGTCAGGTCGAAGGGATACGTGACTTTCAGATTGGTCGCATCGCAGCGCACCAGCTTCGGGTGCCCGCCCACAGCCTCGATGGCGCTGGCTTCGTCGGTCACCCCGCGGGCATGGTCCAGGGCCCGGCGCAGCATGAAGTACCGGAACATCTGCGGCGTTTGCGCCTGCCACAAGCTGTCACGGGGAACCGTCTCAATACTGCGCTGGCGGCTGTCAGCCCGCTTGAGCGTGTCAGCAGCCGGGATGGCAAGCAGCCCCCCTGTCTCATCTGCTGCGACTTCGCTGATCAGCTGGTCGATATGCCACTGGGCAAGGCATGGGCGGGCGGCGTCATGAACCAGTATCCAGTCCTGCGGCCCAATCTCGTGACTGATGGCGCGCAAGCCATTGGCTACACTGTCAGATCGTGTAGGCCCCCCGCAAAACAAAGGACACAGCTTGGGCCCCAGGTCGGACCAGTCGTGAAGGTTCCAGGACTCATCGCCCACACTGAGTACCACGTAAACCCGCTCGATCTGCCAAGCGTTGCACAGCACACTCAACGTGCGGTGGATCAAGGGTCGGCCAAGCAGGGGCAGGTATTGTTTGGGCTTCTCGACACCCATTCGGGAGCCGCTTCCCGCAGCGGGGACCAAGGCAAAGTAACGTGACATGGTCCGAATTGTAGCGAAAAGAGGGGGGCACAATGTTTGAGCAACTACCCCTGAGGGAACTGCAGGATTTCCTCACCAGTTTGGCTATCGGCCTGCTGATCGGATTGGAGCGTGAACGCCACGCCTCGGCACGAGCGGGCTTGCGCACCTTCGCGCTGGTCGCCCTGCTCGGGACCCTTACCGCCCTCCTCGCCCAGCAAAGCGCCAGTGCCTGGCCGGTCGTGGCGGGGCTGTTGAGCGTCGCCGCCATGATCGTCAGCGCCCATCACCGTCAACCGGACCCGGAAGATCCCGGCACGACCTCAGTGGTGGCTGCGCTGGTGTGTTTCTGCCTTGGCGCAGCCATCCGCTATGGGCACGCCCAGTTAGCCGTCAGCCTGGCGGTGGCAGTGACCGGATTGCTCTACTTCAAGACAGAACTGCGCGGCGTTGCCGCCCGACTAAGCCCCCGGGACTGGCGATCAATGCTGCAGTTTGCCGCCCTCAGTCTGATCGTGCTGCCCCAGCTCCCGGATCGGGACTTCGGCCCTTACGGTGCGCTGAACCCGTATCAGGCCTGGCTCATGGTGGTCCTCATCGCTGGCGTCAGCCTGGCCGGCTATGCGGCTCTCAGGCTGGTGGGCGTGCGCTTTGGCGCCCCCTTGCTAGGAATACTGGGCGGACTCGTCTCCAGCACCGCCACCACGCTGGTGTTCGCCCGCCGAACGCGGGAGAGCCCAACGGTTGCCAGCACGGCAACCGTGGTGATCTTGCTGGCAAACCTGACCATGCTGGTACGTGTCGCCCTCATCACCGTGGCCCTCGCCCCGGGTTTGGTAAGGGAAATGGGCTTGGCGGTGGGCGTTGCAGTCGCAGCGGGACTCGCCACGCTGGTCATCGGATGGCGCAAGATGGTGCCGGGAGAAGGGCTTCCTGTGCCGGAAGTCCGTAATCCCACAGAACTCCGGTCGGCGCTCGGATTCGGCGGGCTCTACGCCTTGGTACTGCTCGCGGCAGCCTGGTTATCGGACATTGCCGGCTCGGGCGGCTTGTTTGCGGTGTCGCTGGTATCGGGGCTCACCGATATCGATGCAATCACGCTCTCCACCCTGCGCTTGCACAACATGACCCGGCTCTCGGCGGAGGACGCAGTCACCGCCATTGGCTTGGCCATGCTTGCCAACCTGGCATTCAAGACCGCCCTCACCGGCGTGGTAGGCGGACGCGAACTCCTGAAGGCCATCGCCCCGAGCTTTACTGCCGTCGCCCTTGGCCTTACGACGGGATTGATATTTGTGCGCTGAACCGCTCCAGCATCAGTTCAGCCCCATCTCCCGTTTGGCTTCACAAAAGTCCTCCATCACATCCTCCAGTTCCGTGTGGGAGAGGGCGAGGTAATCCAGGCAGGCATCCCCATTGCCGCCATCCCAGCCGTTCAGCATCGTCATGCGGCGCGCACTGTGAGCCACGAACTCTCCAATCTTGAGCGCCGCCAGAAGCGTACGACGCGGCTGGGGCACGCGTGCATCCGTCAACACCGGTGTCAAGGGCTCATGGTGCACGAGGATGCTCTCCCGAACGTCGTCCGGCAGATGCCAGCTCTTGGCTACTAGATAGCCCACCACGGCATGATTGGTGCCGTGGATTTCGTCCTCCACGTCGGTGAACTTGCGCTCCACTGCCCGATTGGCCGCCATAAGGGTCGCCTTGTAATTGGGAAAGCGCATGGCCAGAATCGGCACGCCACATTCATGGAAGAGACCCAGCATGTGGGCCAGGTCCGGAGACAAGCCCGGTACCCTGCGGGCCACAATCGCGCAGGC
Organism: Rhodocyclaceae bacterium; assembly: GCA_036824045.1. GTDB lineage: Bacteria > Pseudomonadota > Gammaproteobacteria > Burkholderiales > Rhodocyclaceae > DAITAZ01. Next base: position 9,682 of record DAITAZ010000059.1, read on the forward strand.
GAGCGCCGTCTCCGCCGCTGTATCCCAAAAACGGTCCAACTGGACCTTTTGGGATAGCTGCTGCTTGAGGGCCAAACTGGTGACGATGTTGAAAGTGCGATTAAGCCCCAGCATGTTTACAGCCGCTGAAATCGACGTCACCTTCACACCAAACGCCGGTGAGTTGGCCACCTTCAGCACTCCGGCTGCGAGGCCGGGATCGGCCCCCACTGAGGCCACCACCCGGCGCAGGTCCGGTGACGCAGCCCGCTGCTCCTGCTGAAGCTCGATCAGGATCCGCGGCTGGGGCGGGATAAACAAGCCGTTGAGTTGGTCCGATCCAACGGCAGGCGCAGCGGTCGTAGCAGTCATGAAAACGTCCAGTACAAGCGGGTGATTGAATACCGGTGTCTACGGTTCTACCCGCCCTTCCTTGATCACTACGCCGTATCAGGCATGCCTCGAGCAATCGCGAGTGTGCTGCCCTCAGCGGCCATCCGCCAACCACCGGGCGACCCGCTCCATCAGCAGTCGGCTGACCAGCATCTCCAGGTGCCCAAGCCCCTCAACGGTCTCTGCACGAGCGCCGGGCCACGCCTGCTCCCCCTGAGGGTAGACGAAATTGTCGTGCAGGCTCCAGACAGCCAGCGCACGCCCCGACGGAGGCGGCGTTTCCCCCGCAAGATGCGCAAGCCACGACGAGTCGCAGACCATCTGAGAGGCATTTACACCGGGCGCGAACCGCGCCAATCGGGAGCCCTGATGGGGCGTCCCCAGACTGACCGCCCGATCAATCCCGTCCCAGCCATACCGGCTGAGATAAGCCCGGATCACCAGTCCGCCCATGCTGTGCCCCACGAGGCAAACGCGCGCATCCCCACGAGTTCGATGCACCGCAACCCGCTCACCCAACAAGCCTACGTAGCCCTCGATATCCCCGAACATGGGTTCCAGGGTCAGGGTTTCAACGTGGAATCCGCGCCGCTGAAGATACGGTGACCACCACCACCACGCGCCTTCGTTGCAGGTATATCCATGAACCAGGATCACGACTCGAGCCCCGGGCAATCCGGCCTTGCGCTTGAGCCCGATAACACCCGCACCAACCAGAGGCTGAATGAACGAATAGAGCCGGACAAAGGCCCACCATTCGCGCCAATACAAACCCGCGCCCGCACGCCAACCCAACGCTGGCGTAGCCCGAGCGCCCGGATATACGCCTGCGAGCGCGAACCCAAGCGCGACGTACGCCAACCTCACCCAAAGCAAGAGCACTGAAAGCACAAGAACCGCCCGACCCCAATCCCAACCGGGCTGGCCCGCAAGCCAAACACCGGCGCCCAGCGCGACCACCACCTCCCCCAACAGTATCCAGCGCGGCGACAGAGGCGGTAGCGAGAACCTCCTTTCGTCGTGCCCCCTCACAGGACGTCAACGCTCCAGCACATAGCTGCCAGGCGCAGTGAGCAGTTCCGGAAAACTGGCGTTGCCAACCCCGGGAGCATCCACCATGTTTCCGCAACGCTTGTGCAACCAGTCCACCCAATCCTCCCACCAGCTCCCGTTACGCTCACCGGCCCGGTCACGCCAGCTCTCCGCTGTTTCCGAACGATGAGCCTCAGCCACCCAATAATGCCGTTTGGGCGGTTTAACCGGGGGGTTGATGATGCCCAAAATATGCCCACTGCTGCTGAGCACGAAGCGCTTGGGAGCATTTACCAGGTTGTTGATCCGAAACACGGAACGCCAGGGGGCAATATGGTCATCTTCCGCCGCTACGCAGTACAGCGGCTGCGTGATACGGCCAAGGTCGATCGACTCTCCCGCCAAGTTCACGCCTCCCTTGCGAATCAATCTGTTGCGAAGATAAAGCTCCCGCAAATACCAGCCATGCATGGCAGCCGGCATCCGCGTGGTATCCATATTCCAATAAAGCACGTCGAAGGGCGGCGGCTTTTCTCCGTACAAATAGCTGTGCACCACGTAATGCCAGATGAGGCTATTGGAACGAAGGAGCCGAAACGCCGCAGCCATCTGAGAGCCGTCCAGGAAACCTTGGCGCTTCATCCCTGCCTCGATGTACGCGATACTCGCTTCATCGATAAAGACCTCGATGTCGCCCGGCTTGTGGAAATCCACGAGCGTAGTGAACAATGTCCAATGGACTACTGGCATCTGTTCACTCTTGCCATAGCGAGCATGGGCCCAGGCCATATACGCCGCCAGCAAGGTCCCGCCAATGCAGTAACCGACCGCGTGCGCCTGTGCTGCTCCTGTCACCGCCCTCGCCACATCGATTGCAGGAATGACGCCTTCTGTCAGGTAATCCTCGAACTGGGTGGCGGCCATTTCAGCACCCGGATTCTTCCAGCTGGTGACAAACACGCTGAAGCCTTGATCCAGCAGGTAACGTACCAAGCTTTTCTTCTGAGTGAGATCAACAATGTAATAGCGGTTGATCCAAGGCGTGATCAGAACGACCGGCGTTTCCCTCACCGAAGCCGTGGTGGGGCGGTATTGGATGAGTTCAAACAACCGATTGCGAAAGACCACGGCCCCCGGCGTCATGGCCAGATTGCGCCCAACCTGGAAGTCGCCAGGATCGGTCATCCGCACATTGCCGGCCCGCAGATCCGCAAGGAGGTTCTGCATCCCCCGCCGCAAACTGTCGCCACCGGTTTCCACGCACTTGCGGATCGCCACCGGATTGGTCCAGAAAAAATTGGTCGGAGCCATGGCATTGAGCCATTTCCGCCACCAGAAAGCGGCACGCCGCCTCTCCCGATTCGATAGCCCGGGGGTCTCGTAAAGCATGTCCTGCATCTGATGTGTCAACGCCAGATAGTTCTCCTTAAGCACATCGAAGGACGGGTATTGCCGCCACACGGGGTCGGAAAAGCGGGTGTCGTCTCCATGGGGGCTTATCACGTCCTCCGCCACCAACCCCAGCGACCGCCGCCAATTGTGGGCAGCCAACTGCCACGCCAATCCGGATGCTTGGGTCAGTGTCTTCGCCAATTCTTCCGGATGGGCAAGCCACGCCAGCTGCGCGTGTACGATCGGGGCGAACAAGCCGAGCGGATCGATGGCGGCTTCGACACGTCCATGAATCTCATCCAAATCTAAATTTTGGGTGCTCATCTTGAATTCCAAGAACGACAACGCCTCACAGCGCTGCGTCAATCTGCGTCGGCAATGTGAGTGGGCAATCAACCAAATTCACTGCCAATCCCTCCGGCAATCTCGTGATCGCTGACGAATGAAAGGGACTTCCCCGTCCCGAGCCAGCGGCGTAAGCCGCCGGCAGCATGAGCTGCCATGATTAAGTTTCCACGCACGATCATTCGCTCGAAAGGGGAAATCCATGAGTATTTTCACGGTAGGAATTGATCCGGCCAAGAACGTCTTTGCGTTGCACGGTGTTGATGATAATGGCAAGGCGGTACTGGTCAAGCCAAAGATGGCCCGGGTCAAGTTGCTGGAAATGGTGGC
>DAITAZ010000060.1:0-13110 GCA_036824045.1 Rhodocyclaceae bacterium
ACATGCGGCGCAATACGCCTGCGGCTATTGCGCCCTACGCGGCTGGTTCGTCTCTGACATATTGAGATGGGTGGGCCGCCGATGTCATCGGTGGGCCATTGTGGTTGCGGGGTGCCAGGCGGGGGTCGGGTTCCGCCTGGGCGCGGGGTAGCGTCTGCCCTACCTCGGTTGCGCCCGCGCCCGCACCCAGGCGGCCAATGTACTTTCCTCGAGTTCGCCAGCGGCCAGGGACAGGATGGCGGCGGTGGCTTCCGCCTGAGGGGCGACGAGCCGGTAGCCGTTCAGGTGGAGGAACAGGCCGATGGCGAGAAAAGCGGTGCGCTTGTTGCCATCGGCGAAGGGGTGGTTGCGGGCAAGGCCGTAGGCGTATGCGGCGGCCAGATCGGCATGGTCGGGCGCACCGTAGTTCATCAGGTGAAGCGGCCGCGCGAGGGCGGAGTAGAGCAGTCCTTCATCCCGCAGGCCGGGCGCGCCACCGTGGAGGGAGATGCTTTCGTCGTGCAGCAGGCGCAACGCCCGCTGGTCCAGCCAGCGCCAGTCCACGGCCTGCTACTTGGCCAGGGCGTGGAAGGTGTCTCGGAAGGCGCGCATGAATTCCCGCCCGGCGTCCACCTGCTCGGCCAGGGCAGGATCGTAGGGGGTGACAGTGAGCCCGTCGGCGGCTTCGGTCAGGAAAACGGTGTCGCCCTTCTCCAGCTTGAGACGGGCGAGGACCTCCTTGGGCAGGACGAGCCCGACGGAGTTGCCAATTTGGGTGAGCTTCAGCGCATGCATGGCGGGCCTTCGTTCGTTATTACACTCGTAATAATACGCAAGAAATCCCAGCGGCACACGACGGCTGCGCTTAGTGCGCCCGCCGCTTGCCCCGGTGCGGCGCTGGCCCGGTGCGCTCGCCCCGGGGCACGAGGCATTCGGCCCGGTTGCCGATGAGGTCGCTGCGGCCCATGCGGACCAGGGCTTCGCGCAGGAGGGGCCAGTTTTCCGGGTCGTGGTAGCGGAGGAAGGCTTTGTGCAGCCGGCGCTGGCGGCCGGTGCGGGGGGTTTCGACCACTTCGCCGCCGGGGCCGATGCGGCGCAGGGGGTTCTTGCCGCTGTGGTACATGGCGGTGGCAAGCGCCATGGGGGTGGGGAGGAAGGTTTGCACCTGGTCCAGCCGGAAGCCGTTGGCCTTGAGCCAGAGGGCGAGCTGGAGCATGTCTTCATCCGTGGTGCCGGGGTGGGCGGCGATGAAGTAGGGCACCAGGTGCTGCTTCTTGCCGGCCTCGCGGGAAGCGCGCTCGAAGAGGGTCTTGAAGCGCTCATAGGCGCCGATGCCGGGCTTCATCATCTTGGCCAGCGGGCCTTCGGCGATGTGTTCCGGGGCGATCTTGAGCAGGCCGCTGACGTGGTGGGTCACCAGCTCCTTGACGTACTCGGGCGAGCGCACGGCCAGGTCGTAGCGCAGGCCGGAGCCGATGCTGATGCGCTTGACGCCGGGAATCCGGCGGGCCTTGCGGTAGAGGGCGATGAGGGGGCCGTGGTCGGTGCCCAGGTTCTCGCAGATGCCGGGATAGACGCAGGAGAGGCGCCGGCAGGCGGATTCGATCGCCCGGTCCTTGCAGGCCAGGCGGTACATGTTGGCGGTGGGGCCGCCCAGGTCGGTGATGTGGCCGGCGAAGCCGGGGGTCTTGTCGCGGATCTCTTCGATCTCGCGCAGGATGGAGCCCTCGGAGCGGCTCTGGATGATGCGGCCCTCGTGCTCGGTGATGGAGCAGAAGGTGCAGCCGCCAAAGCAGCCGCGCATGATGTTGACCGAGAACTTGATCATGTCCCAGGCGGGAATGCGCGCCCGCCCGTAGGCCGGGTGGGGCTGGCGGGCGTAGGGCAGGCCGAACACGTAGTCCATCTCGGTGGTGGACAGGGGCACCGGCGGCGGGTTGAGCCAAACGTCCCGCTCCCCGTGGGCCTGCACCAGGGCGCGGGCGTTGCCGGGGTTGGATTCCAGATGGAAGACGCGGCTGGCGTGGGCGTAGAGCACCGGGTCGTCCTTGACCGCTTCAAAGCCCGGCAGGCGGATGACCGTGTGGGCGCGGGCGGCGCGGCGTGCTTCGCGGGAGATGAAGCGCAGGGGCTGGGCCGGGAGCGAGGCCGGGGCGTCTGCCCCCCCGCTGGCGGAGGCGCGGGCTGTGGCGGCGTAGGGGTCCGGATGCGCCTCCACCCGGCCGGGGGTATCCAGGTGGGTGGAATCCAGTTCCGACCACTCCGGCCCGGGGCGCCAGCCGGGTTTGGCCATGAAGGCGGTGCCGCGCAGATCGCGGATGCTGGCGATGGGCTCGCCGGCGGCGAGGCGGTGGGTGAGCGCCACCAGGGCGCGCTCGGCGTTGCCGAAGAGGAGCAGATCCGCCTTGCTGTCGGGCAGCACGGAGCGGCGCACCTTGTCGGACCAGTAGTCGTAGTGGGCGATGCGGCGCAGGCTGGCTTCGATGCTGCCGATGACCACCGCCACGCCCGGGTAGGCTTCCCGCGCGCGCTGGGCGTAGACGGTCACGGCCCGGTCCGGCCGGCGGTTGGGGGCGGCGTCGGGGGTGTAGGCGTCGTCGGAGCGGATCTTGCGGTCGGAGGTGTAGCGGTTGACCATGGAATCCATGTTGCCCGCGGTGATGCCGAAGTAGAGCCGGGGCCGGCCCAGGGCCCGGAAGGGCTCGGCGGAGTGCCAGTCGGGCTGGCTGACGATGCCGACGCGAAAGCCCTGGGATTCCAGCAGCCGCCCCACCAGGGCCATGCCGAAGCTGGGGTGGTCGATGTAGGCGTCGCCGGTGACCAGGATCACGTCGCAGGCGTCCCAGCCCAGGGCGTCCATCTCGGCGCGGGACATGGGCAGGAAGGGCGCGGCCCGCCCCGCCGGGCGGGCGGTGGCGGCGATGTCGGGTACGGGGGCAAGCTGTGGTTCGGCCATAGGGGGCGAATGCTACGCTGAATTCGGGTGCGGGGGCCGGGCGGGCGCCGCCGGGTGCTATGCTGCGGGCCCCTCAAGCATCCGCAGGCCTGCCATGACCATCACCTTTGCCGTGCGCGGCGACTACATCACCCTGGACAATCTGCTCAAGGCCACCTGCCTGGTGCCCTCCGGCGGCGCCGCCCACATGGCGGTGGCCGCGGGCCAGGTGCAGGTGGACGGCCAGACGGAAAGCCGCAAGCGGGCCAAGCTGCGGCCGGGGCAGAAGGTGGCATTTGCCGGCCAGGTGGTGGAGATCGTGGCGGGGGAAACGCCCGCCGCCTGAGGCCGCCACCGGCCCGGCGGGCGGCCCTTCAGGGCGCGGCCGGCCCGGGCCAGGCGCTGATCAGGGCCAGCACGGCCTCGGGCGTGGTGCTGGCCCGCAACCGGCTGCGGAAACCCTCGTCGCCAAGCATGCCGCTCACCGCCGCCAGCAGGTGCAGATGTTCCGCCACGCCCGGGTCCGGCACCAGCAGCACCAGGATGTCGGTGACGGGCTGGCCGTCGGGCGCGGCAAAGGGCATGGGCTTGCTGGGGCGCACATAGGCGGCCAGCGCCCGGGGCAGGCCGGCCACCCGGGCGTGGGGGATGGCCACGCCGTGGCCGACGCCGGTGGAGCCGCTGTGTTCCCGCCGGGCGAGGCTGCGGGCCACGTAGTCCGCCCCCAGGCCGTGGCGCTCGGCCATGAGTTGCCCGATCCGCGCGAACAGCGCCGGTTTGTTGGCCAGGGGCACGTCCAGGCAGATGTGGTCGGGCGTGAGCAGAGGGGCGAGCGGATTCAAGGCGACGGCTCCGGACAACGGCGGCACTGGGCCGGGGAGGCGAGAAGATGCGGTGCCCGCGGGGGCGCTGTCAAGCCGGGGCGGACGTTCATTCGCCCTCCTCGTCGTCGTCCCGGGTGAGCAGGTGCTGCACCAGGGCCCGCAGACGGGCCGGGCGCACCGGCTTGTGCAGGGTGGGGTAGCCCCGGCTTTCGGCCACGCGCACTACCTCTTCGCCGGTGTCGCCGGTGATCAGCACGCCGGGGATGCGGGTGCCGAATTCGGCGCGCATCCGGTCCAGCATGTCCAGCCCGTCGCGGGCGGCGGTGAGCCGCAGGTCGCACAGGAAGAGGTCGGGCTCCTGCCCGAATTCGCGGATGATGGTGGCGGCCTCATCGGCGCTGGCGGTGGCGATCACCCGGCAGCCCCAGCCCTCCATCAGCCCTTCCATGCTGTCGCGCACCATCTGGTCGTCGTCCAGCACCACCACCAGCCGGTCCTCGAAGGGGTTCCACACCGCCACCGGCTCCACCTCGAGCTGGCTGGCCCGGGCCGGGTTGCCCAGGGGCACGTCCACCCAGAACACGGACCCGAGCCCGGGGTGGGAGCGCACGCCCACCGGGTGGCCGAGGAGGCTGGACAGGCGGGTGACGATGGCCAGGCCCAGCCCCATGCCCTTGGTGCGGTCCCGCTGCGGGTTATGGAGCTGGACGAATTCGTGGAAGATCTCCTGCAGCGAGCAGTCGGGGATGCCGACGCCGCTGTCCCAGACCTGGATGCGCACCGTCGGCCCGCGGCGGCGGCAGCCCACCACCACGCCACCGGCCTCGGTGTAGCGCAGGGCGTTGGACACCAGATTGGTGAGGATGCGGGTGAGCAGGGTGGGGTCCGAGAACAGGGTGAGGGAACAGGGCATGACCCGGAAGCGCAGGCCCCGGGCCGCCGCCAGATCGGAAAACTCGGTGCGGATGTGGTTGAGCACGCGGTTGGCGTGCACGTCCCGGATTTCCGCCACCACCACGCCCGCCTCCAGCTTGGAGATGTCCAGCAGGCCGTCGAGCAGGGTTTCCATCGCCTCCACCGAGGCCTGGATGCGCCCCAGCAGATGCGCTTCGGTGCCCTGCAGCCGCCGCTCCGCCAGCGCCGCCACGAAGAGCCCCAGGGCGTGCATGGGCTGGCGCAGGTCGTGGCTGGCGGCGGCCAGGAAGCGGGACTTGGCGACGCTGGCCTGCTCTGCCTCTTCCTTGCGCCGCTTGAGCTCGGCGGTAGCCTCCTCGATGCGGTCGATGAGCCCCGCGCGGCTGGTTTCGAGCCGCTGGGCCATCTCGTTCACGCCGCTGGCCAGGCGGTTCAGGGACCCGCCCGCGCCCACCGCCACCCGGGTGTGCAACCGCCCGCCGCCGATGGCCTGCACCGCGTCCGCCACCTCGCGGATGGGGCGGCTGACCGTGTCGCTCATGCGGTAGGCGAGGATCACCGCCACCCCCACCACCGCCAGGGTGAGGAGCACGCTGTCGATCAGGTACTCCGCCTGGGCCTGCGCGAGGAGATCGCGGGAAAGCTCCACCACCACCGTGCCCTGGTCCTCCGCCCCGGCCGTGGCCGGCTTGATGCCGTCGTCCAGGTAATCCTCCAGGGACACCGGGGCGCTGCGGATGGGCGCGCGAAAGCGCAGGGCGCCGTTCTCTTCCAGCAGCGCCCGCTGCCCCACCGGATGGGCGGCCAGTTCGCCGCTGGCGGCCAGCACCACGCCGCTGGCCCCCAGGATCAGCACCCCGCGCACGTCCGGCGGCCCTTTCAGGCCGGCGTTCGCCGCCGCCTGCAGCGCTTCGCGGTTGCCGGAGAACACCCCGTAGTCGCTGGCCGCGGCCACCTGGCTGGCGATGGCCTGGCCCCGCTCCTGCAGCATGCTTTCCAGCTTCAGCACGTGGAAACTGATGAAGTAGGTGCCCAGCAGGGCGCTGAGCAGCAGCGCGGGCAACACGCCCACCAGCAGCACCCGGGCACGGATTCCCCATTGGGTCATCGGTCTGTCCTCCTGCCGCGATGCGGCCTCCTCCCCCCGGGAGGCATCGCGCCCCCTGCGGGCGGCCGGGCGGGGGCGCGTGGCTGCGCCCTCCCGTCCCGTCCGGACATCGGTGCGCGACGGGCTGCGCGCACCCCGCCGGCTGCGGGGGCGCTCATGGCTCTCGCTCCTGGCGCATCAGCCGCTCGAGCAGGACAGTCTCGGGTTCGAGGCTGAGGCCGAGGGAGCGCGCCACGTGGTGATTGATGGAAACGGCAAAGTAACGGGGGTGCTGGGCGAGGGGCAGTTGCCCCTGGGCCAGGAAATGGCGGGCCAGTTCCGCGCCCTGGGCGCCGATCTGGGCCGGGGACGAGTGCACGGCCAGCAGCGCCCCGGCCCGCACATAGGCCTGAGAGAAGCCCACCACCGGCACCTTGTGGCGGTAGGCGGTGAGCAGAAGGTTCTGGATGGTGCCGGGGTTGGACACCACCCGGTCCGGCAGGGCAAGCAGGGCGCCGGCGCCGTGGAGGACCTGCTCCAGGGCGCGGTAGATGTCCGGCTCGGCGCTCACCTCCGCCTGCTGCAGGCGCAGCCGGCGCTCGCCGGCGAGGGCGGTCAGCCGCTCGCCCCAGTCGCGGGAATCGGGGCCGGTGAGCACCGCCAGCCGGCCCACCTCCGGTAGGGTGAGGCGGATCAGGTCAAGCTGGCGCGCCAGGGGCTGGTCGAGAAAGACCGCGGACACGCGCCGCCCGCCCCCCCGCGCGGCCACCAGGCGTTCGAAGGCGGGGCGGGAGACCAGCAGGGCCAGCACCGGCAGGCGGGGCTCCTGGGCCAGGGCGGTTTCCAGCGCCGGCAGCCCCACCACCACCAGCAACTGGCTGCCATTGGCCCCCTGCGCCTGAAACTGGGGGCGCTCCAGCACCGTCACCGGGGTGCGCACGCCCAGGCGTTGCAGTTCCTGCTGGAAGGCGGCGCCGGCTTCCGCATACCCGCCCTGGGCCTGGGACAGCACCAGGGTGACCCCGCCCGCTGCCAGCGCCGGACAGAGCAGAAGCGCCAGCGCCAGCACCCAGCGGCGGGCCAGCGCGGCAAGCCGGACGAGGGCTAGCGGCCGCACCGCAGGCCGCGGCCGCGCGGCGAAAGGGGAGGACAGGCGCAGCGTGGGCCCACGGGTGCTCCGGACTCAGAAGTCCAGGTTGAGGGTCAGGAAGCTGCGACGACCGAAGCGGTAGGCCGGGCGGTACTCCTGATACCGGTCGCCCACCGACTGGGCGGTGAAGGCCAGCTCCGCCCGGGTGGCGCCCAGGCGGAAGGCGTAGGCGGCGCGCAGGTCGGTACGGCGGAAGGCCTGGACCGGGTCCCCATCCGCCGGCCAGGTGAAATCGCTGGAACGAATGTAGGTGCCGCTGAGCGACCAGTGCTCGTCGAAACGGTGCGAGGCGAGCACGGTGTAGCTGCGCCGGGGCACGGAATTGCGCAGGTCGGTGTCGTCCGATTCCGCGCGCAGGCGGGCCGCGCCCAGCCACACCAGGGTCTGGGGCTGGGGCTTCCAGCGCAGGGTCAGCTCCTGCCCGCGCAGGGACGAGCGGCCCTGATTGATGTAGGAGTAGTACTTGTCCCGGGCGGTCTCGTCCAGGAGCTGGGATTCGGAGCCTTTGGGCAACTGCACCACCAACTGGCCGAGCAGGCCGTCCAGATGCTCGCGGAAGACGCGCACGTCCACGGTCAGGTTGAAGCGGCGCAGATCCCCCAGGTAGCCCACCTCCCGCGCCCGCACCATTTCGGGCGAGAGGGAACCCTGGCCGCCGAAACGCTGGTCGAGCACGATGGTGCGCCAGCGGTACTGGGTCAGGCCCGTTTGCTCGTAGGCGGTGGGAATGCGGAAGGCCTTGCTGGTGCCGATCCGGAAGGTGTGCTCGGGGCTGGGCTGGTAGTTGAGGAACAGCCGGGGGGCCGAGTGGGTGCCACCGATGCTGTTGCTCTCCAGCATGGCGCCGGCGTTGATCAGCCACTGCTCGGCCGGGCGCCATTCCAGGTTGCCGAAGAGCCGCTTCATCATCGACACCACTTTCCGGTCCGAGGTGTACTGGTAGACCGAACTCACCGCGTCGCGCCGGGCTTCGGCGCCCCAGGCCAGGCGGGCCCCGGACCACAGCCCCAGGGTGTGCTCGAACTGCAGGTGCTCCCGGTCCGTGGCGCCGCCGTAGTCGATGAAGATGGCGTTGAAGGGCCGCGGCAGCGGAACGGAGAAGTTCTGGTTGTTGGATTCGAACTGATGGTGGAAGGTGAAGGAGAACTCCTCCTCCGGGCTCAGCACCCGCCGCCAGCGCAGTTGCTCGAAGTGGCTGCGGAAGCGCTTGGCGTGGTCGGGCTGGAAGTCTCCGTCCTTGTAGCCGGTCAGGCCCGCTTCGAAGCTGTTGTGGGTGGCGCCCAGCAGGACCTGCAGTTCGTCGCGGCTGGTCACCTGCTTGTCGGCGCGGAAATTGATGAAGCGCACCTGCTTGGTGTCGTGGTAGGCCTGGATGCCGGTGTCGGAGCGGTAGCCGGCGGAGAGCCGGGCATCGAGCCCCTCCCCGCCCCAGCCGTAGCGGGCCGAGACATCACGCACCCCGTCGCCGCCGCGGCTCAGGCTCACCCGGCCGCCGCGGCTCTGCGACGGATGGCGGGTGACGATGTTCACCACCCCCAGCGCCGCGTTGGCGCCATGGGCGGCGGAGTTGGAGCCGCGGAAGACCTCCACCCGCTCCACGTCGTCCATGAGCACGCCCAGGGCGTTCCAGTCCACCCCGCCCAGGTAGCTGGAGGAATACACCGAACGCCCGTCCACCAGCACCTGCATGTGCCGCGACACGTAGCCGGTGAAACCGTGGTAGGTGGCAATGGGCGTGCCCTGGTTCATCGACACCTGGAAACCGGGCACCAGCCGCAGCAAATCGGCGATTTCCCGGGCGCCGGAGGCGGTGATCATCTCCCGGTCGATCACCGTCATCGCGCCGGGCACGTCCGCCAGGTTCTGCGACAGCCGGGTGGCGGAAAGCACCACCGGCAGTTCCTGAAAATACGCCGCATCGGCGCCGTCATCCTGGGCCCAGCCCGGCGACACCGCCCCGCTCAGGCCACACACCACCAGCCAGCCGACGGCTGGCACGCCCCTCGTTTCCATCCCCATTTCCTGACCCCTTACGCGCCACGCGGTGCTCTCCAGCCCCTTGCGCGGCCTGCCGACCTCAAAATGGCACCCCCCACCAGGCGCCACACCGACTCCGCCCGGGGCCAGCGGGAGCCCTTCCGGCCCCCCCAACCCCGACGGATTTTTTTCAATCAATGGAATTATCCCGTTCGCCCATGGCGGCGGGAAGGGGAATATCAGGCTTTGGCGGCCGGCGGCCGCGCCCGGGCACCGAAAAAAGCGGTCACGGGGCGGGCCGCCTCGGGCGCCTCCGCCAGGGCATGGGCCAGCCCCTCGCGCAGGGACCACTCCTCGCTCCCGGCCACGGCCGGCCAGCCCTGCAGGTCAAGCAGGAACGCCCCCACCACCTCGCCCCAGCGGATGTCCTCGGCCCGGCGCAGCAGGACCCAGCCGCCCTGCTCGGTGCGCACTACCCAGCGGCGCGCTTCCATGCGCTGGAGCAGGCGCAGCAGCTCGGGCTGGTCCAGCCGGGCCTGGCCCGCCAGCGCCGGGACGGTGCATTGCGCCGACTCGGCCTGGGCCTGCGCCAGGGCGGCCAGCAGGAGCATGGCGGCGCACCCTTCGCGCCCCGGAAAGTCCGGCAGGGGCGCAACGCCGGTGGGGGGATCATCCAGTTCCGCCGCGATCAGCGCGCCGATGAGCACCATGGACCAGGACAGGTAGAGCCACAGCAGGAAGATGGGCACCACCGCGAAGGCGCCGTAGATCAGGGTGTAGGAAGGAAAGCTCACCAGATACCAGCCGAACAGCCGCTGCATGAGCAGGAACCCGGCCCCCGCCGCCAGCCCGCCGATCAGGGCGCTGCGCCAGGCCACCTGCCGGTTGGGCACCGCGAAGTAGAGAAAGCCGAACAGGGCCGCCAGCACGATCCAGGAAAACCCCCGCAGCAGCACCCCGCGCAGCCACGAGGCCTGCTCCACCCAGCCCAGGGAGGCGCTCACCACATAGCTGGTGGCCGCCAGGCTGGCCCCCAGCGCCAGGGGCCCCAGGGTGAGCAGCACCCAGTACACCAGCACCCGCTGCAGCACCGCCCGGTTGCGCGCCACTTGCCAGATCTGGTTGAAGGCCCGGTCCACCGTCTGCATGGTCATGAAGGCGGTGACGAAGAGCAGCAGGCTGCCCAGCAGGGTCAGCCCCGCGGCTTTCTGGGTGAACTGCAGGGTGTATTTGGCGATCACCTCGCCGGCTTTCTGCGGCAGCAGGTTCTCCAGCAGAAAGCCCCGCAGGGCCTCCGCCACGGCGTTGAAGACGGGGAACTTGCTCAGGATCACCAGACCCACCGTGACCATGGGCACCAGCGAAAGCAGGGTGGTAAAGGCCAGGCTGCCCGCCACCTGCGAACTGCGCATGAGCCGGTAGCGCCGCCCCACCCGCTGCAGAAAGGCCCACAGGGCCGCCGGGCGGGCCCGCCACGGCGGGGCCCCGGTCGGGGACGAAAAGGCGGACAGGGCGCGGGCGAAGGGCCGGGACATAAGGCGGGCAGGCAGTGGCGAGGCTTATAATCCCGCGATTCTACAAACGCCCAGCACCATGAAGGAAATCCTCATCCTCTATTACAGCCATCGCGGCGCCGTGGCCAATCTGGCGCGGCTGGTGGCCCGCGGCGTGGAACAGGTGCCCGGCGTGACGGCCCGGCTGCGCACCGTGCCCAAGGTGTCCACCGTGTGCGAGGCGGTCGCCCCGGAAGTACCGGACACGGGCGCCCCCTACGTGGAGCCACGGGATCTGGAAGAGTGCATCGGCCTGGCGCTGGGCAGCCCCACCCGCTTTGGCAACATGGCAGCGCCGCTGAAGTATTTTCTCGACGGCACCGTGGCGGCGTGGACCCGTGGCGCCCTGGCCGGCAAGCCCGCCGCCGTGTTCACCTCCACCGCCAGCCAGCACGGCGGGCAGGAGAGCACCCTGCTCACCATGATGGTGCCGCTGCTGCACCACGGCATGATCCTGGTGGGCCTGCCCTACACCGAGCCCGCCCTGCACACCACCCAGGGCGGGGGCTCGCCCTACGGCGCCGGCCATGTGGCGGGCGACCAGGGCCAACCGGAGCCCACCGCCGACGAACGCACCCTGGCCATGGCCCTGGGCCGCCGGCTGGCGGAAACCGCCCTCAAGCTTGCCCGCTGACAACGCCCCACCCTACGGAGCCCCCATGCAGCCCCAACGCCTCGTCTGGCTTGCCAGCCTGACCCTGATCGCCCTCATTGCCCTGCTGGTGGCCTGGGAGCTCTGGCTCGCGCCCATCCGGCCCGGCGGCTCCTGGCTGGTGCTCAAGGCCCTGCCCCTGCTGGCCGCCCTGCGCGGCACGCTGGCGGGGCGGCGCTACACCTACCAGTGGTCCTCCCTGCTCGCCCTGGGCTACCTGGGCGAAGGCCTGGTGCGGGCCACCTCGGACCCCGGATGGTCGGCCCAGCTTGCCTGGGCCGAGGTGGTGCTGGCCACCGCCTGGTTCGGCCTGTGCCTGGCCTACGCCAAGCTCACCCGGCCCTCCCGCCAGGGCGGCGGCGCCCCGGCGGCCTGAGCCACGGCCTTCAGACCGTCTCCGCCTGCGGGTTGAGGCGGGTGTTGCCGGAGAACACCTTGTTCAGGGCATTGATGTAGGCCTTGGCGGAGGCCACCACGATGTCGGTATCCGCCCCCTGGCCATTGACCACCCGGCCATCCTTGGCCAGGCGCACGGTCACCTCGCCCTGGGCATCGGTGCCGCTGGTGATGGCGTTGACCGAGTAGAGCAGCAACTGGGTGCCGCTCTCCACCACGGCCTCGATGGCCTTGAAAGCCGCATCCACCGGGCCCGAGCCTTCGGATTCGGCGCGCTTTTCCACACCGCCGTCGGTCAGCGTCACCTTGGCCCGGGGGGTCTCGCCCATCTCGGAAGCGAAGCCCATCCACACCAGCTTGAACCGCTCCCCCGCCGGGCCTGCCACCTCGTCCGACATCAGCGCCTGCAGGTCTTCGTCAAAAATCTCCCGCTTCTTGTCCGCCAGTGCCTTGAAGCGGGCGAAGGCGGCGTTGAGCGCTTCGTCGCTGGCGAACTCGGTGCCCAGCTCCTGCATCTTGGTGCGGAAGGCATTGCGGCCGGAGAGCTTGCCCAGAGAAAGACGGTTGGTGGACCAGCCCACGTCCTCCGCCCGCATGATCTCGTAGGTTTCCCGGTGCTTGAGCACCCCGTCCTGGTGGATGCCGGATTCGTGGGCAAAGGCATTGGCCCCCACCACCGCCTTGTTCGGCTGCACCGGATAGCCGGTGATCTGGGAAATCAGCTTCGAGGTCGGCACGATCTGGGTGGCGTCGATACCCGTATCGCAGGTAAACACGTCGCGCCGCGTGCGCACCGCCATCACCACCTCCTCCAGCGAGGCATTGCCCGCCCGCTCGCCCAGGCCGTTGATGGTGCACTCCACCTGCCGCGCGCCGGCCATCACCGCCGCCAGCGAGTTGGCCACCGCCATGCCCAGATCGTTGTGGCAATGGGTGGACCAGATCACCTTGTCGGAATTGGGCACCCGCTCGATCAACTGGCGCAAGCGCTCGCCCCACAGGGCGGGAATGCTGTAGCCCACCGTGTCCGGCACATTGATGGTGGTGGCACCCGCCTTGATCACCGCCTCGAAGATGCGGCACAGGAAATCCATCTCCGAGCGCACCGCGTCCTCCGCCGAAAACTCCACGTCGTCCGTGAAGCCGCGCGCCTGACGCACCGCCGCCACCGCCGCCTCCACCACCTCGTCCGGCTGCATCCGCAGCTTCTTTTCCATGTGGATCGGGCTGGTGGCAATGAAAGTATGGATGCGCCCCCGCCGCGCCGGACGGATGGCCTCGCCCGCCCTGCGCACGTCGTTGTCGTTGGCCCGCGCCAGCGAACACACGGTGGACTCCTTCACCACCTCCGCCACCGCCTTCACCGACTCGAAATCCCCGGGCGAAGCGGCAGCAAACCCCGCCTCGATCACATCCACCCGCAAGCGCTCCAGTTGCCGCGCAATCCGCAGTTTCTCCTCCCGCGACATGGAAGCGCCCGGGCTCTGCTCCCCATCGCGCATGGTGGTATCAAAAATGATCAAACGGTCCTGCATGGCTCTCTCCTCCGGGGCAATAGGTCATCGGCCAGGGCCATCCGGCCCGCCGTGCTGCGATAGGCCGAATTGTAGGGGAGTGGGAGGGTTGGTGGGGGGTGGGGTGG
>DAITAZ010000015.1:0-80060 GCA_036824045.1 Rhodocyclaceae bacterium
GAATCCCACCCTCTCCGCCAAGAATGCTTGTAGCCCGCTGACCAGGCGGGTTTTTTGTTGCCGCAGATTGGGAATTCGGGGCAGGTTCTCCGGTTCTTGATTCGGCTGCTGCCCGGTGTTTCTATGCGTTGGCATGCGGTTTTCAGGGTGTTTCTGGGTGTTGCAATCATGCAACAGACGTGTCCTTCCCCTTTGGTGTAGGGGCGCCCAGGGTGCCCATAAAACCAGAACCCGACAGGGTGGTGGTCTGCTTGGTCGCTTTGCATCCTGTGTCCGCAGGCGTCCCGGGCGACTTGGTCTTCTGGGCTGGGTGGCGGCAAATATGAATCGCTCCGGGTTTCGTGAAGGCAGTTTTGTTTGAGTCAGGGTGCGACCGCCTGCTCGCTCAGGTTGCGGTAGTAGGCTGCCTCGGCTTCCACGGGGGAATGTATCCCGTCGGCTCAAGCAAGCGGTGATGGTTGAACCATGAGACCCGCTCGAGGGTAGCCAACTCGACCGCTTCGGCGCTCTTTAAGGGCCCTCGCCAGTGGATGACGTCTGCCTTGTGCAGTCCGTTGATGGTCTCGGCTAGCGCATTGTCGTAGCTGTCGCCACGGCTGCCGACCGACGACTCGATACCCGCTTCTGTCAAACGCTCGCCATATCGGATCGAGACGTACTGCGAACCGCGGTCGCTATGATGGATCAAGGCGTTGCGTTCAGGCTGGCGAGCCCGGAGGGCCTGCTCCAAGGCGTCGAGGACGGGCTGGCGATTGACGTGGTCGAGTGGACACGGCTTAACCGAATCCGGCTGAGCGGTCCGCTGCACCTTTCCCCGCGTCGCACCACGCAACCCCTTGGCCCGCATCAGCCGTTCGACCGTGCAACGGGCGATCTCGAAGCCTTCGCGCTGCAATTGCCGTCGCACCTTGCGCGCCCGATACACCTGCAGATTCGCCTCCCAGATTCGCACGATGCGCCCATCCAGCACGTCGTCGCGACGGGCTCGCAGACAGCGCAAGGCCGGATCGCGCCGACGGGCTACCGCACGATGGCAGGCCGACGGGGCAACCTGCAGCACCCTGCAGATTGGCTCAATCCCGAAGCGCTCGCGATGCATGGCTCCATCTTCTCAAGAGTTGGAGCCTCCGCAATAACCGGGGCGATTCACAATTCGCGTCGACGCGTTGATTCGGAGATCGCGTGACCAGTCGAACGAGCAGTTTGCTGGCCTCCTAGAAGCTGACACTTGGTGGGTGCCGCTGGCGACCTTGACAATTGCGCCAGACAACAGCGGGAGGGAATGAACAGAGACCAGCCGGGGCCTTTCAAGAGTTTCGCAATTCCATCAGCGTTTGCCGCCCAAACCAGCTTGCTCCTGGTTCGAGCAGGATTGGTGTGGCGATACAACCGGCTTCGATGCACAGCATGTGCCGGAAATCACGGGCTGGCATGTCTTTCAGTGCCGCGCACTTGTCTTCCCACGGGTTCCAAACAACGGTGTCAGTGAATCCCTCGCTGTGCACACCAAGAGGCCGGCCGGGGTCGCGCAGCAGCAGGGTAGGGGGCGCGTCCTGGTAGATACGGTCCACTTCTCCTTCTACTGTCAGGGCAACGCCGGTGTCCCGTACCAGCTTGTTCCCTTTGGTCTGGTCTTGGTAGAGGGTGCCATTGAGCCCTTCGAGGAGGATGTTCTCCACCTCTGCCACACGCAGATAGGTGTGTAGCGCCGAAGTGAAACTGAAGGCGTGGGCACCTGGGTTCTCCACTTCAAGTTCCATATCCAGCCGGTCGCCACCGATTCCCACGCTGAGTTCCAGGTGAAATGCGTGCGGCCAGATCTGGCGCGTGGTTTCATCGTCGTCGAGCGTCAGCGTTGCAAGCGCAAACTCTTTCTCCTGCCGAATGCCCTCGAGTTTCCAGGCAGATGTGCGAGCAAAACCATGCCGGGGTAGTGGTCCGGTTGGACCAAACTGGGGAAAGATCACGGGAACGCCGCCACGAATGGCTTGGCGACCGTCGAAGGCGGATGTTTCGCTCAGGTATAGCCGCTCACCGCCGGCGGCGGGTATCCAGGAGACCAGGTGTCCCCCGTGCAGCGTGATCACCGCCTGTGCGCCGTCAGCGCAGCGTAGTTGTAAGGCGGGCAGACCGTGGAAAGAGATCAGTTGAGGGGGGTTCTGGTTGTCGTTCACGGGGGATTCCTGGATGGGCGGATAGGCGTCATTGGCCCTCTTTGGCTCCGGGTTACTACTAACGGACTGTGCGGCGAGCGGCGCAAGCTCTTATAGTAGTTTCACTGCGCAGTGCAAGCGTCCCGACGAGGGCGTGGATTCGCCAGCAGGCGAAGAGGATAAAGGAGGAGGACAAGATGGCCAAATTGATTGCCTTGTACAGGCGGCCCCGCGACAAGGTGGCCTTTGACCGCTACTACCAGGAAGTACATGCTCCCTTGGCAAGCCAGATTCCCGGTCTGCGGGGTTATGAGGTGAGTCGCGGCAGCGTGGTGGAACTGGGGAATTGCTCGGCCTATTACATGGCGGCAATACTGACATTCGACAGCAAAGCCGCCTTGCATGCAGCACTGGAAAGTCCTGAGGGAAGGGCTGCAGCCGAAGACCTGAAGCGTTTTGCCACTGGCGGGGTGGACCTGTTCGTTTTCGAGCACGGGGAAATCGCGCTCACGGTCTGAACGTCGTTGCCGCGGCAGGCTTGGGTGCCGGCCCTGGGGCCGGCACCCGATCCTTACAGCCCCTGCAGCGCCAGCACCCCGTGCTTGATGCTATTGTCTTCGGGGTCGTTGCTGAGCACAAAGCCGAGGTTCTGCACGAATTTGAGCATGCGATCGTTGTCCGACAGGAAGATGCCGTTCATGTACTTCAGGCCACGGTCCTGAGCAGTTTCAATCAGCACGCTCATCAGCTTGCGTGCGAGCCCCGAGCCTTGCCAGTTGTCCAGCACCACGATGGCAAACTCGCAGGATTCGTTGTCGATGTTGACCGCGTAACGCGCCACACCCAATTCTTCCTCTTCGCCGTTGTCGTCCACCTGGGTGGCCACGAAAGCCATTTCCCGGTAGTAGTCGATCTGAGTCAGGCGAGCAAGAGTCGTCGTGGGCAGTTCCTTCAGCGTGTTCATGAAACGGAAATAGCGGGTCTGGGCCGAAAGCTTGCGTACGAAATCCGCTTCCAGCTCCGCATCTTCCGGTCGAATTGGCCGGATGCAGATTTCCCGACCGTCGGGCAGTGTCCACTTGGTGACCAGATGCGACGGATAGGGGTGGATCGCCATGTGGTCGTAGCTGTCGTGGGTGGGGGAGATGTTGTCCACCACGATACGGGCATCCACGGCAACCGCGCCCTTCTCGTCCACGATCAGCGGGTTGATGTCCAGTTCCTTGATCCAGGGCAGTTCGCACACCATTTCAGAGATGCGAATCAGCACCAGTTCCAGGGCGTCCATGTCAATGGGCGGCATGGAGCGGAACTCGCCCAGCATCGATGCGATGCGGGTGGAGCGAATCATGTCCGAGGCGAGGAAGTTGTTCAGCGGGGGGAGTGCGACGGCCCGGTCCTTATGGACTTCAACCCGGGTACCCCCTTCGCCAAAGGTAATGACCGGCCCAAAGACCTGGTCCCTGACGACACCTACCATCAACTCCCGCCCGTTGGGTTTGACCACCATCGGTTCGATGGCCACGCCGTTGATGATGGCGTCCGGACGATTCCGCCTGGCTTCTTCCAGGATCTCCTGGTAAGCCGAGCGCACTGCAGCCAGCGTGCTCAAATTCAACCGAACCCCGCCGGTATCGCTCTTGTGCAGGATCTGTGGGGAGTCGATTTTCATCGCCACCGGGAGTCCGATTTCTTCCGCCAACACCATGGCTTCAGTGGCAGAACGCGCCACGACGGTCTGCGCGATGGCGATGCGGAAGGCCGCCAGCAGGGCCTTGGACTCCATCTCGTTCAGGGTCTTGCGGCGCTCGGCCAAGGCCGTTTCAATGATCAGCCGAGCACTTTCGACACTGGGAGGCTCCAGTTGCGACAGGGAGGCCGGCGTCTGCATCAGCAGCTTCTGATTACGGTAGAAGTTACTGATGTGGGAGAAGAGCTCCACTGCCGGTTCCGGCGTACGGAAGTTGGGAATGCCGGCGTTCCGGAACAGCAGCCGGGATTCCTGAACCTGCAGCTCTCCCATCCAGCAGGTGAGCAGAGGCTTGTGCATTTCCTTGGCAACTTCGACGACCACTTCGGCTGTCCGGGTGGGGTCGGTCATCGCCTGGGGCGTGAGGATGGCCAGCACACCGTCGATTCCGTCGTCGGCCATGCAGGCCTCCAGCGCTTTACGGTAGCGCTCCGGGTCCGCGTCACCGATGATGTCGATGGGGTTGCTGTGGGACCAGTGCGGTGGCAGAAACTCCTTGAGCTTGTTCACCGTTTCCTGGGAGAGGGTTGCGAGCGGGATACTCAGGTCCGCAGCCCGGTCGGCTGCCATCACGCCAGGGCCTCCACCGTTGGTGATCACCGCCAGGCGGTTGCTCTTGGGGCGGAAATGCGCAGTGAGCGCACCGGCTGCCGCGAACATCTGACCAACGTTGTAGAGCCGGATGGCGCCGGCACGGCGCAGGGCTGCATCGAAGACATCGTCGGAGCCAACCATGGCCCCGGTGTGCGACAGCGCGGCCCGGGAGCCCGCCGGATGCCGCCCCACCTTCATCACCAGCACCGGCTTGACCCGCGCAGCGGCGCGCAGGGCGCTCATGAAGCGCCGGGACTGCTTGATACCCTCGACGTAGAGGAAGATGTTCTCGGTACGCGGATCCGTCACCATGTATTCCAGGATTTCTCCGAAATCCACGTCACTGGAGCCGCCGAGGGAAACCACGCTTGAAAAGCCCACACCGTTGGCCGCCGCCCAGTCGAGAATCGAAGTGCAGAGCGCGCCGGACTGAGAGATCAGGCCGATCGAACCGGGCTTGGTCTTCCCTTTGGCAAACGTGGCGTTCAGCCCGAGTTCGGGGCGCATCAGGCCCAGGCAGTTGGGGCCGATCAGGCGGATGCGGTGGCGACGGGCAGTTTCGATGACCGAGCGCTCAAGCAGCGCACCTCGCGGGCCGGTTTCCGAGAACCCGGCAGAGATCACGACTGCAGCCTTGACGCCAGCACGACCACAGGCGTCCATGATCGAAGGGATCGTCTGGGCTTTGGTGGCGATCACGACCAGATCGAGGCGGATGGGAATATCCTCGACGGAGGCGTAGGAGGGCACCCCGAAGATTTCCTCATGTCGCGGGTTAACGGCGTAGAGCTTGCCCTTGAAGCCAGCATCCAGCATGTTCCGGATCAGGATGGCGCCTACCGAATTTTCGCGTTCGGAAGCGCCAATGATGGCGACGGATTTCGGCTCGAAGAGCGCGGTCAGATAGTGCTTTTCATGCATGATGTAAACCGATTGGTGAGATGCGCGGAAAGTCCGGGCTCATCGGTTGGGGACGGCAGACGGAACTGCCGCTGGATATAGGAATGCGCAGAGTTAGGCACGGAAGACTTGTTCTTGCAACCCATGGTGATGTTGCAATGCACAAACCAAATTCTGACAGAAATCCCTTCAGCCGTGTGTGAGTTTTGTCAGTCAGTGGCATCAAACCCTCTCTATTCCCGCGATGGCCGGGCGCACTGTTGTGTCCCGGCTACAGTAAACGGCTTCACGCCGCGGGGCTGGAGCAGAAATGCAAAAAACTGCTTCGGCCGCAACACGCTCGCCGGGCCGATCAGCGTGTGCCGTGAAGTCGGGCGAAAGCCGCCGCCATCGCGCTGTCCCCCGCGCTGTCACGATGAGGCCCGCGCGATGACTCCGGTTTGCCCTTGCGAGGTGTCGTCATGGCGGCGGGCTTGGCGCTCTGTGCAGGGGGGGGCGCATCCAGTCGCATCGTGAGGGCGATGCGCTTTCTCGCTGCGTCGACTTCCAGCACTTTGGTCTTGACCACATCGCCGGCCTTGACGACTTCACGGGGGTCTTTGACGAAACGGTTGGCGAGCATTGATATATGCACCAGTCCGTCCTGATGTACCCCCACATCCACGAACGCACCGAAATTGGTGACGTTTGTTACCACCCCTTCCAGGAGCATCCCGGGACGCAGGTCGGTGATGCTGGAGACGCCTTCCTTGAACGTGGCGGTGCGGAATTCCGGTCTGGGGTCGCGCCCCGGCTTCTCCAGTTCTTTTAGGATGTCCTGCACGGTGGGTAAGCCGAAGCGCTCATCTGCAAAGCGCTTGGCCTCCAAGCTGCGGAGGGTGCGGGCATCGCCAATCACTTCGCGAATACCGCGCTGAATGTCGCGGAGGATACGTTCGACCACCGGGTAGGCCTCGGGGTGAACGGCTGAGCGATCCAGCGGGTTGCTGCCCGCCATTACCCGCAGGAAGCCGGCAGCTTGCTCGAAGGTCTTGGCACCCAGGCGGGGGACTTGCTTGAGTGCTTCCCGGTCGGCAAAGGGGCCGTGGGCGTCCCGGTATGCGACGATGTTGCCGGCCAGCGTGGCATTGAGCCCCGATATGCGGGCCAGCAAGGCCGCTGACGCGGTGTTGACGTCCACGCCCACGGCATTGACGCAGTCTTCCACCACTGCGTCGAGAGCCCGTGCCAGGCGAGACTGGGATACGTCGTGCTGGTATTGCCCAACCCCAATGGCTTTGGGGTCGATCTTCACCAATTCGGCCAAGGGATCTTGCAGGCGACGGGCAATGGATACCGCGCCGCGCAGGCTGACGTCCAGATCAGGGAACTCTCGCGCAGCCAGTTCGGATGCGGAATAGACGGAGGCGCCGGCTTCGGAAACCACAATCCGGGTCAAGCCCAGGTCCGGGTGCAGGTTGATGACGTCCCCGGCGAGCTTGTCGGTTTCCCGGGACGCTGTGCCGTTGCCGATACTGATCAGTTCGACACCGTGTTTCCGGGCAAGCGTGGCGAGCGTGCGTACGGCGCCATCCCAGTCGCGGCGCGGCTCGTGGGGATAGATCGTAGTGGTCTCCAGCAGCTTGCCGGTGCGGTCTACCACCGCCACCTTGACACCGGTGCGCAATCCCGGATCCAGGCCCAAGGTGACCCGGGGACCGGCGGGGGCGGCCAGCAGGAGGTCGTGGAGATTGCGGGCAAACACACGAATGGCTTCTTCTTCGGCGCGCTCACGCAATGCACTGGTGAGCTCAAGCTCCAGATGCACGGAGATTTTGACCATCCACGCCCAACGCGCGGTTTCTTGCAGCCAGCGGTCGGCGGGGCGGCCCGCATCCCGGAGGCCAAAGTGGCTGGCTACCAGGCGCCCGCAGGGGTGGGAGGCGGTCGTGGGCGGATCCTGCAATTCTTCCGGGAGTTTCAGGGCGAGACGGAGGACATCTTCGTTGCGGCCGCGGAACAGGGCGAGGGCACGGTGGGAGGGAATATCCCGTATCGGCTCGCGGTAATCGAAGTAGTCCCTGAATTTGGCGCCTTCCGCCTCCTTGCCGGGCGCGAGTGTCGAGACCAGCAGGGCGTGCTCTTCAAGGTACTCGCGCAGGCGTCCCAATAGCGAAGCATCTTCGGCGAATTGCTCCATCAGGATCTGCCTGGCGCCATCCAGCGCCGCTTTGGCATCCGCTACGCCTTTCTCTCCGTCCACGTACCGGGTGGCTTCGGTGGCCGGGTCCAGATTCGGGTCCGCGAGTAGCGCGGCCGCAAGGGGGCCAAGCCCGGCTTCCCGGGCAATCTGGGCTTTGGTGCGGCGTTTGGGTTTGTAAGGCAGGTACAGATCTTCCAGCCGTTGCTTGGAATCGGCGGTGGCAATTTGCGCTTGCAGTTCGGGCGTCAGTTTTCCCTGCTCGGCTACGCTGGCAAGTATCGTGCTGCGCCGTGCCTCCAGTTCCCGCAGGTATCCGAGGCGCTCCTCCAGCAGGCGCAACTGGGTGTCGTCCAACCCTCCGGTTGCTTCCTTGCGGTAGCGGGCGATGAAAGGAACCGTGGCGCCTTCGTCCAGAAGCTGAACGGCCGCGTCGATCTGGCGGGTATTGGCGCCCAGTTCTTCGGCCAGGCGCTGTTCGATGGGTACGAGCATGGGGGAGATCGGTGATGAAAGGGCGGCACTATGCAAAGAGCCGGGAACTGACGCAAGGGCTTTGAACCAACTGGGCGGGTTTAGCGGACAAACAGGGTATGGCCGGCGATGAAACGATCCGCGAAATAGCGACTGTGCATGTGCTCGATCCGTACCCGCCCCCGGGAGCTGGGAGCATGGACGAAGCGGTTGTCGCCGATGAAGATGCCCATGTGGGAGAACGGCTGTCCGTTGGTGTTGAAAAACACCAGGTCCCCCGGTCGCAGTTCATCCCGGTCGATGGGGCGGGAGACTTGGGCAATCTGGGCTGCATTGTGGGGGAGCCTGACGCCCGCGACTTGCTGGAATACGTAGCTGACCATCCCGCTGCAGTCGAGGCCGGCTTCCGGGTTGTTGCCGCCAAAGCGGTACTGGGTCTCGATCAGGCTGAGGGCGTAGAAGACCACTTCCTGCGCCTTGGAGTGATCGGCGATCACCACCGGTGTACGGCTCGGCACGGGCCTCGCCACGGGCTTTCGGGGCGGTGCCGAGGAGCAGCCGGCAATGGCAAGCAGGAGCAGGAGCAGCCCGAGCCTAAGCGGTGAGCCAGAAGGTGACCGGGCCATGATTGGTCAGGCTGACAAACATCTCAGCGCCGAATTCACCTGCTGCTACAGGCGAGTGGGCCTGCTGCGCGGAGGCAAGCAGGTACTCGAACAGGTGTTGGGCTTCGTCTGGCGCCTTGGCGGTGGAAAAGCCCGGGCGGGTCCCTTTGCGGGTATCGGCTGCCAGGGTGAACTGGGGTACCAGCAGCAGGCCGCCCCCCACGTCGGTCAGCGAGCGGTTCATGCGTCCTGCCTCGTCAGCGAATACACGGTAAGTGAGCACTCGTTCCAGAAGGCGGTCCGCATTGCGGGTGGTGTCATCCTTCTCAACTCCGATGAGGGCGAGCAGGCCTGGGCCGATAGCGCCAGTTTCCCGCTCGGTTACCGTCACGCGCGCCTGCGTCACGCGTTGAATCAGGGCAATCAAGATTTTCGTTTCTCAGTGGGTTGGCCGCGCCCGGCAATCCACATGGGCCGGCCGGCCGCCGATTTCCAGTGTTGCGCGGCCAGTGGTTAGCCACAAGCTCATGTTTCCGTTGCTGAATTGGCCCGGGCGGTGAGCCACAGCCAGCAGGGGAATTTCCCGTTCATCCAGAAAGAGGCTGACGCCACTTCCGTCGTCAGAACCTCGAACGAACAAGGTGGTTCCCGAGGCGCAGCGATAACTGACCACCGCTGGATCCCGGAAGGGCAGGCAGGCACACAGGACGCTCAGCCCCAAGGTCGCGAGGACTGCCCTCACGGAGCGATTTCGATCTGGCCCTGGATGCTGACCACGACTTTCGATTCTCCGGCCGAGATCGGCGCAGGGGCGGGGGCCGAACTGACGGCCATCTCCACCATGCGCGCGCGGGGGTAAACGGGCGTTCGCCCCTGGGTCTGGATATTCATCTGTTTGATCGTGAAAGGCTTGCCCAATGCGTCTGCCACCGCTTTGGCACGGCGGCGGAAGGCCTCGATGGCTTCCAGGGTGGCTTGATGTTCAGCTTGCAACTGCGTTTCCGGCGCGGGCTCGAGGTTCAAGCCGCTGACTCCCAGTTGCTGTGCCTGAAGCTTGCCGAGGAGTTCGGAAAGGGCGGGCAGATCGCGAGACTCCAGTTGGAGTTCGGAGCGGACGCGCCACGATTCAATGCGATTGCCGTTACTGCCGTAGTTCGGATGCGTGTAGGTGCCACCGCTCCGCGTGTTGACCCCCGGATAGCCACCTGCGGTCTCAATAGCTGCTGCCATGGCCTGGTTGACTTTCCGGGCGACGGCTCGAGGATCCGAACCCGCCGTTTCCATGAACACGGTGGCGCGGCCCAGGTCGTTTGCCGCAGTGCGGCTGGCCTCTGCAGCGAAATCCACGAGCGTGCCACGGGGCTTAACCTCATCGGCGGTCATGCCGATAACGGGGGACAACAGGACGAGGCCGGCTAGCAGGCGGAAAGCGCTTCGCGTTGGCAACAGGAGCTTCCTTGGCATAAGGGCGATAAATCTGGGTGAAGGTGCGACATTCTAGCCCGTCAGGGCCCGGGAGCGTCGCACGATGCCGGGTGGCCGCCACAGGGGAGATTGTTTGCCCGTGCGATAATGCCTTCGAGGTACGCTGGTTTCTATGTACGTTTCACTGCGCTTTGGCCGGCGGGCTGTTGCCGGCGAGCGAGGCGAACTTTTTCCATCCGTCTTCCGCGAACGATGACCATTCAAACCGTAATCCTCTCTGGTGGTTCCGGCACCCGGCTGTGGCCCCTTTCCCGCGAACAGTATCCCAAGCAGCTGTTGCCGTTGACGGCCGACGACCTCTCCCTCCTTCAGGCGACTGCCCATCGGCTGGACGGGGTTGGCGGCGAAGGCGAAATTTCGTCCCATCCCCTCGTTGTCTGCAACGAGGAGTACCGTTTCATCACCGCCGAGCAGCTTCGGCAGGCAGGGTGCGCCGCGTCCAGGCTGATCCTCGAGCCGGTGGGTCGCAATACGGCCCCCGCGCTGACGCTGGCGGCGCTGGCTGTCCTCGCTGAGGGTCGGGATCCGGTGCTGCTGGTCATGCCGGCGGACCATGTGATCGTGGACATCCCTGCTTTCCAGTCCGCGATCACGCGTGCTGCGCGGCAGGCGGAGCAGGGCGCGGTGGTGACCTTCGGCATCGTGCCGGACCGGCCTGAAACCGGGTACGGTTATATCAAGGCCGGCCGGCCCCTTGACGATCACGGGGTGCAGAAGCTGGAGCGGTTCGTCGAGAAACCCGATCTGACCACCGCCGAGGCTTACGTGGCCAGTGGCGAGTACCTGTGGAACAGCGGCATCTTCATGATGAAGGCGAGCGTCTGGCTGGCGGCAATGAGCCGCTACCGGAGCGACATTCTTGAAGCTTGCCGGGCCGCTTGGGAAGGCGGCACGGCAGACAGCGATTTCTTCCGGGTGGACAAAGCGACCTTTCTGGCGTGCCCCTCCGATTCCATTGACTATGCGGTGATGGAACGTCTGGTGGACGATGCCGAGCCGGTGGCACCCGCTTGCGTGATGCCGCTGGCCGCGGGCTGGTCCGATGTAGGGGCCTGGGATGCCCTGTGGCAGGTTACCGCCAAGGATGAGCACGGCAACGTTGCCCGGGGCGACGTGATGCTCCATGACACCAACGGCAGCCTGGTGTTTGCCGACAGCCGCATGGTGGCCTGCCTGGGTTTGGACGACGTGGTGGTCGTGGAAACGCCGGACGCGGTGATGGTGGCCAGCAAGAGCCGGACCCAGGATGTGAAGAAGATCGTGGCCCGGCTGAAATCCGAACAGCGGCCCGAGGCGAACAACCATCGCAAGGTTTACCGGCCATGGGGTTATTACGACTCCATCGACGCGGGCGACCGTTTCCAGGTCAAGCGCATCGTAGTGAATCCGGGTGCATGCCTGTCTTTGCAGATGCACCACCACAGGGCAGAGCACTGGATTGTGGTGCGGGGCACAGCCCGCGTCACCCGGGGTGAAGAAGTGAGCCTGCTCGGCGAGAATCAATCCACCTACATCCCGCTCGGGGTGACCCACCGGCTGGAGAATCCCGGCAAGCTGCCCCTTGAGATCATCGAGGTCCAGTCGGGTTCTTACCTTGGCGAGGACGACATCGTCCGGTTCGAGGATACCTACGGACGCGGTTGAGCGGCACGCTTGGTCGACGCACGACCAACACAAAGGCGGCGGATGCCGCCTTTGTCATTTGGGGATTACGCTCCCGCGGGCGACCGGCGAAACATGGCAAGTGCAATTCCCGCCGCGATGAACATGCCGCCGAAGCTACGGTTGAGCAGCCGGACGTGCCGTTCTTCCCGCAGGTAACGCAGTACCTTGGCGGCCAGGCCGGTGTAGCCCGCCATCACCAGCATGTCTACTGCCACCATGGTGGCCACGATGGCGAGGTATTGGGCGGGCAGTGGCCGGGCCGGGTCAATGAACTGGGGCAGTACTGCCAGCATGAAAACAATGGCCTTCGGGTTCCCGGCGTTCACCAGAAATCCCCTCAGAATCAGCCGGCGCCGCGTCTCCTTGGGCAACGCGGTCAGCGCCTCCATGCGGCTTGCGGGCGCCCGCCATTGTTGCAGTCCCAACCAGCAGAGATAGCCGGCGCCAAACCAGCGAATGGATTCAAAGGCCCATTCGGAAGCCGTCAGCAATGCGCCCAGCCCGGCGGCGACAATGGCCACTTGCAGGATCAGCGCAAGCTGCAGGCCGATGGTGTTCCAGTAACCAAAGCGCAGGCCGTGCCGCAAGCCGGCGGTCATCGCCGAAACGGCTCCAGCGCCGGGGGAAAGGCTGATCGCCCAGGCGGCGATGAGAAACGCGAGCCAGGTTTCGAGTTTCACCGTGTTTCGTCCTCGGGCAAGGGGGCGCGGATGAAGCCCAGCGGGATTGCGGGATCGTCTCTGAATCGGCAGAGGGAAACCGGCCGATCCCATAGCCGGGTGCTGATGCGCCCGGTTGGGGCCAGCTCCTGCCACGCCTCCACCCAGGTGTCAGGATCATCGGGGCGGGCGCCCGCCATCAGCAGCTCCAGCACGGTCGGCAGATCCCGGTCGTCAATGGACGCTGGTCCCAGGGGCGAGGGCGCGTATATCCGGCCATCGTCACCCAGCCACAGGGATTCAGGGGGCGGGACACGCACATCGGTATGGGTGACGAGACCTGTGTTGCAATCGTTCAGGGTGAGTATCCAGGGGGCCGCTTCGAGGGACGCGAACACTCGCTGCGGGCCATTCTGGAAGAACCAATTGCCTTGGACATCGTGTGCGTAGTTTCTGCCAATGAAGGCGCGCAGTCCGGGGTGCTGGATGGGCGCGCGTTCCGGTCCGATGCGCCATTGCCCCCGGGCATCCAGGTGCAGCCATCCGTAGCAGTCAGGTACGTCTGGCCAGCGGGCCATGGCGGCCTGAACGGCAGCATCCATCTGGGCACTCACACGCCGGTATGCCGAAAGTACGCCTGGGTATTGGGGTGCACTGTTGCATCTGCCAGTATCTCGGTATCGCTCAGCCAGCGATAGGCGTCGTGCTGCTCGGTGGGGAGCTGGAGTGCGGTTGCGTCCACCCATAGCTCATGGGCGAGCACAACATAGTGGGTGCCGTAGCCCGGTGCTCCCAGCACGTTGTCTTCGTAAATGTGGTCCCATACGCCCTGGAGGCGAGCGCGGCTGCGGGGAATCGGCTGTCCCAATTCGGCTGCGGTGAGGCGCAGAAAGGCCGCGTCCAGGGTTTCGTTCTTGCGGATGCGGCCGCCCGGCGCGAACCAGTATCCCTGAGCGGGGCGGTTCAAGCGCTTTCCCAGCAGGGCGCGGCCAGACTGGTCACGTACTACCAGATCAATGGCCACCAGGGGTGTATTGCGGATGACTTCACCGAAGACTTCGGCGGGCAAATGGTTTGAAGTGTGCATTCAGGTTGGAGCGCTCTGGATCTCCCCGGCGCGCAGGGCCGGGTCTTGTTGATAGTAATCCCGCAGGCAGGCGTAGACTTCCGGGTATTCAGCCTGCAATAGCAGGGGCGTTTCAAAAAAGGCCTCGCTCATCACGGCGAAGAACTCAGAGGGGTGTTCGGCGCCGTAGGGGTCAAGCGCCGTCTCCTCGTCGGCATCGACCCGCTGGCAGAAATCCTCGTAAGCGGCGCGAAACGCGCCACTCCAGCGCGCACCGGGAATGTGCGGGGGCAGCGCGGGAACGCCGTCCACTGCGCCGTTGCCCATGTCGAGCTTGTGGGCAAACTCGTGGATCACCACGTTGATGCCGTCCAGTTCCTCCGGGTCGTCGGGCCATGAGACCAGTACCGGGCCGCCGTCCCACGCTTCTCCGAGCACAGCATCGTCGAATTCGTGGGTTACGCCATCCTCGTCCACCAGCGTGCGGGGTATGACGAAATCCCCGGGGTACACCACGATACCCACCCAGCCGCGGTAGGCTTCCAGCCCCAGATGGAGGACCAGCAGTGCTGCCTGCAGCCCGATGCCCAGCCGCATTGCGGTCGTCACCGTCAGCCCGTGGGCTCCGGCGAACTCCTTCTCCGCCAGCAACTCAAGGGTGAGCTGGCGCAACCGCTGGCGTTCGGTCGGCGGCAGGTATTCCAGAAATGGCAGGCGCGATTCGACGGCTTGCCATGTTGCAGCATCGACCTCGAAGCTTTGGGCCAGGCGTCGGCGCTGCCAGTGACGGATGCGGGAAAGCATCGCAATGGATCTGAATGAACGTTGTGGTCGGGGTGCATTGTAAAGGCTGGCATCGGGCCGCACGTCAGCTAGATGCGGGGATTTGTCACGAAAAGGGGAACTGGCACCCGCCTTGCTTGTCGCAGTAACTACTTAGTTCAGGAGGGGGCGCAGATGTGCGTTGCAGCAACGCTAACTACGACACGGAACCGCGCCACGGCACGCTTTCAGAGCGTGGCATAATCCGAAGGTCGCCCCGGTCAGCCTGTATGGCCGTGGTAACCCGGGCGCAGGCCGGCTCGAAGCCTTTCCCCGGTGCAGACAGATAACGAGGGAGGAGAACATGGTTTCCGTGACTCATGCGGTGGCCGCTGGTATCGAACAGGCCCCGCTGGATCAGATGTGCGAGGGGCTGGACGCCGTCTCCCGGCGCAAGATCGAGGAGGCGGTTGAAGTCATCCGCCCCCTTTACCGCGGGCGATCCCTGGGCACCGGCGAAGACGTCTGGCAGCACGTGCTGGGCATGTCGTTGATTGCTTCGGCGCTGCGGCTTGACCTGGACACCCGTCTGGCAGCCCTGCTGTTCGCTGTACACGATTGCTTGCCGGACGCGGACGAAATGCTCTGCGCCCGTTTCGGCGAGCGGGTGGCGGCCCTGGTGGCGGGTCTGTGCCGACTGAATGGCCTGCGGGTTGTGACCCGCGCGGTGGTGCGGTCCGAAGCCGGGGGCGACATGGACCCGCAGGAGGTCATGGCGCAGAAGGAAGCCCTGCGCAAAATGCTCCTGGCAATGGTGGAAGATATCCGGGTCGTGCTCCTGCGCCTGGCCTCCCGCACGCAGACCCTGCGCTATCTGGCGGACCATCCGCTTGAACGCCGCCCCGAGATTGCTCGCGAAAGCCTCGACATCTACGCGCCGCTGGCGAATCGGCTGGGGGTCTGGCAACTCAAGTGGGAGTTGGAAGACCTGTCATTCCGCTTTCTGGAGCCTGAAACCTACAAGCGCATCGCCAAACAACTGGATGAAAGGCGTATCGAGCGCGAGCAGTTCATTGCCGATGCCATTGCCCGGCTCAAGCGGGAGGTGAACGCGCTTGGCATTGATGCGGAGGTCTATGGTCGTCCCAAGCACATCTATAGCATCTGGAACAAGATGCGGACCAAGAAGCTGGATTTCTCCCAAGTCTTCGACGTGCGGGCGCTGCGGGTGCTGGTGAAGGAAGTCAAGGATTGCTACGCGGTGCTGGGGATGGTGCACCAGATCTGGACACCCATTCCCAAGGAATTCGATGACTACATCAGCAACCCCAAGGGCAACAACTACCGTTCGCTGCACACGGCGGTGTTCGCCGGGGATGGGCGAGCGCTGGAGGTGCAGATTCGCACCTACGAGATGCACAACCACGCCGAACTCGGTGTAGCAGCACACTGGCGTTACAAGGAGGGTAGCGGCGTCGGTGGCGGGGTGTACGACGACAAGATTGCCTTGCTCCGGCAGTTGCTCTCCTGGCGCGACGAAATCACCGATTCGGCGGACTGGGTCAGCCACTTCAAACGTGCCGCGCTGGACGACACGTTGTACGTGCTTACCCCCCAGGGGCGGGTGCTTGATCTTCCCCGCGGGGCAACGCCCATTGATTTCGCCTACCGAGTGCATACCGAACTTGGCCACCGCTGCCGCGGTGCAAAGGTGGATGGGCAACTGGTCCCCTTGAACCGCCCGTTACAGAGTGGTCAGCGGGTGGAGATCGTGGCTGCCAAGCAAGGTGGTCCTTCCAGGGACTGGCTGAGCACGCCGGGTTATCTGGCGACTCACAACGCCCGCGCCAAGGTCAAGCGCTGGTTCGCGCTCCAGGACGAGCAGCAGACGGTGGCCCAGGGGCGGGATCTGGTCCAGCGGGAAATGCAGAGGGAAGGGCAGACGCAGACGAGCCTGGATGACTTGGCGGGCAAGCTGGGCTTTGGCAGCGCTCATGCCATGTTTCTGGCTGCCGGCCACGGGGAGCTGGGCACTCGGGC
This sequence comes from Rhodocyclaceae bacterium, assembly GCA_036824045.1. Classification (GTDB taxonomy): domain Bacteria; phylum Pseudomonadota; class Gammaproteobacteria; order Burkholderiales; family Rhodocyclaceae; genus DAITAZ01. Next base: position 16,333 of record DAITAZ010000015.1, read on the forward strand.
AATCCAGACCGCGTTGCGTGAGGCGCCCGCGGAAGCCGCGCAGGAGACCATCATTCAGCCGCGGCGAAGTCGGGCGGGGGATTCGTCCGACCGGGTGTTGATCGTTGGGGTGGGGCGCCTGCTCACCCAGTTGGGTACCTGCTGCAAACCCGCGCCGCCAGATGCCATCGGTGGCTTCGTGACGCGGGGCAAGGGGGTTTCGATTCACCGGCTGGATTGCGCCAACTTTGCCAACATGGTGTTCCGTAACCCGGAGCGCAGTGTCGAGGTGGAGTGGGGCGGGCAGGCCGCGCCCAGCGGTGCGGCGCAGAGCGTTTATCCGGTGGACGTGGTGGTGGAAGCGATGGATCGTCAGGGCTTGCTGCGGGACATCTCGGATGTATTTTCCAGGGAGCGGATCAACGTGATCGCGGTCAATACACTTTCCAAGAACGGCGGCGCTCGCATGCAGTTTACGGTAGAAATCGCGGGGGTCCCCCAGTTGCAGCGCACGCTCAATGAGATCCGTGGCGTGACCAGCGTGCTTGAAGCCCGTCGCGGCTGATCGGCATTACTTTGCTGCAGCCCCTGCAGGGGGATCAGGCAGCGGGGTTGAGGAAGCGGGCCACGAACGCTCCCACCGTGTCGGCAGGCAGGGGCAACCAGGCACGGTGGTCGCCGCCGGGGATTGCAGGAACGCTGTTGCCTTGTGCATCGCGGATGTCCGAGAGCACGATCTCTCGGTTGCCCGCGGGCTGGATGATCTCCAGCCGGTCGCCCACGGCAAACCGGTTCTTGGACCGCACTTCCACCATGGCCCGGTTCTCGTCATAGGCCAGGACATCCGCCACGTAGAGGCTGCGGCCGCTTTCCGAGTGCCCCCGCAGGTAGTTCTGATAGTCGGCCGGGGCGTGCCGCCGGAAGAAGCCATCCGTGTAGCCCCGGTTGGCCAGCCCCTCCAGTTGCCCCAGCAGGGCCGGGTTCAGCGCCCGTCCTGCCACCGCGTCGTCGATGGCTTGTCGGTAAGCCTGAGTGGCACGGGCTACGTAGTAGGGTGATTTGGTGCGGCCCTCGATCTTCAGGGAGTCTACGCCGATCTCCACCAGCCGCTGCACGTGCTCGATGGCACGCAAGTCTTTGGAGTTCAGGATGTAGGTGCCATGCTCGTCTTCTTCGATGGGCATGTAACTGCCCTGACGTTTTTCCCGCTCCTCAATGAGCCAGATGTCGCCGGCTGCGTCTTGCCGTGCAGGATTGACACCGAAATCCCAGCGGCAGGAATTGGTACAGGTGCCCTGATTGGGGTCGCGGTGGTTGAAGTAGCCCGAGAGCAGGCATCGCCCTGAGTAGGCCACGCATAGCGCACCGTGGACGAATACTTCCAGCTCTGTCTCCGGACAGTCCTGGCGAATGCTTTCGATTTCGTCCAGCGATAGTTCCCGGGACAGGATCACCCTGCTGATGCCCGCCTGCCGCCAAAAACGCACGGAAGCGGCATTTACGGTGTTGGCCTGAACGGAGAGGTGGATCGGCAGATCGGGCCATTGTTCCCGCACGAGAAGGATCAGCCCCGGATCGGACATGATCAGCGCGTCGGGCCGCAGCGCGACGGCGGGCGTCATGTCCTTGATGTAGGTCCGGATCTTGGCGCCGTGTGGGTAGATGTTGGAGACCAGATAAAACTTGTGTCCTTGGCTGTGGGTGCGGCGCATGCCCTCCTCAAGTACCGCCATGTCGCCAAAGTCGTTATTGCGGACCCGCAGTGAGTACCGGGGCTGGCCGGCGTAGATGGCGGTAGCGCCGAAGGCGAGGGCGGTGTCCAGCATCGCCAGGGTTCCGGCGGGGGCAAGCAACTCGGGGGCGGTGGGCATGGTCGTCAAGCAATCAATCAGTGCGCCGGCTGCCGGCAGGGGGCGAAGTCTAGCGGAATCGCCCCGGCTCTTGCAGTCTCTCCGCGCGGTCTACTTGCCCAAGCGGCGAAGGTTGTGCTGCACCCTGCGACTGAAGGGGGTGAGGCCCGCATCGGCGATCCGGTATGCCAGACCCAATCCAGTGAGTGTCCGCCTCTGCGACGCAGGCTTGGGGCCGACCGCAGGTAGCCAAAGTGCCCACCACTGGCGAGCGAGGGTGGTCTGGGCCGCTAGCAGCGTGCGGTTCATGGCCCAGGCGGATTCCTGCGAGGCCGCCTGCTTTTCGGCCACCATCCGGTGCATCTCCCTGCGCTCCCGTGCTGCAGGCGTTGGCCCGGCCATCCACATCCGGGTGATGCGCAGCGCCATCACTTGGGGGGCCATCCAGCCGATGGTTGCAGCCTTCTTTGCTGCCGAACGTGCAGTATTGCGTTTGGCCACGACGATCTCTCCGCTAAGTTCAAGAACTGCCTGTGATCGGGGCGGCGGTGCCAAGTTCCCGCCTGCGCGGGCGCAGGGCGGAATCAGGGGGCTGACCGACTGCCGCCGTGGCGGCGCCACCCTGCAATGCAATAGAATCGCCCTTTTTTCCGTTCGGGCGCCTGTCCCGGCTTTGCCATGACCCATGCCACTACCGAAGATCTGAACGTCGCCGCGTTTGATCTCATGCCCTCTCCGGACGAAATCAAATCCCGCGTGCCCCTTTCCGACCTGGGCGCGGAAACAGTGGCCAGCGGCCGCCGCAGTCTGCAGGCTATTCTGGATCGTCAGGATCCCCGCATCTTCATCGTGGTGGGCCCCTGTTCCATCCATGACGCGGAAGCCGGTTACGACTACGCCCGCCGCCTGCAGACGCTCGCCCGGGAAGTGCAGGACACGCTTTGTCTGGTGATGCGGGTGTACTTTGAAAAGCCGCGTACCTCCACAGGCTGGAAGGGATTCATCAACGATCCGTACATGGACGATTCGTTCCGGATTGAAGAGGGGATGGAGCGCGCGCGCAAGTTTCTCCTCGCCGTCAACGAACTGGGCTTGCCCGCGGCGACCGAGGCGCTGGACCCCATCGCGCCGCAGTACTACGGCGACCTTATCGCGTGGACGGCCATCGGCGCTCGCACCTCGGAAAGCCAGACCCATCGGGAGATGTCTTCCGGGCTTTCGACACCGGTGGGCTTCAAGAACGCCACGGATGGGGATGTGGAGGTGGCGGTGAATGCGATTCTCTCTGCTTCGCGGCCCCACAGCTTCCTGGGAATCAACGGACAGGGGCGGTCCGCCGTGGTGCGCACCCGAGGCAATGCCTATGGTCATCTGGTGCTGCGCGGCGGCGGCGGGCGACCCAACTACGATACGGTCAGCGTCAATATCGCCGAGCAGGCTTTGGCGAAAGCCAAACTGCCCCAGAACATCGTGGTGGACTGCTCCCACGCCAATTCGTACAAAAAACCTGACCTCCAGCCCCTGGTGATGACCGACGTGGTCCACCAGATCAGAGAAGGCAATCGCTCCATCGTTGGCTTGATGCTGGAGAGCTTCCTGGAGTCCGGTAACCAGCCCATCCCGACGGATCTGGCGACGCTACGCTACGGCTGCTCGGTTACCGATGCCTGCATCGATTGGGATACCACTGAGACGGCCATTCTCAAGGCGCGGGATATTCTTGCCGGCGTGCTGCCCAACCGGATCGCCCAATGAATCTGGTCGTCCAAGGCCGCGACGTTGCCACGCCCGACCTCCAGGCCCTTGCCCGGCTGACCGGTGCCAGCAGCATCGAGCAGATTGCTCCTGCAGCCTTCCGTTTGCTCGGGGCAGACGCGCACGCCGATCTGAGCGGTTTCTGCCTCAGTCGGGAGCTGGACTTCGGTTATGTGCCGGAGGGGCGTCGCTTGGGCGATTTCGGTCTTTTCGTCACAGACATGGACTCGACCCTCATCACCATCGAATGCATCGATGAGATTGCCGACATGCACGGGGTGAAAGAACAGGTGGCCGCGATCACTGAGGCCGCCATGCGGGGAGAGATGGATTTCCGGGCCTCCCTGCGGGAACGGGTTGGCCTGTTGGCGGGGCTGGAAGCCTCTGCCTTGCAGCGGGTGATGGACGAGCGACTGAGGCTTTCCGAGGGGGCGGAGCGCCTGCTGGGGGGGCTCAAGGCGGCCGGGCTGCGGACTGTGCTGGTGTCCGGAGGTTTCACGTTCTTTACCGACCGACTGAAGGCGCAACTGGGTTTCGATGAGGCCTACGCCAATGAGCTGGAAGTGGTGGGCGGACGCCTGACGGGCCGGCTCATCGGGCCGATTCTGGACGGCGAGGCCAAGTGGCAGCACTTGAATCGTTGCCGGGACTTGGCGGGTCTGAACCCTGAACAGACGATCGCTGTGGGCGATGGCGCCAATGACCTGAAGATGCTCCAGGCGGCGGGTGTTGGAATCGCCTTCCGTGCCAAGCCCATTGTCCAGCAGAAGGTGCCCTACGCGCTCAACTACGTTGGCCTGGATGGCATCCTCAACCTGTTTGAAATACCTTGAAGCCGTTCCATTCGTAGCTGGATGAGCAAAAAGAAAAGCGCGACCAGTGGCCGCGCTTTTCTTCTATCAGAGGGAGCGGGTGGAGCTCAGTGGTGGTGGCCGCCGTCGCCGTGGACGTGCCCATGGGCGAGCTCTTCCGCCGTTGCGGCGCGGACATCAGCGATCGAGCAGCTGAACACGATCGCCACGCCGGCGAGAGGGTGGTTGCCGTCGAGCACCACCTTGCCATCGGCAATATCGGTGATGTGGTAGAGCATTTCCTCTTCGTCGTCTTCATCGGCCACCCGCTCGATGGCCATGCCGACTTCGATGTTTTCGGGGAAGAGCGAGATCGGCTCGATGACGACCAGCGTCTCGTCGTACTCGCCAAACGCATCTTCCGGCTGGAGCTTGACCGTCAGAGACTCGCCCACCTCCTTGCCGTGAACCTGCTCTTCAATGATGGGGAAGATTCCGTCATAGCCACCATGCAGATACACGATGGGGTGCTGACCATCGTCAATCACTGTCCCATCCGGGTCCGTTACCCGGTAGTTGAGAGTGACGACGGTGTTTTTGGCGACTTGCATGGGTGACTCCTGAGTCCAGTTGTTTGACCAATTCCAGTACCTCGGCCGAATGGCCGCGGGGGTTCACCCCATAGAGCGCATGCCGGATGATGCCCTGCTTGTCGATCACGAAGGTGGAGCGGGTAATCGTCTGCTTGAGCACACCGTCCACTTGCCGTTCCTGAAGCACCCCGAACATGCGGCAAACCTCGCCTTCCTCATCCGACAGCAAGCGGACGGACAAACCATGCTTGTCACAGAAGTCCGCGTGGGTCAGGCAGTCATCGGGGCTGACACCGATCACGATTGCCTCATGGGCGGTGAAATCAGACTCGTGATCGCTGAAATCGATGGCCTGAAGAATGCAGCCGGGGGTATTGTCCTTCGGATAGAAGTAGAGAACGACATTGAGCTTGCCCAGCACGGATTGGAGTTCGAAAGTCTCCATTTCCGCGTCGGGCAACGAGAACGAAGGCGCAGGCTGTCCGGCATGCATCATAGGCTCTCCCTGACGTGCGGCGGATTCTAACCGACCCCCACCCTGAAAACCATCGCCGTTTTGTTTCACTTCCCGCCGCATCATCGCAATGTCCATCCCCTTCTCCTGGTGGGCGTTGACTCGGGTCAACGCGGTCTCGGTTGTTCGTAATAGGGTTTTATCCGCTACAGCCGGGGGCGACAACGAACAAGTAAGGTGGGGTAAGCCGCCTATTTCAGGGAGGCGTTTATGAACAAGGAGATGCGCGCCATGGTGCTGGAGCGGCCTGGGGCGCCGCTGCAACAGCGCCTGCTGCCGGTGCCCGTGCCGATGGCGGATCAGGTTCTGATCCGGGTCGAAGCCTGCGGAGTCTGCCGCACCGACCTGCACCTGATGGATGGAGAACTCCCAGATCCCTCCTTACCCGTGATTCCAGGCCATGAGATTGTGGGGCGGATCGCCGCGCTTGGTTCCGCCTCCTGCGCCGGTGAATTGAGCGTGGGCCAGCGCGTGGGCGTTCCCTGGCTTGGGCATACCTGCGGTTGCTGCGCCTACTGCAAGGAGGGGCGCGAGAACCTCTGCGATGCGGCGCGGTTCACTGGTTACCAGCTTCAGGGGGGCTATGCCGAATATGCGGTGGCGGATCGTCGCTTCTGCTTTCCCCTGCCCGAGGCAGGCAACGCCGTAAGCTTGGCCCCCCTGCTGTGCGCCGGGCTGATTGGCTACCGGGCTCTGGTGATGGCGGGCACCGCCCCTCAACTGGGGATTTACGGCTTTGGCGCTGCGGCCCACATCATCGCCCAAGTGGCTATTGCCCAAGGTGCGCATGTCTATGCGTTTACCCGCACGGGTGATGAGGCCAGTCAGGCTTTCGCCCGGGAGCTTGGAGTCGCCTGGGCGGGCTGCTCGGACGACCCTCCGCCGCGGGTGCTGGATGCTGCGCTGATCTTCGCGCCGGTCGGTGCTTTGCTACCAAAGGCGCTCAGCGTTGTCCGGAAAGGGGGCGTAGTCATTTGTGCGGGGATTCACATGAGTGACATCCCTGCGTTTCCTTACCGGTTACTGTGGGGCGAGCGCCAGGTGCGCTCGGTGGCGAATCTCACCCGCCAGGACGGGATTTCTTTCTTCGAGTTGCTGCGTCGTGTGCCAGTCACCACCAACACAACGGCTTTCCCGTTGTCCGAGGCCAACTCGGCGCTGGAACAATTGCGCCAAGGCAAGCTTCAGGGGGCGGCGGTATTGGTCCCATGATTGATCAAAGCCGCGGTGTTTCGGGTTTCCACAGGCCATATTTCATTGCCCACGCCCGGGCTTTCTGCGGCGAGCGGGCGGCCAGCAACGCGTAGAAACCGTAGCGGATGAACTTGCCCGCCCAGAGCGCGAAAAAGGAGGGCAGAAGCGGGGGTTGACCCAAGGCGCAGAGGGCGACCGAGGCGGTTTGGGGCACAGGGGTGACAGCGACGAGGAACAGGGCCACGAGCCCAAGTTCCCCCGCCCATGCGGACACCCAACGGTAAGCGGCGGTGCTGGCGAATTCGGGGAAGCGGGCAGCAATTTGCTCCCACCCGAGCTGGCTGAAAACCGCCAGCAGGATGGTTGAGCCGAGCGCGGCGCCCAAGCTTGTGTGCAGGGTCAGTGAAAGCCAGCGGGCGGGTGCGGCGAGCGCGGCGGCAACCAGTACCAGCCCGAATGGAAAAGCGGCGCTGACCGTCAGACCCAGGGAAACCAGCCCCAGCCAGACCGGAAACCAAGGCTTGGCTCCGTGGTTGCGGATTCCGGAAAGGATGTGTTCGGCGATGATTCGGTTGCGCATGAGCGAAAGCTTGCACGCGGCGCCACGAGTTGCCGCAAAGAAACGACGAAACAGGCGATAAAGCCTTGCTACTGAGGAGTTTCCCATTTTCAGGCAGGCGGTTCGAGCCTATTCTTGAAACTGTAAAGGGAACTACCAAAATACAAAGTCTTCGCGATCAGGAGCGGTCAATGGGAGTGCGTTCCAAATATTTCGTGGTAAGTGCTGTGCTGGGTCTTGCTGCCACCATGCTGCCGGGGGTGGTTGGCGCCGGGGAGGCGGGCAAGGGTGTGGATTTTCGCAAGCTGGAGTTCACGCATGGCAAGGCTTCCAGTCAAGCGGCGCTGCAAGTGCCCGGCGGGTCCAGGACGCTGGTGCTCCACCAGCCGGAGCCCTTCAATCCGCCGAGTGCCTGGAGCGGCCCGGTGGAGTTGCGCAACGGAGCGCGCCCGTGCAAGGCGGACTTCGTGGTGGTGACTGATGTGTATGCGGCGGGCACCGCGCCCTATCTGGTACTGGTGACCTTCAGCAAGAACGAGAACATTGTCCGCTTCATGGATGCCAGCACCTGTCGGGAAGCCCACAAGCCCATCCGTGCTGCTTCTGAGGCGATCACAGTGAGCGGCAATCGGCTGGAGATCAAGCCCGCATGCGCCGATCCAGCCCGCTGTGGCAATCCGCAGGTGTATGAGCTGTTTCCGGACGCCAGCCCCCGCCTGCAGCGCTGAGGCGGAGTGTTCCGCGCTACCGGGCGGGTCAGCCCAGTCGTTTGAACAATGCGCGCACTGCGTTCGCCCGGGCTTTGACGTCGGCGGTATAGGTCTTCCAGGCCAGCTTGTCCTGGCCTGCTAGCTTGTAGTTCCTGTCCTTCTGGATGAGCTGGATGATGCGGATCGGCTCAATGGGCGGGTTGGGCACGAACTGCACCATGATCTGGCTCTCGTGAGCGTCGATCTTGGCAACGCCCAAGGGTTTGGCGAGGATGCGCAGGCGGTGGGTTTCCACCAGGCACTGGGTTTGGTGGGGCATCTCGCCGAAACGGTCGATCAGTTCCTCCTGAACGGCTTGCAGGTCCTCTGCCGTTTCGCAGTTGGCCAAGCGCTTGTAGAGGGTCAGGCGCTGGTGTACATCCGGGCAGTAGTCGTTGGGGAGCAAGGCTGGGGCGTGAAGATTGATTTCCGAAACCACCTCCAGCGGCTGCGCCAGATTGGGCTCTTCACCCCGCTGAAGGGCGCGCACGGCCGATTTCAGCATCTCCGTGTACAAGCTGAGGCCCACCTCCTGGATTTCGCCGCTTTGATCTTCCCCGAGCACTTCGCCCGCCCCGCGGATTTCCAGATCGTGCATGGCCAGGAAGAAACCTGAGCCCAGTTCTTCCATCGCCTGGATGGCCTCCAGACGTTTGGTGGCCTGAGGGGTGGGCTTGGCGTGCTGGTCGGTGAGCAGATAGGCGTAGGCCTGGTGGTGGGAGCGCCCGACCCGCCCGCGGAGCTGGTGGAGCTGGGCCAGCCCGAACTTGTCTGCCCGGTTGATGATGATGGTGTTGGCGTGGGGGTTGTCGATCCCTGTCTCGATGATGGTGGAGCAGAGCAGGATGTTGTGGCGCTGCTGGGTGAATTCGCGCATGACGCGCTCCAGCTCCCGTTCCGGCAGTTGGCCGTGGCCAACCACAATCCGCGCTTCGGGCAGCAGTTCCCGCAGTTTCTCGCGCATGGTCTCGATGGTTTCCACCTCGTTGTGGAGGAAGTACACCTGGCCGCCGCGCTTGAATTCCCGCAGCACCGCTTCCCGCACCAGCCCCTTGGACCAGGGGGAAACAAAGGTCTTGATCGCCAGCCGCTTCTGGGGCGCGGTGGCGATAACCGAAAAGTCCCGGATGCCTTCGAGCGCCATGCTCAGGGTGCGGGGGATCGGGGTGGCGGTCAGGGTGAGCACGTCCACTTCGGCCCGCAGATTCTTCAGCGCTTCTTTCTGCCGGACGCCGAATCGGTGCTCTTCGTCAATGATTACAAGGCCTAAGCGTGCAAAATTGATGTCTTTTTGCAAGATTCTGTGGGTGCCGATCAGGATGTCAACTTTGCCTTCTGCCACGTCTTTGAGTGCCTGGGTTTGTTCTTTGGCTGACTTGAAGCGGGAGATCTCGGCCACGCGTACCGGCCATTCGGCAAAGCGGTCGCTGAAGTTCTGATAGTGCTGTTCGGCGAGCAGGGTGGTGGGGGCGAGCACGGCGACCTGCTTGCCATCGGCCACCGCCACGAAGGCGGCGCGGAGCGCCACTTCGGTCTTGCCAAAGCCCACATCGCCGCATACCAGCCTGTCCATGGGCTTGCCCGACTGCATGTCCGCCACCACGGCGTTGATGGCGGATAGCTGGTCCGGGGTTTCTTCGAAGCCGAAGCCGTCGGCGAAGGCTTCCAGATCATGCTGCTGAAAGCTGAACTGGTGTCCCTTGCGCGCAGCCCGCTGGGCATACAGGGCCAGCAGTTCGGCTGCGGTGTCCCGCACTTGCTCGGCGGCCTTTTTGCGCGCTTTTTCCCACTGTCCGGAGCCGAGCCGGTGCAGTTGCACCGATTCGGGAGAAACGCCGCTGAAACGGCTGATGACCTGCAGCTGGGCCACGGGAACGTAGAGCTTGTCGCCGCCGGCGTACTCCAGATGCAGGAACTCGGTTTCGCCTTCGCCCAGATCGAGGTGGACCAGACCGAGGTAGCGGCCCACACCATGGCTTTCATGAACGACCGGGTCACCCACCTTGAGTTCGGACAGGTCCCGCAGCCAGCCCTCAACGCTGGCCTTGCGTCCTTCCGCCCGCTTGTGCCGGGGGCGGGCGGTGGCGGCGTAGAGCTCGTTCTCGGTCACGATGGCGAGCCCAGCCTCGGGCAGGATGAAGCCCGTGGACAGTGGGCCGACACCCAGCGCAAACGCGGGGCCGCCCTCGGCGAAGCCCCGGAAATCCGCGCACGGGGCGGGGCGTAGCCGATACTCGGCCAAGTACTCCTGTATTGTTTCCCGGCGCCCGGCGGACTCGGCCAGCACCAAGGTGCGTATCGGGCTATCGGCCAGGAAAACGCGCAGCCGGGCCAGCGGGTCTTCGGCCTTCCGTTCCACTGCTATGGAGGGAAGGGGTTGGGCCAGGGCCGTTCCATCGCTGTCGGTGGCAATGCCGAGGGATATCCGCGGGAGGGCGCCGAGGCGTCCGAAGAAGGCTTCCTCGCTCAGGAACAAGTCACCGGGCGGCAGCAGGGGGCGGGTGCGGTCTCCGCCCATCAGGTCGTAGCGGCTGCGGGTATCGCGCCAGAATTCCTGAATGGCGTCGCTCACCCGGCCGTGCAGGCATACGACGGCGCTGGTGGGGAGGTAGTCGAAGATTACGGCGGTGTGCTCGTGGAAGAGCGGAAGGTAGTACTCGATGCCGGGGGGAAGGATGCCCGCGGACACATCTTTGTAGATGGGCGAGCGGGATGGGTCCCCTTCGAACACTTCCCGGTAGCGGGAGCGGAAGCGGGTGCGACCACCCTTGTCGTCCGTGGGAAACTCTCTTGCGGGCAGCAGGCGGATTTCGGGCACGGGATAGATCGTGCGCTGGGTGTCCACGTCGAAGGTGCGGATGGATTCCACTTCGTCGTCGAACAGGTCAATCCGGTAAGGGACGGCCGAGCCCATGGGATAGAGGTCGATCAGGCCGCCGCGCACGCTGAATTCGCCGGGGCTCACCACCTGGGTGACGTGGTGGTAGCCCGCCAGAGCGAGTTGCGCCTTGAGCCCTTCCACATCCAGGCGCTCGCCTTTCTTGAGGAAGAAGGTGTAGGCCGCCAGATACTCGGGGGGGGCCAGCCTGTATAAGGCCGTGGAGGCGGGCACGATGGCGATGTCCGTCTGGCCGCGGGTGATGGCGTACAGGGTGGACAGGCGCTCGGAGATCAGATCCTGGTGCGGCGAAAAGCCGTCGTAGGGCAAGGTTTCCCAATCCGGGAGCAGATGGGCGCGCAGATCGGGTGCAAACCAGGCGATCTCTTCCAGCAGGCGCTGCGCTTCCAGCGGGCTTGCGGCGATCACCACCAGCAGGCGGCCTGCGCAGCAGCCCTTGGCAAGCTCGGTCAGCACCAGCGCATCGCTGGAGCCGGCTGCGGCGGGCAGATCGAGGCGGGCGCCCGGTTTGGGCAGGGAAAAGGCAAGTCGTTCGCGCAACAGCGCCGGAGGCTGGGGCATGGCGGGCACCGGCAAGGGTGGAATTCTGGAAGGCCGGGATTATAGGCGATGCATCCCCGGGGGCGATCGGTCCGCAACGGGATGCGTAGCGGTGGCGGTAGTATGGAACTGAGGCATACGCCCGTGCCGCCTGGGGCAGATGCTGCTGCAATGACGCCATGCGTCTTGCCATCCTTGCCTTCGCCCTGGGTATCTGGTTGTGCCAGCAGCAGCCACGTTTGCCGGACGCGTCTGCGCTATGGGCGGCGCTCGCCTTGGCAGGCGCGGCGGCCGGGGCGGCAAGCTGGCGGCGGGTCCGCCGTCCTGCCGTAACCGTAGCCCTTGGGCTGCTGGGCTTTGTGTGGGGGTGCTGGCATGGGCAGCATTTGCTCGCGCAGCGCCTCGCGCCAGAGCTCGAGGGCCGGGATATCCAGGTGGTGGGAGTGATCGCCGGCCTGCCCCAGCCGTTTGAGCGGGGGGAGCGCTTTGTGCTGCGGGTGGAGCAGTCGGAGTTCCCCCTGCCGCCCGTGGTGCAGCTTGCCTGGTATCGCGACGGCAAGGGCACGTTGACACCCGGCTTGCGCGCTGCCGAGCGCTGGCAATTGCGGCTGCGGTTGAAGCGCCCGCACGGCAATCTCAATCCCCACGGTTTCGACTACGAGGCCTGGCTGTTCGAGCAGGGGATCGGAGCAACCGGCTATGTGCGGGCGGGGCTGGAGAATGTCCGGCTCGAGGCCCTGGTCTTGCAGCCGGGGCCGCTGCTGCAGCGCGCCCGACAGGCAATACGGGAGCAGTTCGAGGCAGCGCTGCCCCAATCGGCCTATCGCGGCATCCTGGTGGCGCTGGCGATCGGGGACCAGCGTGCCATCGAAACGGATTACTGGACAGTTTTCAACCGAACCGGGCTGACGCACCTGTTCTCGGTTTCCGGCATGCACATCACACTGATCGCCGGGCTGGCGGGCGCATTGGTGGGTTGGGCCTGGCGTCGTTCGGTGCGCCTGTCGCTGTGGCTGCCTGCCCAAAAGGCGGCGATCGCCGTGGGCTGGATGGTGGCTCTGGGCTACAGCCTGCTGGCGGGTTGGGGTATTCCAGCCCAGCGTACCTTTTTCATGCTCAGCGTGGCGGCCCTGGCCATGTGGAGCCACCGCAGCGCATCGCCTTCCCGGGTCCTGACGCTGGGTTTGGTGGCGGTGCTGGTGGCGGATCCGCTGGCGGTGACGGCTGCGGGCTTCTGGTTGTCGTTCGGTGCGGTGGCGGTGCTGTTCTTCGTGAGCAGTGGGCAGATCGGGCAGGTGCATTGGTTGCGTCAGGCGGTCCGCAGCCAATGGGCGGTCACCTTGGCGCTGCTTCCGGCCTTGCTGGGGATGTTCCAACAGTTTTCCCTGATCTCGCCCATCGCCAATGCGGTGGCCATCCCCGTAGTGACCTTCCTGGTCACGCCGCTGGCGCTGTTGGCGGCGGTGGCGCCGTTCGATGTTCTGATGCAACTCGCCCACGGCATCCTGGCGGCGCTGATGGTGCTGGTGACATGGCTTGCCGGTCAGCCGCTTGCGGTCTGGCAGCAGGCTGCGCCTGCCGGCTGGGCTGTGGTGCTGGCGACCGCGGGGTGTCTGGCGCTCCTCCTGCCCCGCGGCGTACCCGGTCGTCTGGCAGGTCTGCCCATGTTGTTCCCCCTGTTGCTGGCGGCACCGCCGCGGCCGGTACCGGGGGAGTACTGGCTCACCGTGCTGGATGTGGGGCAGGGTCTGGCGGTGCACGTCCAGACGGCCACCCATGATCTGATCTACGACACCGGCCCCCAATATTCCCAGGACGCCAATAGCGGCAACCGGGTGATCCTGCCCTACCTGCGCGGGCAGGGTGTGAGCAGGCTCGACGCCTTGATCATTACCCACGCGGATATCGACCATTCCGGCGGCGCCGAATCGGTGCTGGAGGCCGTGCCCACGACCTGGAGCGCCAGTTCGCTTCCGGCGGAGTCCCTCCTGCGCGGCATTCTCCCCGCCCATCGTCCTTGCGTGGCGGGTCAGCGGTGGGCGTGGGACGGGGTGGATTTCGAAGTGCTGCATCCCCCCGCCGGAGCTCTTGAGGGGGCGGGCGCGAAGGAGAACGACCTCTCCTGTGTCGTGCGCGTGACCAATCACCGCCATGTGGTGCTGTTGGCGGCCGATGTCGAGGCGGCTGCCGAGGCGCAGATGCTTGCCCGCGATCCGGCTGGTGTACGCGCCGATGTGCTGGTGGTGCCCCACCACGGTAGCCGCACGTCCTCCACGTCGGCCTTTGTGGATGCGGTGGATGCACGCACGGCCGTGTTCCCGGTGGGTTACCGCAACCGGTTTCTGCACCCGAACGGGGAGGTTCTCGCCCGCTATCAGGCCCGGGGGACGGCCATTCTTCGCACGGACCTGGATGGCGCCGTGACGATCCGCGCGGGCGCCCGCCTGGAGGTGGAGACAACCCGGGCCAAACGCCGCCGCTACTGGCACAGCGGGCGCGGGCTCTGAGCGGCGGCGGGTTGGACGCGCTCCGCGGTTTTCTGCGATGATCCCCGGCTCGAGCCCTCCGGTGAATACCATGTGCATCGTCGACTGCCTGCGCCAGCTCTTTGCCGAAAAGCCCTCCGCCCGTCCGCCCATGCGCGAGCGCTCCGTGCTGTGCTCAAGCCCCAGCGGGCTGCACCGCATGGCTTATACGGAGTGGGGGGATCCTCTCAATCCGCGGGTGCTTGTGTGCGTGCACGGGCTTACGCGCAATGGGCGCGATTTCGATTTCCTGGCGCAGGCTCTGGCGTCGCACTATCGGGTGATCTGCCCGGATCTTCCCGGCAGGGGCCGCAGCGACCGTCTGGCCGCGGCGGCGGAGTACGTGCCGCCGACCTATGCGGCGGATCTCGTTACCCTGATCGCGCGGCTGGACGTGGAATCCGTCGACTGGGTGGGAACTTCGCTGGGCGGGCTGGTGGGCATGATCCTCGCCAGCCAGCCGCGCAGCCCGATCCGCCGGCTGGTGCTCAACGACGTGGGGCCGGAAATCAGTGCCGCCTCGCTGCGCCGCATCGGCGAGTATCTGGGTTCGGCGCCCCGCTTCCCGTCCATGGAGGACGCGGAGAAGTACATCCGCTACGTCAGCGCGCCTTTTGGTGCCCTTTCAGACGAACAGTGGCGGCACCTCACCCTGTACTCGGTGCGGGCGGTGGCTGCCGGAGGTTTCGAGATGATCTACGACCCGGCGATCGGCGAGCCCTACCGCACGGCGTTCCTGGCCGGCGACGTGAGTTTCTGGCCGCTTTACGACGCCATTGGCTGCCCGACCTTGGTGATCCGGGGGGCGGAATCCGACCTGCTGCTGCGCGATACGGCCCTGCGGATGAAAGAGCGGGGGCCCCGCGCCCAGTTGGTGGAGGTGGCCGGTGTGGGGCATGCGCCCATGCTCATGAATGAGGAGCAAGTGGCGCTGGTGCGGGGATTCCTGCTCGGGGTTTGAAGCATGCGCCTGCCGCAGGAGATTCTCGCCCAGGCCAGCGCCATCGATCTGGCGGCGATGCTCTGGTTTGCCCTGTGCTGGCTGGGCTACAACCATTTCGTCGACCACCGCCTGGGAGCCCGCGGGTTGGTGGGAGTGGCCCACGGCTATCGGCGGGAGTGGGCGCGGCAGATGCTGACCCGGGAGATGCGGGTGTCCGATGCCGCGCTGGTGGGGAACCTGATGAGCAGCGTTTCCTTTTACGCCAACACCACCATTTACATCATCGCCGGTCTGCTGGCGGTGTGGGGCGCGTTGGACAAGGTGATCAGCGCCACCCAGGAGCTACCCTTCGCCCGCGCAGCAACCCGCGAACTGTGGGAGATGAAACTCATCCTCCTGGCTTTCGTCTTTGTGGTCGCCTATTTCAAGTTCACCTGGTCTCTGCGTCAGATGAACTTCCTCTCCATCCTCATCGGCGCGGCGCCGCCGCCCCAGGCGCCGGCGGCGGAGCGGGAACGGTTTGCCGCCAAGCTGGGTGCGGTCAACAGCTTCTCGGGAGACGAATTCAACCTGGGCATTCGGGCCTATTACTTTGGTCTGGCCGCTACGAGCTGGTTCATCCACCCCTGGCTGTTTGTGGTGGCCACGACCCTGGTGGTCGGGGTGCTGGCCCGCCGGGATTTTGCCTCGCCCACACTGAAGGTCCTCCATGAACATCCCCCCTCCAGACACTGACAACAGCCTCCTGGCAACCACGCCTGCGCCGCCCTACTACGCGGTGATCTTTTCCAGTGTGCGCACGGACGGGGACGACGGATACGCTGCAACCGCTGCGCGGATGGTGGAACTGGCGGCGGAGCAGCCGGGATTCCTGGGCGCCGAGTCTGCCCGCGAGGATCTGGGGATCACCGTCAGCTACTGGCGCAGCCTGGAAGACATCGCCGCCTGGCGGGCCCACGCGGGACACCGGATGGCAATCGAGGCGGGCCGGGAACGATGGTATGCCGCCTACCGCTTGCGGGTGGCGCGGGTGGAGCGCGAGGTGGCCTTCGAGGGGTCGGGAGACACTGCGCGCCAGGGTTGACCTTGAGCTAGGTTCTTTCCAGGTTCCGGGCGCAAACTGTTCGACAAGGCGTTTGCACCGGAGGTGAGACCCATGGCCGCTGCCGCAACGACGGTTGAACTGGTGAGGCGGGCCGTTGCCCGCTCCGGCGGTGGGGCGGAATCGCTGCTGCAGGTGTTGCGGCAAGTGCAGGCGGAAGGGCCGGGCTGGCTGCCGGTCGATCTCCTGCAGGCGGTGGCGGACGCCTTGGGCGTGACGGTCGCACAGGCCCGTGCCGTCGCCAGCTTTTATCACTTTCTCTATCTCAGCCCGCGAGGCCACTGGCGGGTTCTGTTTTCCGACAACATCGTGGACCGCATGGCCGGCAGCGAAGCGCGGCGGGCCGAGTTGTGCCGCGCCTTGGGGGTGATGCCGGACACGCCTGATCCCGAGGGGGTCTGGGTCAGCACCACAAGTTGTACCGGCTTGAGCGACCAGGCCCCGGGGCTGTTGGTCAATGGCCGTGCGGTGGGCCGGGTGGATCGTGACCGGATGCGGGAAATTGCCGCGCTCATCGCGCAGCGGGTGGCGGTGGAGCAGTGGCCCGGCGAACTCTTCCGGATAGACATGCGGATCGAGCGTCGCGGCCCTTTGCTTGCCCGCAGGGGGGCGGCGGGATGCGTGCTGAGCACCGCCTCGCATATGGGGGCGGAGGGCATCCTTGCCGCGCTGACCGAGGCCGGGCTGCGGGGGCGGGGGGGCGCCGGCTTTCCGACCGGGCCGAAGTGGCGGGCCTGCCGGCAGGCACCGGGCTCCGAGCGGATTGTCGTGTGCAACGCGGACGAAGGCGAGCCCGGCACCTTCAAGGACCGGGTGTTGCTGCAAGGCTGGGCGGACGCGGTGTTCGAAGGCATGACGCTGTGTGCCCTGGCCATTGGCGCGCGGCGGGGCTTCGTGTATCTGCGCGGGGAATATGCGTTTCTCGCCCCTGCCCTGGAGGCGACACTGGCGCGCCGGCGTGCCGACGGTTGGCTGGGCGAGCACATCCCGGGGCGGGATGGCTGGGGCTTTGACATCGCCGTACACATGGGGGCAGGGGCTTATATTTGCGGCGAGGAGTCGGCACTCATCGAATCGCTGGAGGGGCGGCGGGGTGTGCCCCGGCTGCGTCCGCCATTCCCGGTGGAGGCGGGCTACCTGGGCCTGCCGACGGTGGTGGACAACGTGGAAACCTTTGCGGCGGCGGCACTGGTCGTGGCCGAGGGGGCAGAGCGATACCGCGCGGTCGGCACGCAGGCGTCCTGCGGCAGCAAGCTGTTGGCTGTGAGTGGCGACTGCCCCCGCCCGGGGGTCTATGAATATCCTTTCGGTGTGCAAATCCGCCAGGTGCTGGAGGACTGCGGCGCACCCGATGCGGGAGCGGTGCAAGTGGGCGGACCTTCGGGCACCCTGGTCGGGCCGGCAGGCTTCGGCCGACGGCTCGCCTTCGAGGACATCCCCTGCGCGGGCGCATTCACGGTGTTCCGGCAGGGGAGGGACATGCTTGCCGTGGTGCGCAACTTTACCGAGTTCTTTGCCCGGGAAAGTTGCGGTTTCTGTACCCCTTGCCGGGTGGGCGTGCCCCTGCTGCGGGATGCTCTGGCGCGGCGGGCCGGAGGCTGCCCACTGCCAGGGGAGGAAGCGCTTCTCGCCCGGCTGGAGGCGGCCTTGCCTGCGAGCCATTGCGGCCTGGGGCGCTCGGCCTCCAATCCCTTGCGGGATCTGCGGCGGGGTTTTCCTGAAGCGTGGGCAACAGGGGGTGAGAGGACATGAGCGAACCCAGTGTGTTCATGGATGGTGTGGCGTGCCCGTTTCGCGCAGGCCAGACGCTGATGGAAGTGGCCGGGCAGGTGGGGGTGCGTATCCCTCACTTGTGCTATCACCCGGACTTCCACCCTCAGGGGTCCTGCCGGCTGTGTACCGTCGAAGTGGATGGCCGTTGGCTGCCGGCCTGTGGGACGCCGGCCAAGGCTGGCATGCAGGTGTTGAGCCGTACGCCCGCCCTGGTGGCACTGCGGCGAACCCTGGTGGAGGCGCTGCTGAGCCAAGGCAACCACTTCTGTCCCGGTTGCGAGCGCAGCGGTGACTGCCGGCTGCAGGATGCCGCCCGCGCGCTGGGGGTCGCGGCGACCTCTTATCCCCAAGCGGCTTCCCGCTTGCCGCTGGATGCCAGCCATCCCGATGCGGTGCTCGACCCGAATCGCTGCATTCTGTGCGGGCTTTGCCTGCGGGCGAGCCGGGAGGCGGACGGCAAGGACGTGTTCGTGATCAGTGGCCGGGGGAGTGAGGCCCGTCTGCTGGCCAATGCGCCGTCGGGGCGGCTCGGGGATACAGACTTGGCTGCCGCCGACCGGGCGCTGTCGGTGTGCCCGGTGGGGGCGCTGCTGAAGCGGGGCCAGGGGTTTCGGCCGAGTCCGCGTCCCGGACCGGAGGTGGAAGCTGTGGCAGTGTCCCGGGCCGTGCCCCCGGGGGTGAAGAGAGAGCCCCGGCCCCGACTGGCCACGGTATCCCTCGCGGGCTGTTTCGGCTGCCACATGTCCTTGCTGGATATGGATGAGGCATTGCTGCCACTGCTGGGGGCCGTTGAGCTGACCCGTTCGCCCTTGACCGATCTGCGGGAATTCGGGGACTGGGATATCGGTCTGGTGGAGGGCGGCGTGTGCAACGAGGAGAACCTGGAAATGCTGCGCCGCTTTCGCCAGCATAGCCGCGTGCTGGTGGCCGTGGGGGCCTGCGCCATCAACGGAGGCCTGCCTGCCTTGCGCAACGGGATGGACGTGCAGGCGCTGGTGCGCCAGACCTACCTGAACGCGCCGGGGCTTGCCGGGCCTCGCCATCTGCCGGCGGACCCGGAACTGCCGTCCCTGCTGCCCCGGGTATATCCCGTGCACGAGGTGGTGAGCGTGGATGTAAGCATTCCTGGCTGCCCGCCCTCCGCCGCCGCCATCGGGCAGGTGCTCCAGGCCCTGCTGAACGGCCAGTCGCCTGATTTGCCCGGGGAGTTGATCCGTTATGACTGAACCTGCCGCACACCCCGCGCACGCCAAATACCCCCCGGAAGGGCTGCGGCGTGTGGCGATCGACCCCCTGACCCGGGTGGAGGGGCATGGCAAGGTCACCCTGCTCCTGGACGATCGCGGTCAGGTGCAGCAGGCTCGCCTGCACATTGTCGAATTCCGGGGCTTTGAGCAATTCATCGTGGGCCGGCCCTATTGGGAAGTGCCGGTCGTCGTCGAGCGCCTGTGCGGTATTTGCCCGGTGAGCCACCACCTGGCGGCGGCCAAGGCCATGGACGTGATTGTCGGGGCTGAGCGCCTGCCCGCTTCGGCGGACAAGCTGCGGCGGTTGATGCACTACGGGCAGGTCCTGCAGTCCCACGCCCTGCATTTCTTCCATCTGGCTGCGCCCGATCTGCTGTTCGGTTGGGATGCCGAGCCTCGCCGTCGCAACATTGCCGCGCTGGCGTCAGAGCAGCCGGACACTGCCCGACGCGGGATCCTGCTGCGCAAGTTTGGTCAGGAGATCATTGCTGCCACAGCGGGCAAGCGTATCCACGGCACCAACGCGATTCCCGGCGGCGTGAGCCATGGGCTGGAGCGGGGGATCCGGCAACGTCTGGCTGCGCAGACGGCGGACGTGATCGCGTGGAGTGGCGAGGCGGTGGTGCTGGCCTCGCGGATCTTCGAAGCCGATGCCGTGGAGAACATGCGTTTCGGGGCGGTGGGTTCCCACTTGTTTTCCCTGGTCGATGAAAACGGGGGCCTGGCGCTGTATGAAGGCAAGGTCCGCGTGCGCAACGCCGATGGCCTGATCGTGCGGGACCAACTGGAGCCCCGCCGCTATCTGGATTACCTGGCGGAGCGGGTGGAGCCCTGGTCCTACATGAAGTTCCCGTTTCTGTCGGAACTGGGACCCGAGGCCGGCTGGTACAAGGTGGGGCCCCTGGCTCGGGTGCAGAATTGCGACTTCATCCCCACCCCCATGGCCGAAGCAGCCCGTCTGGCGCTGCGGGCCGCAGCGGGGGGCGCGACGTTGCATGCACCCCTGGCTTACCACTGGGCACGGATGATCGAGATGCTGCACGCGGCGGAGGTGGTGGCCGGGTTGCTGGGCGACCCGGAACTGGAGGAAACCGCGCCTGCTATCCGGGGCGAGCGCCGGGACGAAGCGGTCGGTGTCCTGGAAGCGCCCCGAGGCACGCTCATTCACCACTACCGGGTGGGGGCGGACGATCTGGTCACCGCTTGCAACCTCATTGTGTCTACGACCCACAACAATCAGGCCATGAACGAAGCCATCCGGGAGGTGGCACGGCAGCAACTGGATGGCCACACCATTACTGACGCCTTGCTCAACCGGATTGAAGTGGCGATTCGCGCTTTCGACCCCTGCCTCTCCTGCGCGACCCATGCGTTGGGGCAGATGCCGCTGCAGGTGGAGGTGCTGGATGCCGAAGGGAAGGTGGTTGCCCGTGACTGCCGCCCCCAAAGCTGAGGAGGGGCGCGCGGTGGCGTCCGGATTTCATGGCGTAACGGGGGCGGAGGCGCGCGGGGCCAACGGGGTGGGCGAGGCGGAACCCCTGGTGGGTGCCACGGCTCCGGTGCTGGTCTGTGCCTGTGGCAACCGGGCCCGGGGGGACGACGGGCTCGCACTTGCGCTGGCGGAGGAGCTGGCCGGGTGGGGCACGCCAGGGGTGGAGGTGAGCATGGTCGGTCAGTTCGTGCCGGAACTCGCGCTTGAGCTCGCGGGGCGCACATCGGTGCTGTTCATCGATGCCGATGCCGCGGCGAGGGTTCCGGCCCGTCTGGAAGTGCTGCGTCCGGCTCGGATTTCCGGTGGCTTCAGCCACCGTGCTCATCCGGCCGAGGTGCTGATGGCTTGGCGAATGGCCTTCCGGCGGCCGCCCCCTCCGGCCTTCCTGCTGCGCCTCAAGGGGGTGTGGTTCGGGCTGCGGCCGCAACTCTCCGCCCAGGGCATGGAAGCCCTCAGCCAGGGGCGCGAGATGGCGCGCGCCTGGCTGAGGGAGCAGATCGAACAGTCCGCTACTTCAGACTGAAATCCGCCCGGCTGGCTTTGGCCTTGCCGTCCTTCTCGGCGGCCTTGCCCGCATCGTCCCCGCCTTTGCCGGCGACGATGAACACCCGTTCCGGCGCCACCTTGCCCTGCTGCAGCAGGAACTCCTTCACCGTTTGGGCCCGTTGCTGGGCAAGCTGGTGGAGGTCCTCTTCGCCGACCTTGGTGTTGGCGAGGATGAGCTTCTCCATCTCCGGCACCGGCAGATCCTTGGCGAGCCCGATGGCATTGCGGGGTTTGGGGAATTTCTCGGCCTTGTACACCTGTGCGAGCAGTTTGGCGTATTCGCCCGGGGCCACCAGCACTTCGTCTGCCGATTCGGTGGCTTCGTTGTTCCGGGCCTGTTCGCCAACCTTGGCGGCGCGGATCTTGCGGTCCAGCGAGGCGCGCTTGACGCCTTCCCCATCGTTGTCGGGATCGATGCGGCCCGTGACCTCCAGCCGAAGGGCAGGGCGATCGTCGAGGGCCTTGGCCAGGGTTTGCAGCTTGTCCCGCGCGGCGGGGGCCAGAGCGGCCCGGCCGGGCTCGAACTCCACATATCCCAGATCCTCGCCGCCCCCGAACATGGAACCCAAAAGCGCGAAGGGCGCCGTGACGGCCTTGGTGACGAGATTGACGATCACTTTGACGATGATGCTGCCGACACTGAACTGTGGATCGTCCAGGGAGCCGCTGATGGGCAGGTTGATGTCGATCTCGCCCCGGCGGTTCTTCAGCAGCGAGACCGCCAGCAACACCGGAGCCTTGATGGCGTCGGGGCTTTCGATTTTTTCGCCGAAGGTGAGCTGGTCCAGGAAGATGTTGTTCTGGGCCGAGAGTTGCTGGTTTTCCACCTTGTAGGCCACGTTTACCGAGAGCTTGCCTTTCTCGATCCCATAGCCCACGTACTTGCCCGAGTAGGGCGAGAAATTTGAAAGCTCGATGGCGCGCGCCGAGGCCTTGATGTCCACGAACAACTGCTTGGCCAGGGGATTGAGCCGGCCGGTGATTTCCACCGGGGCCGCGCCATCCAGTTGCCCGCGCAGATCCACTTCGCCCGCCGTGCCTTCGCTGGAGCTCAGGCCGGTCACGCGTCCTCCCACCTTGGTGAGGTTGGCGCTGTAATTGGGTTTGATGAAGAAGTCGCTGAAGTTGATGTTGCCGCCCTGGAGTGTGACCTGTTTGATCTGGATGGGGGGCGGTGGCGTGGCCTTGGTGGTGTTGACCGGAGCCGTGGTGGTTCGCGTTGCCGGGTTGGTGGCAGGCGGAGCCTTGGCCGGAGCGGTGGCCGCTTCCGGCCCCTGTTTGACCAGCTGCTGCAGGTTCAGCTTGCCCTCGGGGCTGACGATGAGCCGGCTGTAGAAGTCGGACAAGGCCACCTGGTCCACGTCCAGGCCGAAGGGGGCGAGGCGGGCGTTGATCCCGCCCACGAACAAGCTCTTCCACTTCAGCAGGTCGGCGGCATTGGCCTTGTCGATGGCGTGCAGGTCGTTGGTGCCCAGGTCGCCCTTGAAGCTGCCTTTGAGTTCGCCCCCGGCCGCTTGCTCCAGACTGAGCTGACCCCGGGCCAGCGCGGAGCCCTTGAGCAGCGTGATATTCACCTTGTCGGTGAAATAGGGCTGGGCGGGCAGGATGTCCACGTCCTTGGCCTCGATCTTGAGGCTGGTGGCAAGCGGTTCCAGCACCAGGGGGCCGCTCACCGCGAGGCTGCCCTTGCGTCCGGGCGTGAGGCGCAGGTTGAGCTGGGATTTGTTCCCCTTGGCGGTGCTGAAGTTGTCCACCTGCAGGGCGATGGCGTCCAGGTTGAGTTTGACCGGAGCAGTGTTGGACAAGTCCTCGAACAGCACGCTGCTGCCCTCGGTGGCGAGCCTCTTCACGTTCACCTGCCAGGCGGGCTCGGGCGTTTGTGGTTTGGCGGCTGGAGCGGATTTACCCGGCGGCGCAGGGGGGACGAGTTGTGCCAGATTGATCTGGCCGCTTTTGTCCCGTTTCACCGCGACCTTGGTTTGGCTCAGCAGGACTTCGCCCAGGCTCACCGCCCGCTGGGCGAGATCAACCTCCCCGCCTTTGAGGGCGAGCCTGCCGGCGGACAGCAGATCCTCTCTGGCGCCCCGCTGGCGCAGTTTGAGTCCCTCCAGGGTGGATTCCAGGCCGCTGACCGTCAGTTGCAGGCCGGATTCGGGCAGGGCGAGCTTGAGCTTGGTCTTGCCGCTCAGGGCGCCGTCGATGACATCCAGCAGCACCTGGTCGGCAAAGAATGGCTCGTACTGCCGAACCTTGAGGGCGGACCAATCCACGTCCAGATCCAGCGCCACGGGCGCCAGACCAAGGCCGCCAGCCAGCTTGATCTGCTCCTTGGCTTCGGTTTCCAGGGCCAGATCCAGTTCAGCCGTCTTGCCTGGCTCCGTGCTGAGCTGCTTGAGGTGCAGAGCCAGGTTGTTGACGACGGTGGTGAAGGGGCGGGCCTTGGGTGTTGCGTCGGCGATGGAAACACGGCCCTTGTCGATCACGGTCTCCGCTACCCGCACGACCCAGGGGGCGGCGGGTTGGGGCGCGGGCGCCGGGGCTTGGGCCGTTGCTTCGCCACCGGTGGCGCTTGCGGCGAAAGCCTTCAGGTTCAGGCTGCCATCGGCTGCCCGGGCCACGTGAACGTCGGGTTGGAGCAGCGAAACCCGCTCCAGTTCGAGCTGGCGGCCGAACACATCAAGACTCTTGATTGCCACGTCCAGCCGCTCGAATTTGACCAACGGATCGCCGGCCGGATTGGCCGTTGCCACGCCAAGCAATCCGGCGCTGCCTGACACAAGCAGCCTGGGCGCACCGTCATGAGGCTGCTGGAAATTGACGGCCAGCCGCGTTTCCAGCTTGCCGGAGGGCAGGCGGAAACCAAGGGGGGTGGGGACGTAGGGGAAGTAGCGGGTGAGGTCCACGTCCGAGAGATGCACATCAATGAGTGCATCCCGGTTTTCCGCGAAGGGGCGGGCCTTGCCTGCCAACTCGACCGGTGCGCCGTTGACCCGGGCGCTGAAGGCGGGTTCGACAAAGATGTCCACCTTGCTGGGCAGGTTCGAGACGAAGGGCACGCCCAGGCTCAGTTCGCTCACCACGTGCCGCGCAGCCATGGGCTTGTCCTCGAACACCAGTTCGCCGCCGCTGATCTGGATGTTGTTCAGGGAAAAGCTGCTTTTGCTGCCGTCGTCGGGCTTGTTGAGAAACTCTTCGGCCAGGTCGGTGAAGTTATACCGGTGGGCGTCGTACCGGGTGATGTGCACCACCGGTTTGACGAGCTGCAATTCCTTCAAGACCGGTCCGCCGCGGAACACCGATTGGGCTTCGAGGTTGGCGTAGAGGCGATCGAAGGCCACGAAGGTTTGCTCGGGGTCATCCTTGTCCGCCACCCTGAGACCTTCTACGGTGGCGGAGAGCGCGTAGGGGTTGATGCGCACCGCTTCGATGTTCACCTTGCGATGCAGGAGCTTGCTCAGTTGTTCTTCCGCCTGCCAGCGCACCAGCGGCGGGAGGGCCAGAAATCCGATGACGCCGATGCCGGCGAACAGGGCACCGGCCCAGATCCCCCTTTTGCGGTTGCGGGGGGTGTCCAGCCGTTTGAGTCGGTCCGGGATGGAAGCCTTCATGTGTTCTTCAGCCATGATGTGCCAGACAAAGTGTCGTTGCCGGAAGGATAGATTATCAACCCGGCGGGGGCTTCAAGGGGCGGATTAAGGCGGATTCGCGCAGCCGGCGTGATGCCGGGGGTTTGTTACCATTGGGCGGAAGAGGAGGTTGTTCCCGCCATGTTGATCGTGATCTCTCCGGCCAAGTCGCTGGACTACGAAACCCCGCCGACGGTTGACCATTACACCCAGCCGGATTTTCTGGATGAAGCCCAGGCACTCATCGACATCCTGAAAGAGAAGTCGCCGGCCGAAGTGGCCGTGCTGATGGATCTTTCGGACACGCTCGCGGCCCTGAATGTGGCCCGCTACGGGCAGTGGCATACCCCGTTCAGCCCGGCCAACGCCAAGCAGGCTGTGCTGGCTTTCAATGGCGATGTGTATGAAGGGCTTGCCGCGCCGTCCTTGAGTGTGGACGACCTCGCCTATGCACAGGTCCACCTGCGCATCCTGTCTGGGCTCTACGGCCTGCTCCGGCCGCTGGATCTGATTCAGCCCTACAGGCTCGAGATGGGTACCCGGCTTGCGAATGCCCGGGGCAAGGACCTCTATGCCTGGTGGGGCAGCCGCATTACGGAAGCGCTGAAGTCGCAGTTGGCGGAAACGGGCGAGCAGGTTGTGGTCAACCTGGCGTCGGAAGAGTACTTCAAGGCAGTCAAACCCAGAGCGCTGGGCGTCCGGGTGGTGACGCCCGTGTTCGAAGACTGGAAGAACGGACGGTACAAGGTGATCAGTTTCTACGCCAAGCGTGCCCGCGGGCTCATGAGCCGGTACGCGATCACCCGTCGGCTGGCGTGCTGCGAAGGGCTCAAGGGTTTTGACAGCGAAGGATACGCTTTCGCCGAGGAAGCCAGCTCCGCCGACGCATGGGTGTTCCGCCGCCGCCTGGAGAACGCCTGATGCACGTCTCCTCCTGTTTCGATTCCGGCGCCGTGCAGGTGGTGGACCTGAGCGACCCGGCGCGGTTGCGTCTGCGGCTGCGCCCGGATAGTGCGGCGGACATCCGCCAGTGGTTCCACTTTCGCTTGCAGGGCGCGCGCGGGGTAGCGTGCCGGCTGCGGCTGGAAGATGCCGACCTGGCTGCCTTTCCCGACGGCTGGCAGGGCTACCGGGCAGTGGCTTCTTATGACCGCAGGGCGTGGTTCCGGGTCCCCGCGCATTTCGATGGCCAAGCTTTGGTGATCGAGCACACGCCTGAGGCAGACAGCGTTTATTACGCTTATTTCGAACCCTACAGCGGGGAGCGGCATCTGGACCTGTTGGGGCGGGCCTGCCTGCATGCCCGAACCCGCGTGGAACGCCTTGGTGCCACGGCAGGGGGGCGGGATCTGGATCTGGTAACCGTGGGCGAGCCTGCTTCGGGCAAGCGCAAGGTGTGGGTGATCGCCCGTCAGCACCCCGGCGAAAGCATGGCGGAATGGTTCGCGGAGGGGCTGCTGGAGCGGCTGTGGGACGAGACCGATCCCGTGGCCCGCGCGGTGCTCGACAAGGCGGTCCTGTTCGTGGTGCCCAACATGAACCCGGATGGCGCCGCCCTGGGGAACCTGCGTACCAATGCAGCCGGGCGTAACCTCAACCGGGAATGGCTGAGCCCCAGCCTCGCGGCGAGCCCCGAAGTGTGGCATGTGCGCCGCGCCATGGAGGCTACCGGGGTGGATCTGTTTCTGGACATCCACGGGGATGAAGGCTTGCCCTACGTGTTCACGGATGGCTGCGACATGCTGCCGAGCTTTACCCCGGCGCAGGCAAAGCGGGAGGCGGCATTCCTGGCGCGTTTCCTGGAGGCGTCGCCGGATTTCCAGACCCGGTGTGGCTACGCCAGGGACCGATTCACGGACGAGTTGCTCACGCTGGCCTCCAAGTGGGTCGGGCATACCTTCGGCTGCCTTTCCCTGACCCTGGAGATGCCATTCAAGGACAACGCCGATCGGCCGGATCCGGTGGTGGGGTGGAACGGCCTGCGAAGCAAGGCACTGGGCGCAGCGGTGCTCGAGCCGATCCTGCAGGATTTGTAACGGGCTCAGCCTGTGGGGGGCTGTTGCCCGTCGGGCTGGCGTGCTTGGGGCGGTTGGCCGCCGTGTTCCAGCCGGTAGAGCCAGGCCAGAAGTTCGGCAACCGCCACGTACAACGCTGGGGGAATGTGCGCATCCAGGTCCACCTGCATGAGCAGGGACACCATTTCCCGGGATTCATGTACGAAGACCCCTGCCTCGCGCGCCTTGGCGATGATGGCGTCGGCGGTGACCCCCTTGCCCTTTGCCACCACTCTTGGCGCCAGATCCCCTTGCCCGTAGGCCAGGGCGACCGCATTGCGGCGGGGTTGAGGCACCTCATTCATGGGGGGCCTCCGCCTCGCTCACCAGAAAACCTTGTAGCGGGACGGCCATCGCGGCCAACCGGTCCGCCAGATCCTGCCGGGCTGATGCGAGGCTGACACCCGCGGTCGGGCTGTCCACGAGCAGCCTGATCGACACGCCTTTGGTCGTCAGAGCCAGTAGCGCTTCCACCGCACCCATGCACGGCAAATCCAGCCGCAACCGGGTGCTCCAGGCCCCGTCAGCGGAGGGCGTGCCATCGCCCTCATCCGGTGTATTCGGCGCCTCTTCCTCGATGGGGGGCATCAGTGTCCAGTGCAGTGCCTGGCCTGGCCACGCCTCGCCTTGCCAGACGAACTGCCGGGTGGAAAGCGTTTCCAGTTGCTGTTGCACCAGCGATACGGTGTGTTCCGTCATGCCAAATTCCTGGCGGGGGGGGGCGGAGTCGGCGCGATTCTGGGGCTCCTGCCGTAACTGCTCCACGCCAATCCTTCCTTCCACCCACTTGGCTTGGTGCGACTCATAGAACAACCCGCTGCGGGTCACCGCATGCTGCAAGCCCGCAGCCAGGGAGGCGGGCATGTCCTGGTGGCCCGTGGTGGTGGAGAGCGGCGTCATTCCTTGCGCCGGGCCGCCAAGGGGCTGCTCCAGCAGACGCCCGATCAACCGGGCCGTGCCACTCAAGTTGGCCTGCCCGGTCTGGTGTTGCCCGTCTGGCGGTAAGGCGCGGGCGTGAACGGCGGTGCCGTCGAGCCTTTCAACCAGCAGATCGAGAATTTCTCCCTCTTGGGCGGGGCGGGGGAGCGAGAGGGAAAGTGTCCGCTGCCCGACCCGGGCCTCGTAGGTGCCGTCTGGGCGCCGGGACAGGATTTGCGCGGTGAAGCGCTGCCCGGGTTGCAGGCTGGATTCCGCAGGGCGGGGCTCCGAGACCGGGGCAAGGGGGGTTACGGACTCCCGTATCAGGCGACCAAGGCGGGCGGCGACATTGGCGTCGATCATCGATCAATGCTGCCTAACGCCCGGCCTGGGTCTGGCTAGCGCCGATCAGGAATCCAGGTCAGCGGAGGCGTGAATCCGGGATGGTGCGCTTCGGCGCTGAACGCCAAGGTAACGACCGATCTGGCACATCCAGGGCTCGGTAAACTCCCGGATCTGCTGGTCGTCGGCCAGGATGCGGCGGATGAGCGAGACGGCTTCTTCGCGTTCGGTCGGGCTCAGTCCGGCAGGTTGTCCGGACAGTTGAAGGTGATCGCGCAGGCCGGCAACGTCCTTCTCCAGCGCGATCAACTGTTCCCAGTCTGCCGCGCGGGCTGCGCTTACCATCTGGGCGGAAAGCTGGCTCATGGCCTGGTACAAGGCAAGGGATCCCATGCTGATATCTCCAGTGCGCCGCTCACTGCGCCAAGGTGTCAGCGGGGACGTCCCGCTGTTCCTGCCGCTCGCCGATTTCTGCCCAAGCCTCCCTCAGCTCGCTCAAGAGGCCATGCACCTCAGCGAAAGCAGCAGCCTGATTGTGCAGGTTGCCATGAAGGAGACGTGTCACCATGTAATCATATAGTGCGCCGAGCCGGATTGCCAGATCCCCTCCCACATTGTAGTCAAGACTTGCCTTGAGTCCGTTTTCGATGATTTCGATGGCTTTGGACGTCGCCTGGCCCTTTCCGGGGATGTCACTGTTTGCCAGCGCCTGCTCGGCGCGGCTGATGGTCAGCAGCGCGCCGTCGTACAGCATCAATACCAACCGATGGGGGTCCGCGCTGGCCACGCCGGTCTCAAGGCCGACTTTGGCGTAGGCGGCTGCAGGATTGGGGCGGAATCCGAACATCCTTGGTTTCTCCTCGCGAGTGTTTATAGTGCAGCCAGTTGTTGGGTGAGATAGGTACTGGTCTGGTTGAGGCTGGAAATGGTTGTGTCCAGCGCGGTGAATTGCGTCATGTAACGCTTTTCGATCGCCGTCAGGCGGGTTTCGAGAGCCTCCCTCTGTTTTTCCAGGTTCTTGATCGATTTGTTGATGCTGCTGGTTTTGGATGTGAGCAAACCGTCTGTGTCCAGCAGATTTCCGATCGCGTCATCCAGTTGGGCTGCAATGCCATTCTGAACCGTCACCGAGCCACGCTCACCCAGTGCGCTGCCGGTGATCTGAACGGCGAGGCCAACGCTGCCTCCTGCCGAGGAGGTGAGCTTCTGCCCATTGCCCACGGCAGCTTGGCCACCGATGGAGCCGGCCACATCCGCGCCCTTGATCTCGCTCACGCTGCTGGCCCCGAATGCGGAGGTGGCGGCGGTTCCGCCAGTGATTTCCACGCGAGACCCCGAGCCGTAACGCGCGGAGGTCAGGATGAGTTTGTCCGCGTCGGCGCCACTGCCGATACTCAGCCCGACCTTGATACTCTGAGCAGACAAAGCGCTGCTGCCGTTGATGCGGGATTGAATTTCCTTGGCCAACTGGCTGGGGGTGTAGCTGCCTTCGCCCAGGGAGACCGATGCGGCAACGCCGTCCACCTTGAGATTGAGCGTATTGTTGGCGCTGGTGATGGTGACGCTGGCGGCCAGGGCTGTGGCGGCTGTGTAGCTCGCCTGGGTGGCGAGTTGGCTGACGCTGATGCCGTAACTGCCGGGTTTGGTCGAGCTGGTGGTGCTCTTGACCACGACTTGGCTGTCACTGGCCTTGCCCATGGCTGCAAACAGCGTGGAAATATCCTTGGTGGGGTCGTCGATGGCCGCCTGCAACTTGCTGCTATTCAGGCTCAAAGTGCCATCCTTTTGTAGGCTAAGGCCGATGTCGCCGAGACTCGAAAGCCCGCCTGCGCTGGAATCAACCTTGCTGGTGAGGATGTTGCGCAGGGTGCTCTGGATGCCTCTGACCGCAGCGTCTCCTTGCAAGGTGCCTGCGGTCTTGCTTTCCTCATCGTAGCCTCCGACCTGCTTGAGGGTCGTGCGTACGTCGTTGTACGCCTTGACGAAGCCGTCGATCGCCGTCTTGATGGCACTGCTGTCGGCGCTGATGCTGAGGCTGGAGGTGCCGGTTTCCTTGAGCGTGAGCGTCACGCCCTCGATCGCGTCGGTAATCGTGTTCGAGGATTTGGTGATGGACATGCCGTCCACGGTCAGGGAAGCATCCTGGGCGGCGACCGTCTGACTCATGTTCTTGCTGCCCGTAGGGTCGTAGAGCAACTGGGAGAGGCCGGATGCGTTGGTATTGGTGCCGTCGTTATCGTCCACCGTGATTTTCAGGCTGTTGGCGGTGCCGCTGTCCTTGGAGCTCAACACCAACCGGTATCCGCCGCCGTCATTGACGATGCTGGCGGTGACGCCCACGTCCGCATCGTTGATCGCATCGCGCACACCGCTCAGGGTGTTCTCGCTGCTGCCAATGGTGATGGTCTTGGTAGACTTGTCCGGATTGGCGGTGAACGTGTTGCCCGTCGCATCGTAGGTGCCGAACTGGATGGTGAGCTTGCCGCTTCCCACATCGGCAGAGGTGGCCGAAAAACCTGTGGATTTGAGTTTCTGGGCCTGGGCCAGGGTGTTGACCTGGACGCTGTAGCTGCCCGCCGAAGCGGAAGAACTGGCGCTGGCACTCATCACATCGGCGTCACCCACGCTGGTCTTCTGGGCATTGAACTTTTCCGGCTTGGCCAGGGCTTGGGCAGCGCTTTGCAGGGAAGACAAGGAACCCTTGAGGGAACCTACGGCCGAGAGCTTGGCCTGGTAGGTGACTTCCTTTTTGTTCAGGGCTGTCAGTGGCTGCCGTTCCACCGTCATCAATTGGCTGACGATGTTGCTGACGTTGAGGTTGGAGCCGATTCCAGACGAAGAGAGTCCCATGGCGTCGCTTTCAAGATATTCGGGCAGAACGTGGCGCCCGGCTTCCCGTCCGTTGGAGAGTGCAGATGCGCGGATGAATTATTCGTATACCTACGGAGCCATCCGTGCCCGTCTTCAGCGGAATTCAGGCCCCCGGGGCAGTCCGTTTCAGACTTTTTGCTCCACCAACAAGCCTTGCAGCCGATCAAGTGACTTGGAAATGGCCAAGGCTTCTTCGCTCGGGATCTGCCGCAATACTTCGTTGGTGCTGGCATCCACTAGTTTTACGATGGTCTGCCCGGTGTCTTTGTCTACGGAAAACCGCAGCCCTTCGGCCACGGTCTGCACGGCTGCCTGGATGCTTTCGGCGGCCTGCTGGACGGCCTCGGCACCCGGGGCTTGTGATGGGGTGGGGGCAGCGGTAGCGCCGATCGTCCCGGAACTGTCTTGAACAGGGGGGGCGCCCCGACTGGAGGGAGCAGGGCGAAGGGCCGATGCTTGAGCGGCTTGTGCCAGTGGTTGGATTTCCATTTCGACCTCCTGTGGAGGAGCTTTCAGCCAGACGGCTGAGGCGGAAGAGTTGTCGTGCGGCGGGCAGGGCCAGGCCAAGCGCTTCGCGTCATGACAGATGCGGTCCGGCTCAACAGGCTGGCTGGAAGCCCCGGGGGGCGCGGTGTGCTACCCCCGGGAGCAAGCCGAACAATCAGCGCAGCAGCGACAGCACGTTTTGCGGCAGGGCGTTGGCTTGAGCCAGCATTGCGGTGCCAGCCTGCTGGAGCACCTGGGCGCGGGTCATGCGTGCGGTCTCGGCCGCAAAGTCGGTGTCCTGGATGCGCGAGCGGGATGCGTTCAGGTTTTCCGACATGGCCGAAAGATTGCTGACCGTCGCTTCGAACCGGGACTGCAGGGCACCGAATCGCGCGCGCTGGGAGTTGATGGTGGACAGCGCAGCGTCAATGGTTTTCAGTGCCTGGGTGGCATTTGCCGCGGAGGTGACATCGACGGTTGCCACATCTTTGAGCGTCGAGGACGAACTCGTGCTGGCAGCGACGGCACCGAACAGATTGGTGGCGGCGTCGTCAGCGACGGAGAAGGATTTCTCGGAGTCGAAGGTGACTTGCCCAACAGCGGTGGCGGTGTCGGCGGTCGTGTCCCCGGTCAGAGTGACAGAGCTACCCAGGTTGGTGCCGTCCGAAGCGAGACCCTGAACCGTCACGTCGCCGCCGTTGGCAGTGGTGGTGTCAGCGACCGTGATGTCATTGCCGGTGGTGCTGGTGAGGATGATCCCGTCACCGGTGTCGTTGACGCGTGCGGTGACCCCGGTAGCGGATGCCTGGTCGTTGAATGCCGTGACGGCAGCGGACAGACCGTCCGCAGTGGCGGCAGCGCTGAGGGTGAAGTTGACCTGTTTGGCGGTCGAGTTGTCGGACGCGATCGTCAGGCTGTAGCCGCCAGCGGCGGAGAAGCTCAGTTCCACGTCGGTCTTGGCGGAAGCGGACACGCCAGTGCTCGCGGTCTGGGCATTGACGTTCGCGGCGATGGTCTTGGCGCTTTGCCCCGCGCCAACGGCTACGGTCTTGGTGCCGACGTAGCCGGAAACCGTGATGTCGCCGGCCGTTACCGCGTTGGCTGCGGCGGCTCCCACGCCTGCGCCAGCAGTCTCGGTCTGGTTGTTGCCGTACTGGGTAGTGCGGAAGTTGCCGGTGGTGGCCTGGATGGTCTGGTTGGCGTTGGCGCCAATCTGGAAGGTCGCAGTGCCGAACGTACCGTCGAACAGCTTCTGACCGTTGAATTCAGCGGTTTGGGCCACCCGGTCCAGTTCGGACGTGAGCTGGTTTACTTCGTTCTGCAGGGCCAGACGGTCGCTGGCGCTGTTGGAGGCGTTGGCTGACTGTACGGCCAGTTCGCGAATCCGCTGCAGCATGTCGGTCGTGGTGGAGAGGGCACCTTCAGCCGTTTGAGCAAGGGAAATGCCGTCGTTGGCGTTGCGCTTGGCCTGATCAAGACCGCGGATCTGGGCGGTCATCCGGTCGGAGATGGCCAGACCGGCTGCGTCGTCCTTGGCGCTGTTGATCCGCAGGCCGGATGACAGGCGCTGCAGGGAGTTGGCCAGGGAGGCTTGAGAGGTGTTCAGGTTGCGTTGGGCATTGAGCGATGCGATGTTGGTGTTGATGGTCTGAGGCATGATCGATTTCTCCTTCGAATAGCGTTAGGGATCCGACAGCTTTTGCCCCCTGACCCCTCATCCGGAGGGCTGATGTGTTGCCGTCTTGGAGCCAATAACGACGGGGTTTCGGGCTAACTTTAACGACGCCGTGACAAATGCCACAGTGCTGGCGGTAGGTGAGGGGATCCGGATGTCTTCGGCGCCAGACGGCCCATCAGCTCGGCTTGGGCGGGTGCAGGGGGCAAATGGCCCGCGAGGGCAGGTGGTACGGAGAGCGGGTTCGGGCCGAGAGGCGTCGGCCCGAACGATTGACTGGGCGGCTGATTCGTAAGCAGTCAGGCCATGAATACGCGGTTCTTGCCTGCGTGTTTGGCGGCATACATGGCGGCGTCGGCGCGGCCAACCACTTGGGGAAGCGTCTCGTCCTGTTGTACTTCGGCAATGCCGGCGCTGAAGGTGATCAGGATTCGTTCGTCGTTGCCCATGAATATGCGGCGGGTGAGCTCACGCTGCACCCGAGCAAGCGCGGTAAGGCCGTTTTCCGCGGTGGTGTCGGGCAGCATGATGACGAACTCCTCGCCCCCATAACGGGCGAGGGTATCCTGGGGCCGCAGCGTTTCGCGGACGATGGTGGAAAGGTGCACCAGTGCTTCGTCTCCCGTGCAGTGTCCGTAGGTGTCGTTCAGGCGCTTGA
This sequence comes from Rhodocyclaceae bacterium, assembly GCA_036824045.1. Lineage (GTDB taxonomy): Bacteria > Pseudomonadota > Gammaproteobacteria > Burkholderiales > Rhodocyclaceae > DAITAZ01. The sequence goes on from DAITAZ010000015.1 coordinate 50,014, forward strand.
AGTTGTCGATGTCCAGCAGCCCGATGCTGAGGGGTGAATGTTTGCGACGGGCGCGGGATACCTCCCGGATAAAGGCTTCTTCCATGCCTTTGCGGTTCAGCGCTCCGGTAAGCTGATCCTGACGCACCAGTTCGCTGGTCTGGGCGAGTTCCTGTTGCAGGCGACCAATCTCGATCTCAGCCTCGTTGACCCGATGGCGCATGGCAGTGAGTTCTTCCCGCGAGCGGGCGGAAACCGCCTGGACCAGCCGCGTCTCCCGCATCACGTTTTCGATGACCTCGGTGAGTTCGGAGATATCTTGTGCTGCAGCAATGCGGTCGGCGCTGGTGGAGATCTTGTCGTGGTAGTCGTTGGTTGAAGCGCTGAAGCTTGCCAAGTGGTCCACGAAGCCGTTGAGCAGGGTGCGCAGGCGCGCCTTGGCGTCGTCCAGATTGGATTTGAGCGCGGTTTGCTTGGTGATCACATCCTTGAGCCGACGCTCGATATCGTCCAACTGGCGCAGGCTCAGGGGTTCCTTGAAGAAGTCCCGGAACATGGCAATCTGGCCGTTGAGCCAGACATCGTCCATCACCAGATTGCTGACGTTTTCAACCAGTAGCTCGAACAGTTTGAGCAGCGCATGTTTCAGCTCTAGCTGGTCGGACGCGACCCAGTTCAGTTGACCAATGAAATGCTTGACTTCGCGCCCGGCCGATTCTATCGAACTGAGGTCGTTGGCTTCCCGAACCCGGTTGGCGAGGGAATTGACCCGTTCCACAAGTTCTGGCGATTCGATGGACAGCGCAGGCTGAACCGATTCCAGCAACTGGGCAATGATCTCCCGCCATTCGCTGCTGAGTTCGGGTGGGGCGGGTTCGTTCTGGCTGTGGGCGCCGTCTGCCACTGACTCGGGATCATTGTTCCCCAGCCCGAGGGAGGCCTGACGCCAATGTCGCAGTTGGACCTGCAAACGTTCGGCCAATTGCTCCGGAGTGTTCCCAAAGATGTCGATTAGCTGTTCCAGCGTCTGGCAGCGTTCCTGGAGGGCTTGCTCTTGTTCGGGTTGTTCCAGTTGTCGGATCAGCTCGCGAAAGACTGCCACCCACAGGCGCTCGCCGATGCGCTGGTCCTGCATGAGATCTGCAAGGGATCGGTGCAAGGCGTTCCAGCTGCGCTCCTTGACAGCCTGCTCCAGGCGCGTGGTCCACCGTTCCTGAGTGGAGGTGGTCCGGGGGAGAGCGCTTACCAGTCGGCGCAGGGCAATCTCCGGAAAGCCTTCGTCCGCGGTGCCTGCCACTTTGCTGTACAGGGATGCGTAATTCTCGGGCGTAGGAGGAATGCGCGCCAGGGTGAGCTGACGCAGGGTTTCGCGGGCGATGTCTGTGGGCTGGGAGAGTTCTTGCATGGTCTTGGCCGTGCCGAGGCAAGGGATGTCTCCCGGTTTACGGCCAAGGGGGCAGACTCTTTATAGGCGGGGGTGCAAAGCTGGAGGGGAAGTCAGTGCGGCTGGCAGGAGGCTGGAGGGACTCACTCGACCAGCCCGTGCTTGAGCCCGTAATGGGTCAGTTCGGCGTTGTTCTTGAGTTTCATTTTCTCCAGCAAGCGTGCGCGGTACACACTGACCGTCTTGACACTCAGCTTGAGTTCTTCTGCGATCTGCGTCAGCGTCTTTCCTGAGGCAATCATGCACAGCGTTTGGTACTCGCGGTCGGAAAGCTTTTCGTGAGGAGCTTTGTCGCTGTCGTCGCTGATGGCGTTGGCCAGTTCTTCCGCCAGCGCCACACTGACATACTTCTTCCCACTGGCAACCTGCCGAATGGCATGGACCAGCAGATCAGGGGCACTTTGCTTGTTCAGGTAGCCCGCAGCGCCTGCCTTTAGTGCCCGGATGGCATAAAGGTCTTCCGGGTGCATGCTCAGCATGAGCACCGGCAGTTTTGGGTACTCCTTCTTGACCTGTTTCAGAGTATCGATACCGTTGCGCTCTGGCATTGATACGTCGAGAAGCATGACGTCCCAAGACTCGGCCCGGGCAAGTTGCATGGCCTGAATGCCGTTTTCGGCCTCGCCGGTCACCAGCATGTCGTCCGTTTCCGACAGGATCTGTCGCAGACCGTGACGAACGATTGCATGATCGTCAGCAATCAGAACTCGAATGGATTTGGTCATCGCTGCCTGCACTGTTTCAGAGGATGTGGTTTACCGCGTCGCCACTGACGCACGCAAACTCGTCACGGGATGGGGCCGATGGGGTGGGCACACGCATGGTTAGCAGCGTGCCACCACCCGCCCGTGCTCGGATTTCGAACACTCCGGAAAGCCCATTGATGCGCTCACGCATCCCTCGGAGCCCGAAGGATTTGGGTTTCGACAAGTCCTCTGCCCCCAATCCCACGCCGTTATCACCAATCTCCATCACAATCGCTCCGTCTTCCAGCGTGAGGCAGACCTCCACGAGGGTGGCGCGAGCGTGCTTGCTGATATTGGTGAGTGCTTCTTGAAAAACGCGGAAGAAGCTGATGGCCGCATCTTCCGGGAGGTTGAAGTCTGATTCGGACGCGGTAACGTGGCACGTGATGCCGGTGCGCTGAGCGAAATCTTCCCCCTGGCTCTCAATTGCGGCGACAAGACCGAAGTCTTTGAGAATCCCTGGCCGCAATTCCCTCGCCACGCGCCCGACGGTGGCAATGGCGTCGTCGATAAGCTTGCCGATCGAGTTTACCCTATTTGCCATGTCTGCCGGATTCCAGGCAGGAAACTGGTCGTTCCCGACCACCCTGGTTTTTGACGCGAGCAGCGCGGCTTCGATCTTGATCGCGACGAGGTTGCCGCCCAGTTCATCGTGAATATCCCGGGCGATGCGCTCCCGCTCTTCTTCCTTCGCGCGCTGCAAGTGGGAGGAAAGCTCGGCAAGCTGAGCGCGCGACTGTCTCAGTTCCTGCTGCGCGACCTTGCTCTGGGTGATATTGGCGACGATGCCCTCCCACACCAGTCGGCCATCGCCCAGGCGGCGAGGCGAGGCGCGCAGGTTTACCCACTTGATATCTTCGTCCGGCAGGACGATGCGTCCTTCCCAATTGACCGTGGCAAAGGTCTCCGCTGAAGTCGCTACTCCGGCATCGAAGGCGGGCAGGTCATTCGATACGATCATGGCCCGGAAGCGTCCGGGGAAGGCGATCAGCTCTTCAGGCGTCAGAGCGAGTACGGGGTTTGCCCCTTCGCTCACATACAGGAAATCGAGTTCGCCATTGGCGCGTCGCGCCATCTGGAAAACCATGCCAGGGATATTGGAGGTCAGGGCCCTGAAACGCGCTTCGCTCTCCCGCACGGCTTCAATCGCCGCCCGGCGTTCTGCCCGGTTGCGCGCTTCACGCAGTTCCCGCTCCACTGCCGGAATCAGGCGCTCGAGCCTTTCTTTGCTCAGATAGTCGCTGGCGCCCGCACGCATTGCGGCGATGGCCGTGTCTTCCTCAATCACCCCGGAAACGATGATGAAGGGCAAATCCAAACCGAGGCCCTGCATCAGTTTCAAGGCCGCCAGGGCACTGAAGCCCGGCATGCTGTGGTCGCACAGGATCAGATCCCAGCATTCCTGATTCAGCGCTTCGGTCATGTCCTTGGCGCAATCCACTCGGCGATACGTGAGATCGTATCCGGCCACGCGGAAGTGGCGGGCCAGGAGCAGGGCGTCGTCTTCCCAGTCTTCAATGACCAGAACACGAATGGCTTTGGGAGTGGAATCCATCGAACGGGCTAAGTAGTGGGGTGACACCGCTACGGGAAACTGGTGTCTTGCAAGGGGGAAGATAGCTTTTTAGGCGCTGCCGCCCGAATGAATTATTTCACGACTATTTCCTGCTTGGCACACATGTTTGTGTTTGCTTGCTCACGATGGAGGTGCTTTCGGTAATGCATGGCCGAGGACGGGCGTGAAGTCCAACCTTGGAGTCCATTGTCTCCCGAAACTTAGCGCAGGGGAGGCGGGGGGCATTTGTCAGGATGGCGTAGAATACGGCCCTTTTTCTCGGCCTATCTTTGCTTTCCCATGAGCCAGACCGTTCGCACCCGCTTTGCTCCTAGTCCTACCGGTTATCTTCATATCGGCGGGGCCAGAACCGCACTTTTTTCCTGGGCATTTGCGCGCCACCACAAGGGAGTGTTCGTGTTGCGCATCGAGGATACCGACCTTGAGCGCTCTACTCCTGAAGCCGTGGCAGCCATTCATGCCGGGATGCAATGGCTGGGGTTGGGGCACGATGAAGGACCGTTCTATCAAACCCAACGCATGGATCGGTACCGGGAGGTGATTGCGCAGATGCTCGCTGCCGGGCAAGCGTACCGGTGCTACTGCACGCGGGAAGAACTCGAGGCCATGCGAGAACGTCAGCGGAGCGCAGGGGAGAAACCTCGTTACGATGGCAGCTGGCGTCCTGAGCCGGGGAAAGTGTTGCCTCAGCCGCCAGCGGAGGCGCCCTTCGTGATTCGCTTCCGTAATCCGACCGAAGGTTCAGTGGAATGGAATGATCTTGTAAAAGGTCCGATTTCCATCAGCAATCAAGAACTTGACGATCTGATCATCGCCCGGACGGACGGATCTCCAACCTACAATTTCTGTGTAGTGGTGGACGATTGGGACATGAAAATCACCCATGTGATCAGGGGTGATGACCACGTCAACAACACGCCTCGGCAGATCAACATCTTGCGTGCCTTGGGCGCGACGTTGCCCAATTATGGTCACGTGCCCATGATCCTTGGGGCGGATGGCGAAAAGCTGTCCAAGCGGCACGGCGCCGTGAGCGTTACCCAGTACGACGAGGATGGGTACTTGCCCGAGGCGATGCTCAATTTCCTGGCACGTCTGGGATGGTCCCACGGGAACGACGAAGTGTTTGATATGGAGCAGTTCGTCAGTTGGTTTGATCTGGAGCACATCAGCCGATCGGCGGCCCAGTTCAATCCGGAGAAACTGCTGTGGATTAATCAGCAATACTTGAAAACGGCCGACAATGTTCGGCTGGCAGGAGAAGTGAGGCGCCGATTGGAACGGCAAGGCGTGCATACAGGGGATGGCCCTGCGCTTGACTCCGTCGTGGCGTTGTACAAGGAAAGGGTGGCGACGCTGAACGAGTTGGCTGATGCAATCAAGCCTTTTTATCATCATCCCCAACCGGCACCGGAGTTGGTATCCACACACATCAATGACAAATCGGTGCCTGCGCTCGCGGGCCTTTGCGGCCGGCTGCAGTCGTGCGAGTGGAGTCCAGCTGCGATCAATCAGTCGCTAAAAGATACCGTGGCGGAGCATGGATTGAAATTCCCCCAGTTGGCGATTCCATTGCGAGTGGTACTGACGGGGCAAACGCAGACGCCCTCCATTGATGCGGTAGTCGCGGTAATGGACCGTGAAGAAGTGCTGCGACGCATTTCGATCTATCTCTAGCGGGGCGGAATGACAGCCATGGGCCAACGAATGTTGCCTGACTATGCAGGAGGCAGCATCGTCAACCTCATGGCTTCTCTGGCGCAAGCCTGTGGCTATTCGATCTCGGGCTATCCGCCAACGCCTCTGCTTGCGAGCCTGGGTCTGGCCAACAGCAACAACATTGTGCTGATTGTGCTCGATGGGATGGGGGATGATTATCTGCAGCGTCATCCCCGCAGTTTCCTTGCGCGACACCTTATTGGTACGCTGACTTCTGTTTTCCCATCGACCACAGCTGCGGCGATCACCACCTTTTTCACGGGTGTGGCGCCTGCCCAGCATGGTGCTACAGGCTGGCATTCATATTTCTCAGAGCTTGATTGTGTCTTCACACCCTTGCCGGGCCGCAGACGCGACGGCCTCAGGCTGTCTTCCACCCTGCGGAAAGACATACCGGCCCGGCTTTTCGGGGCTGACCGCCTGTATGGACATCTTGCGCGCAAAGTCCAAGTGCTTGCGCCCCTTGAGATCTGTGACTCTGCGTTCAACCGATATTTCTGCGAAGGGGCAGAGGTCTTTGGCTATCGGTCACTCGTTGAGTTTGTGGCAATGCTCGAGTCGTTGTCCGGCACCCATCGCGAGCCAAAGTTCATCTATGCCTACTATCCTGACCACGATTTACTCTGCCACCAGTATGGTGTGGAAAGCCGAGTCGTTGCTCATCACTTTGATCTTCTCAACAGACTGTTTGCTCGGTTTTCGAGTGCTCTGCACAACACGTCAGTCATTTGCACAGCCGACCATGGCATGATCGATAACCCGCCTGGCCATGTCGTCGATCTGGCACACATGCCGGAGATTGCAAATTGCTTGACCCAACCTCTTTGTGGGGAGCCGCGGGCGGCATATTGTTACGTCAAGGAGGAAATGATCGATCGCTTCCCTGAGCTGGCAACAGAACAACTTGGGTGCTGTGCAACATGCCTGCCGTCCTCTATCGTCTTGGACAATGGCTGGTACGGGGTCCCGCCGTTCAGTTTGCGGACACGGGAGCGCATCGGAGATTATGTACTGCTCATGGAAGATGATTGGACGATAAAGGACTGGCTACCTGGCGAAGCGCGATACCGCCAAAGAGCAGTGCACGGAGGCGTTTCCTCTGAGGAAATGCTGGTGCCATTGATTCTGTTGCACACGTGACTGCATTCAGCTGCTTAAACCCCGTGTGTGCTAGACTTCTTTACTGAACAAGTATCAGATGTCCATGACGCCCGAGTGGTGAAATTGGTAGACACAGCGGACTTAAAATCCGCCGAACCTCACGGTTCTTACCGGTTCGATTCCGGTCTCGGGCACCATTCGTTATAAAAGCTTTATGCTCCGGAGAAGGCTTCAAGATTGATTATCTTTGCTCCATGGTTCTGATAGTTTGTGGCTTTCCTGTACGAACGACATAATTCACTGCAGTGTCCCTGCCTAAAGAATACAGCCCAGTAAAAGGGTTGTAAGTCATTCCAACAATATCTTCAAATACCAATTGAGATTCGCGGCACCATCTTGAAAGCTCAGATGGCTTGATAAATCGCGAGTACTCGTGAGTGCCTTTGGGCAAAAGACTCAGCAGGTATTCAGCACCGAGAATTGCCATGAGATATGCTTTGGGATTCCGGTTTATTGTGGAAAAAAATACTTTCCCGCCGGGACGAACTAGCTTGCTGCAAGCAGCAACCACACTAGCGGGATCGGGGACATGCTCCAGCATTTCCATGCAGGTGACGATGTCAAAGCTCTCCGGTTGCAGTTCCGCAAGCTCTTCTACAGCGATCTGGCGGTAGGAAACTGTTTGACCGCTTTCAAACAAGTGTAGCTGGGCTACTCCGAGCGCTTTTGGAGACAAGTCAATCCCGGTGACTTTTGCCCCTCTGGCGGCCATGCTCTCAGAGAGTATCCCTCCGCCACATCCCACATCCAGGACGCGCTTTCCGCTAAGTCCGGCCGATTGGTCAATGTAGGTCAAGCGTAGCGGATTTATTTCGTGTAGCGGTTTGAATTCGGAGTTGGGATCCCACCAGCGGTGGGCAAGTTGACCGAATTTTTCCAGCTCAACTGGATCAGCATTCATTTGAGCCATTGCTCCTAGAGGCAGAACTGTTAGCTATAAAAGACTACACGCTTGCAGAGGAGTTCTATTCCGTGTTGGCAAAAAAAAACCCTGCCTGACGGCAGGGTTTCCGATACCAGCAACAATTACTTGGTGGTGCCGATCACTTCAACCTCGACGCGACGGTCGGGTTGCAAGCATTCCACCAGCTTCTTGTTCTTGCCGTTGTCTTTGCCCAGCTTGTTGCACTTATCGCCGGTCACCGGTTGCTTTTCGCCTTTGCCCTCGGTGTACACGCGATTGGCCTCTACGCCCTTGCTGACGAGGTATTGCTTGACGGCAGCAGCACGTTTCTCGGACAGCGCCTGGTTGTACTTGTCGGAGCCGATGCGGTCAGCGTGACCAACAGCCAGGATCACCTCGAGGGAAATGCCGCCAACCTTGGCCGCCAATTCATCCAGCTTCGCCTTGCCTTCGGAACGCAGGACAGCCTTGTCGAAGTCGAACAGGGCGTCGGCGGCGAGAGTAACTTTCTGGGTTACCGGAGCGGGGGCTGCGGCAACAGGGGCGGCAGGCTTGGGTGCCTCAGGTTTCTTCACCAGATCGGGGTCGCACTCCGCAATCGCCATGGCGGGAGTCCAGTACCCGGCTCTCCAGCACAGGCCAGTGCTGTTCTTCCAGACCAGGGCTTTGGACGAATCAACCCAGTAGCCGCCTTTGTCGGCCGCGTCCTGAGCGTGTGCAGCGGTGCTGAAGAGGCCCAGCGAAGCCACTGCGGCAGCCAGAATCAGGGGGGCTTTGAATTGTTTGCTCATATTCTCCTCACTGGAAGAGTTTCTAATCGATAACCGGCACTATCATCCTGCTATTCGTACAGGATGTGCTAATTGATACAGCGCTAAGCGCGATGCCAATTCAGGCGCTCAATTGATTTTCCCATAGGTCGATCCGCTGGCGCAATTCGCTGTTGTTTATTTGCAACAGGCGTTGGTTCTTGACTTTCAGGCAGCCGTTTACCCAGACGTGGCTGACATCGTTGCGGCCAGCAACGTAGACAAGGTGAGAAACCGGATTGAAGCAAGGGCGTAGGAGAGGATCCGATAGTGCGATGGCGCACAAATCCGCAGCTTTGCCGCAGGCGATGGACCCAATGTGCTGGTCCAAACCGAGTGCTTTTGCGCCGTTCAGTGTCGCCATGCGCAGCACAGCGTGCGCGTCCAGCAATGTCGCGTCGTTCGCAGCGCCTTTGGCGAGCAGTGCGGCGTGCCGCATTTCTTGGAGCATATCCAGTCTGTTGTTGCTCGCGGCACCGTCTGTGCCTAAGCCAACGCAGATGTTCGCAGACTGCAAAGATGTGACAGGTGCGACACCGCTGGCGAGCTTGAGATTGGATGTAGGGCAGTGCGCAATGCTGCAATTGTGGCGGGCCAGGTTTGCGACGTCCTCGGTGTCTAAATGTACCGCGTGTACGCCGATGAAATTCGGACCCAGCACGCCAAGCTGACTCAAGCGCTGGAGGGGGCGCATTCCATGACGCTCGATACTTTCCGCGATTTCCGAAGATGTCTCGTGTATATGGGTGTGAATGGGTACTTCAAGTTGATCTGCGAGGGTCAATACCCGGAGGAATGTGGCGTCGCTGATCGTGTAAGGGGCATGAGGCGCAATGCAAAAGCTGACCAGGGGATGGTCTCGCCAGACGTCGCGAACCGACATGCCTCGTGCGAGGTAGCTCTCCGCATCTGGGGCGTAGGGACTGGGAAATTCAATGACAATGAGCCCAATGGCCGCCCGGATGCCAACCTCGTCAGCAATCTCGGCCGCTGCGCCGGGGAAGAAGTACATGTCGTTGAAACAGGTGATTCCGCCGCGTAGCATTTCCGCTGCTGCGAGTAATGTCCCGTCCCGTACAAAGGCATGCGAGACAAACTTGCTTTCCCTTGGCCATATCGCTTTGGTGAGCCAATCCATCAAGGGCAAATCATCCGCTATCCCGCGCATCAGGCTCATCGCCGCGTGGGTGTGGAGGTTAACAAGGCCAGGAATGAGGACGTGATCTGTTAGCTCGACGCGCTGCGCTCCGGAGTATCGTTGGCGGATATCCGCGATAGGGCCAAGAGCTTGAATTCGCCCGTTGCGTATGCCTACCGCGTGGTGTTCCAGGACGATATTCTCGGGTTGCACCGGAATGATCCATCGGCACTCGATGACCGTGTCCATGTGTTCAGGCATTGGGGCTCCCCCGACAAAAACTCAAGGCAAAAAAAATCCCCGCCATGGCGGGGATTCCTTTGTGGCCGGAATTACTTGCCAGCACCCTTTACTTCCACCGTCACACGGCGGTTGGGTTCCAGGCAAGAAATCAGCTTCTTGCGCGGGAGCTTGTCGTCGCACTTGACTTCCGGCAGGGGCTGGGTTTTGCCGTAGCCATAGGTCTCGATCTGCTCCGCCTTGATGCCCTTGGTGACCAGATAGGCTTTGACGGCTTCAGCACGTTTTTCGGACAGCTTCTGGTTGTACTGAGCAGAGCCAATACGGTCGGTATGGCCCGACACAATCACGGTCTGGACGGTGCCGAACTGGGCGAGCTTGGACACCACCTCGGCGTCGATCACGTCTTTGGCGCCAGGCTTGAGCACTGCCTTGTTGAAGTCAAAAAGGCTCTTGGCGGCAATGGTGATGGGCTTGGGTGCCGGAGCGGGCACGGGTGCGGGGGCAGGGGCTGCCGCTACAGGTGCCGGAGCAGGCTTGGGAAGCAGGTCCGCGTCGCATTCGGCATTCGCCATGGCCGGGGTCCAATATCCCGCACGCCAGCACAGACCCGTGCTGTTTTTCCATACGAGAGACTTGGAAGAGTCAACCCAGTACCCGCTGTTGTCGGCTTGGGCGAAAGCAGCAGTAGCAGAAATGGACAAAGTGACTGCGAGCGCCAGCTTACTCGCGGTAGTACGGATATTCACGCGTATTCCTCCACTGAACGGACTTGAGATTTTAGGTGTCGTGCCTGAGTGGCCAACACGCCTTGTCGCCTGATTAGATCACAAAGAAAAATGTGCGACAACGTAAATAACGGCATTGGCGGGGCTTATAAAGGCGATTGGGGGACGTTACCCCCTCTTTGGTCGGGCAGCAGTGCTTGTCGCATGTTAACATTAAAACTTTTGCTGGATATCTGCGTCCGGCGTCGTTTCCCTCCTGGTAGTAACCAATGATCCAATTCGCGAAAGAGACCGTTCCCATCAGCTTGGAAGACGAGATGCGTCATTCGTATCTCGATTACGCCATGAGCGTCATCGTGGGGCGTGCCCTGCCCGACGTCAGGGATGGCCTGAAACCAGTGCATCGGAGAGTGCTCTATGCGATGCATGAGTTGGGTAACGACTGGAATCGGCCTTACAAAAAATCCGCGCGGGTCGTGGGTGATGTGATCGGTAAGTACCATCCGCATGGCGATACCGCGGTCTACGACACGATTGTGCGGATGGCGCAGAATTTTTCGTTGCGCTACATGCTGGTGGATGGTCAGGGCAACTTTGGTTCGGTGGATGGGGACAACGCCGCCGCGATGCGATATACGGAAGTCCGCCTCGCGCGGGTTGCCCATGAGCTGCTTGCCGACATCGAGAAGGAAACCGTGGATTTCGGGCCGAATTACGACGGCTCCGAGGTGGAGCCGCTGATACTGCCGGCCAAAATCCCCAACCTCCTCATCAACGGTAGCTCTGGTATCGCTGTCGGGATGGCAACCAATATTCCGCCCCACAATCTGAACGAAGTGGTGGACGGTTGTCTGGCGGTACTTGCCGACCCAGATATGCCGATTGAGGAGTTGATCCGCATCATTCCGGCTCCGGATTTCCCAACAGCCGGCTTGATATACGGGGTTGCTGGTGTCCGCGAAGGCTATCTGACAGGTCGAGGCCGGGTGGTGATGCGTGCCCGGACGCACTTCGAGGACATGGACAAGGGCAATCGCCAAGCGATCATCATCGATGAGTTGCCCTATCAAGTGAACAAGAAGGTGCTCCAGGAGCGGATCGCCGAGCTTGTGAACGACAAGAAGCTCGAGGGTATCTCCGAAATCCGGGATGAGTCCGACAAGGACGGCATGCGGGTGGTGATCGAACTGAAGCGGGGCGAAATGCCTGAAGTTGTGCTCAACAACTTGTTCAAGCTCACTCAGTTGCAGGACACGTTCGGGATGAACATGGTCGCTCTGGTGGAAGGGCGCCCCAAGCTGCTGAACCTTAAAGAGATGCTGAGTTGCTTCCTGGCCCACCGCAGGGAAGTCGTCACCCGGCGCACGCTGTATGAACTGCGCAAGGCCAGGGAACGGGGGCACATTCTCGAGGGGTTGGCGGTTGCTCTTTCAAATATCGACGAGGTCATCGCGCTGATCAAGGCGTCGCCATCGCGCGCTGCCGCGCATGAGGGGCTGATGGGGCGCGCCTGGCGTTCGTCGCTCGTCGGCGAGATGCTTGCTCGCACCGGGGCGGAGGGCTTGAAGCCGGAGGGACTGGCGCCAGAGTATGGCTTGCAGGGCGAGGATTACCACCTTTCGGATGCCCAGGCCAAGGCGATTCTGGACATGCAACTGGCCCGTCTGACCGGGCTGGAGCAGGACAAGATCGTCGGAGAGTACCGTGAGGTGGTGGAACAGATTGTGGATCTGCTGGATATCCTGGCCAAGCCTGAGCGCATCACCCAGATCATTACCGATGAACTGAAGGCAATCCGGGAGCAATTCGGCGACGGGCGGCGCTCCGAGATCGTGCTCAACGTCCAGGACCTGGGGATCGAGGATCTGATTGCGCCGCAAGACATGGTCGTCACCCTTTCGCACACTGGCTATTTCAAGGCCCAGCCCTTGGCCGACTACCGGGCTCAGAAGCGCGGCGGACGGGGCAAGCAAGCCGCGGCGATGAAAGAGGACGACTTTGTCGATCACCTGTTCGTTGCCAACACCCACGACTACATCCTTTGTTTCTCCAACAGAGGACGGGTGTACTGGCTCAAGGTGTATGAGGTGCCTCAAGGGAGCCGAAATAGCCGTGGTAAGCCCATAGTGAACCTCTTCCCCTTGATGGAAGGGGAAAAAATCACGGCTGTGCTCCCGGTCAAGGAGTTTGACGAAAGCCATTTCGTGTTCATGGCCACGGCACAGGGAACCGTGAAGAAGACGCCGCTGACGGACTTCGCCAATCCCCGCAAGGCCGGCATTATTGCCGTCGGTCTGGATGAAGGAGATTACCTGATCGGGGTCGCGATTACGGATGGAGGTTTCGACGTGATGCTTTTCTCGGACGCAGGCAAGGCGGTGCGATTCGCGGAAGAGGATGTGCGTCCGATGGGGCGGGCCGCGCGGGGTGTGCGCGGGATGATGCTTGAAGCGGGCCAGACTGTCATATCGATGCTGGTGGCGCGCGATGAAAGCATGAGTGTGCTAACCGCGACCGAGAACGGTTTTGGCAAACGAACGCCAATCGCCGAGTACACCCGTCATGGCCGGGGTACAAAAGGCATGATCGCGATCCAGGCGAGTGATCGGAATGGTCGGTTGGTTGGGGCCGTGTTGGTGTCTGAAACCGATGAGTTGATGCTGATCTCGACGGGGGGGGTGTTGATCCGAACCAGCGTGCGGGATATCCGCGAAATGGGGCGCTCGACCCAGGGTGTGACGCTTATCAATCTTGATGGAGGTACGCGCTTGGCCGGGATCGAGAAGGTTGTGGAAGCCGAAGAGGAGCAGGGCGAGTAATGGGGCGGGTTTTCAATTTCAGCGCCGGGCCGGCCACTTTGCCTGAAGAGGTGCTGCAGCAAGCTGCCGATGAGATGCTGGATTGGCACGGTAGCGGCATGGGTGTGATGGAGATGAGCCACCGTGGCAAGGAATTCTCCCGCATCATCGCTGAAGCCGAAGCAGACGTTCGGGACCTGCTGGGCATCCCCAATGAGTATCGGGTGTTGTTCCTCCAGGGCGGGGCGACTCTCCAGTTCGCGCAGATCCCCATGAACCTGCTTGCTGGAGGTTCCGCGGACTACCTGGTAACGGGTTCTTGGTCCAAGAAGGCGTACAAGGAAGCACAGCGTTTTGGTCGCGTGCGTCTCGCGGCCAGCACGGAAGGAAGCGGTTTCACCCGTTGGCCGGAACCGGGGGAACTGAGCCTCGACCCCTCGGCTGCGTATATTCATCTTTGCACCAACGAGACCATACATGGCGTCGAGGTGCTGGATGCTGCGCGGCTGCCTCGGGGGGCGGTGCCACTCGTGGCCGACATGTCGTCTCACCTGCTGTCTGCGCCGGTGGACGTCAGGCGATTCGGCTTGATTTATGGTGGCGCCCAGAAAAATGTCGGGCCGGCGGGCGTGACGCTGGTTGTAGTGCGGGAGGACCTGCTTGGTCGTGCGTCAGCGTTGACTCCACCCATTCTGGATTATTCCGTGGAAGCGGAGAACGGTTCCATGTTGAACACGCCGCCCACCTACGCTATTTATCTGGCTGGTCTGGTATTCAAGTGGATCAAGGCGCAAGGGGGGCTCTTGGCCATGGAATCCAGAAACATCGAGAAGGCGCAGCTACTCTACGATTTCATCGATGGCAACGGTTTTTATGAGAATCGGGTGGCGCGGGATTGCCGTTCGCGGATGAATGTGCCGTTCTTGTTGAAGGACGAAAGCCTCAACGAAGCGTTCCTCAGAGAGGCCGAAGCAGCCAATCTGGTTCAACTCAAGGGACACAAGTCGGTAGGGGGAATGCGGGCCTCGATTTACAACGCGATGCCGCTTGCCGGGGTTCAGGCATTGGTGGACTTCATGCGGGATTTTGCGCGGCGATACGGGTAAAGGGGGCGAAGCCATGAATGAAGAACTTCTCCGTTTACGCGATCAAATCGATGCGATCGATGCCGAGCTGCTGACGCTTGTCAGCCGACGGGCAACGTTGGCGGGCCGGATTGGAGAGATCAAGCAGGGCAATATCTACCGTCCCGAACGGGAGGCCCAGGTGCTGCGCCGGATCGCCGAGACCAACCCCGGACCGCTTCCGGGCGAGGCTGTTACCCGGATATTTCGTGAGGTGATGTCGGCTTGCCTGGCGCTGGAGCAGCCGCTACGGGTTGCCTATCTTGGCCCTGCGGGAACCTTCTCGGAAACAGCGGCGCGGAAGCATTTCGGATCTGCTCCGGAGTTGCTTTCCCAAGGGGCGATCGACGACGTGTTCCGTGCGGTGGAGGCCGGAAATGCGGACTACGGGGTCGTGCCGGTGGAAAATTCCACGGAGGGTGCGGTTGGGCGCACGCTGGATCTTCTGTTGGAAACTCCGCTGGAAATATGCGGAGAAGTCAGCGTTCGCGTGCATCAGAACCTCATGGGGCGGGTGACGGAACTCTCGGCAATCAAGAGGGTGTATTCGCACGCCCAATCTCTCGCTCAGTGCCATGAATGGTTGAATCGCAACCTGGCCGGGGTGCCACGGATGCCGGTTGCGAGTAATGCCGAGGCGGCTCGCATGGCGGCGGAGGATTCCGAGTCGGCGGCCATCGCCGGGGAGGGCGCTGCGGCGCTCTACCAGCTCAACATTCTGGCTGGCCGGATTGAGGACAACCCCAACAACACCACCCGCTTCCTGGTGGTTGGCGTCCATGATGCGGGGCCATCAGGAATCGACAAGACTTCCCTGGTGTGTTCCGCGCAGAACAGGCCGGGTGCTGTGCTCGGCTTGCTGGAACCCCTTGCGGCCAATGGCGTGAGCATGACCAAGCTGGAGTCGCGTCCTTCCAGTGCTGGGCTGTGGGAGTACGTGTTCTTTATTGACCTGGATGGACACCGGGCGGAGCCCCGCGTGTCTGCCGCGCTCGCAGGGCTGGAGCAACGGGCCGGCGTTCTGAAAGTGCTGGGATCCTATCCGCGGGCAGCGACTTGAGAGGGAATGCGATGAGTATCGTGCAATGCGCGCCGGACTATGTACGGTCAATCTCCCCGTATCAGCCGGGCAAGCCCATCACCCAACTGGCTCGGGAGATTGGGCTGCCTGCGGAGAGCATTGTCAAGCTCGCCTCGAACGAAAACCCCCTTGGGATGAGCCCCAAGGCGCGGGCGGCGGTGGAGGCAGCGTTAGGTGGTGTTGAACGATACCCCGACCAGCATGACCTGATCGTCGTGCTGGCAGAGCGCTTGGCTGTTGAGCCAGGGTGTGTCGTGTTGGGGAACGGCTCCAACGATGTGTTGGATCTCGTGGCCCGGGTCTTCCTCGCGCCGGGGCGTTCGTCCGTGTTCTCGCAGCACGCGTTTGCGGTGTATCCGTTGGCGACGATTGGCATGGGGGGGCGCTGTATCGTGACCCCGGCGCGAGAGTACGGCCACGACTTGCCGGCGATGCTGGCCGCAATTGACGAATCCACCCGGGTCGTGTGGATTGCGAACCCCAACAATCCCACCGGGACCTTCCTTCCCTACGCCCAGTTGCGCGACTTCATGGAACGAGTGCCGCGCGATGTGGTGGTGGTGCTGGATGAGGCCTATAACGAGTACCTTGTGCCGGCCGATCGTGCAGAAGCGGTCGCGTGGCTCATGGATTTTCCCAACCTGGTTGTTACCAGGACGTTTTCCAAGATTTACGGCTTGGCAGGACTGCGCGTGGGTTACGCGGTTGCTGCGCCAGAAGTCGCCGATCTGATGAACCGGGTCCGGCAGCCTTTCAATTGCAACAACCTGGCGCTAGCGGCCGCGCAGGCAGCCCTCGATGATCATTTGTTTCTTGCGCGAAGTTATGAACTAAACCGCGCGGGGATGGAGCAACTGGTTGGTGGGTTGAAGCGGCTAGGCTTGGGGCATATCCCTTCCCACGGCAATTTCCTGACGTTCCGGGTCCCCGATGCCGCGGGTGTCAATCAGCGCCTCCTGCGTCAGGGGGTGATCGTGCGTCCGATTGCGGGGTACGGGATGCCGGACCATCTGCGGGTATCAATCGGCCTGGAGTCGGAAAACGCTCGGTTCCTCGAGGCATTGGCTAAGGTGCTCAATGGCTGAGCCCTTGTTCGACCGACTGGTCGTGTGCGGGGTTGGTCTGATCGGAGGATCCTTTGCCTTGGCGCTCAAGGCGGCCGGCGCTGTGCGCCATGTGGTGGGCATCGGCCGCAATCGGGAGACGGTGGAGCGCGCCCAGAGGCTTGGGGTGGTGGATGAGGTTTCGTCCGATTGGGCTGTGGCCTTGAAGGGGGCCGACTTGGTGATGCTGGCGACCCCTGTGGGGCAGCTGCCAGGAGTGTTGACTGCCATGGCACCTCATTTGCCGTCGGATACCGTGGTAACGGATGGGGGAAGTACCAAGCAGGATGTGGTGAGCGCTTTCCGTGCAGCGCTGCCGGATCGTCTGCCAATGGTCGTACCGGGCCATCCGATCGCGGGGGCGGAGAAGAGTGGGCCGGATGCGGCGACGGCTGATCTGTATAAAGGCCGGCGGGTCGTGCTGACACCGCTGGAGGAATCGAAGCTGGAAGCCACTGCCGTCGTTCGACGCGCGTGGGAGATCTGTGGCGCCCGCGTGACGGAGATGACGCCGGCCGCTCACGACGGAGTGTTTGCTGCCGTTAGCCATCTTCCACACCTGCTGGCGTTTGCACTGGTGCATGAGCTTGCAAGCCGCCCTGATGCCGCAACGACCTTGGGATTTGCTGCCGGAGGCTTTCGGGACTTCACGCGAATCGCCAGCAGCCACCCGGAGATGTGGCGAGACATCTGTCTGGCCAATCGGGGTGCATTGCTCGCTGAGCTCGAAGCGTACATTGCGCAACTCACCAGTTGCCGACAATTGCTGGCTCGGGGGGATGCGCCAGGTCTCGAGGCGGTATTCGATCACGCCCGGACTGCCCGGGACGCATGGCTGAACTCCCTCCAGTCGGTCAATCCTTCACCTGAATAGCGTTCTCGTTTCCATGGAATATCTGCATCTTTTCCCGGCGCAAGCCGCCCGGGGAGTGGTCCGGCTTCCCGGTTCCAAAAGCCTGTCGAACCGAACCCTTCTACTGGCAGCGCTTGCCGAAGGGGAGACGGAGGTCAGAGATCTCCTTGATTCCGACGATACCGACCGCATGCTCGAAGCGCTGGAAATGCTGGGCGTTCGGGTGGACAAAATTGATGGCGGGGCTTGTCGCGTGCATGGGGTCGGTGGCCGCTTGCCGGTGAAGGAGGCGGAGTTGTTCCTGGGCAATGCAGGAACAGCTTTTCGGCCTCTCACGGCGGTGTGTGCGCTGTCCGGCGGATCCTACCGCCTGAGCGGCGTGCCCCGCATGCACGAGCGGCCGATCGGTGATCTGGTGGACGCGTTGCGCCAGTTGGGAGCACACATTGACTACCTTGGGCAAGAAGGCTATCCGC
Organism: Rhodocyclaceae bacterium; assembly: GCA_036824045.1. GTDB lineage: Bacteria > Pseudomonadota > Gammaproteobacteria > Burkholderiales > Rhodocyclaceae > DAITAZ01. The sequence goes on from DAITAZ010000015.1 coordinate 67,893, forward strand.
CGTTGGAAATTCATCCGGGCACTCGATGCGACGTGTCCAGGGTTTCTGTTCGTGGAGATGTGTCCAGTCAATTCCTCACGGGCCTCCTGATGGCTTTGCCCTTGCTGGGGCGCGAAACCACGGTGGAAGTGATCGGCGAACTGATCTCCAAGCCCTACATCGAAATCACGCTGCGCTCGATGGCATTGTTTGGGGTAGAGGTCCGGCGTGATGGATGGGAGCGGTTTGTCGTTCCCGCGGAGGCCCGTTATCGGAGCCCCGGCAGAGTTTTTGTTGAGGGGGATGCTTCGTCTGCATCGTATTTCCTGGCGGCGGGCGCCATCGCTGGGGGGCCGGTGCGGGTTGAGGGCGTAGGGCGGGACAGCGTCCAGGGAGATGTGCGGTTTGCACAGGCTTTGGCTGGGCTTGGGGCCGACATCCAGATGGGGGACAACTGGATCGAGGCTGCGGCGCCCGCCGGGGGCGGGTTACGCGCGTTCGACCTGGATCTGAACCATATTCCTGATGCCGCGATGACTTTGGCAGTCGTCGCGCTCTTCACCGATGGAGAGTGTTGTTTGCGCAACATCGGGTCCTGGAGGGTCAAGGAAACAGACCGGATTGCCGCCATGGCCGCGGAACTCCGCAAAGTCGGCGCCCATGTGGAGGAGGGACCGGACTACCTTCGGGTCACGCCGCCGGAAACGTTGAGCAACGGAGCAGAGATCGAGACGTACGATGATCATCGGATGGCCATGTGTCTCGCACTGACCCAGTTTGCGGGAGTCGATCTATGTATTCTCGACCCGCGATGTGTGAACAAGACTTTTCCGGATTACTTCCGTGACCTTGCTCTGATTTCGCGTCGCCCTGGAATCCCGGTTGTAGCCATCGACGGCCCTTCGGCATCCGGCAAGGGAACCGTGGCCGCTCGGGTGGCGAGTGCGCTGGGCTATCACTATCTGGACAGTGGATCGCTCTATCGGGTGGTGGCGCTGGCCGCAACCCGCGGTGGCGTGGCTTTGCAGGACGAGGACGATGTGGCGGCGATCGCTGCAATGTTGCCGGCGAGCTTCACCGATGGTCGGGTGATTCTGGATGGCGACGACGTGACGGATGCAATTCGCACGGAGGAGTGCTCGGCCGGCGCTTCCATAGTGGCGGCCCTGCCCAAGGTCAGGGCCGCGCTGCTCATGCGCCAGCGTGACTATCGGGCAGCTCCGGGCTTGGTGGCGGAGGGGCGGGATATGGGCTCGGTGGTGTTCCCTGAGGCAAGTCTCAAGGTCTACCTGACAGCAAGTGTGGAAGCGCGGGCAAAACGCCGTTATAACCAGTTGATTGACAAGGGCTTGCCTGCTAACATGGAAAGTCTTTTGCAGGACTTGGAGGCACGGGATTCTCGGGACCGTTCCCGCCCGGTGGCTCCTCTGCAACAGGGTGTGGATGCGCTGCTGTTGGATACCACAGCCCTCACGGTCGACGAGGCCGTTGAGCAGGTGCTGCGGTGGGTAAAGGTCCAACGCGCGTAACGCGCCAAGGGGGACGCCGTCTCTCCCCGGGACGACGTCAAGTTACAACCTAAACAGCCACCGCAAGGTGGTATCAGGTTCTTTATGTCTAATGCTATTCCCGCTGCTGCCGCAGCCGACTCCATGGAAAGTTTTGCCGCGTTGTTCGAGGAAAGCCTGTCGCGTCAGGAGATGCGCGCAGGTGAGGTGATCACCGCCGAGGTTGTGCGTGTTGATCAGAATCACGTCATCGTCAATGCTGGCCTGAAGTCCGAGAGCTACATCGCTATCGATGAGTTTCGCAATGATCGGGGTGAGCTGCAGGTACAAGCGGGCGATTATGTTCAAGTCGCCATCGAACAACTTGAGGATGGCTACGGCGAAACCCGTTTGTCTCGTGACAAGGCCAAGCGCATCGCTGCGTGGAACGACCTGGACAAGGCGCTCAACGAAGGCATCCTGGTCAAGGGTGTGATCACCGGCAAGGTGAAGGGCGGCTTGACGGTTATGACCAACGGCATCCGTGCCTTCCTGCCCGGCTCCCTGGTGGATCTGCGCCCGGTCAAGGACACCACCCCGTATGAGGGCAAGGAGTTCGAGTTCAAGGTCATCAAGCTGGACCGCAAACGTAACAATGTCGTGCTGTCCCGCCGTGCGGTACTGGAGGCGACTGCCGGTGAAGAGCGTGAGAAGCTGCTCGAGACCCTCAAGGAAGGTACCGTTGTCAAGGGTATCGTCAAGAACATCACTGACTACGGCGCGTTTGTGGATCTGGGGGGCATCGATGGTCTGCTCCACATCACCGATCTGGCTTGGCGTCGTGTTCGCCATCCGTCGGAAGTGCTGACGGTGGGTGACGAAGTTACGGCCAAGGTGCTGAAGTTCGACCAAGAGAAGAACCGCGTTTCCCTGGGCATGAAGCAACTGGGCGAAGATCCCTGGGTGGGCATCTCCCGGCGCTATCCCTCCGGCACTCGCCTGTTCGGCAAGGTGACCAACATCACCGACTACGGCGCCTTCGTCGAAGTGGAGCAGGGTATCGAAGGTCTGGTGCACGTGTCCGAAATGGACTGGACCAACAAGAACATCCACCCCACCAAGGTTGTCCAGCTGGGTGACGAGGTGGAGGTCATGATTCTCGAGATCGACGAGGATCGGCGCCGTATCTCCCTGGGTATGAAGCAGTGCATGGCTAACCCGTGGGAAGAGTTCGCCATGAACTACAAGAAGGGTGACAAGGTGCGTGGCCAGATCAAGTCCATCACCGACTTCGGTGTGTTCATTGGCCTGCCCGGTGGCATCGACGGCTTGGTGCATCTGTCCGATTTGTCTTGGTCCCTGCCAGGCGAAGAGGCTGTACGCAACTTCCGCAAGGGCGAAGAGGTCGAGGCGGTGGTGCTGTCGATCGATGTGGAGCGTGAGCGCATCTCCCTGGGTATCAAGCAGCTCGAGGGCGATCCCTTTACTTCCTACGTTGCCACCCACGACAAGAATGCCGTGGTGAAAGGGACCGTGAGAAGCGTGGACCAGAAGGGTGCTGTCGTGGTGCTGGGTGAGGACGTGGAAGGCTATCTGCGTGCTTCGGAAGCGGCTCGGGATCGGGTGGAGGATCTCCGTCACCTGCTGAACGAGGGGGACACCGTCGAGGCGATGATCATCAACGTGGATCGGAAGTCCCGTTCGATCAACCTGTCGGTGAAAGCCAAAGAGCAGGCCGAACAGAGCGAAGCGATGCAGAAGCTCCAGGCTGACAGTGCTTCGGCTGCCACGGGTACCACCAACCTGGGCGCTTTGCTGAAGGCTAAACTTGGCAACTCCCAGCAATAAAGTGTTCGGCATGACCAAATCGGAGTTGATTGCGCGGCTGGCTGCGCGGTTTCCGCAGTTGGTCGCAAAGGATGCCGATCTGGCCGTGAAGATGATTCTCGATGCGATGGTCGGGGCCTTGGCCCGTGGTGATCGCATCGAGATTCGCGGCTTCGGCAGTTTTGCCTTGAACTATCGCCCCCCGCGGCTCGGTCGTAATCCCAAGTCCGGTGATCAAGTACAGGTGCCCGAAAAGTACGTACCTCACTTCAAGGCTGGGAAAGAACTGCGGGAGCGGGTTGACCAAGAGGCGTGATCCCCTGATGGGTTCGTGCCCGATTGTCTGCACATGTTTAAGGCGGCCATTGCGCCGCCTTTTTTCTTGCACTGGCCTACTATGCGCATACTTGCTTGGGTCGTCCGTATTTCCCTGTTCGTGATGGTGTTCGGTCTGGCGATTAAGAACAGCGACAGCGTGGTCGTACGGTTCTTCTTCGAGAGCCAGTGGGAGGTTCCTCTCGTATTGCTCGTGCTTGCAGCGTTTTGTGCAGGGGCGTTGTTGTCACTGTTCGCCACGGTGTTGATGCGGACAGAGGTCCGGCTATTGGAGGCAGGGCAGATATCGCGTGAAGAGCGACGAAGTGCCGGGCACGATTCAAGTCACGCTGACCTGTATCCGTAACAAGAACGACCATGGATTTCGAACTCTGGTGGCTACTGGCCATCCCTTTCTTTTTCGGCTTGGGCTGGGTGGCGGCGCGAATTGACATCCGGCAACTGGTCAAGGAATCAAAGGCGCTGCCCAGGTCCTACTTTGCCGGGCTGAATTTCCTGCTGAACGAGCAGCCCGACAAGGCCATAGACTCCTTGCTCGAGGCTGCACGGATCGATCCACAAACTGTGGAGTTGCATTTTGCGCTGGGTAGTCTCTTTCGTCGGCGAGGTGAAATTGACCGTGCCATACGGGTGCATCAAAGTCTTGTGGATCGATCCGATCTTCCTGAGGATCAGCGCCTCCAGGCGCTGGCTGAACTGGGGCACGACTACCTGAAGGCCGGGTTGCTGGATCGGGCAGAGGCCGTCTTTGAGAAGCTTCGGGGAACACCGCTCGATGAAACCGCCCTGAAGTTTCTCCTTGAGGTTTATCAGCAGGAAAAGGAGTGGCGAAAAGCGATCGACACCGCCAAGTTGATCCCGGACGCTTCAGGTCACTTGTGGCAAAAGGAAATGGCCAACTTCTACTGCGAACTGGCTACGTCGGACATCGCTGGGTCCAATCTGGATGCGGCGAGGGAACATCTGGATCAGGCTCTTGCCGTGAATCGCATGTCCGTTCGGGCAACGATACTGCAGGGAGAGTTGGCGGCGCGCCAAGGGCGCTTGCTGGAGGCGATCGAGACGTGGAAGCGTGTGGAGCAGCAAAATCCCGTGTTTCTCGCCCTCGTCGCTCCAAAGCTCATGGATGCGTTTCGCAGGATTGGGCAGGTGGAGCAGGGGTTGCAATTGTTGCGAGCCTATCTTCAGCAGCATCCCTCCCTGGACCTTCTCGACTCGGTGTTCCAATGGGAACTGGAGAAGGAGGGGCCGGAGGCTGCATATCAACTGGTTCGTGATGAACTACGACGCAATCCCACGCTGCTTGGGTTAGATAAGCTGCTCGAAGCGCAGTTGATGGTGTTGCCACCCGAGCGCCGCCAGGATATCGAGCTGGTGAAGAATCTCATCCATGGGCACACAAGAAGAGTGGCCCGCTTCCGTTGTGATAGCTGTGGGTTCAAAGCTCGCCAGTTTTACTGGCGTTGTCCCGCTTGTGGAGGATGGGAAACCTATCCACCCAAACGGACTGAGGAGTTCGATCTGGCGCCTTGAGGGCGGCGCTGTTGCGGCTCCTGCCGCGAGTAGAAAAAGTGAAATCGATTCAGCCTCTTTAGGAGAACTGCTTTGAAGATTACCGTAATGGGTACGGGCTATGTGGGTTTGGTGAGTGGCGCGTGCCTGGCCGAGGTGGGGAATGACGTGCTATGCCTAGACCTGGATACGCGGAAGATCCAGATTTTGAACGAAGGTGGAATTCCCATCCACGAGCCGGGCCTTGACCAGTTGGTTGCCCGTAACCGGGCTGCCGGGCGCCTGCGCTTCACCACCAGCGTTGAAGAGGCCGTCAAGTTCGGTGCCATTCAGTTTATTGCCGTGGGCACACCTCCTGACGAGGACGGATCCGCTGATCTTCAGTATGTGCTAGCTGCGGCCCGGAACATCGGCAAGAACATGACTGATTACAAAGTCATTGTTGATAAGTCGACGGTTCCGGTGGGCACTGCTGACAAGGTGCGAGCTGCGGTAGCTGAAGAGCTGGCCAACCGGGGCGCGGCCATAGAGTTCAACGTGGTTTCTAACCCGGAGTTCCTGAAAGAGGGGGCGGCGATTGACGATTTCATGCGACCGGATCGCATTGTCGTTGGCGCGGACGAGCCGCGGGCCGTGGAACTGATGCGCGAACTGTATGCGCCTTTCCAGCGCAATCATGAGCGACTGCAGATCATGGATGTACGTTCGGCGGAGCTGACCAAATATGCCGCAAACGCCATGCTCGCGACCCGAATTTCGTTCATGAACGAGTTGGCCAATCTTGCTGAGCTTTTGGGTGCTGACATTGAGTTGGTCAGAAAAGGGATTGGCTCCGATCCCAGAATCGGGTATCACTTTCTGTATCCCGGCTGCGGGTATGGTGGTTCTTGCTTTCCGAAGGATGTGCAAGCGCTGGTGCGCACAGCCAAGGGCGCAGGGATGGACTTGCAGGTCCTCAACGCCGTGGAGAGCGCCAACGATGATCAGAAGAAGGTGCTCACCCGCAAGATCGTGCGGCACTTTGGAGAATCGCTGGCGGGCAAGCACTTCGCACTTTGGGGGTTGGCCTTCAAGCCCAACACGGATGATATGCGGGAGGCTCCCAGCCGAGTGCTAGTGAATGACCTCATCGACCGCGGGGCAACAGTTTCCGCCTACGACCCGGTAGCGATGACCGAGGCGAAGCGCGTGTTTGGCGACTTGGCCGGGCTGAGCTATGCTCCCTCCCCTTCTGCTGCCTTGGAGGGCGCAGATGCCTTGGTCGTCGTGACCGAGTGGAAGGAGTTCCGTAGCCCGGACTTCAGCGCGATGAAGAGTGCTCTGAAATCGGGCCTGGTGTTTGACGGGCGGAACGTGTTTGACCCGTCCGCGTGCCGACGTGCGGGTCTGACTTATTTTGGGATAGGCCGTAAGTGAGAGATGTAGCCTCGTTTCATACCTTGCCCGATACTGAAAAAGTACGCTTGCTGGTTGTCGGTGATGTCATGCTCGACCGATATTGGTTCGGGGATGTTCATCGAATTTCTCCCGAAGCGCCGGTGCCGGTTGTGAAAATCGATCGCACCGAAGATCGTCCCGGGGGGGCGGCCAATGTGGCCCGAAACGCCTGTGCACTGGGTGCCAGGACGACGCTGCTTTCAGTCGTTGGAACGGATGAAGCCGGGGCTACACTTGGCCGCCTGGTGGAGGCAGAGGGTGTCCGCGCGAGCCTCCATCATGACTCGTCGTTGGCAACGACCGTCAAACTCAGGGTAATCGGGCGGCAGCAGCAGTTGCTGCGGATCGATTTTGAAAATTCTCCCGATCACGAGGTGCTTCAGGCGAAGTTGGATGAGTTCCGCACCTTGCTTGGGGAGCACGATCTCGTCATTCTTTCCGATTACGGAAAAGGTGGGCTCGCCCACATCGTGGAGATGATTCGACTCGCCCGCGAGGCGGGCAAGCCTGTTCTTGTAGACCCCAAGGGTGATGACTACTCGCGGTATACCGGTGCAAGCGTGTTGACGCCTAATCGGGCGGAGTTGCGGCAGGTGGTCGGGGTATGGGCGTCTGAGGACGATCTGCTGTCTAAAGCCCAGAACTTACGTACCCGGATGGGTTGGGATGCCCTGTTGCTGACGCGGTCTGAAGAGGGCATGAGTCTCTTCCAGGACGAGGGTGTATACAACGAACCGGCTCAGGCTCGCGAAGTCTATGATGTCAGCGGTGCGGGCGATACGGTGATCGCGACTCTGGGTGTGATGATGGCGGCGGGTCTCGGGATACGGGAGTCTGTTCGTTGGGCGAATCGGGCCGCCGGGATAGTGGTTGGGAAGCTTGGGACTGCGGTGGTGTCCCGGCAAGAGTTGTTGGCGACGCAGTGAGAGGAGCGCCGGCAGAGTGCCGGTGGGAAGCGTATGTACTATGTGGTGACGGGGGCTGCCGGGTTCATTGGTTCGAATATTGTTGCGGGGCTTAACGCGCGGGGTGTAACCAATATTTTGGCGGTGGATAACCTCTCGCGGGGCGACAAATTCAAGAACCTTGTCTCATGCGAGATTGCCGATTACCTGGATAAGCACGAGTTTATCGAGCGGGTAGCGGCTGGTGAATTCGATGGCGGCATTGAGGCCGTGCTGCACCAGGGCGCGTGCTCTGACACCATGGAGCACAACGGCCAGTACATGATGGCGAACAACTATCGCTATTCTCTTGATCTGCTGGACTATTGCCTTGATCAGGAAATCCCCTTCATTTACGCGTCCTCAGCGTCGGTTTATGGTGGAGGAAAGGTCTTTCGGGAAGAGCGGAGCCATGAGGGGCCATTGAACGTGTATGGATACTCAAAGTTCCTGTTCGATCAGGTGGTGCGGCGGCGTTTGCCTGAGGCGGGTTCGCAAGTCGTGGGTTTCCGGTATTTCAATGTGTACGGGCCCAACGAAACACATAAAGCGCGCATGGCGTCCGTAGCCTTTCATTTCTTCAATCAATTCAGGGCTGAGGGCAAAGTCAAGTTGTTCGAAGGTTGCGATGGTTATGGCCACGGCGAACAACGACGCGATTTCGTCTTCGTGGATGATGTGGTCAAAGTGAATATGCATTTCCTTGATCGTCCAGAGGTATCCGGGATATTTAATTTGGGTACAGGGCGTGCCCAGTCTTTTAACGATGTTGCGGTCGCAGTCGTCAACGCATGCCGTGCAGCGGAAGGGTTATCCGAGTCATCGCTTACCGAAATGATGTCTCAAGGCGTCATCGAATATGTGCCTTTCCCCGATGCATTGAAAGGTAAGTACCAGAGCTTTACGGAGGCAGACCTCTCTGTGCTTCGGGGGGCTGGGTATGACCATGGGTTTGCTGATGTGAAGCGTGGGGTCACGAAATACTGCGAGTGGCTGCTTTCGCGGGTTTGACTTACAGTCTAGGCGCAAGACACGGCCGCTCGCTGAACAGTCACTCAATAAAGGTTAAGCGCGGATTGAGCCAGTATCTCGGGCAGGGAGTCGCGCTAGAGGAATTGCTGGTTGGGCGAGAAACCTGACGAAGCGGCAGCTCATGTTGCCCCTGAAGCTTTTGCCCGGTGAAAAATCAAGAGAAAGCCCCGCTGAGCGGGGCTTTCTCGTTTCTAGCCAGGCATATTTTCCTGGTTCTTCGGTATGATCACCAGTAACCCCAATATGAATCAGATCGAGAACAATGAACTTCAAGACTTTGGAAGATTACGTCGGCCATACGCCACTGGTGCAGCTGAAACGGTTGCCGGGGCTGTGTGCGAGTACCGTTTTGGCCAAGCTGGAAGGAAACAATCCGGCGGGCTCGGTGAAAGACCGCCCGGCACTCAGCATGATTCGGCATGCGGAGGCCAGGGGGGCCATACGGCCAGGCGATACGCTGATTGAGCCCACAAGCGGTAATACCGGCATCGCGTTGGCGATGGCAGCGGCGATGCGGGGTTATCGGATGATTCTGGTGATGCCAGAACATCTCAGCATCGAGCGACGGCAGACGATGCGGGCGTATGGTGCCGAGATTGTCCTTACACCCGAGTCCGGGGGGATGGAGATGGCGCGGGATGTTGCCGAGCGGATGCGCGATTCCGGTGAGGGCATCATTCTTGACCAGTTTGCCAACCCCGATAACCCGCTTGCGCACTACGAGGGCACCGGACCTGAACTCTGGGAGGGTACGGGGGGGCGGATCACGCACCTTGTGAGCAGCATGGGAACCACCGGGACGATCATGGGATGTTCAAGCTATCTCAAGGAGATGAACCCTGCTATCCAGATTATCGGCTGCCAGCCCATGGAGGGCTCCCAGATTCCGGGGATCCGCAAGTGGCCAGAGGCCTATCTGCCCAGAATCTACGAGCGTTCCAAGGTTGATCGTCTGGAATATGTTAGCCAGGGCGACGCTGAAGACATGACGCGTAGACTGGCACGTGAGGAGGGTATCTTTGCGGGCATTTCCTCTGGGGGTGCAATGTGTGTGGCGCTCCGTCTCGCTCGTGAAGTCGAAAACGGGGTCATTGTCTCGATCGTGTGTGACAGAGGGGATCGTTATCTCTCCACAGGGGTGTTCCCCGCGTAAGTCGCGAAGCCGGGCGCGGAAGCCCCGCCGTCGGACAGGAGACTAGAGTTTGGCGCCAGTACTGGTTTTTGACATCGAAACGATTCCCGACATTGAGGGAATACGGAAACTGTACGATCTGCCCCCCCATTTGGCGGATGGCGAAGTTGCGGAGTTCCTTCATCAGAAACGCAGAGCCGCTACCGGAAGTGATTTTTTGCCTTTGCATTTGCAGAAGGTGATCGTGATCTCGTGCGTGCTGAGGGACAAGGACCAGTTTCGAGTCTGGTCGCTCTCCGAGCCTGAGTCGGCAGAGGGAGAGATCATTCAGCGGTTTTTTGACGGAATTGAGCGTTTCATTCCCCAGCTGGTTTCTTGGAATGGGGGGGGATTCGATCTGCCAGTCCTTCATTATCGAGGGATGATCCACGGTGTCACCGCACCGCGGTACTGGGATCTGGGAGACGATGACCGGGACTTCAAGTGGAACAATTACATTAGCCGTTACCACTCGCGACATCTCGACTTGATGGATTTGATGGCGCTTTACCAGCCAAGATGCAACGCGCCGTTGGATGATTTGGCAAAGCTTTCCGGCTTTCCGGGAAAGCTCGGGATGGATGGCGGCGCAGTGTGGGAGGCGTATCAAAACAACGGTATCTTGGAGATACGAGATTATTGTGAAACCGATGCTGTCAATACATATCTGGTTTATTTGAGATTCCAGTTAATGAGAGGGCATTTGAGTCGCGAGGGGTACGACGAAGAACTTGAGAGGGTACGAAGCTACCTCTCCGGCAATCCAGCTCCTCACTGGAGAGAGTTTCTCGCCGAATGGCCCGAAGGCATTTGAACAACAAGTTGATTTACTGTAGCTTTCATAAGGAGAAAACACATGGGTCTGATCGGAACAATCGTAATTGGATTCGTTGTAGGGGTGCTGGCGAAGTTCTTTCATCCGGGCAAAGACGATCTGGGGTTCATCATGACGACGCTGCTGGGGATCGGTGGTTCGCTGGTGGCGACTTATGGCGGACAAGCCATGGGCATTTATCGGGCAGGAGAAACTGCCGGGTTTATTGGCGCTGTTGTCGGTGCCGTTGGCTTGTTGGTGGTCTACGGATTTGTAAAGCGTAGCGGTGGTGCACCGCAGTAACCAGATAAAGCTCAGGCGCTTGCTGAAATGCGCAGCCGGGCAGGAAGATTTCTGGCCTTAAGAGGCTGAAAACTGAACGAAAAAAGGGTGTTTCTGGGGGCTGAACGCTCCCAGAAACACCCTTTTTGTCAGACGAATGAGCCTAGCAGTACGCCATCAAGCCTCGACAGTTGCCGCGACTTCAACAAAAGCCGGGATCTGGTCGAAGTTCATATAGCGATAAACATCAGCAGCCTTGGCGTTCACCAGCTTGATCTGCTCCATGTACTCGTCTTTGGTCACGATCCGGCCGGCTAGGGCGCACATCGCGGCCAGTTCGGCGGAGCCGAGGTAGACGCGGGTGTCGATGCCCAGGCGGTTGGGGAAGTTGCGGGTCGAGGTCGACATCGCCGTGGAACCCTTGCGAATCTGCGCCTGGTTGCCCATGCACAGCGAGCAGCCCGGCATTTCCATGCGGGCGCCGGCCTTGCCGAGGACGCTGTAGTAGCCTTCTTCGGTCAGGATCAGGGCGTCCATCTTGGTCGGCGGGGCGATCCACAGGCGGGCCGGGATGTCGCTCTTGCCGTCCAGTACCTTGCCGGCGGCACGGAAGTGGCCGATGTTGGTCATGCAGGAACCGATGAAGACTTCGTCGATCTTGTCGCCGGCGACTTCGGAGAGCAGCTTGACGTCGTCCGGGTCGTTCGGGCAGGCCAGGATCGGCTCGGTGACTTCGGCCAGGTCGATTTCGATGACGGCGGCGTACTGGGCATTGGCATCGCCCTTCAGCAGTTCGCCGTTGGCGATCCAGTCTTCCATCGACTTGATGCGGCGCTTCAGAGTGCGGGCATCCTGGTAGCCTTCGGCGATCATCCACTTCATCAGCGTGATGTTGGAGCGCATGTACTCGACCACCGGTTCCTTGTTCAGCGCGATCGCGCAGGCGGCGGCGGAACGCTCGGCAGCGGCGTCGGACAGTTCGAAGGCCTGTTCGACCTTGAGATCCGGCAGACCTTCGATTTCCAGGATGCGGCCGGAGAAGATGTTCTTCTTTCCCTTCTTCTCGACGGTCAGCAGACCCTGCTTGATGGCCCACAGCGGAATAGCGTTGACCAGGTCACGCAGGGTGATGCCGTCTTGCATCTTGCCCTTGAAGCGAACCAGCACGGATTCCGGCATGTCCAGCGGCATGACGCCGGTGGCGGCGGCAAAGGCAACCAGACCGGAACCAGCCGGGAAGGAGATGCCGATCGGGAAACGGGTGTGCGAGTCGCCACCGGTACCGACGGTATCCGGCAACAGCAGGCGGTTCAGCCAGGAGTGGATGACGCCGTCGCCCGGACGCAG
>DAITAZ010000083.1:0-2890 GCA_036824045.1 Rhodocyclaceae bacterium
CGCGGCTGTTCTTTAGGTCAATTTCACGCCGTCCTTCCGCTCCTCCCGCTTCATCCACCGTACCGCCTCCCACCCCGCTTTCCCCATCAATCCCGGTAACCCCATAAGGCTTTCCCCACAGGGAGTGCCCTGCATGGAGTGGGTGCCGACCTGTGCCGGATGATGCGGTCCATGAGCACTGCCCAGGCTGCTGCCGGATTCTCCGGGGGGTGGCGGGGGGTGCAGGGACAGGAGAAAGCGAACATGAAACGGATTTTGGTCAGGCATCTTTCCGGCTCGCGGGCCAATCAGGAGCAGGTTTTCGAGGCGGAGGGCTTTAACGAGATTCTCATTGGCCGGGACCCGGCCTGCGCGATCAAGTTCGACCCGAACGCGGACGATCTGGTGAGCCGCATCCACGCCCGCATCTACCGGGAGGGGGAGGGCTTCCGGGTGGGGGATGGCACTGTCCAGCATCCGAGCACCAACGGGGTGTACATCAATGGCGAGCGGCTGGTGGGCAATGGCCCGCTGGGGCACGACGATGTGGTGCAACTGGGGGCGGACGGGCCGCGCTTTGTGTTCGCCATGGACCCGCCGCCGCCGGAATCGCTGAAGAAGACGCGCATGGTGGAGCTGCAGCCGGCGGGCAAGCCGACGCGGGAGTCCGCCATTCTGCCGGCGATGGAGCCTGCCGCGGCGCCCCCGGCGGCGCCGGCCGTGCCGCCGCCCCTCAAGTCCGGGCCGGGCAAGGAGACGGTGGAGGCGATGATCCAGGACGCGAGCCGCAAGGATCGCCGGCTGTTCCTCAACGGCATGGCGGCGCTGGTGGGGGCCGGGGTGTTGGGGGCGGGGGGCTGGCTGAGCTACCGGCACCTCAATCCGCCCCCGCCGCCGCCCGCACCGGTGGCGCCGGCGGCGGCGCCCGCTGCAGCGGCGGCGGAGTGGCAGACGGAGGTGGCGGCGGCCTACCGCCGTTCGGTGGTGTACATCGAGGCGAGCTGGCATTTGAAGGACACGGATTCGCGCAAGATCGTGCACCACCGCTACGCCGCCTACGAGCTGAACGGCAAGAAGGACCGGCTGCCGCTCTACGTGCGCCTGCCCAATGGGGATGTGGAGCCCTTCCTGACCCTGAACGACGAGAACGGCCTCAATGTGCCCGTGGGCGGCAGCCACACCGGCACCGGTTTTGTGGTGACGGAAACCGGTTTCATCATGACCAACCGCCACGTGGCCTACGCCTGGCTGACCAGCCAGGGCAACAGCCTGCCCATGCCGGGTCTGCTGGTGGGGGTTGATCCGCAGACCAGGAAGCAGACCTTCCAGCCCATCGACCGCAACACCATGCCCGCCAGCCTGCGCAACTGGGTGCCGGCCCGCAGCGCGCAACTGGACGGCCAGTCGGGCGCCAAGCGGCTGGTGGGGGAGAACGACGTGCTGGACGTGACCTTCGCGGGTAGCACCTCGCGCATCCCGGCCACGCTGAGCGTGCCCTCGGAAGAGGCGGACGTGGCCTTGATGAGCGTGCGCTCGCCCAACGCGCTCAAGCCGGTCAAGATGGCGCCGGCTTCCAGCCTGGAGCAACTGCAGTCGGCCCAGCAGGTGCTGGTGATGGGCTACCCCGGGGTGGCGCCGGAAATCTTCGTGCGCCAGCGCAGTACCGACCCCTTCAAGCGTTCCAGCTCCATCGCTTCGATGCCGGAGCCCACCTCCACCACCGGCTCCATCGGCCGGGTGATCAACGTCAAGGCCCAGGCGGAAGGGGTGAAGCAGGAGGACATCCTCAGCGCCTATCAGGAAACCATCCAGCTCACGGTCAACGCCACCGGGCCGGGCAACAGCGGCGGGCCGGTGTTCGACCGGGAGGGGCGGGCGATCGGGGTGTTTGCCTCGGGCAGGCGGGGCAGCGCGGGCGAGCTGATCTCCTTCGCGGTGCCGATCAAGTCGGGGCTGAAGCTGCTCTCCGCCACCGACCCGATGGTCAAGTAATTGCCAGCCCCCAGCGCTGCGCGAGGCAACACCATGTCTTCCCTCATCAACAGCCAGATCGGCGCCTACCGCCTCACCCGGCTCATCGGCGTGGGCGGCATGGGCGAGGTATACCGGGCCGAGCACACCCGCATCGGCCGGGCGGTGGCGATCAAAGTGCTTTCCCGGGCGGAGCGCAGCCCGGGGGCGCTGGAGCGCTTCTTCAACGAGGCGCGCATCCACGCCGGCATCAGCCACCCGGGCATCGTGCGGCTCTTTGACTTTGTCGAGCACCAGGGGGTGCCCTGCATCGTCATGGAGCTGATCGAGGGCCTGACGCTGGAAGAGCACCTGGCCAGCCGGCCCCGGCCCACCGTGGCCGAGGCCCTGGGCATCTTCCGCCAGGTGGTGGCCGCCGTGGCCCACCTGCACCAGCGGGGCGTGGTGCATCGGGATCTGAAGAGCAGCAACATTGCCCTGGCCCCGGGGGGCGAGGTGAAGCTGCTGGATTTCGGCATCGCCCGGGATCTGCGCTCCCCCCGCCTGACGCGGGAGGGTATGTGCGTGGCCACGCCCCATTACGCCGCGCCGGAGGTGCTGACCGGTGCCGCCGCGGCGCCCAGCGGCGATGTGTGGGCGCTGGGGGTGCTGCTCTACGAGATCCTGACCGGCGCCATGCCCTTCGACGGCGCTTCGCTTACCGAGCAGATGGCGGCCATCCGCGCCGGGCGCTACGCGCCGCCTTCCCAGAGCCATCCGGGCTGCGCCGGGGCGGTGGAGCAGTTTCTGGCGCGGCTGCTGGAGCCCCGGGTGGAACGCCGCCTGCCCAACGCGGTGGCGGTGCTCAACGCCCTGGACGTGCTCCTGGCTGCGCCCCCGGGGGCGCACGCCGCCCGCCCGCCCGCGCCGTGGATCCACAACCCCGCCAGCGCCAGGACGC
>DAITAZ010000061.1:0-635 GCA_036824045.1 Rhodocyclaceae bacterium
TCGGCGTCAGCCCGGGCCTGTTCTTCCGCGCGGCGGCGCTCGGTCTCGGCACGGGCTTGTTCTTCCGCGCGGGCAGCGGCCTCCCGGGCGAGGCGCGCTTCCTGCTCGGCCCGCTCTTGGGCAAGCTGGCGCTCCCGTGCGGCGGCGGCTTCCGCCCGTTGCCGTTCAGCTTCGGCCTGCAACCGGGCCTGACGTTGCTCTTCGGCCCGCTGGCGTTCCAGCGCAGCGGCTGCTTCGGACTGGCGGCTGGCCTCTTCGGCTGCTTGCCGTTGTTCCTCCGCCAGTCTGCGCTCCTGGGCTTCCTGGCGGGCGCGGGCGGCGGCCAGGGCTTCCGCGCGCTTCTGCTCGGCCTGCTGGGCGGCGGCCATGCGCTGTTGCTCGGCAGCGGCCTGGGCGAGTGCGGCTTCTTCCGCCTGGCGCTTTTCGAGCGTTGCGCGGGCCTGTTCGGCTTCTGCCCGGCGCTTTTCTTCCGCCAGCCGCTGGGCTTTTTCTTCCTCCTGGGCCTTGGCTTCGGCGGCAGCCTGTTCCGCTTCCCGGCGGGCTTGCTCGGCCGCACGGGTGGCTTCGCGGGTGTCTTCCTCTTCTGCCTTGTTCGGGGGTTCGGGTCGGGCAGGTTCCTGCGGGGGGGAGTCTTC
>DAITAZ010000061.1:645-12734 GCA_036824045.1 Rhodocyclaceae bacterium
CCCCCCCCCCCCCCCCCCCCCCCCCCCCCCCCCGTCTTCGTCTTCGCCGGGGGCCTGGGCCACCTGCATTTTCCAGGGGCTTTCCTTGGCGCTCAGCACGGGTGCCCCCTTGCTCCGGGCCAGGGCCTTGGCCTTTTTCGGCTTGGGCCGGGGGGCGCTGGCAAGCCGGGGTTTGGCGGGCGCGGGCTTGGCTACCGGTGCGGGGGCGGGCTCGGCGGAGGGTAGCGGCGGCGGTGCACGGAATGTGGCGGTCATCCCGTTGGCCGGGGGCGGTGGGGGCACGGGCTCCGCCGGCGTGGGGGGCGGCAGGAGCACGGCGTTGATGCGCGGCGTGGGGCGGGGCAGGTCCCGGGTCTCTTCCTGTGGTTGCTGCCAGGGCAGGCCCAGCCCCGGGTCGCCGAACTGCATGGCCAGCAAGGCGGCGTGGAGCAGCACGCTGAGGGTGCCGGCCCGGCCCATGTAGCCCCGCTCCCAGGCGGGGCGCGGTTCCGCCGCGGGTGTGGGTGTGGGCGGCGGCGGGGCTGGCGGTGGCGCTGCGACCCACTGGCGGGAGGGCGATTCGGGTTTGGCGGCGGCGCTGGTTTTTTCCAGGCAGGCGAGGCAGCACCAGCGTTCGCCCTTGGCGGTTTCCACCCGGCGTAGTTGCGCTTCGGAAAAGAAACCGCGGCAGCGGTAGCACAGGAGGGTGGGGATCGTCGCCATGGGGGGCAATGATAAACGGCCAGGGCGCGGGAGCGCGGCGATTTGAGGGGAATTATCGTGCCATTTGCCATGAATCCTGAAAGCCCGGCCCGGCGGCGTGTGCTGAACCGCACGCTCGGGGCGGGGCCCCGCGCTACCGCGGGCCGAAGGTGGCCCGGTAGCGGCGAAAAGGGTTGGCCGGGCGCGGAGCGTCGGTGCCCGTCAGCCCCGGCCCTTGCGTAGCGCCCGCACCAGAAAGCGGGCCGGGTCCAGCGCTTCGGCCAGATCGAGTTCCAGGGGCATGGGTTCGCCGGTGATCTGGCAGGCGATGAGTTCCGCCCCCAGCATGCTCCACACCAGCCCGCGGGACCCATAGGCGCAGGCCGTCCAGGCGCCGGGCAGGCGGGGGATGTCGCGGCTATGGGCGCCCCCCAGGCTGCCCGCCCGGGCGCGGGCGGCGGTCTCGTCCGGCACCGGGCCGATGGCGGGCAGCCGGTCCTGGGTGACGCAGCGGAAACCGGCCCGCCCCGCCAGCCGGGCCGGGTCCAGATCGGCGGCGGGGGGCCACACCCGGGTCAGCCGCTGCAGGTTGGCCTGGTGGCTGGAAAGGCGGGGCTGTGTGTCCTCGTCGTCGAAATCGTACGTGGCGCCGGTCACCGCCAGCCCATCGACGGGCGGCAGCAGGTAGGCCTTGCCACCGATGGCGATGTGGGGCGAGGCCGCCTGTGCCGGCAGCAGGCTCACCTGCCCGCGCACCCGGCGCAGGGGCAGGTGCGCCAGGGGGAGCAGGCGGGTGGCCTCGGCGGCGTTGGCCAGCACCACCACCGGCGCCCGGGCGATAACCTGCCCCGCAGCGTCCCGGGCCACCCACCGGTCCGCCTCGTGGGCCAGGGTCGCCACCTCCTGGCCGTAGCGGGGGGTGAGCCCTCCGCCGCAGGCAGCCAGCAGGCGTTTGACCAGACTGGGCGGGCGGATCCAGCCGCCTTCCGGAAAGTGGTAGCCCCCCGCCTCCAGCGCCAGGCCCGTGGTGGTACGGGCGGCGTCGGTGTCGAGAAATCCGGCGAAGGCCGGCGGAAAGCCCAGGCGTGCCACCGTGGCCGCCTGCTCCCCGGCCTCGCTGGCGTCCTGCGCCAGTTGCACCACGCCACAGGGGCTCCAGGCCAGCTCGCCGGTCTGCGCCAGCGCTCGCCAGCGCGACAGGGCGTAGCCATGGCCGGCGCGGGTGAGCCGGGAGAGGCGGCTGTCGTCGGGCGAAAGGTGGGGGTGGAACAGTCCCGCGTGGTTGCCGGAGGTTTCCATGGCCGGGCCCGGTTGGCGCTCCAGCAGTTCCACCTGCCAGCCCCGGCGGCACAAGGCCTCGGCCACCGCGGCACCCGCCATGCCCGCGCCCACCACCAGCGCCCGCCGCTCGGGCCACGGAGCCGGGGTCGGCGGTTCCCAGGCGCGCATGCGCCAGCGGGGGGCAAAGCGGCCGACGATCATGTGCCGCTTGCGGCCGAAGCCCGGGCGTTTTTCCACCTGGAAGCCTGCTTGCGCCAACCCCTCCCGCACGGCCCCGGCGGCTGTGTAGGTGGCCAGGCTGGCGCCGGGCCGGGCGATGCGGGCCAGCGCCTTGAATACCCGGGGTTCCCACATCTGGGGGTTGCGGGCGGGGGAGAAACCATCCAGGTAGAACGCGTCCACCCCCAGCCACAGGCGGGGCAACAGCTCGGTGAGATCGCCCAGGGCCAGGGTGAGCGTCACGCGTCCGTCCTCGAACTCCAGCCGGTGCAGGCCCGGGGTGAGCACCGGCCACGCTGCCACCAGGTCCGCCGCCAGGGGGGCCAGTTCGGAACCCGGGGGGTGCAGCCGGGCCAGATCGCCTTGGGTGAAGGGGTGCTTCTCCACCGACACGCAATGCAGGCGCCCACAGCGGGCCGGGTCCGCCCGCCAGGCCGCCCAGGTGGTCAGGAAGTTCACCCCCAGGCCGAAACCGGTCTCGAATACCGTGTAGTGGTCCCGCCCGCCCCAGGCGGCCGGCAGGCCATTGCCAGCCAGAAACACCGCCCGGGCCTGCCCGGGGCCGCCTTCGCTGCTGTGATACACATCGTCAAAAGCCGGGGCGTAGGGGGTGCCTTCGGGGCTGAAGGCAAGGGGGGCGGGGGTGATGCGGGTCATGGCCAGGCCGTGGGCTGCGGGTGAAAGGGCGTGAGTCTACCTGCTTGGCCGGGCGGCAGGCGGCACAGTTCAGGTGCGCAGGCTGAACGGGTTGAAGTCCGTGTCCCGGTCGTAGTAGTCCTCGTGCTCCTTGCGCTTGAGCCAGCCGACCACGGCGTAGGTGAGGGGGGTGAAGACGACTTCCACGCCCACTTTGGTGACGAACTGGGCAAGCATCACGGCGGGCAGCTTGTCGTCCGGGATGATGCCGGTGCCGTAGAACGCCAGGGGGTAGAAGAGCAGGGAGTCCACACCTTCGCCGAAGAGGGTGGAGCCGATGGTGCGGGTCCACAGCCAGCGGCCGGCGGTGGCGATCTTCATCTTCGCCAGCACGAAAGAGTTGATGAACTCGCCACAGCAGAAGGCGATGAGCGAGGCCAGGGATACCCGCCAGGCGGAGCCGAAGGCGACCTCGTAGGCGGCCTGGTTCTGCCAGAAGGGCGCGGGGGGCAGGGCCACCACCACCGCGGCCATGAGCGAGGCGAAGGCCAGCCCGGCGAAGCCCGCCCAGATCACCCGGCGGGAATAGGCGTAGCCATAGACCTCGGTGAGGATGTCGCCAAATACGTAGGAAATGGGGAAGAACAAGACCCCGGCGCCGAAGGTGAGCGTGCCCAGCAGGGGCGCGTCCAACTGGGCGATCTTGGCCGGTCCGATGAGGTTGGAGCAGACGAGCACGGTGACGAAGGCCGCCATCACCAGGTCGAAGTAGCGGTAGCTGTGGCGGCGGCCGTGGGCGATGGCGGACATGGGCGTGACCGGACGGGAGGAGTCCCCAGTCTAACCGCTGGCGGGCCCGGAGGTTGAGTGGCGCGTGCCGATCTATGGGCTCTTCAGCCCGAAGAATTCCCAGATCTTGTCCTTGATGGCGGCGGATGAGGCGCCGGGGATCGGGTCGCCCCGGTCCTTGTGGTAGGCGCGTTCCAGGTCGTCGAACTGCTGCAGCCGCCGCTGCAGGATGCCGGAGAGGCTGTCCGCCAGTTCCGGCCGGGCTTCGATGATGTGCTGGAACGCTTCCTTGTCCAGGCGGTAGGCCTCGATGTCGGTGGTGGCGATCACGGTGGCGCGGCGGGGGGCGCCAGTCATCAGCCCGATCTCGCCAAAGACGCTGCCCGGGCCGCGTTTTTCCAGCAAGCGGCGGGGGCCCTCCGGCGGCTGCCACCAGGCTTCGGCCTCGCCGCTGACGATGATGTAGAGCCAGTGGGCCACTTGCCCCTGGCGGGTGATGATGTCGCCCTTGGCGAAGGGGCTGTAGACGAGCCGCTTGGCCAGGTCGCGCTGCTCGCCGTCGGAGAGGCGGGAGAACAGTTCCATGCGGCCGACGGTGCGGGTGCGGCGCAGCAGGTCCCGCGCCCGCACTTCTTCCCGGTGGGCTTCACCTTCCTCCACCAGGTGGATGGTGTGGTCGTCGGTGGCCAGGCGGATGCCTTCCCGCTGCAGGCTGGCCAGGATATGGGTGCGCACGTCCGAATCGGTGGCTTCGTCCAGCGCCGGTTCGTCCAGCCAGTAGCGCAGTTCGTACTGGGCGTAGCCGGGGCCGAACTCCACCAGCAGGCACTGGGCGCGGGGCTGTTTCATCACGTGGGGCATGGTGGCGGTGGCGATGTCCTGCTCCACTGCCTGGATCACCCGCGCCGGCGGCACGGCCAGATCCACGTTGAAACCCACATGCCGGCGCCACACCGGGTTGGGGCTGTGCTTGCCGCAGAGCACGGCGTAGCGCCCCTTCATGAGCTGGCTGTTGGGCACCACCACCCGTTCCCCGTCGCGGGTGAGCAGGGCGGTAAAGCGCCACTGGATATCGGTGACCTGCCCGGAGAGCTTGTCGATGGCAATCCAGTCGCCGATCTCCAGAGAGTTGTCCATCTGCAGGGCCAGCCCGCCTAGCAGGTTGCCCAGGGTGTCCTGCATGGCGAACGCCAGCACGGCGGTGATCACCGCCGAGGTGGTGACCAGGTGGGTGAGCTCCACCCCCGCCAGATTGAGGCGCAGGAAGCCCCAGCCCACGTAGGCCACGATCACCAGGATGTCCGCCAGGATGCCCGAGACGTGGATCTTGGCCCGGGGCAGCAACACGTCGAACAAGGCCAGCCCGCCAAAGCGGATCACCGCCAGGCCTTCGCCGAACACGGCCAGTTGCCGCACCCAGCCGCCGGGCGGCCGGCTGCCCGGCTCGGCGATGAGCCCCGCCAGCAGATCGCCCGCGAGACAGACGGCGTAAAAGACGCTGGTGTTGATGATGGAGCGGCGCAGGTGCTTGAGGGGGCGGGCAATGAGGGCCAGCAGCAACAGCACCAGGATCAGCGCAAAGGGCGCCTCCGGGCTGAGAAAAGGGAACTTCGGCATCGGGCAGGGGTTTATTGCGGATTTGTGACAACAGCCTAGCATGGCGCAGCCGCTGCCGGGCGGGCATCGGGCACCCGGCGGGGCGGCGAAGTGAAAAAAGGTGAACCTTGCCGGCGGCGGGGGCGACTCATGGGCATCGCAGCCCCTTCGGGGGCTTGTCCCAGCGACCATCCGTGAAGGAGCCCACCATGAAGACCCGCCCCATCTCCGCCCTGCTGCTCGGCCTTGCCCTGATTGCCCACTCCGCCCTGGCCGGCGAGCTGCTCTACTACGGTGAGCACGCCCTGCCCGACCCCGCCCAGGTGGCGCGCATCCTCAATCCTGCCCTGGCCCGGGCGCCGGCCACCAAGGTGCGCGCCCTGCGCCTGCTGGACAAGGCCGCGCCCGCGCCGGCGGCCCGCCCGGCGGAAAGCGAGCCTTATGCCCCGGGCCCGGCCGCCGCCACGGGCGCCAGCGCCTATTCCGCCTTTGCCCTGCCGCTGCCCTTCTTGGCGGATTCCGCCCGGCTGTCCGCGGAAACCGCCGCCCAGCTCGACGCGGTGGCCGAAGGCATCAGGATGGCCGGCCCCAATGTGCGCATCGTGATCGAAGGCCACACCGACGCCAGCGGCAATCCGGAGCACAACATCATGCTTTCCATTCGCCGCGCCAGCACCATCAAGACCTATCTCGTCCGCCGCCACGGCATCCTGCCCGACGCCCTGGTGGTGGCCGGCCTGGGCTCCACCCAGCCGCTCAACGCCCGCAACCCCCGCGCCGCGGAAAACCGGCGGGTGGAGTTCCGCGCCGAGATGGTCTGACCGCCCGCGCCCCTTTTCTGCCCGATTCCCCCGGCTGGCGTCCACCCGGCCGGGGCGGCCCTGCCGGCAAGCCCGGCGGCGCCCCTGTGTGCAACGCCCGTCACTCGCCGTGTGGGGTGTTGCACCACGCACATCCCCATCCAAAGCCCTGCGCGGTGTGTCCGGCATGCCGGACCAGGTGCCTTCGTTCCGTGCCAAAAAATGTCACGGCACCTCTTTGTAATTTGGCTAAACTGGCAAAAATAAGTAAACGCATACATTTTCTGCCCCGGCATGACCGCTTCCGTTCCCCCTGCGAGGGGTGAGGCGGTTGGGCTGTCGGGGCATGTCGTTGTGTTTGCTCACTGTCAATGGCAAAAATAAGGGATAGCACTGTGGTCGGGCGGTTGAAGCAGGCGTGTGGCCGGATGGCGGCGGCAGGGGTGGTGCTTGGTGGGGTGATCTGGGCTTCTGGCGGGCTGATCGAGTGGCCGGAGGCGGCCCACGCAGCGCCGGCAAGCATTACGCAAAACATCAAAATCGATCAATTCGGTTACTTGCCGCGCATGCGCAAGGTGGCCGTGGTGGCGGACCCGCTCAAGGGCTTCAATGCGGGTAGCCGCTTTGCACCCGGCACCGGCGCGGGGCAGTACCAGGTGCGGCGCTGGGCCGACAACGGGGTGGTGCTGACGGGGACGCTGCAGAGCTGGAAGCAGGGGGCGACCCATGAGCAATCCGGCGACCGGGGCTGGTACTTCGATTTCTCGGCGCTCACCGCTCCGGGCTCCTACTACATCTTCGACACCAAGAACAACGTGGGCTCGGGCCGCTTCGAGATCGCGCCGACGGCCTACGATCAGGTGCTCAAGCACGCCCTGCGCACCTTCTACTACCAGCGGCTGAACACGCCCAAGGCCAGCCCCTACGCCGACAGCAAGTGGCTGGACGTGGCCGCCTACGAAGGCGCCAACCAGGACCGCTACGCCCGCAGCATCCTCACCCCCAACAATGCCGCCTCCGCCCGGGACCTGAGCGGCGGCTGGATGGACGCGGGCGACACCAACAAGTACACCACCTTCGCCGAAGCGCCGGTCCTGCAACTGCTGGACGCCTACCGCTTCAACCCCGCGGTCTTCGGTGACAATCTGGGCATCCCGGAATCCGGCAACGGCGTGCCGGACCTGCTCGACGAACTGAAGTGGGAACTGGAGTTCCTCAAGAAGATGCAGGCGGGCACCGGCACCAACGGCTTCATCCAGAAGGTGGGGGTGCTTACCTGGGACGTGATTTCGCCCCTGAGCGCCGACAAGCGGCCCCGCTACTACGTGCCCGAATGCACCTCCTCCACCCTGTCGGGCGCGGCCATGTTTGCCTCGGCCGGGGTGGTGTTCAAGGGCATCCCGTCGCAGGCGGCCTATGGCGCCGACCTGATCGCCCGGGCGGAGGCGGCCTGGATTCGCGCCAAGACCACCACCAGCAATTTCGCCACCTTCCAGACCGACTGCGACAACCAGACGGTGAAGGCGGGGGACGCCGACCGCACGAAGGAAGAACAGATCGGCAGCGCCCTGATCGCCGCCATCCACCTCTACCAGGCCACCGCCAAGGCGGAGTACAAGACCTTTGTCGAAAGCCGCTACGCTTCGGTGCAACCGGCGAGCAACAAATGGTGGGGGCCCTACACCGTGCCACTGCAGGCGGCCCTGCTGCGCTATGCGGACCTGGGCGGCGTCACCGCCGCCGTGGCCAGCGCCATCCGCACCCAGAAGGCCGGGCAGAACGGGATCATGTCCATCGCCGATTACCGTGATGGCACCGACCTTTACCGCGCCCACATGCCCAACGACCAGTACCACTGGGGCAGCAACATGATGCATGCCGAGGTGGGGCTGATGAACCTGGATTTCCCCGCCTTCCGCCTCAACCCGGCGGATGCCGCGCTCTACCAGGAACTGGCGGAGCAGCATCTGCACTGGCTGCACGGGGCCAACCCCCTGGGGCTGTCCATGCTCTCCAACATGTACGCCTACGGTGCGGAATCCTCGGTCAACGAGTTGTTCCACTCCTGGTACAAGGATGGTTCGCCCTGGGACAACGCGCGCACCTCCCAGTACGGCCCCGCGCCCGGCTACCTCACCGGCGGGCCCAACCCGAGCTACTCCGGCTCGGTCGCCGGCATCAAGGATCAGCCGCCGCAAAAGGCCTACAAGGACTGGAACAACCACGCGGAAGCCTCCTACGAGCTTTCCGAGCCGGCCATC
The DNA here is from genome assembly GCA_036824045.1 of Rhodocyclaceae bacterium. Classification (GTDB taxonomy): domain Bacteria; phylum Pseudomonadota; class Gammaproteobacteria; order Burkholderiales; family Rhodocyclaceae; genus DAITAZ01. The sequence continues at coordinate 8,909 of DAITAZ010000061.1, forward strand.
TACTACCAGGCCGCCTACGTGCAACTGCTGGCCCGGCTGATGGTGGAGCAGAAGGCGGACCTGACCCCGCCCACCGCGCCCGGCGTGCCCGTGGCCAGCAATCTCGGCACCACCGGCGTCACCCTGAGCTGGGCCGCCGCCAGCGACAACGTGGGCGTGGCCGCCTACGACCTCTACAACGCCAACGGCACGCTGCTCAAGGGCGGCATCGCCGGCACCAGCGTCAGCCTCGCCGGGCTCACCTGCGGCACCCGTTACAGCGTCTATCTGCGGGCGCGGGATGCGGCCGGCAATGTCTCCCCCGTGGGGGTCACCGGCAGTTTCACCACCCTGGCCTGCACGGCGGTGAGCACCGTGCTTTACGCCGATGCCGTGAACCCGGCCTGGGACGACTGGTCCTGGAACGTGACCCGCAACTACGCCAACGCCAGCCCGGTCAAGGTGGGCAGCCGCTCGCTGCGGGTGGACTACAGAGCGTGGGGTGGCTTCTCCCTGTGGAACGCCACGGGGATCAACTGGAACACCGCCGGCGCCATCCGCTTCTGGGCCTACAGCGCCACTGCCGTGCCCCTGCGCATCCAGGTGCATAAGGACGACACCACGGCCGCCCCTGCCTCTTACGACGTGAGGGTTCCCGCCAAGGTGTGGACCCAGGTGGTGGTCACCCGCGCCCAACTGGGCAACCCGACCCGGGTCAAGCGCCTGAACATCCAGAACGCCAGCGACATTGCCAACACCACGGTGTACCTGGACCAGATCCAGGTGGACCCTTGAGGCAGGCGTTCTCCCCCGAACGAAAACGGCCACCCGGGTGGCCGTTTTTATTTCTCCGATCGCGCGTTACTTGCGGCTGACGGAGATCTCCTCGGTGGCGCTACGGGCGTCGTCGTTGTCCCCCAGGTACTCGGCGGTGACGTCAAAGCCCCGCTGGCAGACGACCTTCTTCAACTGGGGGTCGGTGATGATGGGGCAGGGGGGCAGGGTGTAGGTGGCGTAGGCCTGGGTGGCGTCCGCAGGCAGGGGCGTGAGCGGCAGCACGATGCGCTTGACCCCGTCCACCGCCCAGTTGCTCATGTCGTAGTCGATGAAGCTGAGCTTCACCTTGCCGGTGGGCGTCCGGCCCTTGACGTTGATGGAGAAGCGGGTCTCCACGGCCCGCAGCGGGTGGGTGGGGGCGTAGGTCAGCGTCGTGGTGGTGGCCGCCTTGCCGGTGCCGGAGGCCGCGGCCAGGATGTCGCCGTGCAATTCGTTGGTCGCCATGGCCGTCTGGCCGCCGGCCCGGGTGCTGCCCAGGGTGGTCCAGTTGGAAACGTCGATGAAGGCGATGCCCGTGGGGTAGCCCGGATAGTGGTGCACCGTTTCCCGCACGTACTGGGTGGCCAGCAGCCGCCCGCCGGAGAGGGCGCCCTTGAGCCCGGTGATGGTCTCGTCGGTGATCGCGCCCAGCCCCGGCTGGTAGGTCTGCATCAGGCGCAGCACGGCGCGGTTGCCCGTGTCCACCTCCACCAGCGAGACCGAGCCGTTGGAAGTGATGGTGCCCACGGTGAAGTCGGTGGCGGCGTTCAGGTAGGCGCGGCTGCCATCCGTGTTGAACAGGGGCCCGCCCGGGCGCAGCCGGTAACCCGTGGTGCCGGTGGCCGGCAGGCTGAGGCTGACCAGGGTCGGGGTCAGGGTGGCCGTGTTCAGCTCCACGTACTTCCAGTTGTAGCCGGTGCCCGCTCCGGTGACGATGGCCTTGTCCCCCGCGGGGCTCACCGCCACGCTGCCGGGGGTGAAGCCGGGGGCTGCGCCCGCCAGGTCCACATTGGCCCGGAGGTTGCCGGTGGCGGTGTCGAACACCGTGACTTGCTGGGTGCTGCCCGTGAGGGTGACGTACAGGGTCTTGTCGTCCGGGCTCAGGGCGATGCCGGTGGCGGTGCCGGTCAGGCTCATGGCCCGGGTCGGGGCGCGGGTGGTGAGGTCCACCACCTGCACCTTGCCCTCGGCCAGCAGGGCATAGGCCAGGGTGCCCGTGCTGTTGACCACGAAATTCGAAACACCGGTCAGGGCAATGGTGGCGGCGAGGGTGTCGGTCCTGGCGTCGATCACCCGCAGGCCGGCACTGGTGGCCACATACACCGTCTGGGTGGGCGCGTTGGCCACCACCATGGCGGGCAGTTCGCCCATGAAGGTGGAGAGTGCGATGCGCTTGGTTTCCGCCCGGGTGGCCACGTCAAAGACCAGCAGGTCCGGGCCGCTCATGTCGGCCACGTAGGCGAAGGGGGCCGCCCAGGCGGATGTGGCCAGGGAAAGCCCGGCAAGCGTTGCTGCAAGTTTTCCGATTCTCATGATGTTCTCCGCGAAAGACTGTTATGAGCCCCGACCGCCGGGGAGCCGCCGGGGGAGGAAAAACTGGCGAGGGACGATCGGCGGCACGGGCAAGGTCCCGACGGCTGCGCCGCCCCCATGCGCGGGCTGGCAAAGATGCCGGTTTTCACGCTTTCTTCCGTTTGCCCGGCGGCCGGGGCGCCGCATGTAAAGACACCTTTTGTCACGATTCCAGCGCCGGGTGATTCATGGGGGTTTGCGCCTGGCCTGCATCGCCGCCGCGCGGCACCGGGGCGGATGCCCATTCGGGCCCGGATCGGGGCGGTCGCGCCCTGCCGTCGGCGCAACCCTGCCCCTTGCCAAACCCTTATGGGCGGCGGCTTCCGCCGCCGCCCGGCAGGCCAGCGTCCCTTCCACCATAACAGAGCCGCCTAGCCGGTTGTCCTGTTCGGATCGGCCAACTGATTGACTTTGAGCGTTTTGCTGCGATGCAGATCGAACGGAGCGGGGGCTTTGATCAGATGGCCGGGCGGGGTGGCGCCGGCCGGGGAAAAGGAGTGAACGCAGGCGTCATCCGGCCCGACTCATGGTGCGTAAACCCCACCGAGGGGAAAGGAGGCCCGCCATGCACACCGAACTCTGCCCCCAGCGCCTGCAGCAGGAAAACGCCCTCCACGCCGGCAGCGGTGGCTGCAGCGCGGGCAACGCCGGCTGCGGCTTTCGCCCCGCCTTCTACGACGCCGCCACCCGCCGCACCTATCTCTCCTGCTTCGCCGACGGCCGGCCCGCCCCCTTCCACCTGCTCGACGGCCTGCCGGACGAAGTCGTCCTCAGCCGCCGCCCCGACGGCCGTCCCCTCTGCGCCCGGGCAAGCCTCATCTCCGGCTTCGAGCGGGCGGGGCGGTTTTACAGTCGGGAAGAAGCGGCGCGGGCGGTGGCGGGGTGAGTCGCCCGCCGGGCTGGGCGGCGGTTCAGGGGGGCGGGTTGTTGCCGGCGGCGGCAATTGCGTCGCCCAGGGCCTGTGCCCAAGCGGAGGCCCCGGCCAGCTCCCGGGCGATGCCCGGGTGGCCCGGCAGGGCGGTGGCCAGCCGCTGCCAGAGGGTATGTGCTTCGTGCGCGAACTCCAGGGCGTGTTCCGGGTGTCCGCTTTTCGCTTCGATCAAACTGAAAAAGAAAAGGGAGACGGAGAGATCGCGCAGGGCCTGGGGGGTGTCGCCCAGGGCGGCGCGCAACTGGCGGCGGAGTTGCAGGCTCTCGGCGTAGGCGCCGCGGGCGGCCTCCAGCTCGCCCAGGTCCTGGCTCACCTGGCCCAGGTTGTTGAGGGAGACCGAGAGATCGCGCAGGGCCTGGGGGGTGTCGCCCAGGGCGGCGCGCAACTGGCGGCGGAGTTGCAGGCTCTCGGCGTAGGCGCCGCGGGCGGCCTCCAGCTCGCCCAGGTCCTGGCTCACCTGACCCAGGTTGTCCAGGGAGATGGAGAGATCGCGCAGGGCCTGGGGGGTGTCGCCCAGGGCGGCGCGCA
>DAITAZ010000016.1:0-78511 GCA_036824045.1 Rhodocyclaceae bacterium
AATCGGCGAAGGCGGGGGCGTCGGGCAGGTCCTGCTCGTCCACCTGCGTTACCCGGGCGGCGGGCGGGCCGCGCCGGGCCCAGTCCACCAATTGTTGCAGGGTGGCCGGTTCGCCGCAGGCCAGCGCCTCCACCGTGCCATCCACCCGGTTGCGCACCCAGCCGGTGATGCCCAGCTTTTCGGCCTCGTGGGCGGCGGACCAGCGATAGCCCACGCCCTGCACCAGGCCGTGAATCCTCAGGAGTTTGACGGCCATTGGCTGGGCAGGGAACGGGGCGTGCGCGGTGTCTGCAGCATGAGTTCGCGGATGATCTGCACCACCGCCCAGAACATCACCAGGGTGCCGAGTACGGTGTAGAACCAGGCTTCCACCGCCGATCCGGGCACGCGGGGGAAGAAGATGGCCCGCCCCTGGGCGAGGTAGGACCCCCCCAGGGTGAGCATGAGCATGCCAATGATGTCCACCAGCGCAAAGACGATGATGCGCGGCGTGGGCCGGAAGGGGCGTCGGTGTGTGCGTGTCAGCATGGTTCCATCTCCCCGCTTGCTCTTCTCACGTGCTGCCCCGGCTTGGCCGCCGGAGGTGGCGGCGACGTGCGTTCTCTTAGCGTGTCAGGCAGCTACTTTACTCGCATTCGCCGCCATTCGCCGCCGTATGGGGCTGGGCGGGCGGCATGCCCGGCTGGAGCGGTCAGCCGGGGCGCGTTTGGGAGCGGATTCTAGCAGGTGGGGGAAATTTGGCCATGGCCCCGGGGGCCGGGCTCAGCCGTTGGCGTTGTCGGCCAGGCAGATCAGGGCGGCCAAGTGGGTGTCAAGGGCCTCCGGGCTGTTGGCGGTGACGAAGAGCCGGGCGGTATGTCGGGCGCCGTGGCGCCAGGCGTATTCCACGGCCAGCCGGGTCTTGCCCACTCCGCCCAGGCCGTGCACCGCCTTACCCACGGTGGCCGCGGCGCCTTCCGCCGGCGCCCGCTCCAGGCAGGCGTGCAGGTCCGCCAGCCAGTCCTCCCGCCCCATGAACAAGGGGCCCAGGGAGGAATAGGGGAGGTTGTGGGGGCTCTGGCTTTTGTCCACGGGAGCGAATGGGGCAGGCTCCTTGCAGCCGAGGGTCTTGATGGCACCGAGCGGCGCGGGGGTGAGCGGGGGCTGCGCCGTCAGTAGCCGATAGAGCGGCTCAAACTCGCTTGGCAGGCGGTAAGTGGTGCAGCTCTTGAGCGGGAGCGGCACGTGGTCATGGTTGCCGGATTCGGGGATGACGGGGATGAACTTGGTGTTCGGGAAGTAGGCGTCGTAGAGCGTCTGCGTGATGATCAGACCCTCGAAGGCGACGCCACGTCCGCCTTCAGGGGCCCGGCGCTTGAACCTCTCAAGGTACGCCGCAGTGCATACGACCAGTACGGAGTCGGCGGCTTCAATCCGATCTTCCAGCCATCGCTGCTAGCCTTCTTCGGGAGAACCATTGACGTACTGGTCGATGGTGCAATCAAGGCCGTCCCCGCGCAATTGGTCGGACAGGTCGAGCACCCAAGTGCGATGTTGCTCGGAGTCGTGGCTGGAGCTGATGGATACCTTTTCCATGGCGCAGAGGGGGGGCTGCAATTCGCGTGAAATCCCAAAATCCTGCGGAAATGCCACATGCCTGCGCGACGCGGCACCAGCCCGATGGCGACTACCCGAAAGACCAAGCTGAAAACACGACGCCCCCCGGCGGCCAAGCCACCGGGGGGCGTCGTTCTTGGGCGTGGCTCGGGGCCGGCCTTACTTCACCCGCATCCCGGGTTGGGCGCCGCTGTCGGGGGAGAGGATGTAGAGGCCGGGGGCGTCGCCGCTGGCGGCGAGCACCATGCCTTCGGACATGCCGAACTTCATCTTGCGCGGGGCGAGGTTGGCGACCATGACGGTGAGGCGGCCCACCAGCGCGGCGGGGTCGTAGGCGGACTTGATGCCGGCGAAGACCTGGCGGGGTTTTTCCTCGCCGATGTCGAGCTGCAGGCGGATCAGCTTGTCGGCGCCTTCCACGTGGCTGGCTTCGACGATGCGGGCGATGCGCAGGTCCACCTTGGCGAAGTCCTCGATGCCGATGGTGGGCGAGGCGGTTTCCGCCGCCTGGGCGGTGTGGGCCTGCTTTTCGCCGTGGCGCTGCGGGGAGTGCTCGGCAGCCTTGGCCGCGGCCTTGGCGGGCGGGGCGGCGGGGGCCAGGGATTCCTTGTTGGCGTCCACCAGGGCGTCGATCTGCTTGCGGTCCACCCGGGTCATGAGGTGCTCGTAGGTGTTGATGGCGTGGCCGGGGGCGAGCAGGGTGGCGGCATCCTCCCAGGCCAGGGGCGCGATGTTGAGGAAGTGTTCGACGCGGGCAGCCAGGGCGGGGAGCACGGGCTTGAGCAGCAGGGTGAGCAGGCGGAAGAGGTTGATGCCGTTGGTGCAGGCCTGGTGCAGTTCCACCTCCCGCCCCGGCTGCTTGGCCAGTTCCCAGGGCTTGACCGTGTCCACGTACTGGTTGGCCTGGTCGGCCAGCAGCATCACTTCCCGCAGGGCGCGGGCGAAGTCTCGCGCCTCGTACAGCTCGGCCACCCGCTCGGCGGATTCCTGCAGCGCCTTGAGGGCAGGCAGCTCGGCGTCGGCCACGGTGAGTTGGCCGGCGAAGCGTTTGCTGACGAAACCGGCGCAACGGCTGCCGATGTTGATGAACTTGCCCACCAGGTCGGAATTGACCCGGGCGATGAAGTCGTCCAGGTTCAGGTCCAGGTCTTCCATGGTGCCGTTGAGCTTGGCCGCGTAGTAGTAGCGCAGCCATTCCGGGTTCAGCCCCTGTTTCAGGTAGCTCTCGGCGGTGATGAAGGTGCCGCGGCTCTTGCTCATCTTGGCACCGTCCACGGTGAGGAAGCCGTGGGCGAAGATGCGGGTGGGCACCCGGTAGCCGGCGTGCTCCAGCATGGCGGGCCAGAACAGGGCGTGGAAGTAGAGGATGTCCTTGCCGATGAAGTGGTACATCTCCGTGTCGCTGCCCGGCCGGGTGTAGGCGGTCAGGTCGATGGCGGGGGTGCGGGCGGCCAGGTTCTTGAGACTGCCGAAGTAGCCGATGGGGGCGTCGAGCCAGACGTAGAAGTACTTGCCGGGCGCGCCGGGAATCTCGAAGCCGAAGTAGGGGGCGTCCCGGGAGATGTCCCAGTCCGAGAGCTTGTTCTCGCCCTCTTCGCCCAGCCATTCCTGCATCTTGTTGGCGGCTTCGGGCTGCAGGCGGCCATCCTCCCGTGTGAAGCGGCGCAGGAAGGCCTGGCAGCGTGGGTCGGAGAGCTTGAAGAAGTAGTGCTCCGAGGCGCGCAGCTCGGGCTGGGCGCCGGAGACCGCGGAATAGGGGTTCTTCAGCTCGGACGGCGTGTAGGCGGCGCCGCAGACCTCGCAGTTGTCGCCGTACTGGTCCTTGGCCCCGCACTTGGGGCACTCGCCCTTGATGAAGCGGTCCGGCAGGAACATCTGCTTGACCGGGTCGTAATACTGCTCGATGGCGCGCACTTCGATCAGGCCCGCCTCCTGGAGGCGGGCGTAGATGTCCTCGGAGTAGTAGCGGGTCTCTTCCGAATGGGTGGAGTAGTAGTTGTCGAAGGCCACCAGAAAACCGGCGAAGTCACGGGAGTGTTCGCCGTGCACGCGCCCGATCAGCGCCTCGGGGCTGATGCCTTCTTTTTCCGCCCGGAGCATGATGGGCGTGCCGTGGGTGTCGTCCGCGCACACGTACCAGCACTCGTTGCCCCGCATCTTCTGGAAGCGGACCCAGATGTCGGTCTGGATGTATTCGACCAGATGGCCAAGGTGGATGGCGCCGTTGGCGTAGGGCAGGGCGGAGGTGACGAGGATCTTGCGCTTCATCGGTGCAAATGCCGGGGAGGACGGGGAAAAGTCCAGAATTCTAACAGGCTGGCCTGGCCCCCATTGCCCTATCCGCCCCGGACAGGATGCGCTGCAGCGAGTTGCCGACTATGCTTGGCCCATGGCACCCAAACGTAGCACTCCGTCCAATCCGGCTTTGGCCGGCCTGCGCAATCTCGGTCCGGTGAGCGCTGGCTGGCTGGCAGCCGTGGGGCTTACGTCGCGTGGGCAACTGGCGGCGCTTGGCGTGCAGGGGGCGATGCGCAAGCTGCAGCAAGCGGGTTACCGCCCCTCGCTCAACCTGGCCTACGCCCTGGCCGGTGCGCTACTGGACTGCGACTGGCGCGCCCTGCCGGAAGAAGAGAAGCGGCGTCTGATCCTCGAGGTCGATGCCTTGAAGGCTGAGCGGGCGGCCGTTGCCCCTGCTACCGACCCCTAGGTGGCGAGCCCCGCCGCCACGCCCGACGACCAGGCCCACTGAAAGTTGTAGCCGCCCAGGTGGCCGGTGACGTCCATCACTTCGCCGACGAAGAAGAGGCCGGGGACCGTCCGCGCTTCCATGGTCTTTTGCGAAAGGCTGGCGGTATCCACCCCGCCCAGGGTGACTTCCGCCTTAGCGTAGCCTTGGGTGCCGCTGGGGTGGAGCGGCCAGTCCGCCAGGCTGCGGGCGATCTCCGCCAGGGTCTTGGCCGGGATCTGGTGGATTGGCTGCTGCCAGCCATGCAGCTCGGCCCAGGCAGTGGCAAAGCGCTGAGGCAGGCGCTCGGCCAGCACGTTGCCGAGGAGCGCCTTGCGGGTGCGCCGGGTGTCGAGCCATGCGCTGGCGTCCGTGTCCGGCAGGAGGTTCAGGTGAATGGGCGCCCGGGGCTGGCCTGCCGCCGGTGCCTGCGCCTGCCAGTAGGAGGAAACCTGCAGGATGGCCGGGCCGGAGAGTCCGCGATGGGTGAGCAGCACCTGCTCGCGAAAGCATTGTTTGCCGCAACGGGCCTCGGCCTCGAAGCTGGCGCCGGCCAGTGGTTGCAGGCGGCCAAGCTGGGCCGGGTCCAGGGTGAGTGGCACCAGGGCGGGCCGGGGGGGCACCACGGCCAACCCGAATTGCTCGGCGATGCGGTAGCCCAGCGGGGTGGCGCCGATCTTGGGGATGGACAGCCCGCCGCTGGCCACAACCACCGAGGCGGCCTGGAAGTTGCCTTGGTTCGTGCGTACCCGGAAGCGGGCGCCCGCCGCGTCGCAGCTCTCCACCGCCTGGATCGCGCAGCCCATCCGGCGGCGCACGCCGGCACGTTCGCATTCGGCCACCAGCATGTCGATGATCTGCTGGGCACTGTCGTCGCAGAAAAGCTGGCCGTGTTCCCGCTCGTGGTAGCGGATGCGGTGGCGCTCCACCAGCGCGATGAAGTCCTGCTGGGTATAGCGACTGAGGGCGGAGCGGCAGAAGTGGGGGTTGCGGGAGAGGTAGTGTTCCGGCCCCACCCTCCGGTTGGTGAAGTTGCAGCGCCCGCCGCCGGAAATACGGATCTTCTCCGCCAGCCGGGTGGCGTGGTCCAGCACCAGTACCCGCCGGCCCCGCTGCCCCGCCTGGGCGGCGCACATCAGGCCGGCGGCACCGGCGCCAATGACGATCACGTCCGCATCCATGGCGCTCTGCTCCTCCCCATCAATGAAACGGGGCGCACTGGGCGCCCCGCGAATCGGCCTCAGGGCGCCGGCCGGTCAAGCCGGTCCGGCGCGCCTGCCTTAGCTGTCGTTACGGCGCCATTCGCCGCCGCTGCGGGCAGCGGGTTTGCGGGCCGGACCGTTGCTGAAGCTGCGGCCTTCCGGGCGGCCCCGGCCGGCGCCTTCGCCAAAGCGGCGCTCGCTCCCTTCCCGGTTGCCGAAGCTGCGGCCCTGGGAGGCGCCAGCCGGGCGGCCAGTGCCGAAGCTGCGGGGCTTGGCGCCCGCGGGGCGGGGCGGGCGGGCAGTGGGCTCCAGCCCGGGCACCACGGAAACGGCGATGGTCTGGTCGGTGTAACGCTCGATGTCGCGCACGCGGTGGCGCTCCCGGTGCTCCACCAGGCTCACCGCGGTGCCGGTACGGCCGGCGCGGCCGGTGCGGCCGATGCGGTGCACGTAGTCTTCCACCTGCTTGGGCAGGTCGAAGTTGATCACGTGGCTGATGCCGGGCACGTCGATCCCCCGGGCGGCCACGTCGGTGGCCACCAGCACGCGGGTGGCGCCCCGGCGCAGGGCGGTGAGGGTGCGGTTGCGCTCGCGCTGGTTCATGTCGCCATGCAGGGCGGCGGCGGCGAAGCCCTGGTCCAGCAGGCTGTCTGTGATCTCGTCGGCCGTGCGCTTGGTGGCGGTGAACACCACGGCCTGGTTCAGTTCGGTGTCACGGAGCAGGTGGTCGAGCAGCTTGGTCTTGTGGCCCAAGTTGTCCACGAAGTGGATGCGCTGGTCGATCTTGGGCTGGCTCTGGGCGACGGTGGCGATCTCGATGCGCTGGGCGTTGCGGGTGACGCGCTGGGCCAGCTTGCCGACCACGCCTTCAAGGGTGGCGGAGAAGAGCAGGGTCTGGCGGCTTTCCGGCGTGCGGGCGGCAATGGTCTCGATGTCCTCGATGAAGCCCATGTCCAGCATGCGGTCGGCTTCGTCCAGCACCAGGGTTTCGACCCGGCCCAGGTTGAGGCGGCCCGAGTCCACCAAGTCCAGCAGGCGGCCCGGGGTGGCCACCATGATGTCCAGCGGCTGGCGGATCAGGCGCATCTGTACATGGTAGGGCGTCCCGCCAACCACGCTGGCGGTGCGCAGGCCACGGGTGGCGCGGCCATAGGTGTCAGCGGCCTTGTGTACCTGCTGGGCCAGTTCGCGGGTGGGGCACAGCACCAGCACGCGGGGGCCGAAGCCCGGCGTGAGGGCAGCCTGGCCCAGGCGCTGCAAACAGGGCAGCAGGAAGGCGGCGGTCTTGCCGCTGCCGGTCTGGCTGGATACCAGCAGATCGGCGCCTTGCAGGGCGGCCGGGATGGCCTGCGCCTGGACGGCAGTGGGGTTCTCGTATCCCTGGTTGGACAGGGCTGTCAGCAATGCGGGGTTGAGGCCGAGTTCGGCAAAGCTCATGAATTTTCCTTTGTTCTGCCGGCCGGGTAGGGCATGGCAGGGCGCTGCGCCCCGGGTGGGGGTGCAGACGGTTGGCGGCCGGCAGAATGCCTGGACCGCTTGGATTCACCGGCGCCAAACCAAAAACTGCGGCGCCGCGCGGAAAGGAAACTCCGACAAGCCGAAGGGAGAGGTCAGGGACGATGGGACAAGGTGCGCTGCCAGGGGGCCGGTGGGGCCGGGAAGAAACCTATGGTGCAGCGCACAAGCGGCGGATTATACGCGAACCGGCGACAAGGGGTTGATTTTCTGCGTGTGCGGCGGCCCGGGCGTGGGTCAGGTGGAGATTTGTCAGCCTTCACTGCCTGTTCCCCGGGGCGGGGGCGGCCTACACTGCCGGAATGAGTGTTCAGAACTTCGCCCCGTCCGGCCGGGTCAAGCCGGAAGAAATGGCCGCCTGGTTGCTCGCCGCGGTCGCCCTGGCGCTGGTGTTGGCGCTGCATTTGCTGCCGGCCTTGCTGGCGGGACTCCTGGTGTTCGAGCTGGTGCACCGGCTCGCCCCCATCCTGCGCAACCGGGTGACGGACGAACGGGCGCGGGTGATCGCGGTGGCGTTCCTGTCCATTCTCATTGTCGGCCTGGTGACCTTGGCTCTGGTGGGGGCCGCTGCGTTCTTCCGTTCCGAGGCGGGGAGTGTGCCGGCGCTGATGCAGAAGATGGCGGAGATCCTGGAGGGGTCCCGTTCGCTGTTGCCTCCTTGGCTTGCGGAGAAGCTGCCGGACAACGCGGATGCGCTGCGTGACTTGGCGACCCATTGGCTGCGGGAGCACGCAGGGGAACTGCAGGCGGCGGGCAAGGAGGTGGGCCGTGGCGCCGCCCATGTGTTGCTGGGCATGGTGATCGGGGCCATGGTGAGCCTGAGGGAGGCCCGGCCGTTGGCCGAGCAGCGGCCACTGGCGCGGGCCTTGTCGGAACGGGCGATGCGGCTGGGTGACGCCTTCCGCCGCGTGGTGTTCGCCCAGGTGCGGATTTCGGCCATCAACACGGCGTTGACCGCCCTCTACCTGGTGGTGGTGTTGCCCGCTTTCGGCGTGCATCTGCCACTGCTCAAAACACTGGTGGCGGTGACGTTCGTGGCTGGCCTGATTCCGGTGCTGGGCAATCTGATCTCCAACACGGTCATCGTGGTGGTGAGCCTGTCCCATTCGCTGCCGGTGGCGGGGGGCTCGCTCGCTTTTCTGATCGTGGTGCACAAGCTCGAGTACTTTCTCAATGCGCGCATCGTTGGCAGCCAGATCAGCGCCCGGGCGTGGGAGCTGTTGCTGGCCATGCTTGCCATGGAGGCCGCTTTCGGGGTGGCCGGGGTTGCCGCGGCGCCCATCTACTACGCGTACCTCAAGGACGAACTGGCAAGCCGTGGGTTGGTGTAGGGCGCAGCATGCGCTCCCGGCGGGAGGTCGGCTCCGGTGCGCTACAATCGGCGCCAGGGAGAATCGAAAAAAATGATAGGCATTCTGCTCGTCACCCACGGCACCCTGGGTGAGTCGCTGATTCAGTGCGCCTGCCACGTGCTTAACCGTCGGCCTCATGGCCTGGCCCAACTGGGCGTGTCGGGGCAGGACGATCCGCTGGACATCCTGCCCACGGCGCAGCGCTGGCTGGAGGTGGTGGACGAGGGCGATGGCGTGTTGATCCTGACCGACATCTTCGGGGCCACGCCGGGGAACATCGCCCTCAAGCTCACATGCCCGGGGCGGGTGGAGTGCGTGGCGGGGGTGAATCTGCCCATGCTGCTGCGGGCGCTGACCTATCGAGAAAAAGTGGATATCGAGCACTTGGTGGCCAAGGTGGTGTCCGGCGGCCGGGACGGTGTCCTCCACGTCATTTTCTGAAACCCAACTAGAGAATCATGGCAAAAGCCGAAACCCTGATCATCAACAAGCTGGGCTTGCACGCGCGGGCTTCGGCCAAGCTGACCCAGACCGCCAGCGCTTTCCGCAGCGATGTGTGGATCGAGCGCAACGGACGCAAGGTGAACGCCAAAAGCATCATGGGGGTGATGATGCTCGCCGCCGCCAAGGGCGCCACCGTCAGCATCGAGACAACCGGCCCGGACGAGGATGCCGCCCTGCAGGCGGTGCTGGACCTGATCGCCGACCGCTTCGGCGAGGGCGAATAACACAACGGAGCTCTCATGGCATTTGCGCTGCACGGCCTGCCCGTATCCCACGGCATAGCCATCGGCTATGCCCATCTGGTGTCGCACGCGACGCTGGAGGTCTCCCATTTCCTGATTCCCGCCAAGAAGGTGGAGGCGGAAGTGGCGCGCTTTGACGAGGCGCTGGCGGAGGTGCGGGGCGAGCTGGCGGGGCTCAAGGCGGCAGCAGCGGCGGGGGCGCCCTCGGAAGTGGGCGCCTTCGTGGACATGCACATGATGATCCTCTCCGACCCGATGCTGACCGACGGACCGCGGGAGCTGATCCGTACCCGCCGCTGCAACGCCGAGTGGGCGCTGGTGCAGGAGATGGAGTCGCTGGTCGCCCAGTTCGACCAGATCGAGGACGCCTACCTGCGGGAGCGCAAGCAGGACGTGGTGCAGGTGGTGGAGCGGGTGATCAAGGTGCTGATGGGCCACCCGGGGGTGACGCCGCCCAAGCGCAAGGAAGGCGGGGTGATCGTGGTGGCCCACGATCTTTCGCCGGCGGACACCATCCACTTCAAGCAGAACCAGATCGCCGGCTTTGTCACCGATCTGGGCGGAGCGACTTCCCACACGGCCATCGTGGCCCGGGGCATGAGCATTCCGGCGGTGGTGGGCCTGCACCACGTGCGCCACCTGGTGCGCGACGACGATCTGTTGATCATCGACGGTACCCGCGGGGTGGTGATCATCGGCCCCGACGAGCGGATGCTCGACGAGTACCGGCTGCGCAAGAGCGAACTGGAGCTGGAGCGCTTCAAGCTCAAGCGGCTGAAGAGCGCACCGTCCCAGACGCTGGACGGGGAGCATGTTTCGCTGCTCGCCAATATCGAGTTGCCCGAGGATGTGCATCAGGCCCGGCAGGCGGGGGCGGAGGGCGTGGGGCTGTTCCGCACCGAGTTCGTGTTCATGAACCGGGACGACATGCCCACCGAGGATGAGCAGTACGAGGCCTATCGCAGCGTGGTGCAGGCCATGAAAGGCCGGCCGGTCACGATCCGTACCCTCGACATCGGTGCCGACAAGACCCTGCGGGGGGCGTCGCGGATCGAGCCGAACCCGGCGCTGGGGCTGCGGGCGATCCGCTACTGCATGGCCGAGCCCAAGATGTTCCTGTGCCAGCTCCGGGCCATACTCCGCGCCTCGGTGCATGGCCCCATCCGGCTGCTGTTGCCCATGCTGGCCCATGCCCATGAGGCGGACTACGCACTGACCGCCCTCAGCCAGGCCAAGGAGCAGTTGCGGGTCAAGGGGCACAAATGGGACCCGCACCTGGAGGTGGGCGGGATGATCGAGATCCCCGCCGCGGTGCTGGCGCTCAACGTGTTCCTCAAGCGCCTGGATTTCCTCTCCATTGGCACCAATGACCTGATCCAGTACACCCTGGCCATCGATCGGGCGGACGAGGCGGTGGCCCACCTGTACGATCCGCTCCACCCGGCCGTGTTGCGCCTGATTGCCCAGACGGTCAGTTCGGCCAAGCGGGTGGGGATCCCCGTGTCCATCTGCGGTGAAATGGCGGGTGAGCCTGTATTCACCCGCATGCTGCTCGGGTTGGGGCTGCGCCAGCTTTCCATGCAGCCGGCGCAGATTCTGGAGGTCAAGCAGGAGGTGCTCCGCTGCGATGTGGGCGACGCTGCCATGAAAGTGGTGCGCATGCTGCGCAGCGACGAGCCCGAGCGGGTGCGCGAGTGCCTGGAGCGCATCAATGGGCACAGCGGCTGATGCCGCGTGTGCCCAAGACTTTTCCTGGATTTCGAAGATGCTGAGCGTTGCGTTTGCCGGTACGCCGGAGTTTGCCGCCAAGGCGCTGGCGGCCATTCTTGAAGCCGGTTACCCGGTTCCCCTGGTGCTCACCCAGCCGGACCGGCCGGCCGGCCGGGGCATGGCCGTGCAGGCGAGTCCGGTCAAGCAACTGGCCCTGGAGCGTGGCCTGCCCGTGCATCAGCCGCCCAAACTCAACACGCCGGAGGCGCGGCAGCCATTGGTGGATGTGGCGCCGGATGTGTTGGTGGTGGCTGCCTATGGGCTGATCCTGCCCCAGGTGGTGCTCGACACGCCCCGCTTGGGCTGCGTGAACATCCACGCCTCGCTCCTGCCCCGCTGGCGGGGAGCTGCGCCGATCCAGCGGGCAATCCAGGCCGGGGACACGGAAACCGGCATCACCATCATGCAGATGGATAAAGGGCTGGACACGGGGGCCATGCTGCTGACCGGGGCAACTCCCATCGGCCCCGGGGATACGGCCGCCACCCTGCATGACCGGCTGGCGGACATGGGGGGCGCCCTGATCGTGGACGCCCTGAAGAGCCTGGAGGCAGGCGCGCTGACCCCGGTGCCCCAGCCCGCGGCGGGCGTGACCTATGCCGCCAAACTCGCCAAGTCCGAGAGCCTTGTGGATTGGCGGGCGCCAGCGGCGGTGGTGGCGCGCACCATCCGTGCCTTCAACCCCTTTCCCGTTGCCCAGGGGGTGTTGGGTGGGGCGACGCTCAAGCTGTGGGGGGCGGAGGCCTGCTCCGGCGCCGGGGCGCCGGGGCGCGTCCTGGCGGCCGATGCCGATGGTGTGGTGGTGGCCTGCGGCGAGGGGGCGGTGCGTCTGACCCAACTGCAAAAGCCCGGTGGCAAGCGGCTGACGGCGGCGGACTTCCTGCGCGGGTTTGCCCTGAAGCCGGGGGACGGCTTCGATCTGCCCCCTGTGGACTGAAGCGCCACCCGCCCGCAGGCGCGCGGCGCTTCACCCAAAGTTAAAAGCGGTGTAGCGTTCGGGTTTTGCCTTTTCCGGCCATGCCGGCCGCGTTGTCTTGCGCCTCTTTCGCCTACTTCGCATCGTTTTCGTCAGCCTCCGTTTTGGTCTCGACCAGATCATCGCCGAGGCGGACCCCACGGGCCGGCTGGCCACGCTGAATCGCCTGCTGTTCTGGTGGCGGCGGCTTGATGAACCCCGCGGCGTGCGGCTGCGCCGGGCGCTGGAGGCGCTGGGCCCGATCTTCGTCAAGTTCGGGCAGGTGCTCTCCACCCGGCGGGACCTGATGCCGCCGGATCTGGCGGACGAACTGGCCAAGTTGCAGGACCGGGTGCCGCCTTTTGATTCCCGGTTGGCGGTGAGGCAGATCGAGCAAGCCTTCGGTCGTCCGTTGGCCGAGATCTACCGGGATTTCCAGCAGGAGCCGGTGGCCAGCGCATCGGTGGCTCAGGTGCATTTCGCCGCGCTGCCCGATGGCACGCAGGTGGCGGTCAAGGTCCTGCGCCCGGGCATCGAGCGGGTGATCACTCATGATCTGGCCCTGCTGGATGTGGCCGCGTCGCTGGTGGAGCGGGTGTGGGCGGATGGCAAGCGGCTCAAGCCCCGCGAGGTCGTGGCGGAATTCTCCAAGCACCTCAGGGACGAGCTGGATCTGATGCGGGAGGCGGCCAGTGCCTCGCAATTGCGGCGTAACTTCCTCAATTCCCACCTGCTGGCTGTCCCCGAGGTGTACTGGGACTACTGCTCGGCATCGGTGATGACCATGCAGCGCATGTACGGCACGCCGGTCGGGCAGGTGGATGTGCTCAGGGCTCAGGGGGTGGATCTGGCGGAGCTTTCCCGCGCGGGTGTGGAAATCTTCTTCACCCAGGTGTTCCGGGATGGCTTTTTCCACGCGGACATGCATCCGGGCAACATCTTCGTCTCCAACACCGGTCAGTACATCGCTCTGGATTTCGGCATCATGGGCACGCTGACGGACGTGGACAAAAACTACCTGGCCCAGAACTTCCTCGCCTTCTTCCAGCGCGACTACAAACGGGTGGCGCAGGCCCACGTGGATGCGGGCTGGGCACCGCGGGAGACGCGGGTGGACGAGTTCGAGGCGGCCATCCGCGCCGTGTGCGAGCCCATCTTCGACAAGCCGTTGCGGGAGATTTCCTTCGGCCGGGTGCTGCTGCGCCTGTTCCAGACCTCCCGCCGCTTCAACGTGGAGATCCAGCCACAGTTGGTCCTGCTGCAAAAGACCCTGCTCAACATCGAGGGCTTGGGCCGGCAACTGGACCCGGACCTGGACCTGTGGAAGACCGCCAAGCCCTTTCTGGAGCGCTGGATGCACGATCAGGTCGGCATGGCCGGGCTGATGCGGAACCTTTCTTCCGAGGCGCCCGGGTGGGCGCGGGCGCTGCCTGAAGTGCCTCGCCTGCTTCACCAGGCGCTGGCCCGGCAGGTGGCGCCCCAGGCAACGCCCGATTGGGCCGGCTTGCTTGCCGAGCAGCGGCGGCAATCCCGTCTGCTCACCTGGTTGATCGCGCTGGTCTTGCTCATGCTGGGTTTCCAGGCGTCCGCCTGGTTCGGCCTCATCTGATCCCCCCTCTTCTCGCCGTGCTCAAGGCGCGGCCAGCCGTGCCGTAGTTCGTCCCATGTTGCCGGGTTGTCCGGCATGCCAACAATGACCTGAAGGGGCGAAGGATATGGAGCGAGCAATGCGCGTGCTGGTGGTGGACGATAGCCGGGTCTCCCGCTTGATGAGCAAGACCTTCATTCAGCACCTGCGTCCGGGGGCGGAGGTGGTGGAGGCCGCCGACGCACGCCAGGCACTGGCTCTGGTGGATAGCGGACAAGCGTTTGATCTGGCCATTCTGGACATCAACATGCCCGGCATGAACGGGCTCGAACTGGCGGCCGAACTGCGTCCGCGCACACCTTCGATGCGCATTGCCATGCTTTCGGCCAATTTCCAGGAGGCGAACCGCCAGCGCGCCGAGCAACTGGCTGTCGGCTTCTTCCGCAAGCCGATTACCGAAGTGCTGATCGGCGAGATCCTGGGAGCTCAGGAGATGGCTGCATGATGGAACTGTCCGAGCTACAGGTCGACGCACTGACGGAGACCTTCAATATCGCCCTGGGCGAGGCTGCCGCCACCTTCTCTCAACTGGCGGGCGAAGAAGTGTTGCTGGACGTGCCGTCCGTGGAGTTCGTCTCCCGGGATGAGTTGCTCAAGCGGCTGGGGCGGGCGGTTGGCAGCCGTGACGACCGGGTGTGCGGTGTATCGCAGCGTTTCTGGGGCGAGGCGCGGTTCGCGTCCGAAACCTTGCTGCTGTTTGCCGAGGCTGGCGGGCTGGAGGTGGTACGGCGGATTGTGGGCGGCAACACCGGCGCCGATGACGTGACCGAGCTGGAGCAGGACGCTCTGGCGGAGATCGGAAACATCATCATCAATGCCTGCATGGCCAGCATTTCCAACTTGTTTGCCGAGGAGATGCAGGGGTCGCTGCCCCAGGTGCTTTTCTGCGCTGCCAACCGGGTGCTGAGCGAGGAACTGGATGGGCGCCATGTGCTGGTGGCCAGCATCAACATGACCTTGGCGGAGCATTCCATCCGCGGCGTGGTGCTGTTCCTGCTTGATTCTCCTTCCGTACAGTCTTTCGTCAGAAAGGTCGAGCATGCTTTCGCGATCTGAGGAAAGGGGCGCGGAGCTGCTGTTTCCCGGCGCGGAGGTGCCCAGTCAGGCCAGCATCTCCCTGCTTGCCTCGGCGGTGGATGCCGCGCGCAACGGCGTGGTGATCGTTGATGGCCATTGGCGGATCGTGGTCTGGAATGCTTGGCTGGCAGGTGCTTCAGGCATTGCCCGCGGCCGCGCGCTCGGCCAGCGGCTGGACAAGGTGTTTGCTGAACCGCTGGCGGAGCGGGTGGAGGCGGCCGTGCGGGATGCCTTGCTCAACGGCCGGGCGACCTTGCTTTCCCACGCGCTGAACCCGAGCCCGTTCCCGTTGTTTTCTCCCCGGGGAGACCCGGCCCGACCGCCCCGGCGCTTGTCCCAGTCCGTCTCCGTGTCGCCGCTGGTGCCCGAAGGCGAGGCCCGGTATTGCCTGATCCAGATCTCCGACCTGAGTTTGCCGGTGAGGCGAGAGCGGCTGCTCCGCGCCAAGGCGGCAGCTCTGGGGCAGGAAGTGGATAAGCTGACCCGGGCCGAAAGCGAGTTGCGCACGAGCGAGCAGCGGTTTCGCAACCTGGCGCGCCAGGCCCCGGTGGGCATCCTGCACCTGGATCCTCAGGGCGCCGTGGTGTTCTTCAACGACCGCCTGCGGGCCATCTCCGGCGTGGACGAGGGGGCAATCAGTCTGGCCATGCTCCGGGACGTGGTGCATGGGGACGACCGGGCAATGCTGGAGCAGGCCTGGTCGCAGGCGCTTGGCACGCGTGAGGGATTGAGTGTGGAGGTGCGCTTGCAGCGGGCTGACGGGTCCCTGGTCTGGGTCCATGCCGAGGCAAGCGTGATCGAGGGCGACGAGGGCGGGTGCCAAGGCTATCTGGTAACGGTGATCGACGTATCGGCCGAAAAACAGAAGGCCCTGCGCAACGAGTACCTTGCCTTCCATGATCCCTTGACCGGCCTGGGCAACCGCTTGCTGCTGGAACAACGCTTCCGCCAGTTCCGGGAGCACGCGTCGCGCCTGGTCCTGATGTTCATTGATCTGGAGCACTTCAAATCGATCAACGACAGCCTTGGGCACGAGATGGGCGATGTGGTGCTCAAAGCCGTGGCGGAACGCCTGGTGAGAATCGCCGGCTCCTCGTCCTTCGTGGCCCGCTACGGTGGGGACGAGTTCGTGGTGCTGATGTCGGGATCGGGAGCCAGTGACGAGGTGAGGGCTCTGGTGAAGACCGTCACCCGAACGCTTTCCGAACCCATTGATCTGGGGGTGCTGGCCGCGCAGGTGAGGCCGACGGTGGGCGTCGCCTGCGCGCCGGAAGACGGCAGCGAACTGGAGGAGCTGATGCGGGCCGCCGATGCCGCGATGTTCCACGCCCGCCATCGGGGATAAACGCGCGGCGATTCCGTCGTTTCAAAGACAAAAGGCCTGCATGTGTGCAGGCCTTTTGTCTTGGGCGGGGTCGGGTGGGATCAGTGAGCCACAATCATCGGCGCCAGGTTGAGGCTGGCGCGCAGGGCCTCCAAGACTGGTTTGGCCTCGCCCGCATCCCGGTAGGGGCCCAGGTGGAGGCGGTATCTTCCCTCCCGGTTGAGCAGCGTCAGCTTGCCCGCAACCCAAGCCAGTTCCTTCTGCACCAAGCCGCGCAGCGATTCCGCATGCTCCTGCTTGGCGAACACTCCGAGCTGGAGAGAGATGCCTTTTTCCTTGCCGCTGGATTTTCTCTCGCTTCCAGCGGCGGGTGTCGCCGGGCCATCTGTTTCGGCAAGCGCCACGGCCAGTGGCGGCTCGCCGGGCGTTGCTGCCGGGGCTGAAGACTCGGCTTTCGTCGTCGAGGAAGGCTTGGAACTGGAGGTGGCCTGCGCCAGGGCGGTGCCCCGGGCGGGCTTGGCCTTGGCGGCGGGGAGTGCGGCTGCGCCTGCGGGCGGAATGACGGGTTCGATCTCAACTTCCGCCATGCCCCGGTCGGCGAAGCCGAGCTTGTAGGCCGCGGCGTAGGAAAGATCCATGACCCGGCTGGTGTGGAACGGGCCCCGGTCATTGACCCGGACGACCACGCTGCGGCCATTGGCCAGATTGGTGACCCGGGCGTAGCTCGGGATGGGCAGGGACAGGTGAGCCGCCGACATGGCGAACATGTCATAGGTTTCGCCGCTGGCCGTCCTGCCGCCATGGAAGCGCTTGCCATACCAGCTGGCCATGCCTTTGACCTTGTAGGCGCGCAGCCCCTGAGCGGGCAGGAAGTCCTGGCCGAATTCGGCCGAGTCCGCACCCAGACGGTCGGGGGATTCGAGGCGCGGCGTCAGGCGAGGGCTCATGCCGAGCGGAGTGAATTCGGTTTCGGCCGGACCGTCAAAGGCTGCACCAATACGGCGCCGCGGGGCGCGGGATTGAGGGCCGGCTTCCTCAACGGAGCGGGGGAGGAATAGCCCGTCGTGCACCGGGGCCTTCACCAGCGCGCCTGAAACCTGAGCAGGGGTGGATTCGTCTCGGAGTGGTCCGGCGTTGGCCGGGAGGTGCTCCCGGGGGGCGTGGCTGGCGCAGGCGTGGAGCAGCACGCAGCACGCCGCCAGCAAAAGGGTTCTGGGAATGGAGGTCACTTTTTCACCCACGTCCGACTGTGTTGAATGCTCATCAGGATGCCCAGGCCGATGCACAGGGTGACGAGCGCGGTGCCTCCGTAACTCACCAAGGGGAGGGGAACGCCGACGACCGGCAGTATCCCGCTGACCATTCCCATGTTGACGAAAGCGTAGGTGAAGAATACCAGCGTTACCGAACCAGCCAAAAGCCGGGAAAAGAGGGTCGAGGCGTTGGCCGCGATCATCAGGCCCCGTATGATCAGCAACGAATACGCGCCCACGAGGACAAGGTTGCCTATCAGGCCAAATTCCTCGGACAGTACCGCGAGAATGAAATCGGTATGCCGTTCCGGCACGAACTCCAGGTGGCTTTGGGTGCCTTCCATCCATCCCTTGCCAACCAGTCCGCCTGACCCGACGGCGATGGTGGACTGGATGATGTGGAAGCCCTTGCCGAGCGGGTCAGCTTCGGGGTCGAGCAGTGTCAGCACCCGCTGTTTCTGGTACCCGTGCAGGACGTACATCCACAGCAGGGGCAAGGAGCCCAGACCGGCAGCCAGCATGGCGCCGATCACTTTCCAGGACAGTCCGGCGAAGAAGATGACGTACGCGCCGGCGGCCAGCACCAGGATCGCAGTGCCCAGGTCGGGCTGGCGGGCGATCAGCCCGACCGGTACGGCCAGAATGAGCGCGGAGAGCGCGTACTCTCTCCAGCCCAGGCTCGCTTCCCGCTGCTGGAAGTACCAGGCCAGCATCATGGGCATGGCAATCTTCATCAGTTCGGAAGGCTGGATCCGCATGAAGCCCAGATTGAGCCAGCGACGCGCCCCCTTGGAGACGTCGCCCACCAGGGCCACGGCAATCAGCAACAGCAGACCCACCACGTAAATCGGCACGGCCAGACTCATCAGGCGCTGTGGCGGCTGTCCCGCCACCACCCGCATGACGACCAGCGCGGCCGTCAGATTGATGAGGTGATTGTTCATGCGGTGGGGAAACTCGCTGGTGGCGCTGAACAGCACCAGAAAGGCGTACGCCAGCAGGAACGCGGTGACACCGAGCAGGGGTGGGTCCAGTGGCGCCACCAGGCGATTCCATAGTTGCTTAATCACCTTGTGCCACTCCCTGATGTTCCGGTGCCTCGGTGACTGAGTTGCTTCCCGCGGGACGGCGGCCGAGCAGGTGGTAATCCATGATTTTTCGCGCGACAGGCGCTGCGGCCTGGGCCCCGAAACCCCCGTTCTCCACGATGACCGAAACCGCGATGCGTGGCTTGTCGGCCGGGGCAAAGGCGATAAACCAGGCGTGGTCCCGGTGCAGTTCCTTGACCTTGCGTGCGTCGTACTTTTCGTTCTGCTTGATGGCGATCACCTGGGCGGTTCCGGTCTTGCCGGCAGCCACGTAGCCTGCGCCGGCAAAGGCGCTGGCCGAAGTGCCCTCGCGATTGACGCCGACCAGCGCCTTGCGGATGGTTTCCAGATGCTCCGGCCGCAGATCGAGTTTTCGGGGTTCCTCGCTGACGGCAGCGCGTTTCTCGCCGGTCTGGAGGTCCTGGATGCTTTGTACCAGATGCGGTTTGTAGATCACGCCGTTGTTGGCGAGGATGGCGGTAGCCTGCGCCAGTTGCAGGGGCGTGTAGTTGTTGTAGCCCTGCCCGATGGCAATGCTCACGGTTTCACCCGCAAACCACTTCTTTTGTTTCATCTTTCGCCGTTTCCATTCCGGCGAAGGGAGGACGCCGGCGGATTCGTTTTCCAGGTCGATCCCGGTACGGCTGCCGAATCCGAAACGTGACATGAACGCCGCGATGTTGTCGATGCCCAGGTCGTTGGCCAGGATGTAGTAGTAGGTGTCACAGGACTGGACGATGGACTTGTACATGTCCACCCAGCCGTGGCCGCCTTCCTTGTCGTCCCGGAACTTGTGGCCGCCAAACCAGAAATAGCCAGGATCGGAAATGGCCTGCTGGGGCGTGCGCTTGCCATACTCCAGCGCCGCCAGGGCCATGAAGGGCTTGAATGTCGAGCCGGGGGGATACGTGCCGTTGAGCGCCCGGTTGAGCAGTGGTCGGTCGGGGGAGGTGTTGAGTGCGTTCCAGTTCTGGACGTCGATACCGTCGACGAAGAGGTTCGGATCGAACCCCGGTTTGCTCACAAGCGCGAGTACGCCGCCATCGGTGGTGTCGATGGCGACAACCGAACCCCGCCGGTCCCCCAGCGCCTGCTCGGCGATTTCCTGCAGTTTGATGTCCAGGGAAAGGTAAAGGTTGTTGCCATCTACGGGCTGGATCCGGTTGAGCGAGCGTACCGCCCGTCCGCCGGCATCGACCTCCATCTGCTCGAACCCGGTTTGTCCGTGCAGTTCCCGCTCGTAGCTTTGCTCCACGCCCGCTTTGCCAATGTGCTCCGTGCCCCGGTAGTTCTCCGAGTCGTCGCTGTCGTCGATCTTGTCCCGTTCTTTCTGGTTGATGCGGCCGATGTAGCCCAGCGCGTGGGAGGCCAGTTCCCCGTAGGGGTACTCCCGGTAGGCGCGGGCTTTGATCTCCACACCTGGCAGCCGGAAACGGTTGGCGATGATGCGGGCCACTTCTTCGTCGGAAAGGTGGCTGCGGATGGGAATGCTGGCGAAAGACTTGCTGTCCTCCATCAGTCGCCGGAAGCGGCGCATGTCCTTGGGCTGCACCTCGATCAACTCGGTCATGAGCTGCACGGTGGCTTCCACGTCCGGACATTTGGCGGGCGTCAGCTCCGCGGTGTAGACAGAATAGTTGTGCGCCAGGATCACGCCGTTGCGGTCCAGGATCACGCCCCGGTTGGGCGTGACGGGTACCAGGGAAATCCTGTTGTCTTCGGCTTTGGTCTGGTAATAGTCGTGATGGATGACCTGCAGGTACACGAAGCGTGCCACCACCAGGGAGAAAGCAATGGCGACGAAGACGCCGGCAACCCAGATCCGACGGCGAAAGCGCAGGAACTGTTGTTGCGGGTGCTGGTATTCGGATTGATCCATGCCTGGGCGGACGGGATGCGGCGCGGCTCAGATCGGGCGCGTATCGTCCTTCTCCAGCGGCTGGTATTGCGGAAGCAGCAGCAACACCGTCAAGGCCGGCCACAGCAGGGTGGCGACAAAGCTGGAGAAGAAGTACAGGAAGCCCGGGAATTGCCCGCCGGCTGCCAGCCGGATGAGCAGCATCACGACCTGGGCGATGAGCAACAGGGGCAGTACGTGCAGGGCTTGCGAGGCGGGGGTGAACCACAGGATGCGCCGGGACAGCCCTGCCGCGCCATAGGCGATGATTACGTAGGCCAGCGCATGCTGGCCGAACGCGGCACCGTCGGCAACGTCCATCAGCAGGCCCAGGACGAAGCCCCATGCTTGGCCCACGTGGCGGGTTTCGCGTACGCACCAGAAGGCCAGCACCAGCGCCACCCAGTCCGGGATGCCGGGAATCCGCGCGGTGGGCAGCAGGTTGGCACAGAACGCCAGAACCAGGCTCATGTTGATGAACCAGGGCTTGGCGGGCTGCAGGATGCGGGGGGAGCGATTGGAGGGCTGCATCGGCGTTCCCTAGGGTTGGGCTGCGGCACGGCGAGCGCGCTTGCCGCGCAGGGGCCGCTCAGCCGTTTCGGTGACTTCGGGTGGGCGCGGCGCAATTTCCCGGGGGGCGAGCACCAGTACCACCGAACCGTTCTCCACGCCACCCATCGGCGTGCACAAGAAGCCCACATCCCGATCCACCCGGGCCACCCGGGCCACCGGTAGTCCCGGCACGTAGAGACCATCGAGGCCCGAGGTCACCAGCGTGTCGCCCACCTGAACGTCAGCGTTGGCGGCCAGATAGCGCAACTCCAGTTGGCCGCTGCCATTGCCGAACAGCGACGCTCGCAGGCCGTTACGCACCACCTGCACGGGGATGCCCAGTTCCTTGTTGGTCAGGAGGGTGACTTCGCTTTGGGTCGGGAACACCCGGGTCACCTGGCCGATCACCCCATATTCGTCCAGTACCGCCTGACCGGCTACGATGTTCTGCAGCGAGCCCTTGTCCAGGATCACACGGCGGCTAAAAGGGTCCCGCGCCGTGTAGAGGATCTCGGCGGCGATGGCGCGACCAATGTGGTTTTCCTTCAGATCGAGCAGGGCCCTGAGCCGCTGGTTCTCCGCCTCCACGTGCTCCGCAGTCAGCATTTTCTGCGAGAGCTCGATCTGCCGCCTTTGCAACTCCTGATTCTGCTGCTGCAGGTAGGTGACCGAGTTGAGGTAGGACGAGGTGTCCTGCGCCAGGACTACCGGCGAGGAGATGGCGTGTTGCACCGGGAGCACCGCGGTGCCCAGCGCCAGCCGTAGCGGATCGACAAAACGATAGCGCATGTCGGCCACCATCAGGGCGAGCGCTGCCGCGGAAAACAGCAGCAGCCGCACCAAGGGCGATGGACCGCGCTTGAAAATCGGAGGAGGGGTGGTACCGGCCACAGCCATACTAATATCCAAAGCTAAGCGCTGCGGCGCAGGTCCCGGGCCCGCGGCGCACACGCCAGGCGATCACCATCGCCCCGCTGCGCCGGGGGACATCCGCGGGGACAATCACTCGTGGGCGAAGATGTTGCCCAACTTGTCCATTTTCTCCAGGGCAAGACCCGACCCGCGCACCACGCAGGTCAGCGGGTCGTCCGCAACCACAACGGGCAGGCCGGTTTCTTCCATCAGCAACCGGTCAAGATCTCTCAGCAGGGCCCCGCCGCCGGTCAGCACCATACCACGCTCGGCAATGTCAGCGCCCAATTCGGGCGGCGTCTGCTCCAGGGCGCTCTTTACCGCCGACACAATGCTGTTGAGCGGGTCGGTCAGCGCTTCCAGGATTTCGTTGGAAGAGATGTTGAAGCTGCGCGGAATGCCTTCCGCCAGATTACGGCCCTTGACCTCCATCTCGCGGATCTCGGAACCGGGGAAGGCAGAACCGATTTCCTTCTTGATGTTTTCGGCGGTCGTCTCGCCAATCAGCATGCCATAGTTGCGGCGGATGTAATTGACGATGGCTTCGTCAAATTTGTCGCCGCCCACCCGCACGGAACCCGCATACACCATGCCGCCCAGGGAGATGACCCCTACCTCGGTGGTGCCGCCGCCAATGTCCACCACCATGGAACCCGTGGCTTCGGCGACCGGCATGCCGGCGCCGATGGCCGCAGCCATCGGCTCCTCGATCAGGTACACCTGCGAGGCGCCGGCACCGAGCGCGGATTCGCGGATGGCACGGCGTTCCACCTGGGTGGAGCCGCAGGGCACGCAAATGATGATGCGCGGGCTGGGCGAGAAAAGGCGCGAGTCGTGCACCTTCTTGATGAACTGCTTGAGCATCTGCTCGGTGACCGTGAAGTCGGCGATCACGCCGTCCTTCATCGGGCGGATGGCCACCATGTTGCCGGGAGTCTTGCCCAGCATCATCTTGGCTTCGCGGCCCACGGCCTGAATCGAGCGCTTGGCGCTTGGGCCGCCCTCGGTACGGATGGCGACCACGGAGGGTTCGTCCAGCACGATGCCTTTGCCCCGGACATAAATCAGGGTATTGGCGGTGCCCAGGTCGATGGCCAGGTCGTTGGAGAAATAGGAGCGTAGAAAACCAAACATCGGCAGGATTCCGGTTGGCCCCGGGGCGGGGCGTGAAGATAAACTTATATGATACCCTAACGCGCTTGCACCAATCACTGATTGGGATTCTTCATTTTTCGCAAGCGTGGGTTCGACCGGCCGCGTCGCCGTCGGGAGAGCCCCCGTTTCCGCAGACCGAGAGAGCTGTCTCATGTCCCTCACCCCTGAACAGGTGGCGCGCATCGCCAAACTTGCCCGCATTGAGCTCGCTCCGGACGAGGTGGAATCCACGCGCACCCAGCTCAACAACATTTTCGGCCTGATCGAGCAGATGCAGGCCGTGGATACGCGGGGGATCGAGCCCATGGCTCATGCCCAGGACGTGGTGCAGCGGCTTCGGGAAGACAGGGTCACCGAGTCCGACCGGCATGTCGCTTACCAGGCGGTGGCCCCGGAGACCGAGGCTGGTCTGTATCTCGTGCCCCGGGTCATCGAGTAATGACCCGGGCCCGTCGGACACGATTGTTTGCATCAGTCGCCCTTTGCCGCCTTTGCCAGGCCTGACCCTGACGTAAAAAACCATGATTCACGCCAGCCTGACCGAACTCTCTGCTGCGCTGCAAAGCCGGAAGATCTCCAGCGCCGAACTCACAGCCTTGTTTCTGGACCGCATCGAGCGATTCAACCCCGGCCTCAATGCCTTCATCACCGTGGATCGTGAGCGCTCCCTGGCCCAGGCCCGGGCGGCGGATGCCCGGCTTGCGGCGGGTGAGCAGGGTGCCTTGCTGGGTGTGCCGCTGGCGCACAAGGACATTTTCTGCGCCGAGGGGTGGTTGACCACCTGTGGTTCGCGGATGCTGCACAACTTCGTTAGTCCCTATGATGCGCACGTGATCGAGCGCTTGAACGGCGCTGGTGCAGTGGTGCTGGGCAAGACGAACATGGACGAGTTCGCCATGGGCTCGTCCAATGAGACCAGTCATTTTGGGCCGGTGCGCAATCCTTGGGACTCCTCGCGGGTGCCGGGGGGCTCTTCCGGGGGCTCCGCGGCGGCCGTGGCCGCGCGGCTGGCTCCGGCGGCCACGGGTACCGACACTGGTGGTTCCATTCGCCAGCCGGCGGCGCTATGTGGTCTGACGGGGCTCAAGCCGACCTACGGGGTGGTCTCCCGCTACGGCATGATTGCGTTCGCCTCTTCCCTGGACCAGGGCGGTCCCATGGCGCGTAGCGCCGAAGACTGTGCGGTCATGCTCGGTGCCATGTCCGGGTTCGACCCCAGGGATTCCACCAGCCTGGATCGGCCCGCCGAGGACTACACGCGGGATCTGCGCAAGCCCCTCGAAGGGCTGCGCGTCGGCCTGCCGCGGGAGTTCTTCGGAGCCGGGATGGATGAGGATGTGCGTGTCACGGTTGAGGCGGCATTGGCGCAACTGCGCAACCTGGGCGCCACGACGGTGGATGTGAGCCTGCCTAACTCGGGGCTGTCGGTTCCGGCCTATTACGTGATCGCACCCGCCGAGGCCAGTTCCAACCTTTCCCGTTTTGACGGGGTGCGCTACGGTTACCGTGCTCCCGAATACGCGGACCTGATGGAGATGTACTGCCGTAGCCGTGCCCAGGGATTCGGCGCCGAGGTGCGCCGACGAATCCTCGTGGGTACCTACGTGCTCTCCCACGGGTATTACGATGCCTACTATCTGCAGGCCCAGCGCATCCGGCGGCTGATCGCCAATGACTTCGTCGAGGCGTTCAAGGTGTGCGATGTGATCGCCGGGCCGACCAGCCCGAGCGTGGCTTTTCCCCTCGGGGCCAAGGCGGCAGACCCGGTGCAGATGTACCTGTCCGACATCTACACCATCTCCACCAACCTCGCCGGGTTGCCGGGGATGTCCCTGCCTTGCGGCTTTGGTCAGGGCGGACTGCCCGTGGGGCTGCAACTGGTCGGCAACTACTTCGACGAGGCCCGCATGCTCAACGTGGCCCATCAGTACCAGCAGGCAACCGATTGGCACCGGCGCGTGCCGGCCGGAGTGGAGTGAGCCGGATCATGAGATTCGACGTTCCCCGTCCTGTTCTGCGCGGTCTGGCCCTCGCTGCCTTGGTAGCGGTTTCGGCGTGCTCCGGGGTGCCGCGCATCCCGATCCCCATCCCCATTCCGCTGCCAGGCCCGGGCAAGCAGGTGGAGCCCATCCCCACCCGCCCGCTCAATGTGGCGGCCAACTGCAACTACAAGGACGAAACCGGCATGCTGGGGGTGGTGAAGTTGCGGGTGGTGGAGGCGCAGGTCCAGCAGTTCGAGGCCTCGGCGGATATTCCCAAGCGGGGCCGTTGTCGCTTCAACATGAAGGATTTCCGTCAGACGAAAAGCATGCCTCACCCCGAGCTGAAGGCCAACGGTTCCAGTTGCGTGGTGCACATGTGGGAACAGGGCCATCGGGTGACCGTGGCCTTCACCGACTGTGAGTCCATGTGCGAAGAAGGGACCTACGAGTACCTCTGGCCCTTCCTCATTGATCGCCGGGATGGCAGTTGCGCCTGAGCATCCGTTACAGCGCTTTTGGGCGCCCGTAGTGAGTAGAGACAACATGAAGCAATGGGAAGTCGTTATCGGGCTGGAAGTCCATGCCCAGCTCAACACCCGCTCCAAGATCTTTTCCGGTGCATCGATTGCCTTTGGCGCCGCTCCGAACGCCCAAGCGTGTGCGGTGGACATCGCGCTGCCGGGAGTGCTGCCCGTGCTCAACCGGGGGGCGGTGGAGCGCGCCATCAAGTTTGGGCTGGCGGTGGGCGCGCAGGTGGCGCCCCGCTCGATTTTTGCCCGCAAGAATTATTTCTACCCGGACCTGCCCAAGGGCTACCAGATCAGCCAGTACGAGTTGCCCGTGGTGGTGGGGGGGGCCATCGCCCTTCAGGTGCCGGATGGCAAGGGTGGGGCCTACGAAAAAGTGGTGCGCTTGACCCGCGCCCATCTGGAAGAAGATGCGGGCAAAAGCCTGCACGAGGATTTCCACGGGCGCTCCGGCATCGATCTCAACCGGGCGGGCACCCCGCTGCTCGAGATCGTCTCCGAACCGGACATGCGTTCCTCCTCCGAGGCGGTCGCCTATGCCCGGGCGCTGCATGCCCTGGTGCGCTGGATCGACATCTGCGATGGCAACATGCAGGAAGGCTCTTTCCGCTGTGACGCCAACGTGTCCGTGCGTCCGGTGGGCCAGACGGCATTCGGCACCCGGCGGGAGATCAAGAACCTGAATTCCTTCCGTTTCCTGCAGCAAGCCATCGACTACGAGGTGCGCTGGCAGATTGAAACCCTGGAAGACGGCGGCCAGATCGAGCAGGCCACCGTGCTGTTTGACCCGGATACGGGTGAAACCCGCATGATGCGCAGCAAGGAAGACGCCCACGACTATCGCTACTTCCCGGACCCTGACTTGCTGCCGTTGGAGATCACCCCCGCCTGGGTGGCGGAGGTCGAGGCCGCCTTGCCTGAGCTGCCGGACGCCCTGCGCGCCCGTTTTGTCGCCGACTACGGCCTCTCCGCCTACGATGCGGCCACCCTCACCGCCCAGCGGGAGATGGCGGCTTTCTTCCAGCAGGCGCTGGCGGTGACCGGCGCGGGGCTGGCCAAGCCGCTGGCCAACTGGATGCAGGGCGAACTCTCGGCCCGGCTCAACCGCGAGGAGCGGGACATCACTTCGGCGCCCATTTCGCCCGAGCAGCTGGCGGGTCTGGTGCTGCGTATTGGCGACAACACCATCTCCAACGCCATGGGCAAAAAGGTGTTCGAGGCCCTGTGGAATGGCGAGGGGGCCACTGCCGACGAGATCATCGACAAGCAGGGGCTACGCCAGATCTCGGACGCCGGTGCGCTTGAAAAGATCATCGACGAAGTTCTGGCCGCCAATCCAAAGTCGGTTGAAGAATTCCGGGCAGGCAAGGAAAAGGCCTTCAACGCCCTGGTTGGCCAGGCGATGAAAGCCACCAAAGGCAAAGCCAATCCGCAGCAAGTGAACGAATTGTTGCGTGCCCGGCTGGCTCAGTAGTCGTTGCCCGTGTTCATGAAGAAGGCCACCCGAGGGTGGCCTTCTGCGTTCTGGATCGGCGCAATACCCTAGACGTGGGCTACGGCCATGCCCGCCAGCACCGCGCCCACCCCCGCTGCCGCGATGGCGGCCATCTGCAGCCAGCGCCGGCGGGTGAGCAGGGTGATGGCGGCCAGTGAAATGGCGATCTGTACGGCCGTCATCGCCTGGGCCCAGCGGTGGTGCACATGCATCGCCGCATCGCTGGCCCGGTCGGCTTCCTTGGCCGAAGCCTCCAGCTGCTCGGCTTTTTCCTTGATTTCGGCTTTCTCCTTCTTGTAGCGCTCCACCTCCTGCAGGTATTTCTCCCGGTTCTCCCCGCCGGCAAGCGCCACGGCCAGTTCGGCGAGGTTCTGCTTGTTGCTCTTGGCCTGGTAGTAGTTCCACTGGTTGGATGCTTCGGTCTTGCGGATCGCGGCCTCGTTCTTGTGCAACATCGCATCGTTCTGGGTGGCGCCGCCCTGGTAGCTGAACAGTGCGCCCACCGTGGAAAGGATGGCGGTCATGACTGCTATGCGGGAGGCGAAGTCGTCCTCCCCGTGGGCGGCATGCTCGACGGCGTGGTCATGGGGGCCGTGTACGTGGAAATGTCCTCCGGACATGGGTTCTCCTTGTGCGTGCGGGGTCAGGGGTCAGCGCCGGCGCTGGTAAGTGACATAGTCGTAGCGCAGCCCGTCCGGGCTTTGCTGGGGCTGGCGGGATGTTTCTTGCCATTCGTTTTTGCTCCACGCCGGGAAGTGGGTGTCGCCCGGGAAGTCGGCGTGGATTTCGGTCAGGAACAGGGCGTCCGCCTGGGGGAGTGCCTGGGCATACATCTGGGCGCCGCCGATCACAAACACCTGCGGATCGGCGGCCAGTGCCAGTTCAAGGGCAGCCGCCAGCGAACCGGACTGCTCGCAGCCAGGGGCGCGCCAGTTCGGGTCGCGGCTCACCACCACGTTGAGCCGGCCCGGGAGCGCGCGGCCGATGGATTCATAGGTTCTGCGTCCCATTACTACCGGGTGGCCCATGGTGACGGCCTTGAAGTGCTTGAGCTCCCCCGGGATGTGCCAGGGCATGGCGTTGTCACGGCCGATGATGCCGTTGGCGGCAACCGCCGCGATCAGGGCAATCTGCCGGGGCGACTTGGGCGGTTCTGAGGCAGCCATGTCAGGGAAAGACTCCCGCTGGAAAACGCGGGATTATATAGTTCAGGGGTGACAGAAATTGAATGAAAGAGGCGAAGACTTGCTCACTTTCATTGGCCAGAAGCCGGTTCACGCGCCACGGGTGTCGCTCTGCCGCAAGGTGGGGCGCCCGTGCAGCGGGGGCGAGGGCGCACTGTATTCCACCTATTGAAGGCGCTTGCACGACCTTGAAGCTCTACCCTCGCACGCTCTCCCAGTTCATCCTGCTGGGCTTTCTGCTGGTGGTTCTGCCGCTGGCGGTGGCGGTCGGCTATGCGCTGCTGCAGTTCGAAAACTTTGCCACCACCACGGCGGTGGCGGTGGATCGCGGCACGGCTGCGGCACGGCTCGGGCGTCTGCTGACCGAGACGCTGACCGGCATGGAACGGAACATCCGCCAGTACCTGGTGGTGCCGGAGGCGGCACTGCTGGAGAACTACGGCCTGCGGCGGGCTGAACTGCGTCAGCAGTTGCGGGAGTTTTCCGGGCTGCTCTTGCCCTCCCAGCAAGCGGGGCTGCAGGAGGTCTTCCTGCGGGAAGAGCGTCTGCACGAGCGTTTGCGCCAGCAGGGGCCACGTCCGGACCGGGAACTGCTGGCCCACCTCAATGGCCTGGAACAGGCGATGGAAGACCTGATCGGGGTGGCGCGGGCCAATGTGGAGCACGACGTGGCAGCGTTGCAGGCATCTGCCCAGCGCGAGCGTGACCGATTGATGGGTTTGCTGCCGGCGGCGGTGCCGATTGCGGTCCTGATCGCATGGCTATTCCGCAGCCTGGTGGCCCGGCAGGTGGGGCGGATCGAAGCGGGGATACGGGAACTGGGCAGGGGGGATTACACCCACCCGATTGTGGTGGGCGGCCCCAGTGACCTGGCCGCGCTGGGGCGGCAACTGGATTGGCTGCGGCAGCGCCTGGCCGAACTCGAGAACCGGCAGGGCCAGTTCATGCGCCATGTTTCCCATGATCTCAAAACGCCCTTGACGGCGATTCGCGAGGGCGTCCAGTTACTCGGTGACAACGTTCCCGGCCCTTTGACGGAGCGGCAGAACCGGGTGGTCACCATCATCCGTGGCAACGTGGTCCGGCTGCAGGCCTTGATCGAGGCGCTGATCAATTACCAGAAGGCAAGTCAGGCACTGGCGGGCCTGGATCTGCAGCCGATCGAACTCAACGCAGTGTGTGCCCGGGTCATCGCCGAGAACCGTCTGGGGGCTGCGGCGCGGGAGGTCTGGCTGCAGGCGGACCTGCCGAAGGTGCCCATCTTGGGCGACGGAGAAAAGCTCAGGGTGGTGGTCGACAACCTGGTGACCAATGCACTGAAGTTTTCACCCAAGGGGGGAAGAGTCAGGATAGCATTGTCGTGTAACGACGACATTGCGGTGGTGGATGTGACCGATGAAGGCCAGGGGATCGCGCCTCACGAGCGTGGTCGGGTGTTCGAGCCATTTTTCCGAGGCACGCGCCTGAGTGGCCCGAAAGTGGAAGGAAGCGGCCTTGGCTTGGCTATTGCCCAGGAATACGTGACGGCCCATGGTGGCAAGATCGAACTGGTGGACCGAGAGGAAGGCGGCGCGCACTTCAGGGTCACATTGCCGCGAACTGTGAATCGAGAGTTGGCATGAAAGCTGCTTTTCACCTCGTTGGTTGGTGCCTGAGCCTGGGGGTCCTGGCGGGCTGCGCGGTGACCGACACGGGCCGGCCGATGCCGGCCGGGCCGATCATCAGCAGTGACGGACGGGACGTGCTGGGCTACCTGTCCTACTTCCAGAGTCTGGTCGCCATGAGTAATGATGAGCTCAAACGTGAGCTCGCCTCGGCCACCATGGCCTACCACCGGGAGGCTTCCGAGAGCAATCGCCTGCGGCTGGCAACCATCCTCAGCCTGCCCGGTTCGCCCTATCGGGATGACGCCAAGGCCCTGAATCTGCTGGAACACAGCCAGGCGGCCCTGCAGCCTCTGGATAACGCCCGCCGCCAGTACATCACGCTGTTGCAGCGCATGGCGACCGAGCGGCTGCGGGTTGTGCGGGAAGAGCGGCGCAGCGACAACTCGGCCCGGGATGCGCGGGACGAAGTGCGTCGTCTTGAGGGGGATGGCAAGCGGCTGGAAGCCGAAAACCGGCGTCTGGAAATCCAGTTGCGCGACGAGCAGCGTCGGGCGGATGAGCTGCAGAAGAAGCTGGATGGCCTGTTGGCGGTAGAGCGGGAAATCAGTCGCCGGGCGCCGCAGAAACGGGCGCAGTGACTGCGGGGCGTCAGGCTTTTCGGCTCGGGCGTTCGGGGGGGACGCCACCATAACGCGGGGAACGAGTAATGAACGAAGTGCTGGTGGAGCCGGAAATCCTCCTCGTTGATGACGATGTGGGTTTGCTACAGCTGATTTCCATGCGGCTCGCCTCGGCGGGATATCAGGTGACAACTGCCGAGTCGGCAGAGGAGGCGCTCGCTTGCCTGGCCGCCAGCCGCCCCGCCCTCGTCATCACGGACCTGCGCATGGCGGGCATGGACGGCATGCAGTTGTTCGACGAAATCCATGCACGCACCCCGACCCTGCCGGTCATCATCCTGACTGCCCACGGCACCATTCCGGATGCGGTGGATGCCACCCGGCGAGGTGTCTTTGGTTTCCTCACCAAGCCTTTTGACAGCGTGCAACTGCTTACGCAGGTTGAGCAGGCGCTGCGTACCAGCGGTGCCATCCATGAGCAGCGGGCCCCCGCATGGGCTGCCCATATCGTGACCCGCAGCCAGAGCATGCTGGAAGTGCTGCGCCAGGCGGAACTGGTGGCGGCGTCCGACGCTTCGGTGTTGATCCATGGCGCCAGCGGGACCGGCAAGGAGCTGCTGGCCCGCGCCATCCATCAGGCCAGCCCGCGTTCCAACATGCCATTTCTGGCGATCAATTGCGCGGCGATCCCCGAACATCTGTTGGAATCCGAGTTGTTCGGCCATGTGAAAGGGGCGTTTTCCGGCGCGGTGGTGTCCCACAAGGGGTTGTTCCAGGCGGCCGATGGCGGCACCTTGTTCCTGGACGAGATTGGAGACATGCCCCTCGCCCTTCAGCCCAAGCTGCTGCGCGCGCTGCAGGAGCGTCGGGTGCGGCCGGTCGGGGCGACGCAGGACGTGCCGGTGGATGTCCGCATCATCTCTGCCACCCATCAGGACCTGGAAGCCCGGATGACCGAAGGGGCGATGCGGGAAGATCTTTATTACCGCCTCAACGTGGTGCCGCTGACCTTGCCCGCCCTGGCGGATCGGCGGGAAGACATCCCCGTGCTAGCTTCCCATTTCCTGGCGCGTCTGGCTGAGCGCTACAGCAAACCCGTGCAATCGTTCGCGCCCGAGGCCATGGAGTTGCTGCTCAATGCAGCGTGGCCGGGGAATGTGCGTCAACTGTTGAATGTGGTGGAGCAGGCGGTGGCGCTCTCGACCACGCCGGTGATTTCCCGGGCGCTGGTACAGCAGGCCCTGCGGGAAGATGCCCAGTCCTTCCTTTCTTTTGAGGACGCACGCCGGAATTTCGAGCGTGAGTATCTGGTCAGGCTGATGAAGACGGCGGGCGGTAACGTGAGCCTTGCCGCACGGCTCGCCAACCGTAACCGGACCGAGTTCTACAAGCTGTTGCAGCGCCACAGCATTTCTCCCGGAACCTTCAAGGTTTGACGGGAAAGTCGGAAAGTGGGCGGCTGTCTCTCCTGGGAGACAGCCGCTTTTTATTTTTATTCAATGAGTTGCTTGTTTGTCGGCATGTAGTGTCGTCAATTTGCGACGATTGCTGCGCCGCGAGACCGGGGGCCGGGTCGCAATGACCGGTAAACATTGGCTTTTTGGCTGGCAAAGTGACTGGCATGCAATCTGCTAATACCTATTGTCCCCCTCGGCTCGCAGGGAGAGTGCGCTGGGCGGATCGGCGACAAGCCATGCATGCGGGAGTACAAATATTGTGCCTCCGGGTGAGCCCGCCAAGCAGAGCGGGGGCGGAGGCGTCGCAGATGCTCGAGGCAGGTGCTGGTCTACCTGACCATCGAGTAATTGGAACATCGACGCAGGATGATTGCTCCGGGTGAAGGTCAGCCCGCGTCCGGAGCGACGGCTGCCGATGACTGCCTGTCGGTGAGACCGGCTCCGGCGCACTCTCCCAGCGAGCCATTTTCCGTTGCACCGCTGCCCGTGTGGGGCGGCAATGGCACGCTGCCGCCGCCCTGGCGGCGGCGGGGATCCGATTACTACCGAAGGGCTGACTCGTTTGTCGGCTCGGGCGACGGCGCAGACTGATCCCCTCTGCGTCGTCTTTTTTTTGCCCCCTTGCCGCCTTCTCCAGCCAGCAACAGTGTCTGATACAGCGCCAAGTACTGGCGTGCGGAAGTCCGCCAGCCGAAGTCGAGCTTCATTCCGTTGAGCTGCATCTCGCGCCAGAGCGCTCGGTTGCGCCAGACGCCCAAGGCGCGACGAAGGGCGCCGAGCAGCGCTTCCGACGTGGCGTCGCGGAAGCTGAACCCGTTAGCATCGCCCGCTTCGGCCGCGCCAGCGGGGAGGTTGCGAACCGTGTCGGCCAGACCTCCGGTGGCACGCACCAGCGGCAAGGTACCGTAGCGCAGGCTGTACATCTGGTTGAGCCCGCAGGGCTCGAAGCGCGAGGGCATGGCAAAGATGTCGGCCCCGGCCTCGATCTGGTGGGCCAGGGCTTCGTCGTAGCCGATGTACACGCCGACCCGTCCCGGGTGGCGGTTGGCCAGGTCGCGGAAAGCGTCCTGCAGCCAGGGGTCGCCGGTTCCCAGCACTGCGAACTGGGCGCCTTCGCCTACCACCGTGTCGGCTACTGCCAGCAGGAGGTCCAGCCCTTTTTGATGGGTGAGGCGGCTGACGCAGCCCACCAGGGGGGATGACGGCTCGGGCATCAGTTCGAACTTCTGCTGCAGCGCCAGCTTGTTTTCGGCCTTCAGGTCCAGCGAGCGGGCGTTGTACTTGCGCGCAAGCAGGGGGTCCCGTGCCGGGTCCCACACCTTTTTGTCGATGCCGTTGAGAATGCCGGTAAGGTCATTGGCGCGAAAGCGCAACAGGCCGTCCAGGCCGTACCCCAACTCGTGGCTTTGCACTTCCCGGGCGTAGGTGGGGCTCACCGTGGTCAGTTGCTCGGAAAGTTGCAGCCCGGCCTTGAGGTAGGAAATGTTGCCGAAGTACTCCACCCCATCCCAGGCAAAGGCGTGGTTGGGCAGGGCAATGGCGCCCAGGATGTCGGGCGCGAATACGCCCTGGTAGGCCAGGTTGTGGATGGTCATCACCGTCGGCGCGCCGTTGCCGCCCAGCAGGTAGCGGCGGTAGGCGGGCGCGAGGCCGGTCTGCCAGTCGTTGCAGTGCAGAACCTGGGGCGGGTGTTCCAGCGGCCCGGCATCGCTGGCCAGCCAGGCCGCCGCATAGGAGAGCAGGGCGAAGCGCTGGGCGTTGTCGGGCCAGTCTGCGCCGCTGGCATCCTGGTAAGGGCCACCGGGGCGTGTGAAGTAGGGCGAGCAATGCAGGAGGTACATGCGCACGCCGTCCTCCCGCTCCACCATCCAGATGTCGCCGCTGTGCAAATTGCCGCCCGGGCTGGGCATGTGGGCGACGAAGGTCTGGTTGGGATAGGCGCGGATGATCGCGGGGTAGGCCGGGACCAGCACGCTCACCTCCATGCCCATTTGGGCCAGGGCAGGCGGGAGGGCGCCGGCGACGTCGCCAAGCCCTCCGGTCTTGACCCAGGGGGCGATTTCGGCAGTAGCAAAGAGGATGCGCAGAGAGTCGTTTTTCACGATGGGGGTGGTGTATCAGGGTTGAGCGAGCGGCCCCGCGGGTCGCGGGGCCTCCGAGCCGGGGCTAGTGGCCCTGGCGCATCTTGTGGATCCGGGCGAGCAGGCCGGCTGTGGAGCAATCTCCCGCGCCGTCTGCGGTGCCACGTTCCAGCAGCGGCAGGAGGCCGGCGGCAAGTTGCTTGCCGTATTCCACGCCCCACTGGTCAAAGGGGTTCAGGCCCCAGATCACGCCCTGCACAAAGACCTTGTGCTCGTACAGGGCCACCAGCCGTCCGAGCTGGCGGGGGTCCAGTTGGGGAAGCAGCAGGGTGCTGCTGGGCTGATTGCCCGGGAAGACCTTGTGCGGCAGCAGCAGCGCAAGGGTGGCGGCATCCAGGCCGGCCGCCTGCATCTCGGCGCGGGCTTCGTCTGCGGTCTTGCCCTTCATCATGGCCGCGCTTTGCGCCAGACAGTTGGCGAGCAACTTGTCGTGATGGCCGGGGACCGGAAAGTCGGGCCGGGCGCTGGCGATGAAATCGCACGGGATCAAGGCGCCGCCCTGGTGCAACAACTGGTGGAAGGAATGCTGGCCATTGGTGCCGGCTTCGCCCCACAGCACCGGGCAGGTGGGGGCGCCAACGGGGGCGCCATCCCGGTCGATGGCTTTGCCGTTGCTCTCCATTTCAAGCTGTTGCAGATAGGCGGGGAGCAGGCTCAAGGATTGGCTGTAGGGCAGCACCGCCAGGCTTGCCGCGCCGAGGAAGTCCGTGTTCCAGATCCCCAGCAGGGCCATCAGTACCGGCATGTTGGCCTCCAGCGGCGCCGTGCGGAAATGCTCGTCCATGGCGTGGGCGCCGGCCAGCAGCGCGCCAAAACCTTCCGCTCCCAGGGCCAGCATGACCGGCAGGCCGACCGCCGACCACATGGAGTAGCGTCCGCCCACCCAGTCCCAGAAACCGAAGACATTGGCGGGATCAATGCCGAACTGCCCGGTGGCCGCCAGATTGGTGGACACCGCCACGAAATGGCGGGCCAGCATGGCTTCGTCGTGCCCGGCCGCGCGGGCGGCAGCAAGCACCCAGGCACGGGCCGTCTGGGCATTGGCCAGGGTTTCCTGCGTGGTAAAGGTCTTGCTGGCGACAATGAACAGGGTGCGAGCCGGGTCACAGCGCTTGAGGGTGGCTGCGATGTGGGCGCCATCCACGTTGGATACGAAATGGAATTCCAGCTCGGGGTGCCCATGGGCCTGCAGCGCCTGCACGGCCATCTTGGGCCCCAGATCGGAGCCGCCGATGCCGATGTTCACGATGTGCCGCACCGGTGAGCCGTTCATCCCCAGCCACTGGCCGCTGCGGACGCGTTCGCAGAAAGCGCCCATGCGCCGGAGCACGTCGTGCACCTCCGGCAACACGTCTTTCCCTGCGGCGAGAATCGGTTCCGGGCCTGGGGCACGCAGCGCCGTGTGCAGCACGGCCCGTCCTTCGGTGTGGTTGATGGCTTCGCCACCGAACATGCGGGCCCGCCAGCCTTCCACATCCCGGGCTCGGGCCAGGTCGAACAGCCGCGGGAGTGTGTCGGGGACGATCCTTTGCTTGGAGTAATCGAAGAGCAGGCCATCCACTTCGAGGCTGAAGCGGGCAAAGCGCCCGGGGTCGGCCTCGAACAATTGGCGCAGATGGGTGGGAGCGAGTTCGCTGGCGTGGGCCTGAAGCGCCTGCCAGGCAGGGAGGGCGGTGAGCGGGTTCATGGCAGCAGGGCAGCACGGGCGCCGGGCAGCAGGACGCCGCCCGGCGGGAAAGGGTTAGAGCCAGACCATCATGCCCATCTCGAAGGGATGGGTGAGAAGGCCGTGGTGCGGGAACACCCGGAACTGGTACTCGATCTTGCCGCACACATCGGGCGTCAGTTCCAGCCGGTAGAGGTGCTCGCCGTGCTCGGTGCGTCCGGTGTGCTCCAGCGTGTAGCGCCGGCTGCGGCGGGGTCTGTCATCGGCGGGACGGCCAAACAGGCATTCCACCACCACGTCCTCGGGGGAGAGGCCGTTGAGCTGGGCCGCAAGTTCGAGCACCACAGGGCTGCCGAAGGGGATGCGCCGCTGCTGGGCGTCCAGCCGGCGCAGGCGCACACCCGACCAGCTCGTGCGTACCCGGGACTTCCACGCGGCCAGTTCCCGTGCGCCGGCAAACCCGTCGGCCCGGAAGCGATGCCATTGTTCGGTTGCCGGCATGTAGAACTTGTTCATGTACTCGCCCACCATGCGGGCGGTGTTGAACTTGGGCAGCAGTGTCGAGATGGCCCGTTTGGACATGCCGATCCAGCCCGGCGAATAGCCCATGGGGCCCCGGTCGTAGTAGAGCGGCACCACGGCTTTCTCCAGCAGCTCGTAGAGCGAGCGGGCATCCTCGTCGTCCCGCCGGGCCGGGTCCAGGGCGTTGGAAGCCGGTTTGACGGTCCAGCCGTTGCGCCCGTCGTAGCCCTCGCCCCACCAGCCGTCGGCCACCGAGAGGTTGAGCACGCCGTTGAACGCAGCCTTCATGCCCGAGGTGCCGGAGGCTTCCAGCGGGTAGATGGGGTTGTTCAACCACACGTCCACCCCCGCCACCAGGCGGCGGGCCAGACGCAGGTCATAGCCTTCGATCAGCAGCACATGGCCTTCGAACTCGGGCATGCGCGAAACCTCCGCGATGCGGCGGATCAGTTCCTGCCCGGGCTGGTCGGCGGGGTGGGCCTTGCCGGCGAAGATGAAGAGCACCGGGTGCTTGCTGTCGGAGACGATGCGGCGCAGCCAGTCCAGGTTGTGGAAGAGCAGGGTGGCGCGCTTGTAGGTGGCGAAGCGGCGGGCGAAGCCGATGGTCAGCACATGCGGGTTGGCCGGGTCAGCCAGGCGCAGGATGCGGTCCAGGTGGGCTTCCGAACCCTGGTTGCGCAAGTGCTGCTCGGTCAGGCGTTCGCGCACCATCTGCAGCATCTGCGCCTTGAGGGACTGACGGATGCTCCAGAAGGTCTGGTCCGGGATGGTCTGCACGCCCGCCCAGCAGGCTTCGTCCGTCAGGCGCTGGCTCCAGCCGTGGCCCAGGTATTTTTCAAAGGTTTCGTTCCAGTCCCGTGCCAGGAAGGTGGGTTGATGGACGCCGTTGGTGACGTAATCCACCGGGTTGTCCGCCGGTTCGATCTCCGGCCACAGATGGCTGAGGATGTCGGACGAGACATCGCCGTGGATCTGGGAAACCCCATTGTGGAAGCGCGACCCGCGCACCGCCAGGGCGGTCATGTTGAACTCGGGGTTGTTGTGGGTACGGCCCAGGCCCAGCAGGGTGCCCATGTCCACCTTCATCTCGCCGCACCAGGACTCGAAGTAGCGCTGGATCATCTCCATCGAGAAATGGTCATGGCCGGCGGGCACGGCGGTGTGGGTGGTGAACACGGTGTTGGCGGCCACGGCCTCCAGGGCACCGGCGAACTCCAGCCCCTCGCCACTGGTCAGGGCGCGGATGCGCTCCAGCACCAGGAAGGCGGCGTGCCCTTCATTGATGTGCCAGACGGTGGGCTTGATGCCCATGAAGGCGAGCGCCCGGGCGCCGCCCACACCCAGCAGGATCTCCTGCTCGATGCGGGTGTTGCGGTCGCCGCCATAGAGGCGGTGGGCGATGTCCTGGTCGGCAGGCGAGTTCTCGGGCAGGGAACTGTCCAGCAGTACCAGGCGCACGTGGCCGATGCGCACCTCCCACACTTTCAGATGCACGGTCCGGCCGGGGAGCTGCACGGAGAAGCGCAGCGCTTCGCCGCTCTCGTCCAGGACGGGGGTGATGGGCAGGTCATCGAAGTCGGAATCGGTGTAGAGCGCGTGCTGGCGGCCTTCCCCGTCGATGGACTGGAAGAAGTAGCCTTGCCGGTAGAGCAGGCCCACGCCCACGAACGGCAGGCGCATGTCGCTGGCGGCCTTGCAGTGGTCACCGGCCAGGATGCCCAGGCCGCCCGAATAGATGGGCAGGCTCTCGTGGAAACCGAATTCGGCGCAGAAGTATGCGACCAGATCATCCTTGCCCAGACGCTGGGCGCCGTTCTGGCGGCGCTTGTCCTGCATATAGGTGTCGTAGGCGGAGAGTACCCGGTTGTAGCTGCCGAGGAAGACGGGATCTTCGGCGGCGGCGTCCAGCCGGTACTGGTCTACGCGCTTCAGGAATGCCTTGGGGCTTTGGCTCACCGATTGCCACAGGGTCGGGTGCAGGCGGGTAAACAGCGTCCGGGTGGCGCTGTCCCAGCTGTACCACAGGTTGTTGGCCAGTTCGCTCAGCCGGCCGATACGGGCCGGAATCTGGGGATTGATTTCAAGCTGATAGGAGGTGCCGGGCATGATGAGCTTAGAGGTCGGAGATGAGGCTTGATTATCGCGGATTTCCCCGCGGGCGATTGTCTGGTTTAAGGCGGAAACTCCTGGAGTCACGCCCCGGTGCGGGGCGTGAGGCTCACGCTCAGACGGTCGTTGGTGGCGGTTGGCCGCCAGCGCAATTCGAGGACCACCGCCTGCATGATTTTCTCGAAGCCCGCCTCGGACAAGGAAACGGTGTGCAGGGGCGCCGCCTTGAGACTCACCGGGGTGCTGGTCGTCAGCCGGATCGCACCGCCCAGCACTCCGTCCTGCAGATCCAGCTGACAAACGTCCTGCAGCACCAGGGTCTGGCCGAAACCGCCCGGGATGTGGCCGTCGGCCAGCACGAAACGGCCGGCGTAGCCGTCGCAACTGGGCATGGCCAGGTTGATCTGCACCACCAGTTCGCCTGGGCCGGGCTGGGCCTGGTAGCTGGCCTCCACCCCCTCGGCACCCAGGCGGAAGGTCTTGCTCACGCGTACGGGTGATTCGGCGGCAAAGCTCACGCCTTCGGCGCTGTCGCGCGTCAGTGTGTATTGGCTCACGGGGGTGTGGCTGCCGTCGTCGCCGGCCCACAGATCCAGGAACAGGTTGCGGGGGCGGGCATCCGGCACCAGATCGGCGTCCGCAATCGGGTGCTTGAAGCTGACCCGGTCGTGGGCCGAGGCGATGCCCGTACCGCTGTGGTTGGTTTGCCGCGCTTCGCGGATCTTGTCGTAGTACTGCTCGTCACTGCGCCGCAGGGTGTCGGCGAAATTGTGGCGCAGCGGGTAGCTGTCCAGCTCGCACAACGCTGCATTGCCATCCAGACGGACGATCGCCTGTACCAGGCCGTTGCGCAGGGTGGCTTCGTCAAAGCCGTCCAGGTCCAGATCCTCGCGGGTGAAGGCGGGGCGCGGGGCAAGCGTGTCCAGCGCGCCTTCCAGCTCGACCAGGTTGTTGTAGATGGCACGCCGCAGGTGGGGCAGGTAAAGTCCGCCGAAGAGGCCGTGCCAGAAGGCATCGTTCGCCTGGGCGCGGTACAGGCTGGCGGTCAGCTCGGCGCTGCGCTGCGCTTCCGGCAGGGCGGCCAGCCGGTTCGAAACGGACAGCATGCGTTTGTGCATCCAGTTGCTTTCCGGAT
Organism: Rhodocyclaceae bacterium; assembly: GCA_036824045.1. Lineage (GTDB taxonomy): Bacteria > Pseudomonadota > Gammaproteobacteria > Burkholderiales > Rhodocyclaceae > DAITAZ01. Next base: position 39,213 of record DAITAZ010000016.1, read on the forward strand.
AGCGGCTGAAGAAGTTGCGCCAGATGCCGCCACGCACAAAGGCCTTGGTGGTGTCGAAGCGGCCCGCGTCCTGCTCCTGCTTCATCAGCCGGGCGAAGCTGCGGCCTGCGGGGGCCGGCAGCGTCCATTCGTTCATCTCGATGTAGGAGGCGGTGGGCAGATACACCACGCCGCGGGTGCGGTGCGCGGCCCGGAATCCGGCATACGTATCGGTGCGCAGCCGCGGCGAAGCGAGGACGCCTTCGATGAACTGGGTGAGCCAGCCCCGGTTGTACACCCACTCGTAGGTCTCGGGCCAGATGCCGAACTTTTCAATGTCGTCGAAGTACACCGCCGCGGCCTGCCCTTGATCCGCCAGGCTTTCCAGATAGGCCACGGCTTCGTGGGCCGGCGAGAACGGCAGCCGGTAGCGGAGCTGTTCGGAAATGGGAAAGAGATCGACCTTGCGCCCGTCTTCCTCGGTCGTGAAGAAGCCGCCCAGTTCCTCGGGGCGGCGGCCGGTGCACAGAAAGTGGTAGTCATCCACCGCCACGTAACCGATGTTCGCGTCGCCCAAAGCCGGCACCACCGAGGACTCCCACACCCGTTCGGTGAGCCAGGCACCCACCGGACGCTGGCCCAGGCGGCGTTCGAGCTTGTCCGACAAGGCGTTGATCTGGCCGACCCGGTCCCGGTGGGGAATGCTGGCCAGGACGGGCTCGCAATCGCCGGCACCGACCATCTCCACCTGGCCCCGGGCCACCATCTCCTGCAGCAGGGCCATGTCCTGGGGATACTCGGCAATGAGCCAGTCCAGCAACCAGCCCGAGAAATGGGCCGCGAAGCGGAAGTCCGGGTAACGGTGCAGGGTTTGGAGGAAGGGGCGGTAGCAACGCTCGTGGGCGTCGGCCATCACCTCGGGGAAGTTGCCGACGGGCTGGTGGGCGTGGACGCCGAGCAATAGAGCGGTCTGGCTGGACATGGATCTGGAGGTTCCTGTGACGTGGGGCACCGCCGCGCCGGTGGGCGCATGTGGGTCGGAGAGCTTATCGGAGCGTGTCCTGGTCGGATGGGGAGTGGTGCGGGCCGTTTGGCCGCTTACTTCCTGAGCGCCTTCATTGTTTGCTGGATCAAGTCCCCCGGGTCGGGGGCGGGAGGCCGGGCGGGGAATTCCGTCCTTCCCAGAGGGGGTATTGTCGTACCGTGCGGCACATGGACGCAATGGTGGCGGCCAACAGACGTGATGGATACCACAATCGCTTGCGCCAAATCGGGCGCGGTCGCCAATCAAGATGTAAATACTTGGCTTTTCATGGTTTGCGGCCCTGGCCGGCTTGGTTAGAGTCTTGCCCATCAAGGCCCGCCGGCTGGGCCGCCCCCGCGCGAACGATGACATGAGTGCCGAATTGCCCCCCTTGCCTGAAGAAGCAGACATCCAGCTGTGGCTGGATGGGCTGTGTCGCGCCACCACCGGCGCTGTCCGGGGCGTCGTGATGACGGGGGGGCTTGCGGCCGAGCAGGTGCCCGCCGCCGTCTGGCCCCGGGGCAACAACCCCTCCCGGGCGCTGACCCGTGCCGCCGCAGTGGCGGCGGAGCGCCGCAAGCCTGTGTGGCAGAAGGTGCGGGGCAGCGGCGACAGCGGCACCATGGTGTCTTTCTTTGCCTATCCCCTGAGTGCCCGCGGCCAGATGCTCGGTGTGGTGGCACTGACCGTGCGCCATGCTCCCGGGGCCGACTTCAAGAGCCTGATGCGCAGCCTGAAGGCGGCGGCCGGCAGTTTCGAGGGCATGTGCCAGTCCCGTTCCGCCGGCGCGGTACACGGACCCGCGGAGCTCATTGACCTGGTCACCGAAGTGCTGGAGCGGCCCGATGTAGCCACCGCCGGCCGCGAGGTGGCCCGCCGCCTGGGCGAGAGCCTCGAATGCAGCCGGGTGGTCCTGGCCCTGCCGGGGCGCCGCAGCCCGGAGTGGCTGGCGTGCTGGCCGGCAGCCGATGCGCCGGAGAAGGATGCCTCGCTTGTGCTCAATGCCATGGCCGAGGCCATGGAGCAAAGCGCCGTGGTCGTGCACCCGGAGCCGGTGGGGGCCGACCCGCTGGCCATGCGCGCCCATCTGGCACTGGCCGACGGGCGGGGCAGCCTCGGTATCTGTACCGTGCCCATGCTGCACCAAGAGCAAGTGCTGGGCGCCATCCTGCTGGAGCGGCCCGGAGGCCAGCCCTTCCTGTCCGCCGAGCTGTCGTTCCTGTCCCAGGCGGCCGGCCTGGTGGGGGCAACCCTGAACCTGCGCCGCGCAGCGCCAGCGGGCAAGCCGGCCCGGGCGGCGCGGCCGGCCTTGTCGTGGCCGCGCAAACCCCGCCTCGGCCTGGGTTTGGCGCTGGCGGGCGCGGCGGCGGCGGTGGCGCTGGCCTTCCTGCCGGTCGAATACCACATCCACGCGCCCGCCCGGCTCGAGGCGCTGCCGCCGCGACCCGTGCAGGCACCGGGGGACGGCCAGTTGCGACTCTTTGCCGTGCAGCCCGGCGAGATGGTCAAGGCCGGGCAGATCCTGGCCGAATGGAGCGATCCGGGCGTGGAGCAGGCGCTGCAGCAGCAACTGGACGCCGTCGCCAAGCTGCAGCAGGCGGTGGGCGATGCCACCGCCAAGGGCGATCTGGAACAGGTGGCGGCGCTCAAGGGATTTCTGGCGGATGCCCAGGCGGCGCTGGAGGCGACCCATCAGCGCAAGGGCGGCTTGCCGCTCAAGTCGCCGGTGGCGGGCCGCATTGTGCCGGTGGCGGTGACGGTGCCAGTGGAGCGGGGCGTCAAGAAGGGCGAAACGGTGATCAGCGTCGTCCCCCAGGATGCGTTCCGCCTGGAGGCCGAGGTGAGCGCGGGCGACATGGCTGAACTGGCCGCCGATCAGGCTGGGGTGTTTGTCCCCGCCGAGGCGCCGGCGGCCCGTGTCGCCGTACAGATCGTCAAGCGCAGCGACGCCCGCGACGATGCCCAGGGGCTGCCCGTGGTGCCGGTGGAAGCGCGGCTGGAGCGTCCGGGCCCCGAGTTGCGGGCGGGCAGCGAAGGCGTCGTTTCCTTCCCGGTGGGCGAGCGCCCGGCGGCCTGGGTGTTGCTGCACCGGGTGCGCAACTGGTGGCGCGCCATCGGTGCTGGCTGACCGGGCGCCCCAGTCCGCCATGTCGGCCGGTCCATTCTCCCGCTCCCTGCGTGTGCTCGGGTCTGGCTTGCGCGCGTGGGCGGCGTTGGGGCGGGTCCGGCTCGGCCGCATCTGGTCGCCGGAGGCGGACCGTCATTTCGTGTGGAACGTGCGCAGCCGGGAACGGGAGTTCGACCAGCTCGATGTTGACGGGCTGGAATGGCGCCTGGTAGCCGGGCGGGCGGCGCTGCTCCGGGAGGGGGCGGCGGGTGCGGCCCTCGTGGATGCCCTGGCGTTGATCTGCGTGCGGCTGCGCCGCGCCGCGGACTTGCATGTTGCGGACGCCCAACTCATGGCGGTGCGGGCCGTGTTGTTGCACCGGATTGCCTGTCTCGATCCGGGCGAGGGCAAGAGTCTGGCGGCGCTGCTGGCGGCCGCCGCCCTGGCTTGGTCCGGGCAGGCGGTGCGGATCCGGGTGGCCAGCGATGCCCTGGCGCAGCGGAGCCTGGTCAGGGCGCAGGCGCTGCTCTCCCCGCTGGCGTTGCAGGCTGCCCTGCTGGAGCTTCATCCCGTGGGGGAGGACCGTTCGTCCTGCCGCCTGCCGGGGCAGACCGTGCACTTCTGCGGGCCACAGGCGGATCCTCGGGCCGCCGCGGGCGGCTGGATGTTGCTGGATGACGTGGTGGAGCCCGCTTCCCGGTCCGCGGCGGGCGCGCTGCTCATGGGCGGCTTTGCCACCGGCCCGTTGCCACGATCCTGGATGCCGGGTTTGCCGGCGATACGCATGCCCTCTCCCCGCACGCGGCTATTGCGCCGCCTGCCCAGCCGGCTGTTCCCAAGCGGCGCGGCGCGGCGGGGGGCGGTGCTGTCGCGGGTGATGGATCTGGTGGAGGAGGGGCGCCCGGTCCTGGTGGCCGTGGATAGTCTGGCCGAGGCGCAGACGCTCTCCCGCATCCTGGCGGAAGCCTATGTGGACCACCAGGTGCTGACCGCCTGCCTGCCTGAGCAAGCACTGGAACAACTGCCCGCGGCGGGTGGGCTGGCAGCCGTGACCCTGGCCACCGGGCCGGTGGTGCTGGCGGAGGAGCTCCCCCTCGCCCCCGGCGTCGTGGAGCGGGGAGGTTTGCATCTGCTCGACTGCCAGCGGGGCGCACTACATGCCTTGGCGCAGTGGGAACACTGCGTGGCACGCCGGGGCGAGCCGGGCAGCGTGGAGCGCTGGTTCAGCCTGGACGACGCCCGGGTGGCATCGCGCCTGCCCGCGGCGCTGGCCCGCGCACTGGCCTGGCACTGGCCGGGGGAACGGCCCCTGGAGGCTGCTACGTTGATGCCCTGGGCCATGGAGGTTCTCGCACGACGGGTCAGTGCCTGGCGTCATCCTGCCCGGCACTGCGCCGACGCCTGATCAATTCGGAGCGCGTTCTGCACGGGCGCAGCCTCGTCCGCCGTGATCGGGCGCGCTGCCTGGCCCATTCCAGACACATTCGCGCGGGCCAGGAGTAAGCTAGCAACAGAGGGGATTCCTTGGGCCGGATGACAGGCGGTAAGGCCGGATGCGCCGCCCGAAGGAGGCGAGGATGTCCGCAATACGCGTTGTGGGGGGTGTGCGCCGTGGCCCACCGCCATCGGCTGACACCGGGGCGCCATGTTCCGGCTAAGTGCCGCCAGTCGGCTGGCCTTGGGTCTGGCGGGGCTGGCGTGCCTGCTGTTGCTGCTGTTCGCCTATCTGCTGGCCTCCCGGGGCGGGGCCGATGCGACCCTGACGGCGCGCCAGCAGTGGGCCGACACCGTCTTGACCGCCAGCCTGGCCCTGCGGGCTGAAGGGGGGGCGGATGCGGTTCAGGGTTTCTACCAGGCGCTGCTGGCCCGGACGCCGGGGCTGCGCAGCCTCGGCCTGCGTGACGTTGATGGCCGTCTGGAAGCCAATGCCGGCGAGCATGTCCGGCACTGGCTGCAACCGGCGGGAGGCCGTTCCACGCGCCATTACCTGATCGCGGCGCCGCCCCGCGCGGGCGAGGTGCGGCTGGAAGTGGCCTTCTCCCGCTCCGCCCCGGCAGCCGGGCCGGGTGCTTGGGAGGCCGGATGGGTGGTGCTTGCTGCGCTCCCCGTGTTCGTCCTGCTCTGGCTGCTGCTGCGCGGGCTGACTCATGCTCTGGCGCCTTCTACCCAGGTGCCGGATCGGGTCCGGCATGCGTTCAACTGCCTCAGTGAAGGGGTGCTGTTGCTGGACGCCCATGGCCGGGTGGTGATGGTGAACGATGCCCTGCGCCATTTGCATCCGGCCAAGCTGCGGCTGGGCCGGGATGCCCGGCTGGAGGCCATCCCGTGGCTGGCCGCTGCGCTGCCCCCCGAAAGCCGTCCTGGCTGCGCGGGTTTGGGGGCGCCGGGTGGGCGCGCACCCGTCCACTTGTCCCTTCCCCTGCCGGGGGGCGCGGAACGCCATCTCCTGATGCGTACGGCGCCTGTACCCGGCCCCCGGGGGCGGGTGGAGGGATGTTTGGTCACTTTCAGCGACGAGACCGCATTGCGGCATGCCAACCAGCGCCTGGAATCGGCGCTGGCCGCCCTGGAGGCTTCGCGCCGGGCGCTGGAGGCGCACGCCGCTGCGATGGAGGAATTGGCCACCCATGACTTTCTCACCGGCAGCCTCACGCGTCGCGCCTTCGAGGCCCTTGCCGAGCCGTTGTGGTCGGCGCCCCTTGTGCCTGGGCAGGAGGCGGCGTTGTTGATGCTCGACGTGGACGAATTCAAGGCCTTCAACGATCGCCATGGCCACCTGGTGGGCGATCAGGCGCTGCAGCAGGTGGCGCGCACCATCCAGAGTTCCTTGCGGGTGCAGGACCGGGTGTGCCGCTTCGGCGGCGAGGAGTTTTGCGTGTTGCTGCCGGATACGGGACTGGCGCAGGCGGAGGAGATTGCCGAGCGGGTCCGCGCCCGGGTGGAGGCGGAAACCGGCCCGGGCGTCCGCCGTGTGGCCGGGCTGAGCATCACCGTCAGCATCGGCGTGGCGGCCCGGGAGGCTGGCGAGAGCCTGGAGCAGACCATGGACCGGGCCGACCGGGCGCTCTACCGGGCCAAGCGGGGCGGGCGCAACCGGGTGCGGCGCTGAACCCCGGGGCGCACGCCCCGGGGCCGATTCAGGTGGCGCGGCGCATGGTGCCGCCGGATTCGGCGCTGCCGCCGCCGCGGCTGATGGGCTGATCCAGTTCCGCCGGAGGCGAGAGTTGCAACGCCTCATACAAGCGTTTCAGATTTTCCCGGTACAGTCGGTCGAAGCTTTCCACCGCCATGGGCGGGTTGTACCCGCCAAACCACCAGAACCAGTCGGAGCTTTCGCAGACGGTGAGCTGGGCTTCCGCCGCCCGCTGCTCCGCCTCGGTGAGGCGGCCGCTCTGGGTGACCAGGTCGTAGCTTTGCTTGGCGGCACAGAGCAATTCCCAGGCGTGGTTCTTTTCCGGGTCTCCGATCCAGGTGGAGAAGGTGCCGTACACCCAGCTCCCGGCGGTGACGCCGGCCAGCCGGCCGGCCCGGGCAGGGGTGCGGGCCTGGTATTCGGCCAGGGTGGTGGTACGGATGAAGGGGTGCTGCTCCAGGGCGGAGTAGAGGTCCTCGAAAAAGTAGTAGGCGTTGTAGGGGTAATACTCCCAGGCGTTTTCGCCGTCCAGGATCACGCACACCAGGGGCGGATCGCCCGCCGGTGCCGCGCGGGCAATGTTCTCGAGTTCGGCGATGAAGTGGTTGGCCGCGTCGCGGCCATGCCATTTGGAGTATTCGAAGCCGATCAGGTCGGAGAGTCGTTCGTCCCGGAACACCATCTGCAAGCCGTTGGCGCCTTCGATCTCGTAGGGGCGGTAGAGCCAGTGGTGGCGGTCGTGGAGGTTGGCGCCGGCCTGGCGCAGGGTGTTGGCGAGCACGGTTTCGCTGCAGGCGGCCCAGCGCACGCCCGCGTCGCCCATCATCTGCAGCAAGGGCGTCGAGATGGCGCCTTCGGCGGGCCACATGCCCGCCGGCGTCGAGCCGAAGCGTCGTACCTGGCTGCCCAGGGCCCGTTCCAGGTGGGCGCGGGTGCGGGTCCGTCCACCCGGGTAGGCGGGAGAGCGGGGCAACTGCACATCCGGCCAGGCTTCGCGGGCGCTGCCGAAGTCGATGAGCAGCGGCGCGAGCGGATGGGCGTAAGGGGTGGCGGAGATTTCCAGCCGTCCGGCCTCGGCCAGGGCGCGGTAACGGGGGATGAGCCCCGCCATCAGTTCGCGGATCAGATCCAGCAGCGCCAGCCGGTCGTCCTGACTGAAGCCTTCTCCCCGGGCCAGCAGCTCGGCCAGCAGTGGCTGGCGGCGGCGTTCCGCCTCGCCGATCCAGACCAGGTGGTACCAGGTGACGAGATCGTGGAAGAAGCTGTCGGCCAGATAGCTCAGCGCCGCTTCGCCCTGGGGTTCCAGGTGCCGCAGCAGTTCGTGGAGCCGTTTGTAGTGCGGATACGGCTCCAGCATGGTGACGTGGTTGCTGCGAAAACAGCTGTCCAGCAGGGTCCGCCGCTGGGCGGGGGTAAAGGGCTGATTCGCCGGCTGGCCCAGGGCGGCCAGAAGCGGGTCCCGCAGTTCGCCGCTTTCCAGTTGCCCCGCGTAGTCCTCGATCTGGTCGAGAAGCACCGGCACGAAATTGACAACCGCCCGGATTGACGGATGCCGCTCCAAGTGGGCGGCCATGTCCGTGTAGTCCTTGAGGGCGTGCAGATAAGTCCAGGGCAGGGCGAAGCGGCTGTTGCCGCCCGCCTCGCGCAGCCGGTAGTCCGGCTGATGCATGTGCCACAGGAAGACGAGGTCGAGTCGGGGCTGATCCGTCACGGGCGCGGTCCGCTGGTGGAAAGCGGCGATCTTAACGCGAACCCGTATTACCGGACGCGGTGCACTTCCTGTCCCAGCATTTCCGGAGTGACGAGCGTGATGCCTTTCTCCGAGACATAGAAACGTTTGGCATCTGCCACCGGGTCCACGCCGATCTGCATGCCGTCCGGAATCTGGCAGCGGCGGTCGATCACGGCGCGGCGAATCACGCATCCGCGCCCCACGTCCACGTCCGGCAGGATCACCGCGTCTTCGACGACCGCGTAGCTGTGCACGCGGACGTTGGAGAACAGCAGGCTCCGACGAACGGTTGCCCCGCTGATGATGTCGCCGCCCGAAACCAGCGAGTCGATGGCCGCTCCGCGCCGGCCTTCGTCGTCGAACACGAATTTGGCGGGCGGCAATTGTTCCTGATGGGTCCAGATGGGCCAGGAGTTGTCGTACATGTCCAGTTCCGGCGTAACGCTGGTGAGGTCCACGTTCGCCTCCCAGTAGGCGTCGATGGTGCCCACGTCGCGCCAGTAGGGTTTACCGTCGTGACACTGGCCGACGCAGCTCTCGTTGAAACGGTGAGCCTGCACCCGGTAGCGGGACACGCAGTGGGGAATGATGTCCTTGCCGAAATCGTGGGATGACCGGGGTTCGTCCGCATCCCGGATCAACTGTTCGTAGAGGAATTCCGCGTTGAACACGTAGATGCCCATGCTGACCAGCGCCCGGCCCGGATCGCCCGGGATGCAGGCGGGCTGCTTGGGTTTCTCGGCGAAGCTGATGATGCGGTCGTTGGCGTCCACGCCCATGACGCCGAACGCGCTGGCTTCCTCGATGGGCACGTCGATGCAGGCTACGGTCAGATCCGCGTCGGCGGCGGCGTGGGCGGCCAGCATCTTGCCGTAGTCCATCTTGTAGATGTGATCGCCGGAGAGAATCAGCACATGCTCGGGTTGGCTGGAACGGATGATGTTCAGGTTCTGGAACACTGCGTCCGCCGTGCCCTGATACCAGGATTCCTCACTGATCTGCTGGGCGGCGGGCATGATCTGGACGAACTCGCCAAAGTGACCATTGAGGAAACTCCAGCCTTTTTGCAAATGGGCGATGAGGCTGTGCGCCTTATACTGTGTCGCGACCCCGATCTGTCGGATGCCTGAATTGACACAGTTGGAAAGCGTAAAGTCGATGATGCGGAACTTGCCGCCGAAAGGCACTGCCGGCTTGGCGCGCCAGTCGGTGAGCTGTTTGAGCCGGCTGCCGCGTCCTCCGGCGAGCACCAGTCCAAAGGTGGTCTTTGTCAGCTGGCTGATGAATCGCGGGTCGTTTTGTGGAAGCATGTTCTTAGGTCCTGGTTCCGTCTTGCGAATGGTGAAATCGTTCCACGACGCCTCCCGGTGTGCAATTACGCTTTAAGGCGGTTTTGCCGCCTTTCTGTGTGAAGGCGCCGTGTTTTTCTTGCCTGGCGCGAACTTATGCGCCGCGGCAAAGCGCCTTGGATAGAGTGTGGCTATGAGTCTCGCTGCGAATCTTGTTGTTGATCAAGAATCCTACTCGCGCCTTGTGCAAGCGCGTGAGCATGATCCCTTCCGGTTACTCGGCTGTTTCACCACCGGCGACGAGGTGGTGGTGCGCAGCTTTCAGCCCTATGCGGGCGAGGCCTGGCTGGAACTGGCCGACGGCCCGGCGCCGATGATCCGGGTGCATCCGGACGGCGTCTTTGAATGGCGGGGCCCTGCCGCCGCCGTTCCCCGGCCGTATCGCCTGACCCTGCAGGCAGGAGAAAACCGCTGGACCCTGTGGGATGCCTGGGCTTTCCCGCCTGCGGCGTCCCAGCATGATATCTATCTCTTCTCGGAAGGCCGGAACTATCAGGCCTGGCGTCTGCTGGGAGCTCACCCGGAGGTGCGCGAGGGCGTGGCGGGTGTGTGCTTCAGGGTCTGGGCGCCGGCGGCGGAGCGGGTGTCGGTGGTGGGGGCGTTCAACCACTGGGACGGGCGCATGCACCCCATGTGTTCCATGGGCGCGAGCGGGGTGTGGGAGCTGTTCATCCCGGCGCTGGAGCCGGGCGCCCTGTACCGCTTCGAGCTGCGCAACCGGGACACGGGTGCGGTGATGGTCAAGATCGACCCCTATGCCCGGCAGTTCGAGCGCCGGCCGTCCACCGCCTGCCGCATCTGCGCCCCCTCCGGCTACGCCTGGAGCGACGCGCCGTGGCTGGCCCGCCGTGCCGCGGCGGACTGGATGCGCGAGCCCATGAACATCTACGAGGTGCATGCGGGCTCCTGGATGCGCCACCCGGATGGCAGTTTCTACAGCTACCGGGAACTGGCCGAACGGCTGGTGCCCTATGTGCGCGACATGGGCTACACCCATATCGAGCTGTTGCCCATCACCGAGCATCCCCTGGACGAATCCTGGGGCTACCAGACCACCGGCTACTTCGCACCCACCAGCCGTTTCGGCACGCCGGACGATCTGCGGGCCCTGATCGATGCCTGCCATCAGGCGGGCATCGGTGTGCTGCTGGACTGGGTGCCCGGGCATTTTCCCGAAGATCGCTGGGCGCTGTCCCGGTTCGACGGCACGGCCCTTTACGAGCACGAGGACCCGCGTCTGGGCTGGCACCCGGACTGGGGCACCCACGTCTTCAATTACGGCCGGCCCGAGGTGCTGAGCTTCCTGCTCTCCTCGGCCCACTACTGGCTGTCGGAATTCCACTTTGATGGCCTGCGGGTGGACGCGGTGGCCTCCATGCTCTATCTGGACTACTCGCGCAAGGCCGGTGAGTGGCTGCCCAACCGCTACGGCGGGCGGGAGAACCTGGAAGCCATCGACTTTCTGCGCGCCCTCAACAGCATGGTCCACGGGGAGTTCCCCGGCGCCCTGACCATCGCCGAGGAGTCCACCGCCTGGCCCATGGTGTCCCGCCCCACCTACCTGGGCGGGCTGGGTTTTTCCATGAAGTGGAACATGGGCTGGATGAACGACACCCTGCGTTACCTGGCCCACGACCCGGTGCACCGCAAGTACCACCACGACCTGCTCACCTTTGGCCAGATGTACGCCTACAGTGAGAACTTTGTCCTGCCCCTTTCCCATGACGAGGTGGTGCACGGCAAGGGCTCGCTCATCAACAAGATGCCGGGCGACGACTGGCAGCGCTTTGCCAACCTGAGGCTGCTGCTCCTGGCCCAACTCACTTCGCCGGGGCGCAAGCTCAATTTCATGGGCAGCGAGCTGGCCCAGTGGCGGGAGTGGAGCGAAGCGCGGGAGCTGGACTGGGACCTTCTCGCCTACGCGCCCCACCTGGGTGTGCAGCGCTTGCTGCGGGACGCCAACCACCTTTACCGGAACACGGCAGCCCTGCACGAGCAGGATTTCGAATCCAGCGGGTTCTCGTGGATCGATTGCCATGATGGCGAGCAGTCGGTCATCAGCTATGTGCGCTGGGCCCGGGATGGCCGGCATGCGGTGGTGGTGCTCAACTTCACCCCGGTGCCGCGCCAGGGTTATCGGGTGGGCGTCCCGGCCGCGGTGACGTACCGGGAAGTGCTCAACAGCGATTCCGCCCACTACGGCGGCTCCAACCTGGGCAACGGCGGGGCCGTGATGGCCGACCACGCGCCGCATGCGGGTTATCCCGCCTCCCTCAGCCTGACCCTGCCGCCGCTGGCGGGCGTGGTGCTGCTGCCCGAGTAACCGGGCAGGCGCGGCGTCCGCCTGGTCGCCGCGCCCAAGAACCTGTCGCACCTCAAGCGCACCGGTCATGCAGCCGTAAGGCATTCCGTGGGTCGGCGCTTGTGCCGGCCCCGGTTTTGGGGCGCGGGGCAGGGGGGGACGATGCAGTTCAGAAGTGACGATATCGCCGTGCTGGCGGCACTCGGGTTTCAGCTGGCCGCCGCGGCCGCTGTGATGGCCCACGCCAGCCCGGTGGTGGCGGTGACAGCGCAGGTCGCGGCCATGGCCGCGCTGGCGTTCAGCCTGTACGCGGGCCGGCGGGCGCGCCAGGAATACCGTGCGCGCAGCGCCCGGCGCATGGTGGAACTCTCCCGGCTGATGGGCGATTTCGACCAGCGCTCGGAAGCGGCCATGGGCTTGGCCCGGGCGCAGTTCCACCGGGTGCGAGAAGGTATCGGGCAAGCCTACGAGATCATCAATACCGCCACCTCCCGCCTCACCGGAAACCTGACCGGAGTGCAGCACCGCGCCGCCAGCCAGCGGGAACTGCTGCGCGAGCTGGTGCAGCAGCTATTGACCGCGACCCGAAGCGGCGAGCAACAGGCCCAGATGGCGGGTGTGCGCCAATTCCTGACCGAGACGGAAAAGGTGGTGCACGAACTGGCCGCTTGCGTGGCCGGCATGCAGGAAACCGGGGCCAAGACCGACCAGGGCTTCAGCCGGGTGGAGGAACGGGTCAACTGCATCGTGGACCTGCTCGACAGCGTCACCGAGATCACCCGTCAGACCGATCTGCTGGCGCTGAACGCCGCCATCGAGGCCGCCCGCGCGGGCGAGGCGGGGCGGGGTTTCGCCGTGGTGGCGGACGAGGTGCGCAAGCTCGCCAGCCGGACCAACGAGTTCAATGCCCGCATCCGCGGGCTGCTGACCGATATCGACGAGAACATGGGGGCGGTGGGGGCCTCCATCCGCGAGGTGTCCAGCATCGACCTGTCGCTGGTGGAGCGCTCCCGCGACAGCCTGGCCGCCATCTGGGGGCAGATGGAAACCCTTAACCAGGCGGCCAGCCAGCAGTCGGACCGCATCGGCGAACTGTCCGGGCAGATTCACCGGGAAGTGATGGAGGGCATTGTCTCGCTCCAGTTCGACGACCTGGTGCGTCAGCTCCTGGAGCAGATGCAGCAGCGTTGCGCCGCGCTGGAAGATTACATGTTGTCGCTGGTGGTGAAGACGGGAGACGAGGACAGCGATGGCGTGCGCCGCATGGAGCGGCGGCTGGAGGCGCTGACCGCCAGCATGGCCGGGGCGCGCCGCCATCTGGAGCACATGGAGGCGCGCCACATCCAGCAGAAATCGGTGGATGCGGGCAGCGTCGAGCTGTTCTGAGGCGGCGGCTCAGCCGCCGCGGGCCGCCTCGTCCGCCAGCGCCAGGGCGCCCAGCAGGCCCAGATCCGGCGTGGTGACCACGTGCACGGGGATGTCCCGGGTCAGCCGGCGGTGGCCGTCCTGATTGTTGAAGGCGGCCTGGAAACGCCCCGCCTGCAGCCGGGGCAGGATGCGCCCGGCAATGCCGCCTGCCAGGTACAGCCCCGCCCGGGGCAGGAAGGTGAGGGCCAGATCCCCGGCAAAGGCACCGTAAATATCCACGAAGATGTCCAGGGCCTGATCCGCCAGGCTGCCCGGGGTCTCCAGCGCATGGCGGCCCACTGCAGCGGCTGTATCGGCCGCTGCCTGCAGGGCCTGCTCAGGCCCGCCGCCGGAGCGGGCGAGCAGAAAGCGGTGGATGGCCACCAGCCCGGGTCCGGAGAGCAGGTGTTCGGTGGTCACCCGGCCGTTCTGGTCGTACATCCAGCGCCACAGTTCGGCCTGCAGCGGATTGCGGGGCGCGAAGCCCACGTGTCCGCCCTCGCCGCTCAGGGTTTGCCAGCCTTCGGCGCGAGAGACCAGGGCCGCCACGCCCAGGCCGGTACCCGCGCCCACCACCACGCGCACGCCGTCCGCGGTTGGCTGGCCGGGCTGCAGGCACGTCAATGCGTCCGCCCCCAGCGAGGCCAGGCCGGCGGCGGCGGCGGCGAAGTCATTCACCAGCCGTACCGGTCCACCGAGGCTGGCCCCGAGGGCGGCGCCGTCCATGAACCAGGGCAGGTAGGTGAGCTGCGCCCGGTTGCCCTCCACCGGGCCGGCTACGCCAAAGCAGGCGGCCGCGGGCGCGGCGGGCAGGCCGGCGGCCCGGGCATCGGCAAGGAACCGCGCCAGACAGTCCTCGAAGCAGGCGAACTCCCGGGAGGCATAGCGCCGCTGGAACAGCATGCCCGGCGGGGTGCCAGGCGTCGCTGCCTCGGCCAGGGCGAGCAGCGTCTTGGTGCCGCCGATGTCGCCGCCGATGCGTTGAGGCCGCGCGCTCATACCGCCACCGGCGCGGGGATATGGGGGTGCGGGTCGTAACCCTCCAGGGTGAAATCCTCGTACCGGAAATCGAAGAGGTTCGTCACCGCAGGGTTGAGGCGCAGGGTCGGCAAGGGGCGAGGTGTGCGGGACAGTTGCAGCCGCGCCTGCTCCAGGTGATTGCTGTAGAGGTGGGCATCGCCCAGGGTGAGCACGAATTCCCCCGGCTGGTAGCCGCACACCTGAGCCAGCATCAGCGTCAGCAGGGCATAGCTGGCGATGTTGAAGGGCACCCCGAGAAAAATGTCGGCGCTGCGCTGGTAAAGCTGGCAGGACAGCCGCCCGTCCGCCACGTAGAACTGGAACAAGGCGTGGCACGGGGGCAGGGCCATGCGGTCCACCTCCGACGGGTTCCAGGCGGTCACCAGGTGGCGGCGGGAGTCCGGATTGTGCTTGAGCCCTTCCACCAGGCGGGTGATCTGGTCGATCTCGCCGCCATCCCGGGCCGGCCAGTGGCGCCACTGGTGGCCGTACACCGGACCCAGGTCGCCGTTTTCGTCCGCCCATTCGTCCCAGATGGAGACGCCGTTGTCCTTGAGGTAGCGGATGTTGGTCTCGCCGCGCAGGAACCACAGCAGCTCGTGGATGATGGATCGGGTGTGCAGCTTCTTGGTGGTCAGCAGGGGAAAGCCCTGGGCCAGGTCGAAGCGCATCTGCCAGCCGAAGACGGAAAGGGTGCCGGTGCCGGTGCGGTCTGCCTTGTGGTGGCCGTGGTCCAGCACATGCTGCATCAGGTCGAGGTAGGTGCGCATGGCATTCGCTTCCAAAACGGGCCGGAATAGGCCCGGGGGGGTTGATCTGTTCCGCCCCGGCGCGGCCAGGGCCCGGGGCTAGACTGGGGTTGGATTGTACGCGGGCCGGGGCGCATCCGTTCCCGTGGTCGAAGGAGGTCGAGCGTGACAGGGGGAGGCGAAATCGTGCGTGCTATATTTCATGAGCTTGTGCTCACCCGGCGTCGGTCCGACCGGCGCACCCTGCCCGGAGCGGCTGCGACCATGTTCTTTTCCTTTCTCTCCCGCAAGGCCCATCCTTTGGCCGATCCTCAGGAGACGCGCCAGGTGGCGGCCCGGCTGGCATCGGCCGAGCCCGTTGCGGCCCTCGACGAGATCGCTGCCTGGGGCGCCTCGGTCATGGCGGACCCGCAGTTGCGTCCGGCAGAGAAAGGCGGCCTCCTCGATACTCTGGCCGGGATGGCGCAACCCCATTTGACGCTCATCGCGGACGACTTCCACCAGGCCGCCGGCCTGCGCTTGCAGCCGCCACCCCACAAGTGGCGGGCCGCGCGGGACTACTGCCAGGCCCGGTTCCAGAATCTGGCGGCGCTGCTCGAGGCGCTTGAGCGCGACGGCAAGGCCCTGCCGGAGCCGGCGCAGGCGCGGTTGATCGCCCAGTTGGTCCGCGCCGGGGCCGATGCGCTGAAATGGGAGCGCTTCCACTACGGCGGCGCCGATGCGCCCGCGTGGGCGTGTCTGGGGCGCGCCTACCAGATGGCGCGGCAGCGCCAGGTGCACGGTCAGGCGGTGCGGCTGGAGGGAGGCGCCACCACCGTGAGGCGGGAATTCCTCCGCGCCCTGGCCCTGGAAGCCTCGGCGCTCGATTGTCTGCTGCCGCCGCAGATGGAGCTTGCGGACCGCCTGATCGGCCGCTTTGTCGGCAGCTTTCTGCTCACGGGTACCGCCAAGGGGCAAAGCACCCACTGGATCGACCTCAGCGCCCTGGCAGCGCCCCGGCGGGTGGCCCTGCACCCGGAGCCCTCGCCCCATCTGCGCTTTTTCAGCGCGGTGCCGGCGCTGGAACCGCTGGCCGAATTGCGCTGCCAGTTCGAACTGGGAGGCTTGCCCCAGGAGCTGGGGCTGAGCGGCGTGCTGGCGGACCCGGAGGTCGTTCGCCCGACGTTCCGCCATCTGCTGACCTACTGGTCGTGCACCGCGCCCATGCGCCGCCATCGCCGCTATGGAGCCGGGGCGGCCAGCCTGGACGTGGTGGGGGGGCTGCATCAGGTGCATTCCCGTTTGTGCGGCAATGCCCTGGCCGGGGCCAATGCCGGCCAGGGCTGGACGCTGACGGATGTGAGCCGTGGCGGCGCCGGCCTGGATGCGCCACCGGCCACCGAGTGGCTGCGGGTGGGCAGCCTGATCGGCCTGCAGCCCAATCAGGACGGTGACTGGATGGTGGGCGTAGTGCGTCGGCTGCGGCGGCAGCCGGACCAGCGCGCCCACATTGGCGTGCAGGCCCTGTCGCCCCGCGCGGTGCCGCTGGTGGCGGACATCGGGGGCAACCGGGTGGATGCGCTGCTGCTGGATGCGCCCCAGGCCAACGGCGATGTGCGCGTGGTGCTGCAGATCGCCGCCTACCGGGCGGCCACGCCCCTGCACTTCCGGGTGCGGGGCGAGAGCCTGAGGGTGGAACCGCTGGAGCTGCTCGAAAGCGGCCCGGACTACGAGGTGGGCCGCTACCGGGTGGCCGCCTAACGCTGGCGGATGGCGTTCTTGGGCCGGAAGGCCTTGATCACCGCTTCGTTCGTCTCAATGTAGGGGCCGCCAATCAGATCGATGCAGTAGGGCACCGCGGCGAAGATGCCGGGCACCACGGCTTTGCCCTGCTCGTCCTTGAGGCCTTCCAGGGTTTCCTTGATGGATTTGGGCTGGCCCGGCAGGTTGAGGATCAGCGTCCGGCCCCGGATGACCCCCACCTGACGGGAAAGGATGGCCGTGGGGACGAAGCGCAGGCTGATCTGACGCATCTGTTCCCCGAAGCCCGGCATCACCCGGTCCGCCACCGCCAGGGTGGCGTCCGGCGTCACGTCCCGGGGGGCCGGGCCGGTGCCGCCGGTGGTGAGCACCAGGTGGCATCCGGCGCTGTCGCACAGTTCCTTCAGGGTGGCTTCGATCACCGGCTGCTCGTCCGGGATCAAGCGGGTTTCCATGCGCCAGGGGCTGGTGAGGGCGGCGCCGAACCAGGCTTCCAGCGCCGGGATGCCCTGGTCCTGGTACACGCCCTGGGAGGCCCGGTCGCTGATGGAAACCAGGCCGATGACCAGGGTTTCGTCCTGGGGGGTGGGAGTGTTCATGTGTCGCTCTCTTCCGTGGGTTCCGTGTCCGGCATGGCGTCATCCGCCGCCGGCCTGGCGCCCGCCAGCGCCCGCAGTTCGCGGAACAGTTCCCGGTAGCTGCGCGGCGGTTTGCCCTGTTCCTGTTCCTTGAGGGCATTGCGGCGCAACTGGCGGATACGCTGCAGGTCCGCGCCCGGGTAGCTGTCGCCAATCTCGGTGAGCACCGCCTCGCTTTCCATCAGCCGCGTGCGCAGGCGTTCCAGCCGGTGCTGTTCAGCCGTCGCGGCGGCGGACTGGCCGTTGAACGCGTCGAGCACGGCCTGGATGGGCGCCGGGTCCACATCGCGCATCAGCCGGCCGATGTACTGGAGCTGGCGGCGGCGTGCCTCGTGCTTGTTGGCAAAGCGCTGGCACTCCTTGACCGCGTGCAGCAGGTTGTCGGGCAGGGGCACCTTCTTCAGCCGTTCCGGCGAGAGGGCCACCAACTGTTCGCCCAGATCCTGCAGGGCGGTCATGGCTTTCTTCATCCGGGTTTTGCTGGGGCGTTCGTCTTCGAAGGCGTCGTCGGCGGCGTGCATGGCGGGGCGCAGATGCGCTGGAAATGGGGTGAAATGGGGAAAACGGTTAGGATTATATCTTTAGCCCTCAGTCACAGCCCCATTGCCCATGTCCTCGAAAGATTTCCACTTCTCCCACGACCGTCTGCAAAGCATCGCCCAGGAGATCCTCGACTACGCCCGCAGCCGCGGCGCCACCGCCTGCGAAACGGATGTCTCCGAAGGTTTCGGCCAGACGGCCTCGGTGCGCAAGGGCGAGGTGGAAACCATTGAGTACAACCGGGACAAGGGCGTGGGTGTCAGTGTCTATCTGGGGCAGCGTCGTGGCCACGCCAGCACTTCGGATTTCTCCTCCGACGCCCTGCGCGCCACGGTGGACGCGGCGCTTTCCATCGCCGGCTTCACCGCGCCCGATGACTGCGCTGGTCTCGCCGATGAAGCGCTGCTCGCCCGCGAGGTGCCGGACCTGGACCTCTACCACCCTTGGGACATCTCGGTGGAAGACGCCATCGACATGGCCCGCCGTTGCGAAGCCGCAGCCTTTGCCGTCAGCCCCAAGGTTGCCAACTCCGAAGGGGCCACCGTTTCCACCCAGCAGTCCCACTTCGTCTCCGCCAACAGCCTGGGGTTTATGGGCGGGTTTGCCACCTCGCGCCATTACGTGTCCTGCTCGGTGATCGCCGCCGAGGGCGATGCCATGCAGCGGGATGACTGGTACGACTCCCGCCGCGACTGGCGCGACCTCGTCTCGCCTGAATCCGTGGGGGCCGATGCCGCCCGGCGGGCCGTGGCCCGGCTCGGCGCTCGGCGGGTGGAAACCACCCAGGTGCCGGTGCTCTTCGAAGCGCCGCTGGCGGCCTCGCTCCTGGGCAATTTCGTCTACGCGGTCAGTGGCGGCAGCCTCTACCGCAAATCCTCCTTCCTGCTCGACAGTGTGGGCACCCAGGTCTTTTCGCCGCTCATCAATCTGGTGGAACGGCCCCATCTCAGGAAGGGCCTGGCCAGCGCCCCCTTCGACGATGACGGCGTCGCCACCCGGGACCGGGACGTGGTGGCCAACGGCGTGCTCCAGGGCTACTTCCTCGGCGTCTACTCCGCCCGCAAGCTCGGCCTGGTCACCACCGCCAATTCGGGGGGTTCCCACAACCTCATCCTCCAGCCGGGCGAGGAAGGCTTTGAAGCCCTGCTCAAGCGCATGGGCCGGGGCCTGTTGGTCACCGAGCTGCTGGGTCAGGGCGTCAATTACGTCACCGGTGACTACTCCCGGGGCGCGGCCGGGTACTGGGTGGAAAACGGCGAGATCGCCTTTCCGGTGGAGGAGATCACCATCGCCGGCAACCTGCGGCAGATGTTCCGCGACATCGTGGCCGTGGGCAGCGACGTCATGGTCCGTGGCGGCAAGCAGACCGGCTCCATCCTCCTCGGCAACATGATGGTTGCCGGCAGCTGAGGGCAGGAGGGTTCCCTTGTCTGCTTAGGGTTTCCCCGCTGTTGGGCGAGCGGATGCTTTTCCTATAATCCGCACACCTCGTTCAACAAACCCGTTAGATAAGGAGACAACGTGGAACGTCGCAAATTTCTGAAGGGCGCGGGTGCCGGTCTGGCCGCCGCCGGCGCCTTGGCCGCCCCCGCAGTACACGCCCAGCAAAGCCCGCAGATCAAGTGGCGCCTGGCGTCCAGTTTCCCCAAGAGCCTGGACACCATCTACGGCGCGGCTGAAGTCGTGTCCAAGCACGTCGCGGCGGCCACCGGCGGCAAGTTCCAGATCCAGATCTTCTCCGGCGGCGAAATCGTCCCCCCCTTCGGCGTGCTCGACGCCGTCAAGGACGGCACCGTGGAGATCGGTCACTCCGCCTCCTACTACTACGTCGGCAAGGACCCCACATTCGCCTTCGACACCGCCATTCCCTTCGGCCTCAACAGCCGCCAGCAAACGGCCTGGATGTTCGAAGGCGGCGGCCTCGACCTGATGCGGGACTTCTTCAAGGACTACAACATCGTCAACTACCCCTGCGGTAACACCGGCGCCCAGATGGGCGGCTGGTTCCGCAAGGAGATCAAGACCGTCAAGGACCTGGAAGGCCTGAAGTTCCGCGTCGGCGGCTTTGCCGGTCAGGTGCTCGCCAAGCTTGGCGTCGTACCCCAGCAGATCCCCGGTGGCGACATCTACCCCGCCCTGGAGAAAGGCACCATCGACGCCGCCGAATGGATCGGCCCCTACGACGACCAGAAGCTCGGCTTCAACAAGGTTGCCAAGTACTACTACTACCCCGGCTGGTGGGAAGGTGGCCCGCAGCTCTCCATCTACGTCAACGCCAAGAAGCTGGCCGAGCTGCCCAAGGAATACCAGCAGGCCCTCGAAGACGCCTGCGCCTTCGCCCACATCGAGATGCAGGCCCGTTACGACGTCAAGAACGTCAAGGCCCTCAAGGAACTCGCCGGCTCCGGCACCCAGTTGCGTCCCTTCTCCAAGGAAGTGATGCTCGCCTGCCAGAAAGCCGCTTTCGAGCTCTACGAAGAAACCGCCGCCAAGAACCCCAAGTTCAAGAAGGTCTACGAGCCCTGGCTCAAGTTCCGCAACGACCAGTACACCTGGTTCCGCGTGGCGGAAAACACCTTCGACAACTTCGTCTATAACAACCCGGTCAAGAAGTAAGGTCCGGTTGCCGCAACGCCACAAACGCCCCGCCCTGTGCGGGGCGTTTTGTTTCCGGGGCTGCCGTTGTGCAGCAGCGGTTTGCCGCCAGCCGTGCGGTGCTTTGGCATCGCCTTTGATCAGCCGGGGGTGAGGCCGGCCGTGCAACGGCCGTTGTAGGGGATGACCCGGGGGCGAGTCGTTGGGCTCGGTTCAAGGCAGCCCGCCCGGGCAATGTCCGCTTGCCCTACCCATTCACACCCAGGAGCTCCCATGTCTTCGATCAGCAGTGTTGCCGGCAGCCTGGCCGGGGCTTTGAGTCTGGATGGCAGCGTGGGGAGCCAGGTGGAAGTGGCGGTGTTGAAGCGGGCAATGGAGGCGGAGAGCAGCGCCGTGCTGCAACTCCTGCAAGCGGTGCCGGCGCCGGGCAATCCGCCCCACCTGGGGAATGCGGTGGATACCTACGCCTGACGCCGCCCGGCTCAGCGTCCGCCGTTCTGGGGCACCCGCTCCACCTTGGCCGGGTCGTAGCCCTGTTCGGCCACCAGGGCGAGCAGCTTCTGGTAGTCCGCCTCGGGGATCTGCGGGGTGCGGGCCATGATCCACAGGTAGTCCCGCTTTTCGCGACCGATCACGGTCTGGCTGTAGTCGGGGGCGAGGTGGATGATCCGGTAGTCCCCCTTGATCGGCCAGATGAACTGCATGCCCCAGACAGCGTTGCTGCGGGGGTCCAGCACGTAGCCGCGGGGGGTCATCCGTTTGGCGGGGCCGTCGAAGCCGCCGTCCCGGTAGGTGAAGGTGGTGGCGATGCTGCCGTCCGCGTCCAGCCGGTAGGATTCGACGGCGTTGTGGGCGCCCTGTTCGATGAAGGTGGGGATGTTGGCGATGACGTACCAGTCGCCCATGAAGCGGGGGATGTCCACGTGCTCCACGGTGCGCAGGGGCGCCAGCGGAGGGCTCTGGCAGCCGGCGAGCAGGGCGAGGGCGGCCAGGGGAACGAGGCGTCGGGCAAGGTGGGCGCAGGTGTTCATGCTTGCTGGGGGCTCCGTCTGGTGGGCCGCGGTGGGCCGGGGATGAAGGCGTTGGTGCGGGCGATGTAGTCGGCGTAGTCGGGCCGGCGCTGGCCGATGTCCTGCTCCATCAGCGCGACGCCGGAAACCTTGAGCAGCAGCAGGGTCATGAGCAGGGGGGAGAGCAGTGCCCAGCCGCCGCCGGCGGCCAGGGCCACCAGGCCGAAACCCCACCAGACGCAGCATTCGCCGAAATAGTTGGGGTGGCGGGAATAGCGCCACAGGCCGCTGTCCAGCACCCGGCCGCGGTGCTCGGGCCGGGCCTTGAAGCGGGCAAGCTGCGCGTCGGCCACCGCCTCGAATGCGATGCCGAACAGGGCGAGGGCCACGCCCAGGGCGTCCAGCAGATTCGGGGGCTGGGGGCTGGCGGCGGCCACCATCAGGGGTTGGGCGACCACCCAGGCGAGGCCCGCCTGCAGGCCGAACACCAAATACAGGCTTTTGAGCGCGAAGTGGGGCTGGTTGCGGGCGCGAATGGCCTGGTAGCGCGGGTCTTCCGGCTGGCCGTGGTTGCGCCAGGTGATGTGTCCCGCCAGGCGCAGCGCCCACAGGGCCGCCAGGGGCAGCAGCCATGGGGCTCGCGGGCCGGTTTCCGCCAGGGCGGCGTAGGTCAGCGCCGCGCCGAGGATGAAGAGAGACCACAGGCTGTCCACCACGCTCACATCCCGCCGCCACAGGCTCACTCCCCAGGCGAGCAGAGCGGTCGCCTGCAGCGTGGCCAGGGCGTAGAGGGCGGCTTCGGCGTCCCAGAAGGTGGCCACGGCAGCGGCCTCAGGCGCGGGGCTCGAACAGGTAGTGGCTGACCCACCACTCCCGGCCGTGCTCGTAGCCGAACAGCTCGGCGCAGGAGAGGAAGAAGAGCCGCCAGCGCATCCACCAGCGGGGCGCCTCGGCGGCGCCGTAGGTGGCTTCCAGGATGGGCCACAGGGTGTGGCGGGCCCCGTCCATGCGGGCCAGCCAGGCATTGGCGGTGCGCTCGTAGTGGCGGCCGTCCCAGCGCCAACGCTGTACCAGGCGCAGGTGTTCCTGGAAGCGGGGGGCCAGATCGTCGCTGGGCATCATGCCGCCGGAGAAGAAATGGCGGCTCATCCAGTCCGTGTCGTCCCGGGGCTCGAAGGCGTAGGGGGTGGCGCGGTGGGCAAACACGTGCAGGAAGAAGCGCCCGCCCGGGCGCAGCCAGCTCGCCACCCGGCGGAAGGCTTCGGGCCAGTTGCGCAGGTGCTCGAACATTTCCACCGATACCACCCGGTCGAAGCTTTGCTCCGGCGAGAAGTGGTTCATGTCGGCGGTGATCACCCGCAGGTTGATCAGCCGCATGCGCTCCGCTTCCCCCTCGATGTAGGCGCGCTGGGCGGCGGAGTTGGAAACGGCGGTGATGCGCGCGGCCGGGTAACGATGAGCCATCCACAGGCTGAGGGAACCCCAGCCGCAGCCCAGTTCCAGGATCTCCTGGCCGTCCGCCAGTTGCGCCCGCTCGCAGGTGGCGGCCAGGGCCGCCGTTTCGGCCTCGGCCAGGGTGCGCACGGCGGGGCTCCACAGGCAGCAACTGTATTTGCGCTGGGGCCCGAGAATGGGCGCGAAGAAGGCGGGGGGCAACTCGTAGTGCTGGGCATTGGCCAGTTCCGGCAGCGGCGCGACGGGGCTGGCGGGCAGGGTGGCGATGAAGGCTTCCGCCGCCTCGCAGGCGGCGCCCGGGTCGGCCGCGTGGATTTCCTCCAGCCGCTGCCGCAGCAGTTGGCGGATGCCGGCGCGGACCACGTAGTCCGGCAGCAGGCCTTGTTCCACCCAGTTGAGGGTGAGGTGAAGTGGTCCGGTCATGGTGGCGCGCTCCCTGGTCTGAACAGCCGTTTCGGCAGGCGCGGGGGCCGGAGGGTTCCGCGCTATCAGGGGAAACACGCAGAGGGCGGAAGATGCTAGGGTTCGGCCCTGCCGCTGTTTCACCCCTGACCCCATGCGAATCGAACACCTGCGCCATCGCCTCGCCGCGCTGGGCGCCAAGCCCTGTCATCTGGATGCCCTCTTCAAGGCCTGGACCCACGCCCAGCCGCTGGACAGCGGCAAGCGCCGGGCGGAGGACTTTCTGCCCCTGGCCCTGCGCGCGGCCTTGCCCCGGATCGGGGAGGAACTGGCGGCCCTGGCCCGGGTGTGCTCCGAGCACCCGGGGGAAGATGGTGCCAGCCGCCTGCTGGTGCGGCTGGCGGACGGGCAGACGGTGGAGAGCGTGCTGTTGCCCCGGGAAGGGGTGTGCGTATCGAGCCAGGTGGGGTGCGCGGTGGGCTGCCGCTTTTGCATGACGGGGCAGGACGGGCTGCTGCGGCAACTGGGCAGCGCCGAGATCGTGGCCCAGGTGGCCCTGGCCCGGGCGCGCCGGCCGGTGCGCAAGGTGGTGTTCATGGGCATGGGCGAACCGGCCCACAACCTGGACAACGTGCTCGAGGCGATCGAGCTCTTGGGCACCGTCGGCGGCTTCGGCCACAAGAACCTGGTGTTTTCCACCGTGGGCGACATCCGGGTGTTCGAGCGCCTGCCCGCCGGACCGGTGAAGCCGGCGCTGGCCTTGTCGCTGCACACTACCCACCCGCGGCTGCGGGCGGAACTGCTGCCCAAGGCGCCGGCCATCGATCCGGCGGAACTGGTGGCCCTGGCCGAGCGCTACGCCCGCGCCACCACCTATCCCGTCCAGTACCAGTGGACGCTGATCGCGGGCGTGAACGACAGCGACGAGGAACTGGCCAACATCGCCACCCTGCTCAAGGGCAAGTACGCGGTGATGAACTTCATCCCCTACAACGCCGTGGATGGTCTGCCCTACCAGCGGCCAAGCTGGGAGCGGGCTGCCGAGATGGCCCGCCACCTGCACCGCCAGGGCATCCTCACCAAGCTGCGTCACTCCGCCGGCCAGGAGGTGGAAGGCGGCTGCGGGCAACTGCGTGCCCGGGCGCTGGCGGGCGGGCCGGCTCCCGCCCGGCGCCGGAGCGTGGCCATCCACCCGGTGGCGGAACCGCCCCGGACCTGAGCGAAAAAATCCGCCGGGCGGTGTCGATTCCGTCCGGGCTGGTTCGTCGTGGGGACAGAAGCGGCGCAATCGCGCCCCGTCCCAGGAGAGAACCATGCGCTACCTCATCATCGTCAAGGCCTCGCCAGAATCCGAGGCCGCCATCACCCCCGACCCGGACCCGGCGCTGCTGGCCGAAATGGCCGCCTACCACGAGGATCTGGCCCGGGCCGGCGTCCTGCTCGACGGCGCGGGACTCAAGCCCAGCCGGGAGGGCTGGCGCATCCGCTTTGAAGGGTCTACCCGCACCGTGGCCCACGGCCCCTTCGCGCTGGATGAGAATCTCATGGCCGGCTACACCCTGATCCAGGCCCGCAGCGCCGAAGAAGCGCTGGAATGGACCCGCCGCTATCCCAACCCGCGCGGCCCGGGGCTTGCCTGCCACATCGAGGTCCGGCCCCTGTACGCGCTGGACGATTTCCCCCCGGGCGAGGCGGTGGAGCGTTTCCGCGAGATTCCGTCCGCCCGGTAGGCAGGACCCCCAACCCAGCAGGAGAAAACCATGACCGACCCCAACACCCCCGTCAGCCCCGTGAGTCCCATCCCGCCGGGCATGCACACCCTCACCCCGCACATCGTCTGCCGCAATGCCGCCGCGGCCATGGATTTCTATGCCCGGGCCTTTGGCGCGGTGGAAATGTTCCGCCTGCCCGGCCCGGATGGCCGCCTCATGCACGGCCACATGACCCTGGGCGATTCCGCCCTGATGCTGACCGACGAATACGTGGAGCACGGCTGCCTGGGGGCGGCGGCGCTCAAGGGCTCGCCGGTCATCCTCCACCTGTACGTGACCGACGCGGATGCCGCCTTTGACCGGGCAGTGACCGCCGGCGCCACGCCGGTCATGCCCGTGGCGGACATGTTCTGGGGCGACCGTTATGGCCAGGTGGAGGACCCTTTTGGCCACCGCTGGTCCATTGCCACCCAGACGCGGCGGGTGAGCCCGGAGGAGATTCTGGCCGCCGCCGCCCAGGGTTGCGGAGGCGTGTGACATGGCCTACCTGCTGTTGATCGTGGAGCCCCGCGGCCAGCGGGCCGCCCGCGACGAGGCGGAAGCCCGCGCCGCCTACGACGCCATGGTGGCCTTTGCCGCGACGCTGCAGGCCCAGGGCATCCTGCGCGGGGTGGAATCCCTGCGCGGGGACGAGCACGGGGTCCGGGTGCGCGCCCCGGCGGGCAATCCCGTGCTGGTGGATGGCCCCTTTGCCGAGGCCAAGGAGATGGTGGGCGGCTTTTTCCTCATCGACGTGGCCACGCGGGATGAGGCGGTGGCCATTGCCGCCCGCTGTCCGGCGGCGGCCTGGGCGACGGTGGAGGTGCGCGAATGCGCCCCCTGCCATGTACGGTGAGGAGATGGGTATGGACCCGAGACGGAAGATCGAGGAAGTCATGGCCGAATGGACCGCGGCGTTGTGCGCCCGGGATGTGGAGCGCCTCCTGGCCTGCTACACCGACGATGCGGTGAGCTTCGACGCCATCCCCCCCTTTACCGACAACGTGGCCAGCCTGCGGGAGAAGTACCTCGCCTGCTTTCCCTGCATGCCCGAGGGCGCGCGCTGCGAAACGCGCCACCTCCAGCTTCAGGTGAACGGCGATCTGGCCTTCGCCCACTACCACTGGCGCCTTGCGGGCCCGGTGCCGGATTACCCGGTCGTCCGCACCTGGCTGCGGAGCACGGCGGTGTGGCGGCGGCAGGCGGGGGCCTGGCGCATCTGCCATGAACACTGGTCCCTGCCGTTCGACCCGGAGTCCGGGAAGGTCGTGTTCCTGGTGGAGGATTGAGCGTGGCGCAGGGGCGCGGTCCCGCATCCACCCCTGATCGGGCCCGGTGGGAGACGGCACCCCACCGGCCTCGGGCCTGAATCGCCCCATGCCGGACCAGGGATCCATTCACCGCACCATCGCGGCCATCTGGCGCCTGGAGGCGGCCCGGGTGATCGGCCGCGTGGCCCGCATGGTGCGGGACGTGGGGCTGGCCGAGGATTGCGCCCAGGATGCCCTCGTCGCCGCCCTGGAACACTGGCCCGCCAGCGGGGTGCCGGACAAGCCCGGGGCGTGGTTGATGACCGCCGCCCAGCGCCGGGCGCTGGACCATCTGCGCCACGCGCGCCTGGCCGCCGAGCGCGCCCCGCAGGTGGCGGAGGAGCTGGATTTTGCCCACCAGACGGCGCAGAGCGCATTCGCCACGGCGGTGGATGATGCCCTCGACGACCCCATCGGCGACGATCTGCTGCGCCTCATCTTTACCGCCTGCCACCCGGTGCTTTCGCCGGAGGCCCGCTGCGCGCTCACGCTGCGGGTGATGGGCGGGCTGGGCACCGACGAGATCGCCCGAGCGTATCTCAAGCCCGAAGCCACCATCGCCCAGCGCATCGTGCGCGCCAAGCGCGCCCTGGCCGCCGCCCGCGTGCCTTTCGAGGTCCCCCGGGGGGACGCGTTGCTGGTTCGCCTGGGCCCGGTGCTGGAGGTGATCTACCTCATCTTCAACGAAGGCTACGCGGCGACCGCCGGAGCGGACTGGATGCGCCCGGCCCTGTGCGAAGAAGCCCTGCGCCTGGGCCGTGTGCTGGCGCGGCTGTTGCCCGACGCGGGCGAGGTGCACGGCCTGGCGGCGCTCATGGAAATCCAGGCCTCCCGGTTCGAGGCCCGCACCGACGCCCAGGGCCGCCCGGTGCTGCTTGCCGACCAGGACCGCCGCCGCTGGGACCGGTTGCTCATCCGCCGTGGCCTTGAAGCCCTGCAGCGGGCTGAGCGCCTGCCCGGTCCCCACGGCCATTTGGGCCCCTACACCCTGCAGGCGGCCATCGCGGCCTGCCACGCCCGCGCGCCCGCCGCGGCGGATACGGACTGGCCACGCATTGCCGCGCTCTACGACGCCCTCGCCCAGGTGGCCCCGTCTCCCATCGTCACGCTCAACCAGGCTGTAGCCGTCGCCCAGGCCTTTGGCCCCGGGGCCGGGCTGGAGCTCGTCGACCCCCTGCGCGATGACCCCCGGCTCGCCGGCTACCACCTGCTCCCCGCCGTTCGCGGTGACCTTCTGGCCCGGCTGGGCCGGCATGAGGACGCCCGGGCGGAGTTCCTGCGGGCGGCGCAGCTCACCCGCAACCAGCAGGAGCAGGCGCTGCTGCGGGCCAGGGCGGCAGAGCTGGGAGGGGTTTAGACGCGGGATGCCGGGCCGGCGTCCGCGGCGGTCCAATCCCTAGCCGGGCAGGGGAATGTACTCCCTGTCCCCCGCGATGTGCCCCATGCGTTGCGCCCGCCAGTCCTCCCGGGCTTGCTCGATGCGCTCCCGGCGGGTGGAGACGAAGTTCCACCAGATGAAGCGGCGGCCGTCCAGGGGAGCGCCGCCAATGACGGCGAAGCGCCCTCCGGTGGGGGCGGTGATGCGGGGCGCGTGGTCGGGGGGCAGGATGGCCAGGTGCTGGGGCAGCAGGGGCTGGCCGTCGATGTCGAGGGCGCCGGAGATGGCGTAGATAGCCCGTTCCGGTACGTCCGCCGTCAGCGTCAGGCTGGCCTGGGGATCGGCGGCCACGTCCAGGTACAGGGTGGGGGCAAAGGTGGCGACCGGCGAGCGGAGGCCGAAGGCCTCGCCAATGAGCACCCGGACGCGGATGCCGGCCGCCACCCATTCCGGCAGGGCGCTGGCGGGTGTATGGCTGAAGCCGGGTTCGGTTTCTTCAAAGGCGGCCGGCAGCGCGGCCCAGAGTTGCAGGCCGTGCACGGTGTGGGGCTGGGCGCGCAGATCCTCCGGCGCGCGCTCGGAATGGACGATGCCACGGCCGGCGGTCATCCAGTTGATGGCACCGGGCTCGATGCGCTGGACGCTGCCCAGGCTGTCCCGATGCACCATCGCACCTTCCAACAGGTAAGTGACGGTGGCCAGACCGATGTGCGGATGGGGACGTACGTCGGTATTGCTGCCGGGCTGGTGGAGGTGCGGGCCGAAGTGATCGAAGAACACAAAGGGGCCGATGGACTGGCGCTGGGCGGCCGGGAGCAGGCGGCGGACCTGCAGCCCGCCCCCCAGGTCGGTGAGGCGGGGCTTGAGGAGCTGGATGGGGGGCATGGGCGTCTCCGGGGCGGTTGTGGCGTTCCGGGCCAGGGTGCCCGTAGGCGTGGGACGCCGGTTGCCGCGCCGGGTTCCACCCGCGGCGCGGCGGGGCTGGGTCAACCCGGGGGATGCGTTGCGGTGGCGGGGGGCTGGCACCCGGCTTCGTCGCAGCGGTGGACCTCCACGGTCACGTGGTCCAGGCCGGGGATGGGGGCGAGCAGTGCGTGGTAGGCCTCGATGCCGAGCGGTGCGTGGGTGACGAGCGAGACGATGCAGGCGCGACTGGCGGTCCCCACGCGCCACACGTGCAGATCGGCCACTTCGTGGTCCGGCAGGGTGGCGATGGCCGCGCGGATGGCGGCGGCCGTGGCCCGGTGGTCTTCCGCGTCCAGCAGCACGTGGGCGCTGTCCCCCGCCAGGCTCCAGGCCCAGCGGCCGACGAGTACGGCGCCGACAATGCCCATGAGCGGGTCCAGAAAGCCCCAGCCGTAGAGCCAGCCTCCGGCCAGGGCGGCGATGGCGAGCACCGAAGTGAGGGCATCGGTGATCACGTGCAGGTAGGCCGCGCGCAGGTTGTGGTCGGCATGGTCGCGCTGAGGATCGAGGCCGTGTTCCCCCTCGGGGTCATGATCATGGTCGTGATCATCGGCGTGGCGGTGTTTGTGGCCAAGCAGCCAGGCGCTGGCAAGGTTGACCACCAGGCCCAGCACCGCCGCCACCAGGGCTTCCGCGTACTGGATGGCAATGGGCGCGCGCAGGCGGCCCACGGATTCCCAGGCCATCCAGGCGGCCACGGCCACCAGGAACAGGGCGCTGGTGTAGCCGGCCAGGGCGCTCACCTTGCCGGTGCCGAAGGTGAAACGGGGGTTGCCGGCGTGGCGGTGGGCGTAGTGGTAGGCAAAGGCTGCAAGACCCAGGGCACCGGCGTGGCTGGCCATGTGCCAGCCGTCCGCCAGCAGGGCCATGGAGCCGGTGAGCCAGCCCACGGCCAGTTCCGCCACCATGGTTAACACCGTCAGCCCCACCACCCACAGGGTGCGCTGTTCGGCTTGGCGCTCGGCGGTGGTGCCGAAATCGTGGTCGTGCTGCCAGCGGCGGAGGTCGTGGGTGGGCTGCATGGGAGGGGTGGAGGGTGCGGCCAGCCCTAAGGATAACCGCAAGTGCCGGTGGGGGAGGCCTCCGCGCCTGCCGCACGGCGGGCTATTTGATCTTCAGCCCGTGCCAGGTGGCGATGCCGGCGAGGGTCATGAGCAGTGAGCCGGTCACGTGGGTGGCGATGGTGCCCAGGGCCCAGGCGAGCCGCCCTTGCTGGAGCAGGGCCACGACCTCGGCGGAGAAGGTGGAGAAGGTGGTGAGCCCGCCGCAGAAGCCGGTGACGATGAAGAGCCGCCACTCGGGGGCGATGTGGGGTGCCTGGGCGAAGTAAGCCACGGCCAGGCCGATGATGTAGCCGCCGATCAGGTTGGCGGCGAGGGTGCCCAAGGGCAGGGAGGGGACGATGCTGTTGAGGCGGCCCCCCAGTTCCCAGCGCAGCAGGGCCCCCACGGCGGCGCCGACTGAAATGGCAAGAATGGCTTTCCACATGGGCGATGGTTGTCGGGATGGAAGGTGGTATGGCCGCATTAAACCCTGCCCGGGCGGGAGGGGCAAACAAAAACCCCCGCACGGGGCGGGGGTTGCAGGGGGCAGGGGGTTTACTTCTTTTCTTCCTTGAGGGCTTTTTCCAGTTCCTTGATCGGGTCCACCGCGGTGGATTCCTCGGCAGGTTTTTCGCCCTCCGGCTGGTTGAGGCCGGGCGGTGCGGCGGGTTCTTCTTCCTCGCCGCCCGGGAGGATGATTTCCACCTTGTCGGCATCCACCGCTTCGGTCTTGTCCAGGCCCGCTGTCACCAAGCCGGGGAAGATGATGACCAGTGCCACCATGATGATCTGGATGCAGACAAAGGGCACCGCACCCCAGTAGATGTCGGTGGTCTTGACCGAGGCGGGCGCCACCGAGCGCAGGTAGAAGAGGGCAAAGCCGAAGGGCGGGTGCATGAAGCTGGTCTGCATGTTCACCCCCAGCAGCACGCCGAACCAGATGAGGTCGATGCCCAGCTTGTCCGCCACCGGCCCCAGCAGGGGGACGACGATGAAGGCGAGCTCGAAGAAGTCCAGGAAGAAGGCGAGCAGGAAGACCAGGACGTTCACCACCACCAGGAAGCCGAGCTGGCCGCCGGGCAGGTCCAGCAGAAGCTCTTCCACCCACTTGTGGCCGTCCACCCCGTAGAAGGTGAGGGAGAACACCCGCGCGCCCACCAGGATGAAGACCACGAAGGCGGTGAGCTTGGCGGTGCTTTCCATGGCCTGCTTGAGCAGGCTCAGATTGAGCCGCCTGCGGGAGAGCGCCATGATCAGCGCACCAGCCGCACCCATGGCGCCGCCCTCGGTGGGGGTGGCGATGCCCAGGAAGATGGTGCCCAGCACCAGGAAGATGAGTGCCAGGGGCGGGATGAGCACAAAGGTCACCCGTTCGGCCATGCGCGAGAGCAGGTTGGCCCGGAATACCTTGTTCACCACCGCCAGTGTGAAGGCCACGCCCACACCCACCGACATGGAACTGACGATCATTTCGTCGGTGGGGCTTTCCGGGTTGTAGGTCTTGGCGAAGGCCACCGCCGCCGCGACGGAGATGACCGTCAGCACGCCCAGGGAACGCAGGCCGGGGCTGCCGTCCGGTTCCTTGATGGTGCGGGCCTCGGCCGGCAGGGCTGGTGCCCACTGGGGCCGGAACAGGGCCACCAGCAGGATGTAGCCGGCGTAGAGCGCCGTGAGCACGAAGCCTGGAATGAAGGCCCCCTTGTACATGTCCCCGACGGACTTGCCCAACTGATCCGCCATGATGATCAGGACCAGCGACGGCGGGATGATCTGCGCCAGTGTGCCGGAGGCGGCGATGACACCGCTGGCCAGCCGTTTGTCGTAGCCGTAGCGCAGCATGATGGGAAGCGAGATCAGGCCCATGGAAATGACCGACGCCGCCACCACGCCGGTGGTGGCGGCCAGCATGGCCCCCACGAAGATCACCGCGAAGGCCAGCCCGCCGCGCACCGGACCGAAGAGCTGGCCGATGGTGTCGAGGAGGTCCTCCGCCATGCCGCTGCGCTCCAAGATCAGCCCCATGAAGGTAAAGAAGGGGATGGCGAGCAAGGTGTCATTGTTCATGACGCCCCAGATGCGCTCCGGCAGGGCCTGGAAGAGACTGGTGCCGAGCAGCCCCAGCTCGATGCCGAGCACGCCGAAGGCCACGCCGCAGGCGGCCAGGGCGAAGGCCACGGGATAGCCCATGAGCAGGAAGGCCACCATCGCCAGGAACATCAGCGGGGCCATGTTGTGGATCAGGAACTCGGTCATGCTTGCACCTCGCCCCGTTGTTGCTTGATGGCCTCGGCCAGTTCTTCCTCTGCGCTCTTCTCGGCCTTGCGCTCAGCCGGGTCCGGGCACAAGCCCTGCAGAAAGCCGACGCGCTTGATCAGCTCCGACACCCCTTGCAGGATCAGCAGGGTGAAGCCCACCGGTACCAGGAGCCGTGCAGGCCACAGGATGAGGCCGCCGGCGTTGTTGGAGACTTCCCCGGTGTTGAGCGCATTCATGAACACTGGCCAGGAGAGGGTGAGGATGAGGATGGCCATGGGAAAGAGGAAGAACACCGTGCCGAAGATGTCGATCCAGGTCTGGGTGCGGCGGGAGAAGTGCCCGGTGACCACGTCGATGCGCACGTGCTCGTTGCGCTGCAGGGTGTAGGGGGCGCACAGCAGGAATACCGCCGCGAAGAGGTACCACTGCAGCTCGAGGAAGGCGTTGGAACTGACGTTCAGCACCTTGCGGACCACCGCGTTGACGGCGCTGACCAGTACGGCTACCAGGATCAGCCAGATGACGGATTTGCCGACGCGCTCATTGAGTTTGTCAATGAACTGCGCCAGCCTTAACAAGGCAGACACGTCCAACCTCCTTCTCGGTATTAGAATTCGTTCCCCGCGCTGGCAGGCGACATTTAACTGATTGTGCCAGCGTTAATCTTGGCGCGGATTATTCGGTTTTCCGACCACCGGTTAAATCGGGGGAAACCTCAACCGCTGCTATACCGGCCGTGTTCGACGCTGGCCGGAACGGACCCAACATGACACCCACCCGCATCTGCCTCGTCCGCCATGGCGAGACCGCCTGGAATGCCGAGCGCCGGCTTCAGGGCCACACCGACACGCCGCTGAACGCCGTGGGCCTGGCCCAGGCGGAGGCCACCGCCCGCGGCTTGGCCGGGCACCGTTTTGATGCCATCTACGCCAGCGATCTGGCCCGGGCCTGGCAGACCGCCCAGGCAGCGGCCCGTGCGCTGGGTCTGGCCGTCCACCCCGAACCCCAGTTGCGGGAGCGGCGCTACGGGGCTTTCCAGGGCCTCACCTACGACGAGGCCCGTGCCCGCTATCCGGAGGATTTCGCCCGTTTCGAGGCGCGCGACCCGCATCACCGCTTCGCCGGGGAGGGGGAGACCCTGGCCGAGTTCGCCGCACGCATCGACACCTGCCTGCATGCCCTGGCGGATCGCCACCCGGGCCAGACCTTGCTGCTGGTGGCCCACGGTGGCGTGCTGGACGTGATCAACCGGATCGTGCGGGGGATGGCCCTTTCCACCCCGCGGGACTTTGTCATTCCCAACGCGGCCCTCAACTGGATCGAGTGGCGTGACGGGCAATGGCGGTTGCTGGCCTGGGCCGAGCAGGCCCATCTGGAAGGTGCCCTGGACGAACTGCCGGGCTGACCGGGCTGGCGCACCAACGAACCCTTGTGAAGGAGGATGTGCTCGATGGCGATGGACGTGGTGGACTACGAAATCTTCGGCGACGACATGCAGTACGTGGAAGTGGAGCTCGACCCGGGCGAAGCCGCCGTGGGCGAGGCCGGCGCCATGATGATGATGGAAGACGGTATCGAGATGGACACCGTCTTCGGCGATGGCTCGCAGCAGCAGGGTGGTTTCTTCGGCAAGTTGCTGGGTGCGGGCAAGCGCCTGGTAACAGGGGAGTCCCTGTTCACGACCGTGTTCCACAACGAGGGCTCAGGCAAGCGCCGGGTGGCCTTTGCCGCGCCGTACCCGGGCAAGATCATCCCGGTGGATCTCTCCGAACTGGGGGGAACCCTGTTGTGCCAGAAAGATTCCTTCCTCTGCGCGGCGCGGGGAGTGTCCCTGGGCATTGCCCTCCAGCGCAAGCTGGGCGCGGGCCTGTTCGGCGGCGAGGGGTTCATCCTGCAGAAACTGGAAGGTGACGGCATGGCCTTTGTGCATGCGGGCGGCACCCTGAAGCGCAAGGATCTGGCGCCGGGCGAAGTGCTGCGGGTGGACACCGGCTGTGTGGTGGCGTTCCAGCCCAGCGTGGATTTCGACATCCAGTTCGTGGGCAAGCTGAAATCCGCCCTGTTCAGTGGCGAGGGCCTGTTCTACGCCACGCTGCGCGGGCCGGGGCGGGTCTGGCTACAGAGCTTGCCCCTGTCGCGCCTGGCCAACCGGATCGTGATGGCCGCGCCCCGGGTGGGCGGCGCCAGTCGCGAAGAAGGCGGTCTGCTGGGCAGCCTGACCGGCGGCAGCAGCGGTGGTGGCGGGGCTTTCGGCTTCGGCGGGAACGACGAGTAGGCCCCGGCGGACGGGGTGCCTCGTGATAAAGCCCGGTAGCCGCGCAGGCGGCTGCCGGGCTTTTTGTTGGCGTGTCACCAGCGGGCCAGGAGGCCCAGGCCGATGATGTGCTGGGTGATGCGGGGTTGGCTGACGCTGCCGACGGTGCTGCCGTTGCGGGTGAGCCCGGCGGTGTCGCCCTGGCGGGTCCTGCTCCACTCCACCATCGGCGCCAGGCTCAGGGCGAGGCCGCCGCGGGGGGGCAGGGGCAAGTCCGCGGCCAGACGCAGGGCCTGGCGATTGCCCTGACTGATCTGTGCGCCGTCGTAGTTGCCGAGGAAATCCACCTTCACCGTCGGGTTGGGCGCATAGAGCCACTCCAGCCGCCAGCGCCCGGGAAGCCGGGAGGCGGCGTCCTGCCACGCGAGGCCCAGGGCCAGCGACGTGTGGCGGTAGCGCTCGTCCAGCCCGCTTACGCCAGAGTGGCCGCGGATGTTCCGCTGCCGCTCCCCGAACTCCACGGCGGCGACGGCTTGCCACTGGGGGGAGAGCGCCTGCAGCAGGCCC
The DNA here is from genome assembly GCA_036824045.1 of Rhodocyclaceae bacterium. GTDB lineage: Bacteria > Pseudomonadota > Gammaproteobacteria > Burkholderiales > Rhodocyclaceae > DAITAZ01. The sequence goes on from DAITAZ010000016.1 coordinate 73,920, forward strand.
GCGCGCAGGCGCAGCCAGCGCACGTCGGTATCGGTGTTGAAAGCCGGGCCGCTTTGCAGGCGGCCCGCGTAGTCGAGGGACGAGGCGCCGATGGCGGCGCCCAATTCGAGGCCGGTGCTGCCCCAGTGACGGCGGGCGCCGAAGGCGGCTTCCAGCCCCCAGCCTTCTTCCCGCACCAGACGGTTGCCGTTGCGGTCGTGTTCGTCGAAGCGCTCAAAGCGGGGGGCGAGGCCCGCCTCCAGGCTCCAGGCGCCGGGCTGTGCCTGCGCGGGGGCGGCCAGAGCCAGCCCCGCGAGGACCGCGCTGCCAGCCAGCGAGCGCAGCGGGGTCGCCATTACAGGGTGAGCAGCTCGGCCACGGTCATGGTGACGGTCTTGTCCACCGTGCCGTTGTTGTCCTTGTCCAGATCCAGCTTGACGTAGCCGCCGGACAGGAAGGTGGCGACCACCTTGCTGCCGTTGCCGGTGGCCACCAGCACGCCGGAGCTGGGGTAGACGCTGCCGTTGAACAGCAGCTCCTGACCGGTCAGGGTGGCCAGCGTCAGGGTGCCGGAGAAGCGGGTGCCCCAGGTGCCGGTGAGGGTCTCGCTCAGGCCCACGGTGACGGACGACGTGCCTTCAACCACGGTCACCGTGGCCGAGGTGGTGGTGACGTCATTCACCAGGTTGCCGCTGGCGTCGTAGGTCTTGCTGTTCAGGTTGCTGGCGGTGACCGTGGCGGTGAAGGTCGTGGTGCTGGTCTGCCGGGCGGAGAAGGTGAGCGTGCCGGAGGTGGTGGAGCGCTTGCCGCTGGGCAGGGTGACGCTCAGGTTGTCCGCCACCGAGGTGAAGCCCAGCGTCGCGGTGCCGCTGCTGAGGGTGCCGGAGAGGCTGTTGACCGCCATGGTCATCGACCCGCTCAGGGTGGCGCCCAGCTCCTTGCAGGCGTTGAAGCTGGTCTTGACGCTGTCGCCGGCATCCAGCTTGTTGTTGCTGTTGGTGTCGGTGAACGTCACGGAGATCGTGCCGCCTTCGGCGCAGGAAACGGACTGGGTGGTTTCCGCGCCGGTGACCTGGGCCGACGTGTCCACATCGGCGAGCGCGCGCATCGCGGCCCGGGTGAGCAGACGGGCGGAGAACTGGCTCAGGGGCTGCGGATCATTGGCTTGCACACCGATGACCGAGGCCCCCGCGGCCACGGTGGAGGCCTGGCCGGTGGCTTGTTCCACCGCCGCCTGGCCGACCTGGCTCATGTTCGATTCGGTGATCGTCACCGCCGTGGTGGTGACGGAGGTGCCCCCCGTGCCGGAGGTGTCGGAACTGCTGGTGGAGCTGCCGCCGCCCCCGCCGCCGCAGGCGACGAGACCGAGGGAGGAAACGAGGGCCAGACTGGCCGCGAGCGTACGAATCTGCATGGCAAGGATCCCTAGAGGTTTGGGTTGTCGAGGCGCCGGGCGGGTTTGCGCACGCCCTTTCACCTTCATTCTTCAATGAATTTCTGGCGTCATTCTACTTTCGAGGGGCAATAGACTATAGGGGAAGTGGGGATTCCGGTGCGGAAAAAGTCGCTACTGCCACGTGGTTAATCAGCTTGCGTTAACGCGCGCCGGAGGCATGCCGCTCCTCCCGCCACCGTTCCACCAGCGAATACACCGCTGGCACCACCAGCAGGGTGAGCAGGGTGGAGGAGATCATGCCGCCGATCACCGCAATCGCCAGGGGCTGGTTGGTTTCGTTGCCGGCGCCGAAGCCCAGGGCGGCGGGCGCCAGGGCCAGGATGACGGTGGCCGAGGTCATCAGCACCGGCCGCATGCGAATCGGGCAGGCGTTGCTCAGGGCGGCGTCCACCCGCATGCCCTCGGCTCGGCGCTGGTTGGTGAGGTCCACCAGCAGGATGGAATTCTTGGCCACCAGGCCGATCAGCAGCACCAACCCGATCATGGAATAGATGTTGAGCGTCTGACCGGTGAGCCACAGGGCGGCCACCCCGCCGACGATGGCCAGCGGTTGGGCGAGCATGACGATGGCCGGCTGCAGGAAAGAGTTGAACTGGCTGGCGAGCACCATGTAGAGCAGCACCAGGGCCAACCCGAAGGTGAAGGCCATGTACTTGCTGGTCTTGCCGAATTCCTCCGCCTGGCCGATGAGCTTGACCTGGTAGCCCGTGGGCAGCATCTCGGCGGCGGTTTGCCGCACCAGTTCCACAGCCTCGCCCAGGGGGATGGTGGGGGAGGCAAAGAACGTGGCCGAGTACTGCAGGTCGAAGCGGCCGATCACCGCCGGGCCCAACGCCTCGCGGAACCCGGCGACGCTGTCCAGGCGCACCATCTGGCCTTCCTTGTTGCGCAGGAAGATGCGGGAAAGGTCTGCCGGCTGGGTGAAGCTGCCGTCCCGGCCTTTGACCCGGATGTCGTAGCGTTGGCCATCACCGGGCTCGTCGTTGAACTTGGCGATGTCCACCCCGCCGGTGAGCATGTTGATGGCCAGGGCCACGTCCTGGGTGGTGAGGCCGGCGTCGGCGATGCGCTGCCGGTCCGGCTGGAAGACGAGCTGCGGCAGGTCGAGCTGGAGGTCGGTGTCCATCCGGCCAATGCCCGGCACGCTGGCGAGCCGTCGCTGCAGTTCCCGCGCCAGCCCCCCCAGTTCGTTGAGGTTTTCGCCTGTCAGCACGAACTGCAAGGGCTCGCCCCGTTGGCCCTGAACCATCGGGTAGGGGGCGGCAAAGGCGCGGGCACCGGCGATCTCGGCCAACTCCTTGCGAATGATGGGGATGACTTCCTGCTGGGTGAGGGTGCGCTCTTCCCGCGGGGCCATGCGGACCACCACGGTGCCCTGGTTCACCTGTCCGGCGGCACCCAGGCCGATCAGCGCGAATTCGGTGCGGATTTCCGGGTGCTGGTTGAGGATGGCTTCCACCTCCTGCAGCTTCCCGTCGGTGTAGTCGATGCTGGAGCCCAGGGGGGTGCGCAGGCTCACCAGAAACCGCCCCTCATCCTGATCCGGGGTGAAGGTTTTGCCCACGTTGGCGAAGAAGAAGGCGCTGGAGGCCACCACCAGCAGGGTGATTGCCACCACCACCCAGCGGTGGCCGAGGGCCAGCCCGAGCAGGCGGGTGTAAGTGGCGTCCATCTTGCCGAACAGCCGGTCCAGGGCGCGGTAGAGCGGTCCGTGCTGGGGCTCGACCCGCAGGTAGCGGGAGCACAGCATGGGGGTGAGGGTGAGGGAGACAAACAGGGACACCAGCACCCCGAAGGTGACCACCACGGCGAAGCTGCGGAAGAACTGGCCGATGATGCCGGAGATGAAGGCGACCGGCGCGAAGATGCACACCAGCGAGAGGGTGGCGGCAATCACCGCGAACACCACCTCGTTCGAGCCGTTGACGGCGGCGGATACCGGGTCCGGGTCGAGCTCCTCCCGGTGGCGGAAGATGTTCTCGAGCACGACGATGGCGTCATCCACCACCACCCCGATGAGCAGCAGCAGGGCCAGCATGGTGAGGGAGTTGAGGGTGTAGCCGAAGAAATAGATGACGGCGATGGCCCCCATCAGCGACACCGGAATGGCCAGGGAAATGATCAGGGTGGAGCGCACCGAGCGCAGGAAGAACCACACCACCAGCGCGGCGAGGAGGGTGCCCTCGATCAGGTGTTCCTTGAGCGAGGCCACGATCTCCAGGATGAACACCGCGTCGTTGGACACCACCTCCAGTGTCATCCCCGGTGGCAGTTGCGGCCGCAGTTCGTTCTCCACCCGCGCCTTGATGCGCTCGACGATGGCCACGGTGTTGGTGTTGGCCACCTTGACCATGCCCAGGCCCACCGTGGTTTTGCCATTGAAACGGGCCAGCTGGCGGTTGTCGTTGAGGCCGTCCTCCACTTCGGCGATGTCCTCGATCCGGACGGGGGCCTTGTCCTTGTAGCCGACAATCAGGCGCTTGAGCGCGTCCACCTGGTGGAATTCCAGATCGAGCTTGACCAGGCTCTCGGTGGTCTTGCCCACCACGAAGCCGCCCGCCAGCTGCACATGTTCTTTGGCGAAGGCGTCGGACACATCCTGGGCCGTGACTTTGAGGGCCGCCATGCGCTCGGGCAGGAGGTTCACCCGGATGGTGCGGTCGCGCCGGCCGCCCAGCCGCACTTCGCCCACCCCGTCGATGGTCTCCAGCCGTTTCTTGACCACGTTGATGGCGTACTGGTTGAGCTGCTGCTGGGTGCGATCGCCCTGCAGCGCCAGCCACATGATGGGCTGGGCATTGGTCTCCACCTTGGCCACCACGGGGGGGTCTGCGTCCTTGGGCAGGCGGCGCAGCACCTGGTTCACCTTGGCCTGGACCTCGTTGAAGGCCACGTCCACCTTCTTTTCCAGCGCAAAGGTGATATTCACCACCGAGACGCCGGGCGAGGAGGTGGACTGGATGTGCTCGATGCCCGGCACGCTGTTGACCGCGGACTCGATCACGTTGGTGACGCTGGTGTCCACGATGTCCGGGTTGGCGCCCTTGAGCGCGGTGGTGATGGAGATGACCGGAAATTCGATGTAGGGCAACCGGTCCATGCCGATGCGCTGGTAGCTGATGATGCCGAACAGCACCAGCACGCCGCTGAGCATCCA
>DAITAZ010000062.1:0-12652 GCA_036824045.1 Rhodocyclaceae bacterium
ACCGCGAAAGAGGCGCGAATTATAGACACCAACAAAAACTTGTCAACAAAAACTAGAAAACGCCTGCGCGCTGACATGAACTGGAAGGAGCCCTCCCGGGGCCCCTTCCAGCAATGCCCCAGAGTCGCCGCGTCAGAAGAACAGGATGGCGCCGAGATTCACATTGCGAGTCTTGGTTTCGGAGACGCCTGTGGAGGTCAGCTTTTCGTTAACCAACTCCCCAACCAAGGTAACGCTCGGGGTGAGTTTGTAGTAGGCCCCCAAAGCTACCGCCTGGTTCTTCTGGTCACCCGTCGCCAAAAGCTTCTTGTCAGTGTTCTGCCCCGTACTTAGGCCCACCTTCAAATCCTGAGTGGCTTGGAAGGTTCCCTGCACGAAGTATCCAGAGCTTTTCAGTCGACCACCGGTTGCATCCGCCCCACCGAAGAACTGTGCGCCAACCGTCGAAATACCCAAACCTTTGGCAGTGAAACCTGAGACCACAGCCTCAAACGCTCCAACGCCAACCTTCACACCGCCCTCAAAGCCATCAGCCTTGCGGCCGCCAGTGCCCTGGGTCTTCTGGTTAACGAACGCACCCCACACCTTACCGGTGGTGCTGCCTTTCCAATCATAGGAAAGCAGCCCCTGTACGCCCGGGGTTTTCTTTTCCGTCCCGGCGACCGGGTCGTACTGACTGGGGTTGAAGAGACCGATCGCCCCCTGCAATCCCCCCATGTTGGGTGAGCTATAGGTGATCTGGGGCTGGAAACCCACGTACATGTATCCGTGGCCGATCATGCCGAAAGAGGTGTTGAAAGGTTCCGCAGCACGAACTGTGCCGCCCACGCCGAGCAGCGTCATGTCGGAAAGCACGGGGTTTTGCATGAAGAGACCGATGTCGCGGCCAAACTTGAAGCTCCCCGTGTCCGGTTTCCCAAACTGCAGATATACGTTGCGGGAATCCACCGAAGAATAAGCAGAAAGCGCGGAACCAGGATTCGCACCAGCAGGCAATCCAATGATCTCGCTCTTCTGATTGATACCGGGAGCGAAGCTGATGTGCCCTTTTACATCCCAGCCGTTCTGTTTGGTGGTCGCCACGAAGTTGATCCATCCCGGCAATAGGCCGTTCTGGACGTTTGCCCGGTCATTGGTTGTCGTGACGCCCGTCACCAGATTCTTGGTCTTCTGGGAACTCTGGACGTAAAAACCATTGATGGTGCCGTTGATATCCAGGGCCCAGTCTCCCTGAGTAAAGGTGATCGCCTGAGCCTGGCCTGCAGCCGTCGCTGCCATCAATGCCAGCACCACCCCTTTTGCAGTGAACTGCTTTTTCATGTTGCTCCTCCTTTGTGGGCAAGATATTCGGAGGCCCGTAGAGCCTCTGCTTGTCGTAGCCGACGGCGATCCGAGGATTGCCGCCGGACGCGAGCCCACTCCGCAATAGTCGTACCAGCGAAAAAAGGGAGGAAAAACACGGCCAATCAGTAGATTACTGAACTTTTTTTGAACAATGCCCGGAACACAAGTGCGCCACAGACCCGGTTGTATGATTCGAAACTGAGCAACCCGGAACGGCTGTCACGACTACACAAAAAAAACCCGCTGCGCGCGGGTTATCAAGTCTTCCACTTTTTGGGGCAAACCCCGTGTTCGGTTTACTGCTTGGCCAAGCCCCCTGACACTGCTTGCATCGCCTCGGCTTCGGTCTGCAGCTTCTGGAGTGTTTCGGCCAACTGTTCGAGATTGCGCTCAAGCATGGCAGAGATAGCCCGAGCCGCCTGAAGCGGGCTCCCGGCCACCGCACGCATGGCGTCGATGCGCGCCTGCAGCTCGGTCAGCCGGGATGCGGAATCGGGATGCGCCTCGATGAACAAGCGGATCGCCCGCTCCCGTGCGCGAAAGAAGACCATCGGGTCCTTCTCGGCCAACTGCATCCAGTGGTCAAAATCAAACTTTCCCTTGCTCATCCTGGCTTCCTCCGCGATATGTGAAGCCATGGTAGAAGCCCGGCGAACGATGAGCATGGAAGCGGATCACAGGATGCGGATCACTTTCAGGCAGGAGTATCCGCAAAAAGCACTTTAATTTAGAGAGTTAGCAACTCATTGGATGAGTGTTGCGGCAACGCGGAATTCCACCAGTTCCGTGACGTGTTTTGCGTCGCCCCAAACGCCGCGCAGTTGCCAATCGCGCAGGCGCTGAAATGACACGGGCGGGCGGAGTCTGAACTCCGCCCGCCCGTACAAGGAATCCGCCACTCGCAGTGCTTCAGGCAGCTTGCCGCATATTGGCCACCAGCACGGACCGCGCCACACCCCGTTGCTCACCCACGCCGCTCAGCAACTCCTTCATGTCCAGGATGAGCACGATCTGGCCGTTGGACAAGGTTGTCACGCCCGCCACGCCCTTGGGTCTGAAATCGTCCAGGGACTTGATCACCGCATCTTCCCGGCCGGCGAAGCTGTCGATGGCCAGGATGAAGGAGGACTCCGCCGTCTGCATCAATACGCCGTATGCAGGCGCCTGTTCCTGCGGCCAACCCAGCAGGTGCGACAGCGGCATCACCGGCAGCACCTCGCCGCGCACCACCATCGTTGCCCGACCGCCAATCTCCTGAACCTGTCCCGGCTCGATGGGCAGAATCTCCCGCACCAGCGAGAGGGGGACGGCAAAGGGCTGATCCCCCAGACGCACCAGCAGCACGGGCAGGATGGCCAGGGTCAGCGGGAGAGAGATGATGAAGGTCGTCCCTTCGCCCATCACGGAGCGGATATCGATGGTCCCGTTGAGCTTCTGGATATTGGTTTTCACCACATCCATCCCCACCCCGCGACCGGACACATCGGAGATTTCCGACTTGGTGGAGAACCCGGGCAGGAACACCAGATTGAAACTCTGGCGTTCATCCATCGTGTTTGCCTCTTCGTCGGTGATGAGGCCTTTCTCCAGCGCCTTGGCGCGCAAGCGCTCGGCGTTCATGCCTCGACCGTCATCCGCCACGATGATGATGATGTGATCGCCTTCCTGCCGCGCCTCCAGCCTGAGCAGCGATTTTTCCTGCTTGCCATTGGCCTGGCGCTCATCCCGGTTTTCCACGCCGTGGTCGACCGCATTGCGGATCAGGTGAATGATCGGGTCCGAAAGGTCCTCGATCATGGTCTTGTCGATCTCCGTGTCCTCGCCCACCAGCACCACCTCCACATCCTTGCCCAGGCTGCGGGCCAGGTCGCGGGCAATCCGGGGGTACTTCTGGAACAGCCGGCCGATGGGCTGCATCCGGGTCTTCATCACCGCGTTCTGCAGGTCGGCCACCAGCAAATCGAGCTGGCTCACCGCCACATCAAGCGCATGCAGGGTTTCGGAGTCGTTGCTTCCGTTGAGGATGTCACTGCGCAGGGACGTCAGGCGGTTCTTGGTCAGGCCGATCTCGCCGGACAAGTTGAGCACCTGATCCAGCCGCGCGGTATCGACACGGATGGAATTCTCCCGCGATTTGTCCGCCTCCCGCCGACCGCCCCCACTACTACCGGGCTTGTCGGCTGCGCGCCGGCCGTACGGCGCAGGGGCCGGTGCCGCCGGCGGCGGCTGATTCGCAGACCGCGCCGCTTCAGTGTGGGCCACAGCCACAGCGGCCGGCACCACTCCTGTCACAGCCTGATGCAGCGCGCCCCAGTCCGGCTCCGCTGTCTGGCCGGACTCCGCAGGCTGTTCACTGGGCGCGGGCGAGGTCGCTGCCAAAACGATCTTGGCAGCAGCCTTGGGCTGCGACAACGGAGCAACCGCCTTGCCCTCAAGCTGAGCTTTCAGTGCCTCCAGCAAGTCTGGCGGCGCAGCCTTCGGCTGTGTCCCCTTTTCCAGCTGACCGAACATGTCCCGGACGGCCGCTGTCGCAGCCAGGATCACATCCATCCCCTCCTGGGTCACCTCCAGCTCGCCATTGCGCAACTTGTCGAAGAGGTTCTCCGTCAGGTGGCACAGGGTCACCAGCTCGTTGGCGTTGAGGAAACCCGCGCCACCCTTGATGGTGTGGAAGCCGCGAAAGATATCGTGCAGCAGGCTGCGATCCTGGGGCGATTTCTCCAGGTCCACCAGCTTGTTGTCCACGTCCGACAACAGATCGGCCGCTTCGACCAGGAAGTCCTGCAGCAGGTCTTCCATTCCCAGGAACTCACTCATCTCTCACTCCTCCTCACCGGCGGGCGTGACCGCCTTAGGTCCGCCATCGCTCAAAAACCCAGGCTCTCCAGCAGTTCGTCCACCTGGGTCTGGTCCGTCACCACATCGGTACGCCCCTCGGCACACACCACCGGGCCATTGAGCAGGCCGTCCGGCGCTTCCACCTTGCGGTCCTGGGGCATGGACTCCAGCAGCACTTGCAGCAACTGGCTTTCCATGCTTTGCGCCAGTTCAACGACTCGCTTGATCACCTGGCCGGTCAAGTCCTGGAAATCCTGGGCCATCATGATCTCGATCAACTGCTGGGAAGTTGCGCGGGTGTGGGCCGGCACCTGCTTGAGGTAGGCGCGGGTATCAGCCGCCAGTTCCTTGAAGGCTTCCGGGTTGAGCTCGTTTCGGTAGAGGCAGTCCCACCGGGCCGACAACAGCTCCGCGTCGCCCTCCAGGGATTCCTGCAACGGCCGTGCCACATCGGTGGCATTGAGCACCCGGCTGGCCGCCTGTTCGGTCATCTGTGCCACGTAGGCCAGGCGTTGCCTGGCGTCCGGGATGGCCTTAGCCGCCTCTTCAAGCGCCTGGTCGTACCCCAGTTCCCGCAAGGTATCGTGCAGTTGGCGGGTCATATGCCCGATACGGTTGAAGACCACTTCGCAACTATGGTCCGAGACCTCGTCCGGCTCCTTCGCGCCCTCCGAGGAAGAGGCGGCCGCGACGCTGTCGAACAGTGCCTGCAGGGCATCGCAGTCGCCATCCGGTTCCGGCTCGGGCTTCGGCGCCACCGCCGCAGGTGGCCCCGAAGGTGCGGCAAAACTGTCGAACAGCGCCTGCAGCTCGTCGCTGTCTTCCGCTTCATCGAACTTGAGCTTCTTGCCCATCTGTTATTCCCATCGGTTCGGGTCCGTGCCCATTGGCGCGAAGGCCCGGTTTAACCAGGCGCCCGCCGGGATGCCAGCCCCTTTTTGATCTCACCCCAACGCTGGGAGCCTCCCCGGTCAGGCCGGCTGCTTTTCCAGTTTCTCGAAGATCTTGGTCAGCTTTTCACTCAGTGTTGCCGCGGTGAAAGGCTTGACGATGTATCCGCTGGCACCCGCCTGGGCTGCAGCGATGATGTTTTCCTTCTTCGCCTCGGCCGTGATCATCAGCACCGGCAGGTGCTTGAGCTGGGGCGTGGCGCGGATCTTCTGCAGCAGCTCGATACCGGTCATGTTGGGCATGTTCCAGTCCGAGACCACGAAATCGAAACCACCGCCCTGCAGCTTCTGATAGGCCACGACCCCATCCTCGGCCTCATCGACATTGGTAAAACCCAGCTCCTTGAGCAGGTTGCGCACGATGCGCCGCATGGTCGAGAAATCATCAACCACCAGAAACTTCATTTTCGGATCTGCCATCTTTATTTCTCCGACTCACTGCGATCTTGCCAACATCGGGCGCAGCGTCTCCGCCAGCACCCCTGCATCAAACTTCGCCACGTAGGCATCCACGCCCACGCTGCGCCCCATCGTCCGGTTTGCCTCGGACGAAAGCGACGAATGCATCACCACCGGAATCCCCTCGAACCGCGGGTCCTGCTTGATGTTGCGGGTCAGCACGTAGCCATCCATCTCCGGCATCTCCGCATCCACCATGATCAGGTCCAGCTCATCGGTCATCGGTCGGCCCGCTTGCTGAGCGTGCGTGGCCATTCCTGCGAGCCGCGTCCATGCCTCCTGGCCGTTGAGCGCGTGCTTGTGGCGCACGCCCAGTTTGTCCAGTACCTCGGCGATTTTCTTGCGTGCCACCGCCGAGTCATCCACGAAGAAAACGTTGGGTTCCCGTTCTGCTTCGATCGCGTCCACGTCGCCCACCGGCGCTTCGCCGAAGGTGGCCGCCAGGATCGACTCCACATCCAGGATCGATACCAGTTTTCCGTCTGCCAGCTCGGTGATGGCGGTGATGAAGCTCTTCAGCACCGGGCCGCCGGAATTGGCCTCCGGCGAGCGGACCCGGTCCCAATCCACGCGGATGATCCGATCGACCTCATGCACCAGGAAGCCCAGGGTGCGCTTGCTGTACTCGGTGACCATCATCGAGCCACCCAACCCGCCGGGTACTCCGTCGAGCTGGAGGATGCGGGCCAGGGAAAGCACCGGAATCACGTTGCCCCGCAACGAGATCAGTCCCTCCACCCCGCCCGGCATGTTGGGCGCACGGGTAATCATCGGCGTGCGGGAGACCTCCCGCACCTTGAACACATTGATCCCGAAGATCTCCCGCGTCCCCAGGGAAAACAGCAGGATTTCCATGCAGTTGGAGCCAGCCAGCCGGGTGCGGGCATCCACGGCGGCGAGCAGGCCGCTATCGTTGCTTTCGATCATCGTGCCTCCTTTGACTGACACGTCAGGCCACCGCGGCGTGCGCCTGATCGCGCTTGAGCAAACGGCTCAAGGTTCCCGCCAGGCGCTGCGGCTCAAACTTGGGAACGTATTCGTCCACCCCGACCGACTGGCCGAGTTTCACGTTCGACATCCCGGAGAGGGAGGAATGCATCAGCACCTTGATGCCGGCGAAACGGGCGTCGGTCTTGATCTTCTTGGTCAGGATGTAGCCATCCATTTCCGGCATCTCCACGTCGGTGAGCACCAGCGGTACCACATCGGCGATGGCCTGGCCTGCCGCCTCCGCGTAATGGGCGATGCGCTGCAACTCCTCCCAGGCCTGGCGGCCGTTGATGGCGGCGAAGTACTTCACCCCCATGAGATCGAGGGTGCGCTGGATCTGCTTTCGGGCCACCGAGGAGTCGTCGGCGAACACGACCGTCGCGCTTTCCTCACCGATGGGCGTAATGCCCTTGAACATCAGGTCATCCTCGATCTGGGTCGTCTCCGCCAGCACCCTCTCCACATCCAGCATCATCACCAGACGGTTGTCCGCCAGTTCAGTCACCGCCGTCACCAAACCGCCCATCTTTGCGGTCAGCATCTCCGGCGGCACGCGCATCCGCGACCAGTCCAGGCGCAGGATGGTGTCCACCGCCTCCACCAGGAACCCCTGGGTGTGTCCGTTGTATTCGGTCACGATCATGATTTCCCGGTTCTCGGTGGAAACCCCCACATAGCGGGCCAGATCCACCACCGGCACCAGCGCGCCGCGCAGGCTCACCATCCCCTCCACCGAGCCCGGCATCTCCGGCGCCGCGGTAATGGGGGGCGTGCGCATCACTTCGCGCACTTTGAAGACGTTGATGCCAAAGGTTTCGCGCCGTCCGGTCCTGGAGTCCACGCCCAGGGAGAACAGCAGAATTTCCAGCTTGTTCGTCCCGGCAAGCCGGGTACGCGCATCGATGTTCTTGAGCAGATCTGACATGTCTCCGATTCCTCTATCCGGGGCGAGACCCCGCCGCCAAGGCGAAGGGGGCAATGCCTGGATTAACGACGTGTCAGCAACGTTCTTGAGATGCGGGTACGAATGTTCTCCCGGCACGCACGCCGGCGCGAGAACGCCCGGGCACGCAGCGCTAGAGGGGGCCCGTCAGGGCAAAGCAGACAAACACTTCCGTGCCACCGCTTCGGTACTCCACCCGCTTGGCCAGACGGCACAGCAAATGGGCCCCACGGTTCACTTCCACCCCCGCCGGGGCCGTCCAGCGTACGCCTGCGGCAGCATCCCCGGACCGCCCGCTATGGCGGCAGGTGATGTGGAGCACCGGACCATCCGGGTCCACCTGCTGCTCCACGTCCAGTTCGATGAAGCCATCCCGCAATTCGCCGAGCCGCTGAGCCCGCTCCTGGAGATACATGTCAAAGCAACTGGGATCGTCTTTCAAGGCAGGGGGCAACCCCAGCACACCCAGATCCAGGGCCTGGTTGATGACTTCTGAGAGCACCAGAAACAAGGCGCTGCGGCGCAACTGGGTGGACTCGAATTGCGCCAGCAGATTGCTGATCAGGGGCACCGGGTCCAGGCGCTGCAGCTCTTCCACGCCCAGATGCAGCGCCACCCGCCAGGAGCCCAGCGCCCGCGCCTGTGCCACGCCTCCCCCCGCTGGCGCAGCGGCGGGCGCCTGCTCCGGGGTATCAATGGAACAATCGATCACTGCCACCGAAACATCATCCCGGGCGGCCATGCCCCGCAGATGGGCCTGAACGCCCTGCACCAGGCGGGCCATCGGGTCCGCCCCTGCATCGGCCAGCACCCCGCGCATCCCTTCCAGCCCGAAAGCGCGGCCGGAATCATCCTCGGCCTCGAGCAAACCGTCGGAGTACAGCACCAGATGGGCGGGCCCGGCGAGACGCAGGATCTGGGGCGTCGGATCAAAGTCCTCGTCGTCCAGGATACCCAGCGCCAGATGGTGGCGTCCGAAGGTGTGGAGGACACCATCTTCCCCCGCCAGCAGGGGTGGCGGATTGCCACCGTTCCAGACGGCCACCACGCCACTGCGGAAGTCCACGGACACCACCGTAGCCGCTACAAAGCGTTCCACCGGCAGCAACTCCCGCACTTTCGCGTTCATCTCCCGGGCGATGGCGTCGATGCCGAATCCCCGCTCGGTCATGCGGTAAAAGGGCGCGGTCACCGGCAGCACGTTGAGGGACGCCGCCAGACCATGCCCCGTACCGTCGGCCAGCAGCACATGCAGCACGTTGCCCGGGGTACGTGCCGCCGCCACCAGATCGCCGCTGAACACATCCGCTGGCGCCACCCAGTGCTTGAGCGCCGGGTCGTTGAGCTTCTCCACGTTCACCAGACGTTCCATCAGGTGACGGGCGATACGCTTTTCCTCCTGCTCCTGCTCGTAATAGAGGCGCAGCTCCTTGGCCCGCTTTTGCTCTTCCCGCTGCATCGCCAGCAGTCGCTCGATCACACCCAGCCGGGCCGCCAACAATCGGGGTGAGACCGGCTTGGCGAGGCAGGTGTCGACGCCCATCTCCAGGGCGCTCACCATGGTGTTCTCGTCCGCGTGGCCGGTGATCAGGATAACGGGCGCCCATGCCGGCGCCGCAAGCTCACGCAGGCGCCTCGCCAGTTCCAGGCCGTCCTCCCCGGGCATGGCCACATCGGCGATGACCACATCCGGGGCTTCCCGCTGCCAGGCCAGCACCGCCTCCTCCGCCCCGACAACGCAAACCACCTCATGCCCTAGCCGATGCAATAGCCGGGTGTTGAGCAGCAGGTCGTCGCGACAGTCATCAACCAGAAGGACTTTCATGGCGCCGGCGAACGGGGGAAGGAGTGATGGAGCTCGCCAGCCCGGGGCTCGGGCGGCGAAGCCGCGGCCAGGAGGCACCGCGGCGGGCAGGCGTTGCAGAGCCCGCCCGCAGGCGGGCCTCGTTCAGACGAACGAAAACAGCTTGCCGAAGTTGGCGATGTCCAGCACCTGCTTGACACTGCCTCGCACGCCAGACAGCGCCACGGGCTTGTTGGCCGCCTTGGCCTTGTCCCGCAGCATCAGCAGCATGCCCAGCGCGGAGCTGTCCAGATACGCCACCTGGCCCAGATCCACCTGCACCTCGCGCACCCCTTGCCCACCCAGGGCGGAATCCACCGCTTCACGGAATTCCCGGTGGGCATTGAAATCGAAGCGACCGCCCAGGCGGATCACTGCCATACCGTTGTTGTAAGACACATTCGCATCCATCGACCATTCTCCATAATTGGGGGGGCTGTCCCGGTTATCGGTACGGGGGCGTCAAACTTGATGCCCCTCCCCGCGGGACCGGCTTCAGACCCGCGCCGGACGGCGCTCCGATTCACGCAGGCGGGTCAGGATGCGCGGCGCGATGTCGCGCAGGTTGACCACCTCTTCCACAGCGCCCGCAGCCACCGCCGCCCGGGGCATGCCGTACACCACGCAACTGGCTTCGTCCTGGGCGATGGTCCAGGCGCCCGCATCGCGCAGGGCCTTCATGCCCTCGGCCCCGTCCTTGCCCATGCCGGTGAGCATCACCGCGATGCCGTTGCGGCCCACCTCCCTGACCGCGGAGCGGAACAGCACTTCCACCGAGGGGCGATGCCGGTTCACCGGCTCGCCCTGGCTCAGCTCGCACACCCAGCCGCCGGCGCTGCGGCGCACGCTCAGATGGGAATGGCCGGGCGCAAGATAGGCATGGCCGGGCTGGACGCGCTCGCCATGAGTCGCCTCTTTCACCCGGATGCGGCAAGTACTGTCCAGCCGCTTGGCGAAGGAGGCGGTGAACAGCTCCGGCATGTGCTGCACCATCACGATGCCCGGGCAGCCTTCGGGCATGCCCATCAGCACTTCCTTGATGGCTTCGGTACCGCCGGTGGAGGCGCCGATGAGGATCAGCTTCTCCGCCGCCAGCCGGGCGTTCCCGAACTGGGCGGGCGGCGCGGCCGGCGCCACGACCGGAGCCGAGGCCAGCGGACGCAAGCGGGCACCGAACGCCGCGCGGATCTTGTCGCAGATATCGGTGGCGTATTCCTGGATACGGCCGGGAGCATCGATGCGCGGCTTGGCGATCACGTCCACAGCACCCAGTTCCAGCGCCCGCAGGGAGGTGTCGGAGCCCGCCTCCGTCAGCGACGAAATCATCACCACCGGCATCGGGCGCAACTGCATCAGCCGGCGCAGGAACTCCAGACCGTCCATGCGCGGCATTTCCACGTCCAGCGTCAGCACATCCGGGTTGACGGTCTTGATCATCTCCCGGGCAGCCAGGGGGTCCGGCGCCGTCCCCACCACCTCCATGTCCGGGGCCGTGCTGATGATTTCGGTCAGCACCTTGCGCATCAGCACCGAGTCATCGACAACTAGAACCTTGATAGTCATGGTGTTCTCACTCTCTCGTCGAGGCCGCCCCAGGGGCCGGCCCTGTCAGGGTTCAGGAAAACAGTTCCACATCTCCGCCCAGGCTCGCACCCTTGAGCTGACGCTCCAGTTCGCGTTCGCGGCGGACAATGGTGTCGTTGTTCATCCTCGCCAGCTTCTTCACCATCACCCGCCCGGTGGCGGGGAAGTAGTAGATCTTGCGCGGGTGTACATCCAGGAGATCCTGCGCCACCACCGGAATGCCTTCGGTCTCGAGGAAGTCCAGCACAAAGCGGGAGTTGCGCTCGCCCACCTGGGACTGGGACAAGGCGGTCATCACCTTTCCGCCTCCGAAAACCTTCGCTTCCAGATTGCTGCGGCGGGCGCCGAGCTTGAGCAGATGGTTAACCAGTATCTCCATGGCGTAAGCGCCATAGCGGGCCGAAGCGCTCACCACGCCGCTGTCGCCGTTGACCGGCAACAGGAAGTGATTCATCCCGCCGATACCGCGCTCCTTGTCCCGGATGCAGGCCGACACGCAGGAGCCCAGCACCGTCACGATCACCATGTCGGTGGTGGTGACGTAGTACTCCCCTGGCAGCACCTTGACCGCATGCTTCTGGAAGTTGCGGTCGAAGTAGGTATTGCCGGCCAGATGTTCGCCCAGGCCCGTGTTGTCAACGACTCTTGTCAGCCCGCTCATAGACGGTTCTCCCCAGCGAGTGGAAAAGGTCCGCCGCGTGGGCGAAGCTCTCTGAATGGCCTGCAAACAGCCGCCCTTCCGGGCGCAACAGGGGCGCGAACTTCTTCAGGATCTGGTACTGGGTGGGCTTGTCGAAATAGATCATCACGTTGCGGCAGAAGATGATGTCCAGCGGTCCCTGTACCGGCCAGCGCTCGTGCAGCAAGTTCACCTGGTGGAAGGCGATCAGCCTGGTGAGCTCGGGGCGCACCCGCACCTGCCCGGCGTTGGCGCCCGTGCCGCGCAGGAAGAACCGCTGCAGCCGCTCCCGGGAGAGCTTTTCGACCCGCTCCTCCTCATAGACACCGCTCTGCGCCTTGGCCAGCACATTGGTGTCCAAATCGCTGGCGATGATTTGCACCGGCGGCGTCAGGGTATCGAACACTTCGCACATGCACATGGCGATGGAGTAAGCCTCCTCACCCGTGGAACAGGCGCTGCTCCAGATCCGCACCGGCCGCCGCTCCTTCATCTGCCGGACCCACTGGCCGAGGATGTCGAAGTGGTGGGATTCCCGGAAGAAAGAGGTGAGATTGGTCGTCAGCGCATTGACGAAGGATTCCCACTCGGTGCCGTCCCCTGCCTCCAGTCGGCGCAAGTATTGGCCAAAGCTGGTGTCGCCCCGTGCCCGCAGGCGCCGGGCCAGACGGCTATAGACCATGTCGCGCTTGGCCGGCGAAAGGGAAATCCCCGCCTGGGTGTAGATCAGCTTGCGGACCCGCTCGAAATCCGCATCGGTAAAGTCAAACTCACGAGATGCAAGCGTGGCGCTCATGGGCACTCCTGCCGTTGTTCATTTGTTGTCGCAGCCGGGGGCATGTCCAAACGCCGGCCCAAGGGCAAGCGTGTGCAAGCCGTGGGACCGCCAGCCCGCTTGGCCGGCGTTCGCTGCCAGGCGGGCCTTGGCTCCATCCGGGCAGCGCCGCTCACGGGCTGGCGTCATGGCGCTCAAAACTCTTCCCACTCGTCACCGGCTGGGGCGCTGGCCTGGGGGGCGCCGT
>DAITAZ010000063.1:0-12355 GCA_036824045.1 Rhodocyclaceae bacterium
CAAAAAGCAGGCTACTGCTCAGGCATGCCTCCCACGCAGTCAAACAGGGGAAAATCTCCCCGAAATTTCGAGCCCCTTAGAGCCTCAAGGGGTTTGTCATGACAACTCTGGATCAGCGCGATAGGCGCCTTGTCAGCCTTTGCAAAAAGTTCATATCCCCGCATAACTTTGTGGCGATTCCCCAGGAACTTCGTAATGCCCCGGAGCTTTGCTTTCAAGCCGACATGGAAGAAATTCAGCAGGAGTTGGATGAGCGCTTAGCCCGCCGACAGGCTGCGTGAGACTGATGGAAAGGTGTCCCATGCCACCTCTTGCGCCCCCACCGGCATGGGGTACCAGACTGAAAGTCAGTCCAGAGATATTCACGTCTTTGCGTGCTACACTTATTTATGTGTTAATCGCCAAGGAGCAAGAATGCCAACCGTGAATTTCACCGGGTCTGTTGATCGCGATCTGCTCAAGCGTGCCAAGGTCATCGCGGCCAAGACCGATACGTCGGTCAACGCCTTGTTCAACGCGGAGTTGCGACACCTCGTCGAGACCTTCGAGGCAGCGGAATCGACCGGCAACCAGAACTTCAAGGTACTGCTCGATTTTTCGCTGGGGCGTATCGGTGACGACAAAGCCATGCAGGCACTCGGTATCGACAGCGAGGAAGATCTTTTCCTGCTGATGGCGCAGGCGCATCTGCCCATGCCACGGCTGGCGGACGTCGCCACGCAGGGCATGGTCGATCAACTGAACGCCTTGCCGACAGCTTGAGCAAGGTGGCAATGTCATCGGCCAAGGATATTGCGCTACTGCCTGATGCCGGGCCGCTCATCACGCTGGCCTGCGCAGATGCACTCGACGTGTTGTTCAGGCCAGGCTGGACGGTGATGCTCGTCGATATGGTCCTGCATGAAGTCACCCGAAACCAGACACCGACCAGCAACAAGTTGGCGGCATGGGTTGCCTCAGCTCAGATTCCTGTCATGCCCACCAAGACCTTGGAGCACTTCAGGAAGACTGCGACCGAGTCGCCGCCGCCGCGAAGCCGTAACCTCGGCGAACTGGCGATTCAGGAGACGATGAATGCGTTCGCCCTCAAGGTGCCGCCGAAGACCGGCGTCTTCCTGTTTGAAGACCACAAGATTGCACGCGCCAGCTTCATGGTGCCGGACAACTGCCGGAAGATCAGTACCCGCGCTTTTCTGATTTTTCTTGAGCAGAAGGGATTGATTGACTCGGCGGTGGACATCGAGCGCCGCGCCGTTCAGGCTGGTCGAGCATTTTCTTCGCAGCGATTTCCGCCGTAGGGAGGAGAGCACTGTCCGGCAACGTCGGTCATCGTGACGAAGTCCGGCCTTGAATGCTCGGTCGCAGCGATGATGCGAGGAGCCCGCTGGCAATCCGGCTGCGCGACATGGATGGCTTTTCGCCAGGCGCCCGTGGCGCGCCGGATGCGGCGCGCTCAGTACCGAAACACCGTGAGCGACTGGCTCAGGCGGACCGAGTCGTTTCCGGAAAGCCGCCTCATCTCGGTTTTGCTCAGACCCTGAACCGGCTCACTGCCTCACGCAGCTTCCCCGCCAAGCTGTCAAGCTGGCGCGCGGTTTCGGCGGCATTGGCGGCGGCGGCAGTGTTGTCCTCGGTCATCTGTGCAATTTGCTCGATGCGCTTGGCGACTTGTTGAACTGCTACATCCTGCTCACGCACCGCGTCGGAAATACTCCGCACTGATTCGGTGACCCGGCCAGTATCGACACTGGCGGAATCGAGCGCGCCGTTGGAGACGACAATGTGTTCGCGGGTTATCCCGGCCTTGGCGTTGGCCTCTTGCATACGCGTCACTACGGCATCGACTTCAGACTGTACGCCGCCGATCAGTCCGGATATCTCGACAGTGGCTCGGGTCGTGCTCTCTGCGAGTTTGCGCACTTCGTCGGCAACCACAGCGAAGCCACGCCCCTGTTCGCCGGCCCGCGCCGCTTCGATAGCGGCGTTCAAGGCCAGGAGGTTGGTCTGGTTGGCAATATCCTTGATTGTCTTGACGATCCCGTCGATCTGGCGCGAACTTTCGGCCAGCCGGGCAATGTCGCCGCTGGCCTCACTGACCATGTCGGCGAGACTGTCCACGTTATCAACGGTGTTGCGCACGGCGGTCAGGGTCGCTTCGATGTCGCCACGCACGCGCGTTGCGATTTCGTCGGCCGTGATCGCGTTGCAGACGGTTTCGGAAATGCTCACTGACGTTTCTTCAACCGCGGCAGCGACTGCGGAAGCTGCCTCAGATTGTGTGCTTGAGCTTTTTTCCACCTGCGCAGCCGCGGTGGCCATGGACTTTGCGGCGGCGGCAATGGCATCGGCAGACTGACGGACCGCGGTGACTGAACGCTGCAGTTCGCCTTGCATCGCCTGGATGGCCGCCATCATGCAATCTTGCGAAGCACCCACCACATCAACGCGAGTCGAAAGATTGCCGGCCGCAATGCGGCGCGAAACTTCCATCGCATAACGCGGTTCGCCACCCAATTGCCGGGTGATGCCGCGGGTCACGTATAGCGAGATGGCGACCACGACGACGAGCATGGCCAAGCCGGCGAGCACCAGCATGCCCAGTACGGTGCGGCCATCGCGGGTGAATTCTTCGGTGTAGCTCTCGCTGCCAATCAACCAGCCCCATTTGGCGTACGTGGTCAAGGCGTGGATTTTTTCGCGGGGTTCGGTTTCCCCTGCTTCCTTGTTGATCCACTGGTAACGCAGGATGCCGTCCTTCTTCTCCAGCATGGCCTTGATGACGTATTCGCCTTTGGCGTCTTGGGTTTCGATGAGGTTTTTGCCCTCCGCGACGGGATGGATCATCGCTTTGCCTGGCTCTTTGGCGGCGTCGAGCGCAAAGACATAGCCGGTATCGCCGATCTTGACGCTGAGCACTTTTTTCTTGAGCGCGGCTAAGCCTTCGGTGAAATTGATCCCGATGAAGGCAATCCCCTGTACCTGGCCGGCGGCGTCCAGTATCGGTGCGTAGTGGGTCATGTATTCCTGACCAAAGAGCGTGGCGGGCCCGGTGTAGGTATTGCCAGACTTGATCAGCGATAGTGCTGGATGCGTTGTTGCCAGCGCAGTGCCGACGGCGCGTTCTCCCTGGTCATTCTTGAGCGTTGTCGCAATGCGCACGAAGCTGTCGCCCTGGCGGGCAAAGATTGTGGCGACTGCGCTGGTGCTATGGGTGAACCGTTCCACCGCCTGGTTCGCTAGCGTCACATCACCCACAACGGTTTTGGGTAGAGGGGCTGCGAACTGTGCGCCCAGCATGGACGCGGAACTTTCCAACTGCTGCGCGTAGGCGTCGATCATGTCAACGACCAGCCGGTTGGTCCGCTGCACCTCGACAAGCGCCTTTTCTTCCATTCTGGCGCTCAGCCAATTGCCCAGAACGAGGCCAACGAGGCACAGAACACTCACAATCGCGCCAATCAGTGTGGCATTCAACCTGAAAGCGATCGTTCGATCACTGAAGGACGTTACTCCCATTGGGACTCTCCAGAGGCTGTTGTGATGCACTCATGACGCAGTAACGGCAGACAACGGTATTGCGCGTAGCACCGCGAGTTGTTACATGGGGCATTGATGCCGGGCAGGTGGGCCTCTCCGGAGCGCTGCGGTGACCTAGCTGTGCTCAGCGCCTTTCAGGCTTTGATTGGGGTGGAAGCCCGCATTGCTGAGGACCTGGCTGGAGCCGGATGCCGGGAGCAGGCATTGATTGACCTCTGCGATCGAACGCCGGCCAATGCGTGGATGTCTGCTGGCGTGTTGCGACGGGCGCGACGGCAGCAGCGTTCCATCGGCGCCCATTTGTCACCTGGCTTCATGCACGACCTTTGGGGGCGCGCCGACTGCGAGCGCTTGGATGTGCCTTCGGGCGGGGGCGTGGTGACATGCCGGGCCAGCATATGCGGTCCGGTGGATGCGGCGCGCTCAGTACCGGAACACCGTGAGCGACTGGCTCAGGCGGACCGAGACGTTGCCCAGGTTGTCGCCGGCGGTGAGGGTGGCGCGGACGACGGCTTGTTCGGTGTCCGCGAGGCCGCTGACGGTGGCCATGTTTTCGTTGATCTGGCGGGTGGCGGAGGCGACTTCGCAGGTGGCGTTGACGATGTCGGCGACGGCAGCGGTGGCGGCTTCCACGCGCTGGTGGATGTTGCTCAGGACGAGGCCGGTGTCGCGGGCGCTGGCGCGGCCGACGTCGATGTCCTGGACGCTGGCGTCGATGGAGGCGACGGCGTGCTGGATGCCGCTTTGGATGGCGCTGATGAGCTGGCCGACTTCGGCGGTTGCCAGGCCGGTGCGCTCGGCGAGTTTGCGCACTTCGTCGGCGACGACGGCAAAGCCGCGGCCTTGCTCGCCGGCGCGGGCGGCTTCGATGGCGGCGTTGAGGGCGAGCAGATTGGTTTGATCGGCGATTTCGCGAATGGTCTGAACGATGCTGGTGACCTGAGTGGAGAGCTGGCCGAGTTGGGCAACGTTTCCCTGGGCCTGGGCGCTGGCGTGGGCGATGCGCTCCATGCTGTCGAGGTTTTGCTCGCGCGCCTTGACGCCGCGGGAGGCTTCTTCACCGGCCTGGGCCACGGCTTGTTGGGCGCGGTGGGTTTGTTCCTCGATCAGCGCGACGCTGGCGGCGATCTGTTCCATGGCGGCGCTGGTGGATAGGGCGGCGTCGGCGAGCAGGTGGGCGTTTTGCCCAAGCTTGCTGAGGCTGGCGCGCACGCTGCCGACCTGCTGGTCCACGGTGACCGATTCGCTGCCGGTTTGTTCGACGAGGGCGCGGATGCGCTGTTGGGCGTGCTGAAGGGCGTGCAGCACGCTGCCCTCGGGGCAGGGGGTGGCGGCGGGTTGGAGGTCGCCACTGGCCAGGCGCTGCATTTCGGCGCGCAGCAGTTCGGGTTCGCCGCCGAGCATGCGGCTGATGCGGCGGGCGACGACGATGTAGATGCCGATGGCCATGGCCACGCACAGGGCGGCGACGGCAGAGAGGATGCCAAGGGTGTTGGAAGCGGTGGCGGAGAGGTCGGCCAGGCGGGCGTCGGCCCAGCCGCCGGCGGCCTTGACGGTCTGGTCCACGCCGCTGCGATGGGCGTCGTAGAGCTGCTTGAGTTCGGCGAAGACCTTGGCGGCGTCGCCATCCCGCCCGGCCAGGGCGGCGGGCAGGAAGGCTTCGTCCAGCCGTTTCCAGTAGGTTTCGCCCTTTTCCTTTTGCAGGCCAAGCAGCGACTGGGCGGCCGAGGCGTCGATGTCCTCCCGTTTGTCTTGCCAGTAGGCATTGCGGGTGGCGTAGTCGGTGCGGAGTTGCTTGAGCTTTTCGGCCAGCGCCGGGCGCTCCCCCACGGGCACGTCCAGCAACTGGTAGGCGAGCAGGTGGGTTTCGATGATGTAGAGGGGCGGCGGCAGGATGTCGGCCACGATGTCCTTGCCGTCGCCCATCTGGATGGCGGCCCGCTCGAGGTTGCGCAGGGCGACCTGGCCTTCGATGAAGAGCAGGACGAAACCGCCAACGCACACCGAAACCAGCAGGATCAGCAGACCTTTGAGCGAGTTGAAATAAGCGTTCATGTCGTGTCGGGTTCCGGTTCTTGAGGGGCGCCGCAGGGGGGCGGCGAGGTGCCGTTGGGGTTTACGGTTCGCGGGCCGTCTTTTGTAGCGGTTTCTGACCGGCCAGCGGCGCGGGGAGCCGCCTCGGCACGGCTTCCAGCGCCACCCTGCCGGGGCCGTGCGGGCGCCGGATGTGGGCGGGCTTTGCCAGCTTTCACTGGCTGAGGCGCGGCGTGGCATCGGGGTAAGCTGCCCCTTCCCCGGGGCGTGTGCCTCGACCCTGCCCTCTGTGTAGATGGAAATCCTGAATCTCTTCATCGAGATCGGCACGTTGGTAGCGTGGCTGGTCTCGACGGCGTTTTGGTACCGTCGTGTGCGGGGGCGTGCCTTTGGCGTGCTGGATCTGGTGATCTTCGGGGTGCTGGCGGTGGCGGCGGACGTGACCTGCGTCAAGCTCTTCGAGGTGGTGGCGGGGCCCCGTTCGGAATCGTCCGCCTACGGGGCGCTGATGGCGATCCTGGTGCTCCTCGGGCTGGTGCCGGTGGCGGCGGGGCTGACGCTGGTGGCGGGCCTGGCGGCGCTGGCCTGCCTGGCTCGCTACCCCGGGGCCCGTTCCGGGGCCTTGGCCGTGGCTCTGGCGCTTGTGCTGGTCGGGGCGGGCTGGCGATTGGGTACGGCGGACACGATGCACGAACCGGGGGGCGTGCTCAATGGCGACCGCCCGGCGGGGGAGCGCTGGGCGCTGGAGTCGGGGGCGAAGTCCCGGGCGGAGTGCGATCGGCAGTCCCGATCCCCGGCCTTTCGGGAAGGCTGCTACGTCTGGTTGTCCCGCTAGGGTTCGGCGGCGCGGGCAGGTGGGTGCCCCAAAAAATTGCTGCGCCGCAAAAATATAGTTTGCCAAGCCGGGGTTTTGCGTGCACAGTGCGAAGGCGACTTTCAAGTACCGCCGTTGTTGTCTTGTGCAGTTTCCGCGTTGTTTGCCTGCGGTATTCCTTCCTCGATTATCCCGTCGTCTTGACCTTCGCCCTCTCAGTCGGGGAATGGCTCCCCATTTTTTTGGTTAAGTACAGGATATTCAACATGGCAACAGGCATTGTGAAGTGGTTCAACGAGTCCAAGGGTTTCGGCTTTGTCACGCCGGATGATGGCAGCAAGGATCTCTTCGTCCATTTCTCCGCAATTACCGGCAGCGGGTTCAAGACGCTGGCCGACGGTCAGCGCGTGGAGTTCGATTCCGCGATGGGCGCCAAGGGGCCCCAGGCGGTCAACGTCCGCGCTGCAGATTGAGGTCCGCTCGTCCTGCAGGGTGTGCGCATTGCATTTTCCTGAGAACGGGGCGCGGGCCCTCCAGGCAGGGCCCGTCGGGGGAGGCGCGGCCTGGCTGCGCTTCTTGATGACAAGAATTCTTCAGGAGAAATGGCAATGTCCAAAGAAGAGCTGATTCAGATGAATGGCGTGGTGAGCGAAGTGCTGCCGGATGCCCGGTTTCGCGTCACCCTCGAAAACGGCCATGCGCTGGTAGCGTACACGGCCGGCAAGATGCGCAAGAACCACATCCGCATCATCGCTGGTGACAAGGTTTCGCTGGAGCTTTCGCCCTACGACCTGAGCAAGGGGCGCATCACCTTCCGGCACATCGAAGGGCGCAGCACCGGGGCAACCTTCCCCCGGCGCCGGCATTGACGGACGGTTCGCCGTCCGAAGAGGCGGGGGCGCCAGGTTACGCAGTCCGATACCTGGATGTTCCCATCGCCAGCGAATCTGATCTTCGCATTCGTGCGCTGCTGGATCGCCAGCAGTACCACGACCCCCGCGGCCTGGCGGCGGCCGAGGGTATTTCCGCAGCGTGTTGGCCCCTGTTTGGCCAAGTCTGGCCGTCGGCCCGGAAACTGGCGCATCTGATGCACAGTTGGGATATCGACGGCAAACGTATTCTCGAAATCGGCTGCGGGCTGGCGCTGGCCAGTCTGGTGGTCCACCGCCGCCAGGGCGACATCACTGCCAGTGATTGCCACCCGTTGGCGCGGGCATTCCTCCACGCCAATCTGGTGCTCAACCAGCTTCCGGACCTGCCTTACTTCAATGGCAACTGGACGCGGACGAGCGTGGAACTGGGTTGGTTCGACCTGATCATCGGCAGTGACGTGCTCTACGAGCGCTGCCACCCGGAGCAACTGGCCGGTTTCCTGCACCGGCATGCGGCCCCCAAGGCCGAAGTCCTGATCATCGACCCCAACCGTGGCAATCGCGCGGCGTTCAACCGCCGTATGCGGGACTTTGGTTTTGCGCTGACCGAAACGCGGCTCGATGAGCCCCTGCACGATGGCAGCCCCTACCGGGGCCGCCTGCTGCAGTTCAGCCGCGATGCCCTGCTGGTTTGAGCGGGGCCCGCTGGCCCCTGGCGGCGCCTAGTCTTCCAGGAGGCCGTTGAGGGCCGGCAGCACGTGCCGGGTTCTGGTCTCGTAGATGATGGAGGTCTCGATGCGGGTGACGCCGGGCCGGCTGGTGAAGTGGTCCAGGGCCAGATCCCGCAGGTGCCGGGTGTCCCGCGCCACCACGTGGACCACGATGTCGTAGCGGCCGGTGATGAGGTGGGCGGAGCGCACCTCGGGGATGTGCACGATTTCTTCCATGAAGCGGTCGACGATGCTGCGTTCGTGCTTGGCCAGCTCGATCATCAGCAGCGCTTCAAGCCCCACGCCCAGTACCTTGGGGTCAGCCTCCACATAAGCTCCGGTGAGTATCCCCTCGGCCCACAGGCGTTTGAGGCGATCATGCACGCTGGAGGGGGCCAGCCCGGTGGCGGTGGCGATCTGCTTGTTGAGCATCCGTCCGTCCTTCTGCAGAAGGCGGATGATTTCGGCGTCGATTCGGTCGATGGGCATTGGCGCGCTCCTGCGCTGAAAATCATTCGGTGTACGCGCAGCGGCTTCGGTGCCAACATGCTTTGCCCGAACGTGACCGAACAAGCATCGGTTGCTTTGCTTGTTTGGCGCTGCGCGTTCGGCTGATTATCCGCCCTCCACTGCCAGATTTGGGTGCCCCATGCTGCCTCCGAGTGATTCGAAACCGGGTTTTGCCACCCGGGCCATCCACCACGCCTACGACCCCTACGCCGGCCCCGGCGCGCTCAACCCTCCGGTGTATTTGAGTTCCACCTACACTTTCCCGACTGTCGAGGAAGGGGCGGCCCGCTTTGCCGGGGAGCTGGAGGGTTTCATCTACACCCGGGTGGGCAACCCCACCACCGCGCTGCTGGAGGCGCGGATTGCGAGCCTGGAGGGGGGCGAGGCGGCGCTGGTGACCGCTTCGGGCATGGGCGCCACCGCCTCCTTGCTGTGGACGCTGCTGGCACCGGGCGACGAGCTGGTTGCGGACAAGACCCTCTATGGCTGCACCTTCGGTTTCTTCAATCACGGATTGGCGAAGTTCGGGGTGACGGTGCGTTTTGTGGATCTCACCGAGCCGCACAATCTGGATGAGGCCCTGAGCGCCCGGACCAAGGTGGTGTTCTTCGAGACGCCGGCCAACCCCAACATGCGGCTGGTGGACATCGCGGCGGTGGCTGAGCGCGCTCACCGGGCCGGGGCGCGGGTGGTGGTGGACAACACCTACTGCACGCCTTATCTGCAGCGCCCCCTGGAACTGGGGGCGGATTTCGTGGTGCACTCGGCCACCAAGTACCTGGGCGGGCATGGTGATCTGATCGCCGGCGCGGTGGTGGGCCCGAAAGCGGTGCTGGATCAGGTGCGCTTTTGTGGTGTCAAGGACATGACCGGCGCCGTGCTCTCCAGCCAGGACGCCTTCCTCGTCCTGCGCGGGTTGAAGACGCTGGCCCTGCGCATGGTGCGCCACGCCCAGAACGCCCAGGGCATCGCCGAATATCTGGCCCAGCACCCCCAGGTGGCCGCATGCCATTACCCGGGGCTGCCGACTTTTCCCCAGTACGCGCTGGCCTGCCGGCAGATGCGGCTGCCCGGCGGCATGGTGGCATTCGAGCTGAAAGGGGGGCTGGAGGCGGGCCGCCGCTTCATGAACGCGTTGCGACTTGTGACCCGCGCGGTGAGCCTGGGGGACGCGGAAAGCCTGGCCCAGCACCCGGCCAGCATGACCCATTCCTTTTACACCCCGGAGGAACGGGCGGCCCACCTGATCAGCGAAGGGCTGGTGCGCATCTCCGCCGGGCTGGAAGACCTGGAGGACATCCTGGAGGACATCGAGCAGGCGCTGGATTGGGCACCCCGGTTGAGCCCGGCGGGAGACGACTGTTACTGAGCGCCCCAGCCCCTAGAACAAGCCCATCTGCCTCGCCTCCCGGGGCGGGCGGAAGTGGCTGCAGTCCAGTTCGCGCCGGATTTTGTTGAGCCCCAGCTTGCGGGCCGTGGCGTGGAAGCGCTGGCTGATCAGGTCCGCCAGCGGGCCCTGGCCACGCATGCGGTGGCCGAAACGGCTGTCGTTGTCGGCGCCGCCGCGCATCTGGCGCAGCAGGCTCATGACCCGGCTGGCCCGGCCCGGGGCGTGGTGGGCCAGCCAGTCGGTGAACAGGCTGCCCAGTTCCAGTGGCAGGCGCAGCAGCACATAGCCGCCGCTCTCGGCGCCGGCCGCGCGGGCGGCCTGGAAGATGCTTTCCATCTCGGTGTCGTTGAGGGCGGGGATGAGTGGCGCGCATAGCACGCCCACCGGCACCCCCGCCCCGGCCAGGGCGCGCACGGTGGCCAGCCGCCGGGCGGGGGCGGCGGCCCGGGGCTCCATGGCGCGAGCCAGGGCCGGCTCCAGGGTGGTGATGCTGACCATGACTTCCGCCAGATTCTGCCGGGCCATGTCAGCCAGGATGTCCAGATCCCGTTCGATGAGGGCGGACTTGGTGATGATGGACACCGGGTGGCCACAGTCCGCCAGCACCGCCAGGATGCGCCGGGTGAGCCCCAGGTGCCGTTCCACCGGCTGGTAGGCGTCCGTATTCACCCCCAGGGCGATGGGACTGCAGCGGTAGCGGGGGTGGGCCAGTTCCTCCCGCAGGCGCTCCGGGGCGTCCGGCTTGTGGAAGATGCGGGTCTCGAAATCCAGCCCGGGAGACAGGCCCAGCCAGGCGTGGCTGGGGCGGGCGAAGCAGTAACAGCAGCCGTGCTCGCAGCCCCGGTAGGGGTTGATGGACTGGCTGAACGGCACGTCCGGGGACTGGTTGCGGGCGATGACGCTGCGGGCGGTATCCACCAGCAGTTCGGTACGCGGGCCGGGGGCGTCCGCTGCGGGCTCTCCCCAGCCGTCGTCAAAGGGGCTGCGCGCCCAGGCGGCGTAGCGGTTGTCCGGGTTGTGGGCAGCGCCCCGGCCGCGGGGCGGCGGGGGTGTGGGGGAGGGGGCATCCATGGCGGGGATGATACTGTATATAAAAACAGTTATCCAGAGTGCCTCCCGGCCGGTCACCCGGGTTTGCCCGGGGCGGGCGGCCCGGGTGCACTAGAATGCCTCCCCGTACCCGCTTGCCCACACCATTGACCGGTTCCGCCCCGCCATGAATCCATCTCTCGCCGGCTTGCTGCTGGGCGCGCTTGGCGTGCTGATCTTCAGCCTCACCATGCCGGTGACCAAGATCGCGCTCGCCGGCGATGTCATGTCGGCCTGGTTTGTCTGGTCCGGCCGGGCGGTGCTGGCGGCCGTGGCCGGCATCGCCTATCTGCTGCTCACCAATCCGCGCTGCCCGCCCCGCCAGGCCTGGTGGCCCTTGCTCGGGACCACCAGCGGCGTGGTCTTCGGCTGGCCCCTGCTCAACACCCTGGCGCTGCAATGGGTGTCTTCCAGCCACTCGGCGGTCATCAATGGGGTGCTGCCGCTGGCCACTGCCGTCATCGGCGCCACGCTCAATCGGGAACACCTGCCGCGGGTGTTCTGGCTGTGCGCGGTGGCCGGCTCCGTGCTGGTCTGCGGCTATGCGTGGGTCCATGCCGCGGGCGCCGTGCATCTCCCGGATGCCCTGCTGCTGCTGGGGGTTCTGCTCGGGGGGCTGGGTTACGCCTGCGGGGCGATCGCCACCAAATCCATGCGCGGGCCGGAGGTGATCTCCTGGGCGCTGGTGCTGGGCTTGCCGGTCACCCTGCCGGCGATGCTCGGCTTCCGCCCGCCGGATCTGGCGGCCGTGCCCGCCCCGGCCTGGGGCGCCTTCGCCTACCTGGGGCTGATGAGCCAGTGGATCGGCTTCTTCTTCTGGTATCGGGGCCTGCTCCTGGGCGGCATCGCCAAGGTCAGCCAGATCCAGTTGCTGCAGTTGTTTCTCACCCTCGGTTTTTCCGCCGTGCTGCTGGGCGAGTCCATCGAGCCGCTGATGCTGGCCGTCGCGGCCACCACGGTGGCGCTCATCGTCGTCGGCCGGCGTGCCACCCGGCCCCTGCCTCCCCGCCCGCCCCGCATGTGACAACGCCCGCGCGAGGCGGGCGTTGGGTGTGCGTCGCGGGGACAGCCTGGGTCAGAATTTGACCAGGATGTCCTCGTTGCGGACGATGAACTGGCAGGCGAGGCGCCAGGGGGGCGGGACGTCTTTCTCTTCAGCGGCGGCGATCTGGTCCTTGGTGATCTTGCCGGCGAGCTTGAGGGCGACCTTTTCCTTTTCCGTCAGGGCCACACCCATGGGGGCCTTGTCGGAGAGGATGACCACTTCGACGGCGCAGGAGCCGCATTCGCCGTTCTGGCACTCGAACTCGACGGGAATCTTGTGGGTCTTGGCCACGGCGAGCAGGGTGTGGGTGTCCCCTGCGGTGGCGTAGACGGTGATGTCCTTCTTCATCTTGGG
>DAITAZ010000084.1:0-2724 GCA_036824045.1 Rhodocyclaceae bacterium
CCCGGCACGCGATCGACCGCGGAGCCCGGGGAACGGCCGAAAAATACGTTCAGGCCCCTTCAGCCACAGGTGTCTGAGTAGCGGCACCCTGGGTACAGCCAGGCTGGGCTGCACGCAGGCAATCCCGGGCACAGCGGGCACAGCGCCCGCATTCCTCACCCAGACCAAAAAGCACATTCAGATCCCGAAGACTGCTGGCACCCGCCTGGGCGGCCTTCTTGATCTGCCCGTCCGTCACACCATGGCATACACACACGTACATGGTTCGCCTCTTCTCAGTGGCACGCCGCCGGGCGCGCTTACTTGGTCAGGATCAGCTTGCCCGCCCGCGTCAATTGCAGGCAATAGCGCTCGCCCATGTGCTCGATCAGAACACGGGAGCGGCCTTGCAGCAACACGCTGCTGGCAATCTCCGCCGGCTCTCCGCTGCCCCCGCACAGCCCCGGCTTTGTCGCAAGGCCATTGTCGGGAGGGAGGTTTGTTTCAGCCACCTTGTTCATGATCGGGAACAGAATCGCTAACGAGAACGATTCGTATTTGAACAAAAGGGCCTCTCCCCGTCAAGGGATAATTTTTGCGCCGCATCAAGCGCCGTGAATGCTCAACCTCGCGCCCGGAGAATCCGACACAGCGGGCCGCACCGGCCGCAACGCCGGGTTGGCGATTCCGCGGATCGCATCGGCCAGCACCTCTACCGCCCGCTCGCGGCTGAAACTCTTGCGCCACGCCAGCGCAATCCGCCGCGCGGGCGCCGGGTCGGCAAAGGGCACCACCGCCAACCGCGGGCTGGCGTAACGTTCCACGTTGGCACTGGCAGGCAACACAGTAATGCCCAAACCGGAAGCCACCATGTTGCGGATGGTTTCCAGCGAGTTCCCTTGCTGCACCTGCCCGCGGCTCCCCAGTTCCGGGCAGGCTCCGACGACCTGGTTGCTGAAACAGTGCCCGGCGTCCAGCAACAACACCCGCTCGTTTCCGAGCTCGTTTGCCCCCACCGCCAGCCGGCCGCACCAAGGGTGCTCCCTCGGCACGACCACTTGGAAGCACTCATCGAAGACGGGCGTGGTGACGATGCCCGGGCCGCCAAACGGCAAGGCGATGATGACCACGTCGAGCTTTCCGTTACGCAGCATCTCGTCGAGCCGGGCAGTCTGGTTTTCCTCCACCACCAAAGGCATATCCGGCGCGCGGTCGTGCAGCAAGGGAATCAGATCCGGGAGCAGATAGGGACCCACCGTATGGATCACCCCGACTTTGAGTGGTCCCAGCAGCGGATCCTGCCCCTGACGTGCGATCTCCTTCACCCGCGCCACTTCCTCCAGCGCCCGCTGCGCCTGGGCCACCACCTGCTCACCAATAGGCGTCACCGTCACGGCCGTCCGCCGCCGCTCGAAGATACGCACGCCCAGCTCGTCTTCCAGTTTCTGGATCGCGACCGACAGGGCCGGCTGGCTCACGAAGCATTGCTCTGCCGCCCTCCGGAAATTGCGCGTCTGGGCCACTGCCACCACGTAACGCAGATCATTCAGGTTCAAGACAGACTCCGCTTCCTCAAACAGCCAAGTGCATGGCGAAGCCAATCACTATAGCGCGGCCGCGCGATCTCCGGCGGATGGCGGGCCCCATGAAAACAGATCATGCCCGCACTTATTGATATCGCTTCTCATTTGCAACAAAACGCCGTATACTTTCCACCACGGCTCGGGGAATCGGCCCCCCGCGCCCGTTTCACAGCCAGCCACCCAGGCAATGCCCAGGCAGCCCGCCGAATCTCGGACCGAACACGCGGAACCGTTACGCGTTGCCCCATGCTTTTTTCCAGCACCCAATCGGCAAGTGCGGCCCCCAAAGCCACTGCCGCCCAGCCAGGAAATGAAAGCACGTAGTCCCATCTCGCCTGGAGGCCCCACGATGATCAACCTTGAACTCTGCGCTGGCGCACTCAATTGTCTGCTGCAGCACCGTCTTACGGGTTGCCGCCATGCTGCCAGCCGTGCCGCCCACCTGCTGGAGAAGCTTGCCCAGACCCCCGGAGTCGACCGGGAAATGCGCACCCTGTGCGAAAAGGTAGCCGATCAACTCGAAACGTACCCGCGGGAGCGCTGCCAATGAAACGCATCATCCCGATCCGCCAACTCGTGGCCAACGCGTTTGCACCCGACACGGCCGATGCCACCCCCCTGGAGTTGCCCCCGCAGTCGGCACCGCCCGCAAACGGCAAGCGCACCAAGCTGTGGGAACTGGAAGAAAAGTATCACTGCCCGGTGATCGGCACCTGCCTGCCGCTGGGAGAACTGCAGCGCTTTGCCAAGCGCTTCCGGTTTGCAGCCCCGCTCAAAGATGAATTCGGCCTCCATGTGGAAGCCATTACCTGGTCCATGTCCCGCAACGAGGTGTCCGAAACCCTGCAACGCCATCTGGACCACAAGTTCGCTCAGTCCCTGCAACGCTTTGACAGTTACCAGAGCGAAAGCGAAGTGCTCGCCGCCTGGACCGCATGCCTCAATCAAGGGGAGGTGGCGGGGCCCCTCTGGGCAGCCTACACGCACAAGGCCACCAGCCCGGAAGGCCGCCATCGGCTCTATGCCGACGTCCACATGCTCTCCCATCAGGTTGGCGCAGGTCAGGCAGCGGATGCACGCCGGCTGCGCCATCTCGAACAGGAACTTCCCGAATTACGCCAAATGCTGAACGACGAGCGCCGTCACCACGCCCGCACCCTCG
>DAITAZ010000064.1:0-11954 GCA_036824045.1 Rhodocyclaceae bacterium
CCATGGCCCAGGGCATCAACGCCATGGTGGCCGGCCATATCAACGTCAAGAAGAAAGCCATGGCCTGCATCCGCGAGTTCGGTGAGGGCAATCTGGAAGCGCAACTGGAACTGTTCCCGGGCAAGAAACGTTTTATCAACGACAACGTGGAACAGGTTCGGACCAACATCCGCGCCCTGATCGAAGACACCCGCAAGCTCGCCGAGGCAGCCGTCGCCGGCCGGCTCGATGTGCGGGCCGATGCGGGCCGCCACAAGGGCGACTTCCGCCGCATCGTGGAGGGCGTCAACGGCACCATGGACGCCATGGTGGCTCCGGTCACCGAGTCCATCCACATCATGTCGGCGGTGGAGCGGGGTGATCTCACCCGGGCCATGACCGGGCAGTATCAGGGCCGGTTCCTGGAGCTGAAATCGTCCATCAACGGTACGCTGACCAAGCTTTCGGAAGTGATTGCCGAAGTCCGCGGCACCGCGGATGCCATCTCCAGCGCCTCCGAAGAGGTCAGCGCCACCGCCCAGAGCCTGTCCCAGTCCGCCAGCGAACAGGCGGCGAGCGTGGAGGAAACCTCCGCCTCGGTGGAAGAGATGTCCGCCTCGGTGAGCCAGAACAGCGAAAACGCCAAGCTGACCGACACCATGGCCACCCAGGCGGCCCGGGAAGCCGTGGAGGGAGGCAAGGCGGTGCGGGAGACGGTGACCGCGATGAAGAGCATTGCCGAAAAGATCGGCATCATCGACGACATCGCCTACCAGACCAATCTGCTCGCCCTCAACGCGGCGATCGAGGCAGCCCGGGCGGGCGAACACGGCAAGGGCTTCGCCGTGGTGGCCGCCGAGGTGCGCAAGCTGGCCGAGCGCAGCCAGGTGGCCGCCCAGGAAATCTCGGAAACCGCCAAGGGCAGCGTGGCCCTGGCAGAACGGGCCGGCCAGTTGCTCGACACCATCGTGCCCAGCATCACCAAGACGTCCGATCTGGTGCAGGAGATCGCCTCCGCCTCGGAGGAGCAGACTTCCGGCGTGCATCAGATCAACGGTGCCATGAGCCAGTTGAGCCAGGCCACCCAGCAAAACGCCTCGGCTTCGGAAGAACTGGCGGCCACCGCCGAGGAAATGAGCGGCCAGGCCGGCCAGTTGCAGCAGAGCATGAGCTTCTTCACCGTCGCGGCCAGCCGCCCGGCGATGGAACGCGCGCCACTGGCTCGCTCCGCCCCCATGAGCATGCCCATGCGTGCGGCCGGCGGGAGCCGGGGCGGCTTCCCGGCGCCCATGCAGGAGAGTGACTTCGTGGTGTTCGAGGGGTAAGCGCCATGGCCACCCTACTGAACGCCCCGGCCCGGGCCAGCGATGAAGACCCCCGGCAATACCTGATCTTCACCCTGGACGGGGAATCGCTCGCGGTGGAAACCCTGAGCGTGAAGGAGATCATCGAATACGGCCACGTCACCACCGTACCGATGATGCCCGCCTGCATCCGGGGGGTGATCAACCTGCGCGGCACGGTGGTGCCGGTGATGGACCTGAAAGCCCGCTTCAGGCGGGGCAGCACGGCCATCACCCGCCGCTCCTGCATCGTCATCGTGGAACTGGGCGAGGAAAGCGAGCAGCAGCTCATCGGCGTGGTGGTGGACGCGGTGAGCGAGGTGCTGGAGATTCCCGCCAGCCAGATCGAGCCTCCGCCCGCCTTTGGCGCCCACATGCGCAGCGATTTCATCCGCGGCATGGGCAAGGTCGGCGGGCAGTTCGTGGTGCTGCTGGAGCCCGACCGGGTGCTGGCCCTGGACGAGCTGTCCGAGCTTGCCCTGGACGCCCAGGCCGCCCAGGCCGCCAGCGCTCCGGCACTGGCGGCCTGAGCCGCGCGCCCCAGGCCATGTTCCCCGCCAGCGCCGTCCTTGCCGATGCCCCCCGCCTGCAGGACCGGGAGTTCGCCCAGTTTCGCGACTTCATCCATCAGGCCGCGGGCATCAACCTGAGCGATGCCAAAAAACCGCTGGTGGTGAGCCGCCTGACGCGGCGGCTCAAGCACCACGGGCTGGAGAGTTTCGGCGACTACTTCCAGTTGCTGCAGCGGGACGGTGCCGAACGGCAAATGGCGGTGGACCTGCTCACCACCAACGAAACGTATTTCTTCCGCGAGCCCAAGCACTTCGATTTCCTGCGCGAAGAAATCCTCCCCAGCCTGCGCGGCCGCAGTGGCCTGCGCATCTGGAGCGGCGCCTGCTCCAGCGGCGCCGAGCCCTACACCATCGCCATGGTGCTGGCCGACACCCTGGGTCACCACAACTGGGAGATCGTCGCCTCGGACATCAGCACCCGGGTACTGGAAACCGCCCGGGCGGGCCATTACCCGCAGGACCTGCTGCGCGGCATCCCCCGGGAGATGCTGCGCAAGTTCTGTCTCAAGGGCACCGGCCCCCAGGAAGGCACCTTCCTGATCACCCGCGCGCTACGGGAGCGGGTGCGCTTCGCACACATCAACCTGACCGCTCCCCTGCCCCAGCTTGGCAGCTTCGACGTGATCTTCCTGCGCAACGTGATGATCTATTTCGATGCCGCCACCAAGCGCCAGGTGGTGGGGCGCATGCTGCCCCAGCTTAAACCCGGCGGCTATTTCCTGGTCAGCCAGTCGGAAAGCCTCAATGGCGTCACCGAAGCCCTGACCCTGGTGCGCCCTTCCATTTACCGCAAGCCCGATGCGTAAGCCCGACTGCGTCATCGAGATCTTCCTGCGCCCGGGGGAACTCTACTTCGGCGACCACTACACCCGGATCCGCACCGTGCTGGGCTCCTGCGTGTCGCTGGTGTTCTGGCACCCGACCCGGCTGCTGGGCGGCATGTGCCACTACATGCTCCCCGGCCGGGCCAGCCGCCACCCGGCCCAGCCGCTGGACGGCCGCTATGGCGATGAAGCCATCGAGCTGATACTGGCCGAGATCCGGGCGGCGGGCGCCCACCCCCGGGAGTTCCGGGTCCGCGTCTTCGGTGGCGCCGACATGTTCCCCGGGATCAAGAAGCGCGAGCCGGTGATGATCGGACGCAAGAACGTGGAAGCGGCCCGCCAGATGATCGAAGCCCATCAGCTGCATTGCTCCGCCGCCCACGTGGAAGGCACCGGGCACCGCAACCTGTTGTTCGACGTCTGGAACGGCCGGGTGACGATGAAGATGGCCGCCGCCGGGCTGGAAGGTGAAGCGGACCAGGAGGCCGCCTGACACATGGCTACGCCACGCCCCACCGGGAGAGAACGATGAGCATCAAGGTCATGATCGTCGATGACTCCGCCGTGGTCCGACAAGTCCTGACGTCGGTACTGAACGGAGCGCCGGGGGTCACCGTCACCGGCACCGCGCCAGATCCGGTGTTCGCCCTCGAAAAAATGAAGCAGGACTGGCCTGACGTGATCGTGCTGGACGTGGAGATGCCGCGCATGGACGGGGTGACCTTCCTGCGCAAGATCATGGCCGAACGCCCGACGCCGGTCGTGATCTGCTCCACGCTCACCGAGCAAGGTGCCGAAACCACCATGCAGGCGTTGGCGGCAGGCGCGGCGGGCATCGTCACCAAGCCGCGCATCGGGCTCAAGACGTTCCTGCAGGAAGCCAGCAACGACATCATCCACGCGGTACGCGCGGCCAGCCGCGCCAACCCGGCGCGGCTCAACCGGCGCCCGCTGGCCCAGATCCAGCCCCAGGCAGCCCCGGCGCCGCAGGCTGGCAGGGCCTTGCAGCGCACCACCGACCGGGTGGTGGCGATCGGCACCTCCACCGGCGGCACCCAGGCGCTGGAGGCGGTACTGACCCACCTGCCGGCCATGTCGCCGGGCATCGTGGTGGTCCAGCACATGCCGGAGAAGTTCACCGCCCTGTTCGCACAGCGGCTGGACAACCTGTGCGCCATGAGCGTGCGCGAGGCCCAGGATGGCGACCGGGTCATGCCCGGCCGGGTGCTGATCGCCCCCGGGGGCCGCCACATGCAGCTCAAGCGCAGCGGCGCCCAGTATCACGTGGAAGTGCGCGACGGCCCGGTGGTCAACCGGCACCGGCCCTCGGTGGATGTGCTGTTCCGCTCGGTGGCGGAGGCGGCGGGCCAGAACGCCCTGGGCATCATCATGACCGGCATGGGCGACGACGGCGCCCGGGGCCTGCTGCAGATGCGTCAGGCCGGCGCCCAGACCGTGGCGGAGGACGAAGCCTCCTGCGTCGTGTTCGGCATGCCCAAAGAGGCGATCCGCCTCGGGGCCGCAGCCGAGGTCATGCCGCTGGACCACATTCCCCAGCGCATCCTGCGTTTTAACTAGGGGCGGTCAGGGCGCGGGCCATCCGCGCCAGGGCTTGCTCCAGCCGGGCCCGGGGACAGCCGAAATTCAGGCGCACAAAGCCCGGCAAGCCAAAATCCCGGCCGTCGGAAAGCAGCACCCCATGGGCCTCGAAGTGCTCGGCGGCATTGCCCACGCCGGAACGGGCCAGCCAGTCGCGGCAGTCGATCCAGGCCAGGTAGGTGGCTTCCACCGGGCTCATCCGCAGACCGGGCAACCCGGCCACCCGGGCGGCCAGCCAGTCCCGGTTGCCGCGCAGGGCGTCCAGCAGCGCAGCCCGCCAGGGCCCGCCTTCCCGGTAGGCCACCTCCGTCGCCACCAGCCCCAGCACCCCCACATGCGGAACGATGCCCCGCATCTGCCGAAGATAGGCGCGGCGCAATGCCGGGTCGGGGATGATGGCAAAGGCGCAGTAGAGCGCGGGGATGTTCCAGGTCTTGGAAGGCGCCATGAGGGTAATGGAGCGGCGGGCAGCGGCCTCGCCCAAACTGGCGAAAGGCAGGTGCTCCAGGCCCGGCTCCAGCACCAGCCCACAGTGAATCTCGTCCGAGCACACCACCAGATCGTGCGCCTCGGCCACGGCCAGCAGGCGGGTCAGTTCATCCCGGTTGAAGACCCGGCCGACCGGATTGTGGGGCTGGCACAGCATGAGCAGCCGGCTGCGGGTGGTGATGGCCGCCTCCAGCGCCGGCCAGTCCCAACCCCAGCGCCCGTCCCGTTCCGCCAGGGGCACGGCCTGCAGCACCCGGTCGCTGTTGGCCGGCGCGGTCAGGAAGGGCGGGTACACCGGCGTGGCGGTGAGCACGCCGTCGCCCGGCGCACCCACGGCGCGGCAGGCAAGATTGAAGCCCGTCACCACCCCCGGCAGCCACACCAGCCATTCGGGCTGCACGCGCCAGCAATGGTCGCGGGCGATCCCCTCCACCACCGCATCCACCAGGCTGGGCCAGGGGTCGGCATAGCCAAAGACGCCGTGGGCCACCCGGGCCTGGAGGGCCGCCAGCACAGGGGGCGGCGCGGCAAAATCCATGTCCGCCACCCACAGGGGAATGACATCGCGACCGGCCACCCGGCGCCATTTCATGCTGTCGGTGCCGGAGCGGTCGGGCGCGGCGTCGAAATCGAAGGCGGAAGGCGTCATGGCGAACCTCGGGGTGACCTGGCGGAAGGCAGAAGCCGGGCTTTACGCCGGGCGCGGTTTACGCGGGCGGGCCCCGGAGCCCGCCGTAGCGGGCCGAGCCGGCACGGCGGACCGCTGCGATGCGGCGTTGCGATTGGCCGAAACCGGCGCGCGGCGGGCCAGTTGAGCGGGTGCCACCGCCCCCGGCCCCTCCCCCCCGGCGCCTTGTTCCACCAGGAAACCGGCGGCCGCGTCCTGGCCGAGCACGGAAACCAGATAGGGCATCACCGCATCCAGGGTCTCCGCCAAGGTCCACGGCGGGTTGAGGATGAACATGCCACTGCCGGTCATCCCGAAGCCGTCCTCCTCCGGAGCCTTCACCGTCAGGCTCACGTTCAGCCAATCCTTGGCCGGCAGGCGCTTGAGCTTGGCTACCAGTTGCGCCACCTCCGGCCGGCGCAACAGGGGATACCACACCAGATAGGTGCCGGTGGCAAAGCGGGTCAACGCGTCCTTGAGCGCCACCACCACCCGCTGGTAGTCCTGCTTCTGCTCGTAGGAAGGGTCGATCAGCACTGCCGCGCGGCGGGGCGGTGGCGGCAACAGGGCTTTCAATCCGGCAAACCCGTCGCCGCCCTGCACCATCGCCCGGCTGCCGAAATCCCGGAACTGCCGCTCCAGCGCCGGCAGATCGGAACTGTGCATCTCAAAAAGGCGCAAACGGCACGGGGGCGCCAACACTTTTTCGGCCACCAGCGGCGAGCCCGGATAGAGACGCAGCGTGCCCCCGGGGTTCACCGCCCGCACCTGGTCCACGTAATCGGCCAGCGGAGCTGGCAGATCCTTGCGCGTCCACAACCGGCGGATGCCCGTCTCGGCCTCCCCGTTCTGGGTGGCGTAGCCCCGATCCAGAGCGTAACAGCCCGCCCCGGCGTGGGTGTCGATGTAGAAGAACGGTTTGTCCTTCTGCCCCAGGTAGCGCAGCACCTGCACAAGCACGAAGTGTTTCAGCACGTCGGCGTGGTTGCCGGCATGAAAGGCGTGGCGATAGCTGAGCATGGGAGAACCAGATTGGCGTCGAAGGCGGGATTCTAACCGGGGAGGGAGAGCCCCCGGTGTTTCCGGTGCGCGGGCGGGCGGCGGGCTCGCCACAGCGCCGTGACGCCTTGGCTACACGCTTGCCCGCCAAGTATGCGAGGATAGCCCCACAAAGAACCTCTCCCCCGCCCATGGCCCATTCCCGCGCCTTATCCATCGCCAACCCGGCTCGCCACCACGGCCCACCCGTTTGCACCACCTGCCCGATCCGGGAGCAAGACCTGTTCGCCGCCCTGGTGGACGATGCCGTCGGCCCGCTGGCGCAAGTGGTCGAACAAAGCGCGATGGAAGCCGGCGCGCTGCTCCATCATGCCGGTCAGGCAGGCACGTGGATTTCGACCCTGCAGCGGGGTGCGATCAAGCTCTCGCAAGTGCTGCCGGACGGTACCCAGCGCATCGTGCGCCTGCTGCGGCCCGGTGATGTGCTGGGCCTGGAACTGCTGGTGGAAGGCCGCTTCCAGCATACGGCGCAGAGCATCGTTCCCAGCACTGTCTGCCGGATCGCCGTGGCCACCTTGCGGGCGGCGGCCGATTCGGACCCCGCCAAGTTCCAGGCGCTGATGCAGCGCTGGCAGCAGAACCTGGAAGAAGCGGACTACGTGATCACCTACCTCTCGACGGGGTCGGCGCGGTCGCGCATCGCACGGCTGATGCTGCACCTGGAAGACCCCCATGCCCCCGGGCACTGCATGGCGCTGTCCCGCGACGACATGGGCGCGCTGCTGGGCATCACCTCGGAAACCGCCAGCCGTGTCATGGCCGAGTTCAAGCGACTGGAATGGGTCACGGAAGGCAACGGCAGTCTTCAATTGAACCTCCCTGCCCTGCGCGCAGCGGCCAACGACTGATCCGCCCACCTCCGCCCGCGGTCTGGCAACTCCCCTTCCCGCCACGCAGGGCATCCCCCCCGGGTTGCCACGCCGGCATTCCGGATATGCGACTGCGTTTTGTCAGTGTCTTGTTCGGGCAAACCTGACACCATTTCCACAAGTCGGCAAAAACTGCATTAATAAACCATCGCCCCAGTCTGCATCAGATACAAGCCAGTGCTCGTCGCCTCTATGAATCAGTGCGTTATTCCACTTTGCCTCGTGACAGCACCACTCAGGCGGGCAGCATGACCAGAACACAAACGGCCAACTCCGCACTTTCGCGCGACTGACGAGCCCTTGCGGGTTCGGTCAGTGCGGCTGCGGTGTTCATGCAAAATGGGGTTGCAACCAGGGGATCCAAACCATGAAAGGCATGCAGTTGCACGCGCTAGCCCGGGCCGCTGGCACCTTCCCGGAAACGGTCGGACACGCTGCCCCGGACGTTGTGGCAGATGGCGCCGGACGGCAGGACTCAACCGCGCGCCAGGGCAAGCCTGAACCGGACGACCTGCGCGAAACGGTCTCCCGCCTGGTGGAGCGGAGCGAGCAATACGCCAGCGAGGCGCGGGCGCGGCTCGACGCGGCAACCGAGGCCATCGAGCGCGAAATCAGCCTGATTCACCGCCTGCGCGCTTTGCTTTCTCCCCTTCCCGCGGGAGCCCCCCCGCAAAAGCCCCCGGGCACCGGGGGCGACGCCGATCCGGCGCCCACGCCCGCCCAGCGGCCCGCCGACCGGTCCCGGCACGGCACGACCCACGGCGGTCTGAGCGTGTACTGCCTGGGCGAATTCCGCGTCCTGCGCGACGATGCCCCCGTCCAGGACTGGCCCGGCGGCAAGGCGCGGGCCGTGTTCAAGTACCTGCTCCTG
Organism: Rhodocyclaceae bacterium; assembly: GCA_036824045.1. GTDB lineage: Bacteria > Pseudomonadota > Gammaproteobacteria > Burkholderiales > Rhodocyclaceae > DAITAZ01. The sequence continues at coordinate 8,273 of DAITAZ010000064.1, forward strand.
CACCGCCGCGCGCCCGTGGCCCGAGAGGTGCTGATGCAGCGTTTCTGGCCCGACGCCCCCGCCGACGCGGCACGCAACAACTTGAACGTGGCCATCTACACCCTGCGCAAGTGCCTTGGCCAAACCCTGCCTGCAGCCTCAGCCCTGGTGTTTGCCGACGGGCACTATCAGCTCAACCCGGCCTTGGACATCTGGGTGGACCGGGAGGACTTTCTGCTCCAAGCCCGGACGGGCAGGCAACGGGAACGGGACGGCCAGACCGGGGCCGCCATCGACGCCTATCTGCACGCGCAGACGCTCTACGGCGGCCCCCTGCTGGTGGAAGACCTCTACGATGAATGGCTGCAGGAGGAGCGGGCCCGCCTGCAGGAAACGGCGCTGGACGTGCAGCGGCGACTCCACGGCCTGTACCGCCAGACAGGCGACGCGCACGGTTGTATCGACAGTCTGCGGCACCTGCTGGAAATCGACCCCTGCGACGAGTCCGCCCACCGGGAACTCATGCGCCTGTATGCGCGGCGGGGGGATGCGCAATTGGCGCTGCGGCAGTTCAAGCACTGCGCGGATGCGCTGGCTCGCACATTGAACATGATTCCCAGCCCGGAAACCGTCAGCCTCCTGCACCAGATCCGCCGGCGCGAAACACTCTGAGCGCAGAGGCTCGCGCTCGCCCCCCCCACAAACACGGCCCGAAGCACCGTGCCCGGGCCGTGCCGGTCAGAACACCACTAGCCAGCCCTCCCGGCGCGCCTGATCCTTGGTGTAGCTGACACCATGCACCTTCAACCCCTGCCCATCAAGCAAGGTGATCAAGCCCCCGGAGTTGCCCAGTTTGGCCGGAGCCTTCAGCACCATCTGGCGTACACCATTGGCTGGCAGCACCCCTGACAGGGGGCTCTTCCGCTTCTGCTGGTCGGCAAGGCTCCAGCCCGACACATCCACCGCCACCGGCGAGGCATTCAGCAGCCACACGCTCTCGGTCTCCGGCTCCGGGCCGGCGGGATTGATCATCGCCGCAACGATACGCACTCCGCGGTCGTCGCCCCCGTCCGCGATCGCATGGCCGGTCTGGTCATCCGTATGCCAGGACTGGGACTGGAAAGCCAGGAAGATGGCCGACCACTGCCCCGTGGCCGGAAAGTGGAACAACAGTCCGCCGTCCTGCCACACGCCGTCGTCCTTCTGGTAATTGGCATCGTTGCCCTGATTCATGTGGATGTCGTGGATGCCGTTGCCGGGCCGGAAATGGAAAATCTTGTCGGGCACGCCGGCTTCCGGCCCCCAACGCTCGCCGAAGGCGAACACCCTCGCCCCCTCTTCGCGTATGGCCCGCGCCACATAGTGTTCCACCCGGTCGTTCAGATCGTTGTCCGGGCCTGGAAGGTTGTGGGGCAAGGGCTGCATCCGGGACTTGTCGAACAGGTTGGCCCGGATGAAATCCAGCGCCAGCCCACCCGGTGCCGATGGAATGCGGCTGTAGCCCTCCGCCACGGCCGTCAGCTTCGCCAGCAGCGGATGCTCGAACCGGTCTTCCGCCAGATACAGCACCTGCGGCTTGCCACCGGCAGACTTGACGTTGACTGCGATGCGGTAATCCACCCCCGCCGCGCGGACATGCACCTGATAGTGAGGACTACTCTCGTCATCCTCCCGCGCGCCGGCAATCGCCTTGCCCGCCAGCACCCCGTAGCTCTTCAATGCCATCGCTCACTCCTTTCTTGAATTGCCTGCAAGGCACTGCTCTGGACAGGAGCCCGCAGGTCACTGGATCGGCGCGTCTGGTGGAGGTATCCACACCTCTCCGGAGAGTTCCACTGCCTGTACGCCCCTGACACCTTGCAATCTGGGCAGAACGTCCCGGCTCGCCCGGCCGGTAATCACCCCGATGCTGGCGAGCACCTGACAGTCCCCCAAGCCCGCTCCTTCCAGCGCGGCAGCAATTTCCGCCACGTCCTGCAAGTACGGCTCTCCCACCGTCACCACCACTTCAACCGCTGGAGAGTTCAAATCGGCCATGTTCAACCTCCTCTGTGCATTGCGGCGCCAACCTGCCTGCCCCCAACACCCAGTATCGGCCACCGGGAGCAACATGCCAGATCATGGCCTTGCCGGGCGCCCCCCGGCAAGGCTGAACGCCCAACCGCCAGCGATCACTCCCTGTCATGCAGCCGTGTTCCGGGCACCGCCATCACGGGGCCTGCACAAGGCCTCGGCCCGCGTCCACCACAGCAATGGGCAACGCACGGGCGCTGACGATCAACTGCTGCCACAAGGCAGCACCCCTCGCCCCTGTCTTCTCTGCCCACAGCGCGGCAATGCCTGCCACGTGCGGGGTGGCCATACTGGTGCCGCTCATAGAGCCATGAAGCTTCGGCAAAGGCAGTGCGGAATACACATCAACGCCCGGCCCGACGATATCCACGCCGGTACCGGATTGCCGGACCGTGTCCCGGACGGAGAAATTGGCGATCCGCAAGTTCGCATCCACTGCGCCCACCGCCATCACGGCTCGGCCGTTCGCCGGCTGGTTGACGAATCCATACTGTCCTCGCGCCCGATCCGCGTTGTTTCCCGCGGCGGCAACAATCAGCGTACCTGCATTCAAGGCACGCTGACCGGCGTTCTCGTAGGCGGCGGACGTCATGGGGCGAAGCCCCCCCAGTGACATGGAGATGACGTTGCAGCGATTGGCAACCGCCCATTCAATCCCCGCCAGAACCCACCCGTCCTCACCGCCACCTTTGTCGGTAAGCACCTTGCCAATATAGATCTTGGCACCGTAGGCGATCCCGTAACGCCGCCCCGTCCCGGGCCGCAACGGTCCGCACGCGGTGCCAGTGCAATGGGTGCCGTGGCCGTGCCCGTCCTGAGCGGAGGAAACTCCGGCGACGAATGAGCGCGAAACGATGCTCCTGCCCGCAAAGTCCGGGTGGCGCAAATCAAGGCCCGTATCCAGGATTGCCACCGTCGTGCCTTTGCCACTGAAACGAGAAACCGACGCCTTGGTGGCTTGCAGCCCCCAGGTCAGCGCGGTGGTGTCGTTGTAAAGGGCGGCCAGTTCCACTTCTTGCGTGTCCTCACCCCCTTGACTCGCAGCGGCGTGGAGAGCCTCAGCAGCGTCGCGGAAGCCCTTCAGATAATCCAAGGACAAACCTTTTTCCTCGCCCAGCGCATAAACGTAACCTTCCGGCTCAATGGCGAGAATTGCTGCATCCTCTCCGGACTCCAGGGCCATGGCCCCGGCCGCCCCTTCGTCCATCGTGACCACCGCGATGCCCAGGTTCTCCAACACCACGCCGCCATCAGCCGGCAATTGCGCCATATCCACTCCGGTTTCGCCAAAATCGCTGCTGCTCAACACCTTCGCTTGGCTCACGCCAGCGGTTCGCTCCAGTGCAGCAAGCGCCTGATCCTTCGCGCCCTCTCGATAGGTCACGATGAAGCGGCCCGTAGTTTCAAGCTGTGCCGAATCTTTTTCATGCAGATCGATTGACATGATATCCCTCGCTTTGATTCGTTGATTTCAGGGCATCAAATCCACTGAACACACGGCCCTTTCGCATGTTCATTTCTCCAAGACGCCGACGCCTCGCCCCGACTTATACGAACGGTCCCAGACGAAAGCACCGGGTCATTGACACTGAGCTTTGAATCCACCCGGCTTGAACACGCATTTGCACAC
>DAITAZ010000017.1:0-32607 GCA_036824045.1 Rhodocyclaceae bacterium
CGCGGGAGTTCATGTGGTCCGACAAGATCATCGCCGGCATGATCACCATCGGCCTGCTCGGCCTGGCCATCGACACCGCCGTGAGCCGCCTCAACAACTACCTGCTGCGCTGGCACCGCGGCCTGGAACACTGAGCACCCCATGGCCCACATCTCCATTCGCAATGTACACAAGGTGTTCGCCACCCCCGGCCGGGACGTGGTGGCGCTGCAGGGGATCGACCTGGACATCCAGGCTGGCGAATTCGTCTGCCTGCTGGGGCCCTCCGGCTGCGGCAAGTCCACCCTGCTCAACGCCGTGGCCGGATTTTCCCTGCCCAGCACGGGCGAGATCAGGGTGGAAGGCCGTCCCGTCGCCGCCCCCGGGCCGGACCGGGGCATGGTGTTTCAGGAGTACGCCCTCTTTCCCTGGATGACCGTGGCCCAGAACGTGGCGTTCGGCCTGGAAATCCAGAGAAAGCCCCGGGCCGAGATCGAGCAGACGGTGAGCCAGCTCCTGGAGCTCCTGCACCTCAAGGACTTCCGCGACCGTTTCCCCAAGGATCTTTCCGGGGGCATGCGCCAGCGGGTGGCCATTGCCCGGGTGCTGGCGCTGGACTCCCCCATCATGCTGATGGACGAGCCCTTTGGCGCCCTGGATGCGCTGACCCGGCGCAACCTGCAGGACGAACTGCTGCGTATCTGGCACAAACTGGGCAAGACCATCCTGTTCGTCACCCACTCCATCGAGGAATCCATCTACCTGGCGGACCGCATTGTGGTGATGACCTACCGCCCGGGCACCGTCAAACGCGACCAGCGGGTGGCCATGCCCCGGCCGCGGGACCCATCCTCCACAGCCTTCAACGACCTCAAGCGGGAACTCGGGCAACTGGTGATGGAAGAGCAGCAACGCCACGCGGATGCCGAGCTGAAGCAGGCCACCACCGACTGACAATCCGGAGCGAGCAATGCCCCACGTCACCCTGGAATACACCGGCAACCTGCCGGGCTTTGACGCTGAAGCCGCCCTGGGCGCCATCAACGCCGCCATGCACGCCTCCGGCCTGTTCAGCGAAGCGGACATCAAGAGCCGCGCCCGCCCCCTCGATGCCTTCCGGGTGGGCGTCTCCGACACCGCCCGCGCTTTCGTCCACGTCTGCATCGCGCTGCTGCCGGGGCGGACCGCCGAGCAGCGGCGGCAACTGGCGGAGGCCGTGCTGGCGGCCCTTTCCGCGCGGCTGGCGGCGCCCCCGGGGGCCGAACTGCAGGTGAGCGTGGAAACCATCGAACTGGACCGCCCCAGCTACGCCAAGACCACGCTGTCAGGCTGACCCGCGGGCGGAGTGCCGCACCGCGGCGGCCGGGCAAGGACGCGCGACGACGATGAAAGGGAACGAGGCATGCCGATCCGGCAGGTGATCACCGATCGGCGGGTGCCGGTCAAGATCTGGACCGAGGATGTGGACGAGGCTTCCCGGCAGCAACTGGCCAACATCGCCAGCCTGCCCTTCATCCACCACCATGTGGCGGCGATGCCGGATGTGCACCTGGGCATCGGGGCCACCATCGGCTCGGTGATCGCCACCCACAAGGCCATCATCCCGGCGGCGGTCGGGGTGGATCTGGGGTGCGGGATGGTGGCCTGCCGGCTCTCCATCACCGCCCGGGAACTGGACGAAAAATCCCTCGGCAAGGTATTTGCCCGGATCAGCCGGGACGTGCCGGTGGGGCGGGCGATGCACGGCGACGGCCGTGCCCCGGAGGCGGCCGCGCAGCCCTTCGCCCGGGGGCTGGAGCGCATCCTCGCCAAGCACCCGGCGCTGGCCAAGACCATCTGCGGCACCACCCGCTGGGTGCAGCAGATGGGCACGTTGGGCAGCGGCAACCACTTCATCGAGGTCTGCCTGGACGAGGCCGAGCGGGTGTGGGTGATGCTCCATTCGGGCAGCCGGGGCGTGGGCAACGCGGTGGCGGATTACTTCATCCAGTTGGCACGACGGGACATGGAGCGCTGGATGATCCAGCTGCCGGACCGGGATCTGGCCTACTTCCCCGAGGGCACCGAGCATTTCGCCGATTACGTGGAGGCCGTGCACTGGGCTCAGGCCTACGCCCTGCAGAACCGCCAGTGCATGCTCGATCTGGTGCTGGCGGCCGCAGCCCGGCACCTGCCGCCATTCACCGTGACCAGCGAGGTGGTGAACTGCCACCACAACTATGTGGCCCAGGAGCACCACTTCGGGGCCAACGTCTGGGTCACGCGCAAGGGCGCCATTCGCGCCCGCGCGGGCGACCTGGGCATCATTCCCGGCAGCATGGGGGCGAAGAGCTATATCGTGCGCGGCCTGGGCAATGGGGAGAGTTTCCACTCCAGTGCCCACGGCGCCGGTCGGCGGATGAGCCGTACCGCTGCCGCCAAACGCTACACCGAGGCGGATCTGGTCCGGCAGACCGCGGGGGTGATCTGCCGCAAGGACAAAGGGGTGATCGACGAGATCCCCAGCGCCTACAAAGACATCGACGAAGTGATGGAGAACCAGAAGGACCTCACCGAGATCCTGCACACGCTCCGACAGGTGGTGTGCGTGAAGGGCTAGCGGCGGGGGCGTCAAGGCCCCGGTGGTTCCGGGGAATCCCCCGGGCAACGCATTGACATGCGCAGCCCCGCCCATCTAGGCTGGGAAGGGAGCATTGTCCTTTCATTTCGCGTTCATCTTCATGGGGAGCTGCAATGGCTGTTGACACCGGTTTTGACTTGTCCCAGATCATTTCCACCTATCTCATCCCGTTGGGCTGGAAGCTGGCCGGAGCGGTGGCCCTGTGGGTCGTCGGCGGTTGGGCGATCAACATCATCGGCAACCTCTCCAACCGGGGGATGACCAGCCAGAAAGTGGAGCCGACCCTCATCCGTTACGTGGAGGCGACGCTGCGGGTGGTGATGCGCATCGTGCTGGTGATCGTCATCCTCTCGGTGTTCGGCATCGAGACCACCAGCTTCGCCGCCCTGCTGGCGGCGGCCGGCGTGGCCATTGGCGCCGCCTGGAGCGGGCTGCTGGCCAATTTCGCAGCCGGGGCCTTCCTCATCATCCTGCGGCCCTTCAAGGTGGGGGATTTCATCTGCGCCGGCGGCATTACCGGCACGGTGAAGGAGATCGGCCTGTTCGTCACCACCATCGACCAGATGGACAATGTGCGCACCACCGTGGGCAATAACAAGTTGTTCTCCGACAACATCGTCAACTACACCGCCAACCCCTCCCGCCGGGTGGAGCTCGTGGCCCAGCTTGCACACGCGGTGGACCCCCAGCAGGCCATCGAGCAACTGCGCGCCCGCATCAGCCACATTCCCAATGTGCTGACCGATCCGGCGCCGGATGTGGAAATCCTGGAATTCAATCTGGCCGGCACCAAGCTGGCAGTACGTCCCCATTGCCACAACGATCATTACTGGCAGGTGTATTTCGATACCAACAAGGCCATTGCCGAGGTGGGCGCGACCAATGCCTGGCCGGTGCCGGCGCCGCACCAGGTGTGGCAGCAGAAGGCCTGAGGCTTACGATCGGGCCCGGGATGCCCCGGGACGCGTGGTGCGGTGGATGGAGGCGGGACGATGGCCGTGTCGGGCAATCTGTGGCTGGGGCTGCCGGGCGCGGTGGCGGAGGAGGTGTTCGACACCCTCGTGGCGCGCCCGGGCCTGCGCATCGAGCGCATCGTTTCCCACGGGCAGGCGAGCCCGGCAGGCTTCTGGTACGCGCAGCCCCAAGGGGAATGGGTCTTGCTGCTGGCAGGGTCGGCGGGCTTGCGCTTCGAGGATGAACCGGAGGTGCGCACCCTCAAGCCCGGCGATTGGCTGGACATTGCGCCCGGCCGCCGTCACCGGGTGGAGTGGACGGACCCCCTGCAGGCGACCGTGTGGCTCGCGGTACACCACGGCGCGGTGGAGGGGGCCGGCATCCCCGCCGATTAGCCGGCGCCGGCGTTTGCCAGACGCCCCCCGGTGGGCGCGCACGGTGGCCCGGTACGATGCCCCTGCCGCGTCGGCAGGGGGCCGTGAGCGTGCCACTTTTCCCCTGCAGAGCGATCTGCGCCTGGATGTTGCCGACCCCTGTTCGTCGACCCCGCATGCCCCGGCCAGCGGCGCTGCGGCCCCCATGCACGCCTGGCGGACCTTCGTGGCCATCTGCACATTCCTTCCGCATTGCATCAAGCCCGAGACGCTGCGGCCGTTAGCACAGGTCCGCAGCGTGAAGGAGATGGCCGATGGTTCGCAAACGCCGCATCAGCGTGATCAAGGCGATGGTGGAGGAGTTCCGTACCCTCGTTTCCTGGCGGGCGGTCATGACCAATACCGCCATCCTGGTGGGGGCGACCGTCATTGCCTGGCTGGCCGCCCACGCCGATCCCCGCGGTCACAACACCTCCTGCCGCGATCCGTCCGACCTGCAGATCATCCTCTTCATCCTTGCCCTGACCCTGTTCGTCGGGGCCATGGCCTTCGGCCTGGGGGAAACGGTGCAGTGGTCCCTGCATCAGCGTGCCGGCCGTCCCCACGCCGCCGCCCACGGAACCCGTGCAGCGATTCTGATGGGCCTGTGCAGCCTGGCCGGCGTGGCGGCGGGGTATGGTTTCATGGTGCTGTGCTACTGAGTCCGCCGTGGCCGCCAGGCAGCTTGTGCTGCACCGCACAATGTTGTTAAGCCTACAAAGGTGACAGATGCACCGCCCGTGAGCGCGCAGCGCTGCGTCGCCGTGCGCCGAGTTTGATTTAAATCAAGGGTTTAATTTTCCTCCCGGATTGGCACTGGAGTTGCTTAGTGCTCTTCGTCGTCCCCACAGACAGAGAGCGCAACAGACATGAGCCAGAGGCCGATCTATCTCGACTACGCAGCGACGACGCCCGTGGACCCGCGCGTCGCGGCGAAGATGATTCCCTACCTGACCGAGCATTTCGGTAACCCGGCGAGCCGCTCCCACGCCTACGGCTGGGCTGCCGAAGAGGCGGCGGAAATCGCCCGGGAGCAGGTGGCGGCGCTGATTGGCGCTGATCCCCGCGAAATCGTGTGGACCTCCGGCGCCACCGAATCCAACAACCTGGCCATCAAGGGCGCGGCCCGCTTCTACCAGGGCAAGGGCAAGCACATCGTGACGGTCAAGACCGAGCACAAGGCGGTGCTCGATACCTGCCGCGAACTGGAGCGGGAGGGCTTCACCGTCACCTACCTGGATGTGCAGGAGAACGGCCTGCTGGATCTGGAGGCGTTTCGCGCCGCCCTGGTGCCGGGCACGGTGCTGGCCTCGGTGATGTTCGTGAATAACGAGATCGGAGTGATCCAGGACGTGGCTGCCCTGGGCGCCATCTGCCGGGAGAAGGGCGTGATCTTCCACGTGGATGCAGCCCAGGCCACGGGCAAGGTGGAGTTCGATCTGGCCCGGCTGCCCATTGATCTGATGTCCCTCTCCGCCCACAAGTGCTATGGGCCGAAGGGGATCGGCGCCCTCTACGTCCGGCGCAAGCCGCGCATCCGCCTCGAGGCGCTGATCCACGGCGGTGGCCATGAGCGGGGCCTGCGTTCCGGCACCCTGGCCACCCACCAGATCGTGGGCATGGGCGAGGCCTACCGTCTGTGCCGGGAAGGCATGGCGGCGGAGAACGAGCGTGTCCGCTGGCTGCGGGACCGCATGCTGGCGGGGCTTTCGGGCATGGAGGAGGTGTTCGTCAACGGCGATCTCAACCGCCGCGTGCCCCACAACCTGAACGTGAGCTTCAACTACGTGGAGGGCGAATCCCTGCTCATGGGGGTGAAAGCCCTGGCGGTCTCCTCCGGCTCCGCCTGCACCTCCGCCAGCCTGGAGCCTTCCTACGTGCTGCGCGCCCTGGGGCGCAGCGACGAGCTGGCCCACAGCTCCATCCGTTTCTCCATCGGGCGGTTCACCACCGAAGAGGAGGTGGATGCGGCCGTGCGCATGGTGACCGAGGCGGTGGGCAAGCTGCGCGAGATGAGCCCTTTGTGGGACATGGTGCGCGAAGGCATCGATCTTTCCACCGTGCAATGGGCCGCCCACTGAAAGCCGCCCCCTGAACCCGAATTTCCCGCCGGCCCGGCACGCCGGCCCCAGACAGAGGAGTCAAGGCCATGTCTTACAGCGAAAAAGTGATTGAGCACTACGAAAACCCCCGCAACGTGGGCGCTTTCGGCAAGGACGACGCGGGCGTGGGCACCGGCATGGTGGGTGCGCCCGCCTGCGGCGATGTGATGCGCTTGCAGATCAAGGTGAGCAAGGACGGCGTGATCGAGGACGCCAAGTTCAAGACCTACGGCTGCGGATCGGCCATTGCATCCAGCTCGCTGGTGACCGAATGGGTGAAAGGCAAGACCCTGGACGAAGCCCTGGCCATCAAGAATACCGAGATCGCCGAGGAGCTGGCCCTGCCGCCGGTGAAGATCCACTGCTCCATCCTGGCCGAGGACGCCATCAAGGCGGCCGTGGCCGACTACCGTTCCAAACAGTCGGGCGATATCGAAAAGCCCATCTGCCAGCCCGTTTCCGAGTGAAAGGAATTTGCCATGAGCACTGCTGAAGCCGTCGCCGAACTGTCCCCGGTCAATTTCACCGATGCCGCCGCCGGCAAGGTGGCCGAGTTGGTCGCCGAGGAAGGCAATCCGGATCTCAAGTTGCGCATCTACGTCACCGGCGGGGGCTGCTCCGGCTTCCAGTACGGGTTTGCCTTCGACGAAGTGCCCAACGAAGACGACACCCGGGTGGAGAAAGCCGGAACCACCCTGCTCATCGACGCCATGAGCCTGCAGTACCTGATGGGCGCCGAGATCGACTACGAGGACGGGCTCGAGGGTTCCCGCTTCGTGATCCGCAACCCCAATGCCTCCAGCACCTGCGGCTGCGGCAGTTCCTTCTCCATGTAATCCGGCCGAGGCCGCCATGCGCGCCCATCACCGGCAAATGCTGACCCTGACCCTGTGGGTCCTGGCCGCGGCCGCCCTGGTGGCCGGCCTCACCGTGCTGGTGACGTGCACGGCGACCGAGGGCTCGGCACTGGGGGAGGCGGCCGCCCTGCGTGCCAGCGCCCTGCCGGTGGCCGGCCATTAACCGAAGACGAGACCGACCATGAACATCGCCTGTACCGAATCCGCTGCCCGCCACATCCTCAAGACCCTGTCCAAGCGGGGCAAGGGGCTGGGCCTGCGCGTGGGGGTCAAGACCAGTGGCTGCTCCGGCATGGCCTACGCCCTGGAGTTTGCCGATGAGGCCGCCCCCGAGGACCTGATCTTCGAGAGCTTTGGGGTCAAGCTGGTGATCGACCCCAAGAGCCTGGCCTATCTGGACGGCACCGAACTGGACTTCGTCCGCGAAGGGCTGAACGAAGGCTTCAAATTCAACAACCCCAACGTCAAGGGAACCTGCGGCTGCGGCGAGAGTTTCTCGGTCTGAGCCCGCTTTGAGCAACGACGGGGTGCCGGCGTCGGGCCGGCTCGCCCCAACCGCCCTGAACGGAGCGCACGATGGCCCTACTGCAGATTGCCGAGCCCGGCTTGTCCACAGCCCCCCACCAGCATCGCCTGGCGGTGGGGATCGATTTGGGCACCACCAATTCCCTGGTGGCCACCATCGCCAGCGGGGTTGCCCGCGCCTTGCCGGACATGGAGGGCCACATCCTGCTGCCCTCGGCGGTGCGCTATCTGGCGGACGAGGATGAGCGGCCGGTGGTGGGCCGCGATGCGCTGGCCGCCCAGGCGCTGGATCCGGCCAACACCGTGGTTTCGGTCAAGCGTTACATGGGGCGCAAGCTCACCGATCTGGCCTCTGCCACCCATGCGGCCTACACGCTGGTGGACGGGCAGGGCATGGTGGCCGTGGAAACCTGTGCCGGGGTCAAGAGCCCGGTGGAGGTGTCCGCCGAAATCCTGCGCGAACTGCGGGAGCGGGCGGAAGCCTCGCTCGGGGGAGATTTGACGGGTGCGGTGATCACCGTGCCCGCCTATTTCGACGACGCCCAGCGCCAGGCCACCAAGGACGCGGCGCGGCTCGCGGGCCTGAACGTGCTGCGCCTGCTCAACGAGCCCACCGCGGCCGCCATCGCCTACGGCCTGGACAATGCCGCCGAAGGTATCTACGCGGTCTATGACCTGGGCGGCGGAACCTTCGACATTTCCATCCTGCGCCTGACCCGCGGGGTATTCGAGGTGCTGGCCACCAACGGCGATGCCGCCCTGGGCGGGGACGATTTCGATCACGCCATCTACGACTGGGCACTCGCCGTATTTGGTCTCGCCGAGCCCGGGCCGGAAGACTACCGGCGACTCATGATGGAGGCCCGTGCCGCCAAGGAGCGCCTTTCCGACGTGGCGGCCACCGACTACTGCGTCAGCCTCTCGGACGGCCAGCGCTATCGCGCCAGCCTCGGCCGGGACACCTTCTACGAAATCACCGCCACGCTGGTGCAGCGCACCCTCAAACCGGTGCGCAAGGCCCTCCGTGATGCCGGGCTGGAGCGGGACGAGGTGAAGGGAGTGGTGATGGTGGGGGGCTCCACCCGCATGCCCCACATCCGCACTGCGGTGGCGGAGTTCTTCGGCGTGCCGCCGCTCACCAACCTCGATCCGGATCAGGTGGTGGCCCTGGGGGCGGCCATGCAGGCCAACGTGCTGGCGGGCAACCGCCCGCCGGGGCAGGAGGGCGACTGGCTGTTGCTGGATGTCTGCCCCCTTTCCCTGGGCCTGGAAACCATGGGCGGCCTGGTGGAAAAGATCATTCCCCGCAACTCCACCATCCCCACCGCCCGGGCCCAGGATTTCACCACCTTCAAGGACGGGCAGACCGCCATGACCGTGCATGTGGTGCAGGGCGAGCGGGATCTGGTGTCCGAATGCCGCTCCCTGGCGCGGTTCACGCTGCGCGGCATTCCGCCCATGGTGGCCGGGGCGGCGCGCATCCGTGTCACCTTCCAGATCGACGCCGACGGCCTCCTGGCGGTTTCGGCGCGGGAGCAATCCAGCGGTGTCGAAGCCCATGTGGAGGTCAAGCCCTCCTATGGTCTGGCGGATGGGGAGATCACCCGGATGCTGCTCGACTCCTACGGCAAGGCGGAAATCGACAAGGCCGCCCGGGCCCTGCGGGAAGCCCAGGTGGAGGCCCGGCGGCTGCTCGACGCCACGGAGGCGGCTTTGCACGAGGACGGCGCCGCCCTGCTCGCCCCGCCTGAGCGGGAGGCGGTGGCCAAGGCCATGTACACCCTGGCCGAGCAGCTGGAAACCGGTGAGGATCTGCGGCTGGTGCGCCAGGCGACAGACGCACTGAATGCCGCCACCGCGGAGTTTGCGGCCCGGCGCATGGATGCCCATATTCGCAAGGCCCTTTCCGGCCGTACGCTGGAGACCCTGTGATGGCTGCCGTCACCGTACTGCCCCACCCCCAGTTGTGCCCGGACGGCCTCACCTTCGAGGGGGTCTCCGGCAAATCCCTGTGCGACCTGCTGCTCAGGAACGGCGTGGCCATTGAGCACGCCTGCGAGAAAGTGGCGGCCTGCGCCACTTGCCATGTGCTCATCCGCCAGGGGCTGGAGAGCCTGGCCGCCGCCAGCGAGCAGGAGGAAGACCAGCTCGACAGCGCCTGGGGGGTGGAAGCCCAGTCCCGCCTGTCCTGCTGCGTCAAGCTGGGAGCGGCGGATCTGGTGGTCGAATTGCCCCGGCACAGCCGCAACCATGCCCGGGAACATGGCTGAGCCCGCCACGCCGGAAGCCCGCGCCCTGGAGCGTGGCGCCCTGCTGGCCAATGTGGAAGAGGCGGCCACGGCGGTACTGGTGCTGACGGAGGGCCTGGAGGAAGCCGAATTCCTGGGTTCCCGCCTGACCCGTCGCGCCGTGCGGGGGCACCTGGACGTGATCACCGCCAGCCTGGCGGCGTTGGAAAAAACGTTGCGCGGCGAGATGCCCGAACTTGAGTGGGACGGCTGGGCCGTTGCCGCCCGGCGCATGGTCGCTGGCGGCGATGAGGGCGACGCCGCCCTGTGGTTCGCGGTGGTTTCGCTCACACCGGCCACCCTGCTGTGGCTGCGCATCCACCGGGGCAACAAACCCCAATTATTCAGCTTTACCGCCTGAACCGGACGGAGAACGCCATGCCCCTCTACGACTACGTGTGTCAGGACTGCCAGGCCAGCTTCGAGTTGCTGGTGCGCAGTTCCACCCAACCCGTGTGCCCCAAATGCGGGAGCGCCCGCCTGGACAAGCAGGTTTCCCTGCCGGCCGCGCCTGGCCAGACCGCCGGGATCATCAAGAACGCCCGGACCCAGGCCGCCAAGGAGGGGCACTTCAGCCATTACTCCCGCGCCGAGCGGGCCAAGCTGTAGAGCCCCTTGCCCGGCCGCGCCGCCATGCTTCATCTCGCCATCATCGGCGGTGGCCTGAGCGGCCTCGCCCTGGCGCGTGCCCAGCAGCAAGCCCATGAATCCTGGGGATTGTTCGAGGCGCGGGGGCGGCTGGGCGGGCGTATTCTCACCGTGCCGGGGCAGGCGGGGCAGCCGCTGGATCTTGGCCCCACCTGGTACTGGCCCGAGACCCAGCCCCGCCTGACCGCCTTGATCGCTGAGCTGGGGTTGGCCAGCGTGGCCCAGCACGACGATGGCACTGCCCGGGTGCTGCGGGACCCGGCGCAGCCGCCCACGACGGCTGCTGTCCCGGACCTGCATCAGGGGGCACGCCGCCTGGTCGACGGGATGGGGGCGCTGGCCAAAGCCCTCGAGTCCAGCCTTTCGCCCCAGCGCGTTCACCTGGAGCACGAACTCACCCATGTGCGTGACCGGGGGGCGTTCCTGGAGTTGAGCTTCCGGGTGGGGGCGTGGAGCACCTCGATCCAGGCCCGGCAGGTCGCCATCTGCTTGCCGCCCCGGCTGCTGGTGGAGCGGGTGGTGTTCGAGCCTGCGCTCCCCGCGCGGGCGTGGGAGGCCCTGCGCGGAACCCCCACCTGGATGGCGAGCGCCGCCAAGGTCCAGGTGCTCTATCTCAGCCCCTTCTGGCGCGACCAGGGCCACTCCGGCAACGCCTTCGTCACCCACGCCCAGGCCGTGCTGGGGGAAATTTTCGATGCCTGCGGCGAGCCGCCGGACGCCGCCGCGGCCCTGGGCGGATTCTTCGCCCTCAGTGCCGAGCAGCGTGACATGTTCCGCAGCAGCCTGGCCTTGCTGGCCCGCAACCAGTTGGCCCAGGTCTTCGGGCCGGACGGCGAGTGGGGTGAATTGCACATGCAGGACTGGGCGCAGGAGCCGCTCACCTGCAGCCGGGCGGATCGGGACGAGCGCTCCGGGCAGCACGGCGCCCGGGGCAACCCCCTGCTGAGCCAGCCCTTGTGGGGCGGAAGACTGTATCTGGGCGGCGCCGAGACGGCGGAACAAGGCTGGGGCTACCTGGAGGGCGCACTGGCGTCCGCCGGGCGCATCGGCCGCTTGTTACGGCCCGCGGTGTCGGTCGGCAATGGCGAGAACGATCTGCCGGTGGCCCGCTTTGCCGACTGGGTGGCCCGGGCCCGGGCGTCCGCGGCCCAGCGCTACCAGCAGGAACTGCACCGGCTGCTTTCCAGCCAGCACCGCGACGAACTGACCCGCACCGCCGTCCTGGCCGTGGTCGCGGGCATCTACCGGGAGGCTCTGGACGAACTGGCCACCTGTGGGCTGGCGCTCCATGGCGTGCCGGTGGAGCAGGGCCGCTCCGCCCTCACCCCGGCAGTGCTGGCGCCTTTTCATGGTTTCAGCGACAGCTTTCTGGCCGAGGCCATCCAGCACAACGGGACGTCTTGCGCCATCTCCAACTTCCCGGACGAGCACATCCCCGGGCCGGACACCCTCCACCGCATCCGCCAAGGCCTGGCCGGCGCCTGGCGGGACTTCGCCCTCGCCGCCAATGCGCTGCTGATCGCCGGCCCCCCGGCAGGGGCGGAAGGCTGACGGCTCAGCCCCCCGGGTTTTCCAGATCCCCCGCTGCCTCGCCCCGCCGGCATGACGACGCCCGGAATGGGCGGGGTGTGCCCCGGCTGCGCCGGCCAGCACCCGCCCAGGGCGCTCGGCTCCCCCTCGCGCGGTGCTGCTGATCCCGCAGGTTTTCCCGCCACAGCCCGGTGACTTTTTGCGGCGGAGGGCGCCTCGGCAAGCCCCCCGCGCGCACCCGGGCGGTGCTGTTGCGAAGCCGACAAACGCGACATCGCCCTTGGGCCGCGTTGCCGCGGATTCCGGCCGGAAGGCAGAAAACGTCTACATAACAAGTGCTTGTGCACCAGCCCGGGGCGTGGCACGTGAATTGCTGAGCTTAGGGCGAAAGGACGGGACCCCCATGAGCACAACTCCGGTCATCAACGACACAACCCTGCGCGACGGCGAACAAACCGCCGGCGTGTGCTTCACGGTCGAAGAGAAGTGCGCGATCGCCCAGGCACTGGCCGACGCGGGCGTGCCGGAGATGGAAGTGGGTATCCCTTCCATGGGGCCGGTGGAGGTGGAAGGCATCCAGGAGATCGCCCGCCTGGCCCTGCCGGCCAAGCTGATGGTGTGGGGCCGGATGTGCGACACCGACTTCAAGGCAGCCAGCGCCTGCCCGGTGGACATCATCAACCTCTCCATTCCGGTCTCCGACATCCACATCGAGCGCAAGCTCAAGCGGGACCGGGACTGGGTGCTGGCCCAGATCCGCCACTACGTGGATCTGGCGCGCACCGCCGGTTTCGACGTGAGCGTGGGTTGCGAGGACGCCTCCCGCGCCAATCTGGACTTTCTTTCCCGCGTGGCCGTGGCCGCCCAGGGCGCCGGCGCCCGGCGCATCCGTTTTGCCGACACGCTGGGCATTCTCGATCCCTTCGAGACCTACGGCGCCATCGCCCGCGTCCGTGGCGAGGTGGATATCGAAATCGAAATCCACGCCCACGACGATCTGGGCCTGGCCACCGCCAACACCCTGGCGGCCCTGCGCGCCGGTGCGAGCCACGCCAACACCACGGTCAACGGGCTGGGGGAACGGGCCGGCAACGCCCCGCTGGAAGAGGTGGTGATGGGTTTGCGCCATCTCTACGGGGTGGAAAGCGGCGTTCATACCACCGCCCTGCCTGCCATCTCCCGCCTGGTGGCCGAGGCCTCCGGCCGGCCGGTGGCGCCCAACAAAAGCATCGTCGGCGAATCCGTGTTCACCCACGAGGCCGGCCTGCATGTGGATGGCCTGCTCAAGGACCGCCGCACCTACGAGAGCTTCGACCCGGCCGAGGTCGGCCGCAGCCACCGCACGGTGCTGGGCAAGCATTCCGGCTCCAAGTCGGTCATTGCCGCCTACGCCCGCTTGGGCCTGACCCTCTCCGAGGGCGATGCCCAGCGATTGCTGGAGCGCATCCGCGCCCATGCGGTGGCGGTCAAGCGGGAGCCCACCGCCCATGAGCTCGCCCGCTTCTACCTGGAAGCGACCGAGCTGGGCGCCATGCTGTCCTGACATGAAGCGAGACGAAACCATGGCCACCGCCACCCTTTCCACTGCCGCATCCGTCGTCGCGCGGCCGGGCTTCCTGGCCCAGATCCGCGAGGATGTGGCCTGCGTGTTCGCCCGCGACCCGGCGGCCCGCAGCACCCTGGAACTGGTGACCATTTACCCCGGGGTGCAGGCCATCGTCCTGCACCGCATTGCCCATGGCCTGTGGAAGCGGGGGCTGCGCTACACGGCCCGGCTGGTGTCGTTTTTCAGCCGCTGGCTGACCAACGTGGACATCCATCCGGGTGCCACCATCGGCCGGCGCTTTTTCATTGACCACGGTGCCTGCGTGGTGATCGGCGAGACCGCCGAGATCGGTGACGATGTCACCCTCTACCACGGCGTCACCCTGGGCGGCACCACATGGAATCCGGGCAAACGCCATCCCACCCTCGGAAGCGGTGTGGTGGTGGGGGCCGGGGCCAAGATCCTGGGCGCCATCACCGTCGGCGAAAACGCCCGGGTGGCGGCCAATTCGGTGGTGATTGACGACATCCAGCCCGGCATGACCGTGGTCGGCATCCCCGGGCGCATGGTGTTGCCGCGGGAACGCCGCCGGGTGGCCGGCGGCATCGACCTGGACCACCACCAGATGCCCGATCCGGTGGGCAAGGCCATCGGCTGCCTGCTGGAACGCATTGCCGATCTCGAAAATCAGGTGGCCGCCCTCAAGGGGGAGCCGGCCGCCACGGAGGGCGCCTGCCGCGCCTGTGACGACACCTGCGCCGAACCCACCTTCGCTCGCCGTACCGGCGCGACACGACCCATCAAAGGAGGCGCAAGCCATGAATGAACTGACGACCGAGCTGGCCAAACTGTCTTCCGCCGAAGAGTTTCTGGAGTTCTTCGCCGTGCCTTTCGACCAGAAGGTGGTCAATGTCTGCCGGCTGCACATCCTCAAGCGCTTCTACCAGTACCTGCGCCAGGACGCCAAGCTCGCCGGCCTCAAGGACAACGAGCTGTTCTCCCGCTATCGCCACTGGCTGACCAGGGCTTATGAGGACTTCCTGGCCTCCACGCCCGCCCAGGAGAAGGTGTTCAAGGTGTTCCAGGACGCGGAAGGCGCCAAGCGCGTCTCGGTCGAGCACCTGCGCGCCACCCTGCCGTCCGCCGCGGCACGCTGAATCTACGCAATCAGGAGCCCCCAACCATGCATATCGTCGTCTGTATCAAGCAGGTGCCCGACTCGGCGCAGATCCGGGTGCACCCGGTGACCAACACCATCATGCGCCAGGGCGTGCCCGCCATCGTCAATCCCTACGACCTGTTCGCTCTGGAAGAGGCCCTGCGCCTGAAGGACAAGTTCGGGGGGCGGGTCACGGTGCTGTGCATGGGGCCGCCCCAGGCCGAGGACGCGTTGCGCAAGTGCCTCTCCTTCGGCGCCGACGATGCCATCCTGGTGACCGACCGGGCCTTCGCCGGTGCGGACACCCTGGCCACCAGCTACGCCCTGGCGGCGGCCATCCGCCAGATCGGCAAGGAACAGACCGTGGATGTGGTGTTTACCGGTAAGCAGACCATCGATGGCGATACCGCCCAGGTGGGCCCCGGCATTGCCAAACGCCTCGGGCTGCAGCTTCTGACCTACGTTTCCGGCATCCGCGAACTGGATCTGGACGACAAGACCATCACCATCGAGCGTCGGGCCGAGGGTGGCCTGCAGGTGCTCAAGACCGCGGTGCCGTGCCTGATCACCATGCTCGAAGGCACCAACGAAATGCGCTTCGCCCCCATGGGCAACATGATCCGCGCCGCCCGCTGTGAAGTGCGCAAGTGGAACAAGGACGCCGCCGGCATCGAGGACATCTCCAAGATCGGCCTGAAGGGCTCGCCCACCGTGGTCAGCAAGGTGTTCGGCCCCACTCCCCGTTCCGAGAAGGCGGATGTCCAGTACGTGGAAAACGCCAGCCCCAAGGACTGCTCGCTCAACCTGCTGCAGAAGATTTTCACCCAGCAGCCCACCCTGGAGCGGGACATCCTTGTTGCCAGCGCCGGCGTCTGACGCCAGCGCCCCCGACCCCAAAGAAAAGGAACGCACGCCATGAGCGACGAAGCCCCGAAAAAGCCCGCCGGCCGCGGCGGCCGCAACCTGGAACTGCCTGAACACCTGAAGGCCTACAAAGGTGTGTGGGTGTTCATCGAACACGACCGGGGGGTGGTCCATCCCGTGTCCTGGGAGCTGCTGGGGGAGGGCCGCAAGCTGGCCGACACCCTGGGTGTCACCCTCTCCGGCGTGATCATGGGTGGGCCCGACGAGCCCCTGGACAGCTACGCCAAGGAGGCCTACACCTTCGGCGCCGAGTCTTGCTACATCATCCGCGACCCGGTGCTCAAGGGCTACCGCAACGAGCCTTTCACCAAGGGCATGACCGATCTGGTCAACAAGTTCCAGCCGGAGATCGTGCTGCTGGGCGCCACTACCATGGGCCGCGATCTGGCGGGCTCCGTGGCCACCACCCTGGCGACCGGCCTCACCGCCGATTGCACCGAGCTGAAGATTGACCCGGCCACCCGGGCCCTGGCTGCGACCCGCCCGACCTTCGGTGGTTCGCTGTTGTGCACCATCATGACCCTGGCCTACCGGCCGCAGATGGCCACCGTGCGCCCCCGGGTGATGCGCATGCCCGATGCGGACACGAGCCGCACCGGCACCATCGTCGAAACGGCGCTGGGCATGATCGAGACGGACATCGTCACCAAGCTGCTGGACTTCATCCCCGACGCCCAGAGCAACAAGGCCAATCTGGAGTACGCCAACATTATCGTGTCCGGCGGCAAGGGCATGAAGAACATCGACAACTTCAAGCTCATCTGGGAACTGGCCAAGGTCCTGGGCGGCGAAGTGGGCGCCACGCGCCCCATCGTCCAGTCCGGCTGGGTCGAAGCGGAGCGCCAGGTGGGCCAGACGGGCAAGACCGTCCGACCCAAACTCTACATCGCCGCCGGCATCTCTGGCGCCATCCAGCACCGGGTGGGGATGGAAGGCTCGGATGTGATCGTCGCCATCAACATGGACCCGAACGCCCCGATCTTCGATTTCGCCCACCACGGCATCATCGGCAACGCCATGCAGGTGCTGCCGGTGCTGACCCAGACCTTCCGCGAGCACATCGCCTCGCGGGCCCGCAAAGCTGCCTGAGGAGCACGCCCATGAACGACAAATTCGACGTCATCGTCGTCGGCGCCGGGCCCTCCGGCAACGCGGCGGCCTATACCGCGGCCAAGGCCGGGTTGTCGGTGCTGCAGATCGAGCGGGGGGAGTATCCCGGCTCCAAGAACGTGCAGGGCGCCATCCTGTACTCCGACGCGCTGGAAAAGCTGATCCCGGATTTCCGTGACGAAGCCCCCCTTGAGCGCCACATCATCGAGCAACGGATGTGGGTGCTCGACGATGAATCCTTCATCGGCACGCATTTCCGCAGCAACGATTACAACAAGCCGCCCTACAACCGCTACACCATCATCCGTGCCCAGTTCGACAAGTGGTTCTCCTCCAAGGTCAAGGAGGCCGGTGCCCTGGTGATCTGCGAAACCACCGTCGAGCAGTTGCTGATGGACGGCGACCGGGTGGTGGGCGTGCGGGTGGATCGGGAAGGCGGCGACGTGTTTGCCGACGTGGTGATCCTGGCCGACGGCGTCAATTCGACCCTGGCCCGCAAGGCCGGCTTCCACGGCGAGATCCAGGCCGGCAACGTGGCCCTGGCGGTGAAGGAAATCCTCTTCATGCCCCAGGAGACCATCGAGGCGCGCTTCAACGTCAAGGAAGGCGAAGGCGTGGTGATCGAGATGATCGGCAAGATCACCGACGGCATGATGGGCACCGGCTTTCTCTACACCAACGGCGATTCGCTCACCATCGGTGTCGGTTGCATGCTCTCCGACTTCAAGGAAAACCCCAACAAGACTTCGCCCTACACGCTGCTGGAGAAGATGAAGGCCCACCCTTCCATCGCGCCCCTGATCGAAGGCGGCGAGATGAAGGAGTACTGCGCCCACCTGATCCCGGAAGGCGGCTTCTACGCGGTACCCAAGGTGTATGGCCCGGGCTGGATGATCGTGGGCGACTCGGGTGGCTTCGTCAATGCGGTGCATCGCGAGGGCTCCAACCTGGCCATGACCACCGGGCGTCTGGCCGCCGAGACGGTGATCGAGGCCAAGGCCGCCGGCAAGGACATGAACGAGAAGACCCTGTCGGCCTACAAGGCCAAGCTGGACGACAGTTTTGTGATGAAGGACCTGCACAAGTACCGGGACATGCCGCAGGTTTTCCACAAGAACAACCAGTTCTTCACCAGTTATCCCGAACTGGTCAACAAGGCCGCCCAGACCATGCTGACCGTGGATGGCGTGGATAAGAAGACCAAGGAGAAGGCCATCTTCTCCAGCTTCAAGCGTACCCGCAGCCTGACCGGGCTGGTGGGGGATGCCGTCAAACTCTGGAGGGCCTTCCGATGAGCCTCGCTGTGAACGTGGAAGAAAAGCTGTACCAGAACCGGTACAAGGTGGACCACGGTCGTCCCCACATCAAGATCAAGAACCCCGAGATCTGCCGCGACACCTGTGGCAGCCAGGCGTGCACCTACGTCTGCCCGGCCGCCTGCTACAAGACAGAAGGCAATGGCGCGGTCACCCTGATTACCGACGGCTGCCTGGAATGCGGAAGCTGCCGCGTGATCTGCACGGAGCACAGCAATGTGGCGTGGGAGTATCCCCGCGGCGGGCACGGCATCCTCTTCAAGTTCGGTTAAGGCAGGCTCATGGACGACATTCATCTGTTCCTGGCCCATGCGATCCAGCTGGAAAAGGAAGCCGCAAGGCGTTACGAAGAACTGACCGCGGCGATGGGGACTGCGGGCAATCGGGAGGTGGAAGCCTTCTTCAAGGAAATGGCCCATTTCTCCCGCAAGCATCTGGCGGAGGCCATGGCCCGGGGTGGATTCCGGGTGGTGCCCCAGTTGCGCCCGGAGGAATACCGTTGGCCCGAGGGCACCAGCCCCGAATCGGCCGCGTGGGAAGGTGTCGATGCCTTCATCGATGTGCCCGCAGCCCTGGAGCTGGCCCTGGAAGCGGAACGCCAGGGGCTGGCCTTCTACGCCACCATCGCCGCAACCACCAAGAATGTCCGGGTGCAACGGATGGCCCAGGAGTTCGCCGAGGAGGAATCGGAACACGTGACTGCGCTGGAGAAGTGGATCCAGAAAGTCTCCCCCTGATGTTCCGTCGGGCCGCGGGCGATCTGCGGTCCGGTTTTGCGTTGCCACAAGAACAAGGGCCGTGCGGTTCCGGCCGCACCCCGACCATCCCCACAAACCCTGACGGGAGAAGCACATGTCCAAACCTCAACGCCACGTGTTCGTCTGCAGCCAGCAACGCCCCCCGGGGCACCCGCGCGGTTCCTGCGCGGCCAAGGGCTGCAACGAAGTGCTGCAAACCTTCTGGGCGGAACTGCAGAAGCGCAACGCCTGGGACAAGATCGGCATCACCTACTCCGGCTGCCTGGGGCCCTGCGATCAGGGGCCCAACGTGCTCGTCTATCCGGAAGGGGTCTTGTACAACAAGGTGAGCAAGGACGACGTGCTGGAGATTTTTGACAAGCACCTGGTGGGCGGCGAAGTGGTGGACCGCCTGGTTGCCCCGCCCAGCGTCTGGTGAGGATGCCATGAACCTGATGACCGGCCAGAGCGCTCAGGAACTCTTCGGGGGCACGGCGCCGCCCTCGGTGGCCAAACTGCTGCGGGAAGCCGCCGCCGCCCACGCCGATCCGGTGCGGGCCGAGGCCCTGCTGTGGAGCGCCAAGCTCGTGGCGCCCGAGTGCCTGCCGGTCTACTTCGCGCTGTACAAGTTCTACTTCTACAAGGGCCGCCTGGCAGAAGCCGAGCGTTGTGCCCGGGATGGTCTCCAAACGGCCGCCCGGGCCGCCGGCCTCGACAGCCACTGGAGTCGCGTGGCGGCGGGCGATGCGGATTTCAGCCAGAACGGCCCGGCCCGTTTCTGGCTGTTCACCCTGAAGGCCCTGGCCTTCATCCGCCTGCGTCGGGGCGACACCGCCGAGTCCGACGCCCTGCTGCGCCACTGCGCCAAACTCGATCCCCACGATCAAACCGGCGCCAGCGTGATCCGCAGCTTGCGCCAGGGGAGCGCAGGCAAGTAAGCGGCCCGCGAGTTCCGCGCAGCCCATGAAAAAGGCCCGCACCTGCGGGCCTTGGCGTTTGCTGCGAGGGGCGCGCCCGCGCTTACAGCAGCGCCGATACCTGCTTTTCGCCCCGCTCGTACACCACATGGGCGCGGCCTACCAGCAGCGGATCGATGGTGCCGATGCGTTCCGCGTCTTTTTTGGCGTAGTGCAGCTTGTGCAGGATGTAGCGCATGGCGTTGAGGCGCGCGCGCTTCTTGCAGTTGCTCTTGATCACCGTCCACGGCGAGTCCGCCGTGTCGGTGTAGAAGAACATGGCTTCCTTGGCCTTGGTGTAGTCGTCCCATTTGTCCAGGGACGCCATGTCGATGGGGCTCAGTTTCCACTGCTTGAGCGGGTGTACCTTGCGCTCCTTGAAGCGGCGGCGCTGTTCCTCGCGGCTGACGCTGAACCAGAACTTGATCAGGTGGATGCCGCTGCGCACCAGGTTGCGCTCGAACTCGGGGCACTGGCGCATGAACTCGTCGTACTCCTCGTTGCTGCAAAAACCCATCACCCGCTCCACCCCGGCCCGGTTGTACCAGGAACGGTCGAAGAGGACGATCTCGCCGTGGGAGGGCAGATGCTGCACGTAACGCTGGAAATACCACTGGCCGCGTTCCACGTCGGTGGGTTTTTCCAGCGCCACCACCCGGGCACCCCGGGGGTTCAGGTGCTCCATGAAGCGCTTGATCGTGCCCCCCTTGCCCGCGGCGTCCCGCCCTTCGAACAGGATCACCACCCGCTGCCCGGTTTCCTTGACCCAGGCCTGGAGCTTGAGCAGTTCCATCTGCAGGCGGTACTTCTGCTTCTCGTAGTTCTTGCGGGACATCAGGTTCTTGTAGGGGTAGCCTCCGGTACGCCAGTCCGACGACAGTTCATCGTCCGGCCTGATCGGCAGCTTCCCGGTTTCCGGCGCATGGCGCAGCAGTGCGTGGCGCAGTGCCTGGATGTCGTCCGGCGAGGCGCCCTTGAGCACGGCCGTCAGTTCGTCGGCGAGCTGAGTGTCTTCACTGCGGCTCGGATCGGCGAGGATTTCCTTGATCGCGGTGACCTTGGATTGCTGGGCAGCGCTGGTGCGGTCTTCCACCGCGTAACGCTCCATGGCCTCGGGCGAGCTGGTGGGGCCGGTGTCGCCTTGGGCCGTGGCGCGAGGGCGCTTGCTGCCCGTACCGGCGGCCGCGCCGTTGGTACGGCGGCGGCTGGCTGCTTTGGCAGCGGTGGGAGGGGGTGTCTCGGCAGTGTCGGGTTTGTTCTCTTCCATGCGGTTCTCCTGTGCTGAATTCTGTGTGCAACAAAACGCCCCGATCGTCCGCCCGGCCTTGCCACTCAAGGGCAAAACCCTGCTTTCCATCGGAGGCGCATTGCCACCTTTCATCTCACCTGCATCTTAAGACTAATCCTCCCCGAACCTCCGATTACTGAGATTTCTCAAGCTTTCGCGCCGGGTTGGCCGCCCCCGGCAGGTGGTTTGATCATCATCAAGCGCGGGGTCTTAGCCTATCGCTAGTGTTCGCCGTAATATAGGAAACGAGGGTGCATTTTGAAACTTTGGAGAATCCGATATGAAGAGTCTTATTTCTGCTGCCACCCTGGCTGCGCTCTCGCTGGGTCTTGCCCAGACGGCCTTGGCGGCGCCGGGCGACGATGCCGAGATGAAGCAGCTGGCCGCCAAGAGCGGGTGCGTCGCCTGCCATAGCATCGAGCCTGGTGCCAAGGGCCCCGAGGGCCTGGCTCCCGTTGGACCGGCCTGGAAAGACGTGGCCGCCAAGTACAAGGGGGACAAAGCTGCCCAGGACCGGCTGACCAAGACGGTATTGCAGGGGTCCAACCCCTACGATAGCCACTGGAAGGGCAAGGCCAGCGGTTTGGCCATGCCGCCCAATGCGGTGGCCATCACCGAGCCCGACGCTCGCAAACTGGTGGGCTGGATCCTCGGTCTGAAGTGATCTAAGCCTGCCCCGGGCGCGGGTTTGGCGCTGTGATACAGTGTCCGCCATGCCCAAACCAGTATCTCCTGCCTGCCTGCAAGACGACCCCGGCCCCGCCTTGGCCGGGAGCGGCTTTCCCCCCGCCGCGACCGATTCCGATCCCGCTCTGGTGCCCCCGTTTGCCGGCCTTGATCCGGACTGCGTCCTCGGTGCGCTGGAAAGTGTCGGCTTCATTCCGGACGGGCGCCTCCTTGCCCTCAACAGTTTCGAGAACCGGGTCTATCAGATCTGGCTCGACGACGGGCCTGCCCCCATGGTGGTGGTCAAGTTCTATCGCCCGCACCGCTGGAGCGATGCCGCCATCCTCGAAGAGCACGCGTTCTCCCATGAGCTGGACCAACGGGAAATTCCCGTCGTTGCGCCCATCCGCCTGGGGGAAGGCGGTACCCTCAATTGTCACAGGGGGTTCCGCTTTGCCGTGTTTCCGCGCCGGGGGGGCCGCGCGCCGGAACTGGATGCACCGGAAACGCTAGAGTGGATGGGCCGTTTCATCGGGCGCATCCACGCGGTCGGAGCCCTGGCGCGCTACCAGGCCCGGCCGACGCTGGATATCGCCAGCTTTGGCCACGAACCCCGGGACTGGTTGCTCGCCCACGATTTCATCCCGCCGGAACTCCTTGCGCCGTGGCGTGCGGCGGTGGATCTGGCCCTGGAGGGGGTGGAGCGCTGTTTCGAGCGGGCGGGCGATGTGGCTCACCTGCGGCTGCATGGAGACTGCCACCCGGGCAACGTGCTGTGGACCGACCAGGGCCCGCATTTCGTGGATCTGGACGACAGCCGGATGGGACCGGCGATCCAGGATCTGTGGATGCTCCTCTCCGGAGATCGCGCTGCCATGCAGCGCCAGTTGGCCGACGTGCTGGCCGGGTACGAGGATTTCTGCGATTTCGACACGCGGGAACTGCACCTGCTCGAAGCCCTGCGTACCTTGCGCCTGATCCATTACTCCGCCTGGCTGGCCCGCCGCTGGCACGACCCGGCTTTTCCCGCTGCTTTCCCCTGGTTTAACACCCAGCGCTACTGGCAGGACCGCATCCTCGAGTTGCGGGAGCAGATTGCCCTCCTGGACGAACCCCCTCTCTGGTCCCGCTGACCCGCGCCCCTCGTCCGCATGACCCTCCGGGGGCCAGGGGCTTATTCCTGAATTGCCTTTCTGGGCGGCGTTTTTATTCTTTTTTTGACTGAGAATATGAGCGCCGGGCGCTGCTCCCGCCCCGGCGGTTTTTCTATACTCCGCCGCATCGCAACAATCACCCCGAGGATCCCTGGCCATGGCCAAGATCGGCACCGAGCGCGTACTCAGCGTGCACCATTGGAACGACACGCTGTTCAGCTTCAAGACCACCCGCGATCCGGCCATCCGTTTCGAGAATGGCCACTTCGTGATGATTGGGCTGGAGGTCGGCGGACGGCCGCTGATGCGCGCCTACAGCATCGCCAGCGCCAACTACGAAGAACACCTGGAATTCTTCAGCATCAAGGTGCCCAATGGCCCGCTCACCTCCCGGTTGCAGAACCTGCAGCCCGGTGACGTGATTCTGGTGAGCCGCAAGCCCACCGGCACCCTCACCATCCACGATCTGCTGCCGGGCAAGCATCTGTACCTCTTTGCCACCGGCACCGGGCTCGCGCCCTTCATGAGCATCATCCACGACCCGGAAACCTACGAGCGGTTCGAAAAGGTCGTCCTCTTCCACGGCGTACGCCAGGTGTCGGAGCTCGCCTACCGCGACTACATCTCCAGCCATCTGCCGCAGAACGAGTACCTGGGTGAGGAAATCCGCAACAAGCTGATCTATTACCCCACCGTGACCCGGGAAGCCTTCGAGAACCAGGGCCGCCTCACCGAGCTGCTGGAAAGCGGCAAGCTCTTTCAGGACATCGGGCTGCCTCCCCTGGATCCGGCGGTGGATCGGGCCATGATCTGCGGCAGCCCGGCCATGCTGGCCGACACCAGCGCCATGCTCGACGCCCGCGGTTTCAAGATCTCCCCCCATATCGGGGCGCCGGGCGACTACGTGATCGAGCGGGCCTTCGTCGACAAGTGATCGGCCCGCGCCCGGGCAAAGGCCCGGGCATCCCGGATGAAGTGCTGAAAGTCCGCCTCGAAGCCGGCTTCATCCGCCAGCAGTTCCTCCAGGCCACCGGCCAGCGGATTGGGCCGGCGCAGGCGGTGGACGGCCATCCGTTCCAGCGCCAGGGCGATGCTGCGCCCCTCGGCGTAGGAGGCCAGCCAGTTGTTCCGGCGCATGGCGGGCAGGATGAGTGTCAGGCGCTCCGGCAGCAGGGGCGCATGGTCTTCCAGCAGCGTGTAGGCCGCATCGGCGAATGCTTCCAGTGGCGCCGGGTGGAAGCGCTCCCAGCTGCGGGCGAGCAGATGGTCGTAGAACATGTCCACCAGGATGCCCGCGTAGCGTCGACGCGGCGGGCTGACGCGCTCCCGGCTGCGGCGGAAGGCCGGGTGGGTGTCGGCGAAACTGTCGATCTGCCGGTGTAGCGCCACCCCTGCCGCTACTGCCTCGGGCAGGCCCGCGGGCAGCGGGCCTTTCACGAAATCACCCATCAGTCCGCCCAGTCGCAGGGCGTCGTTGTCTCCCGCCAGAAAAGCATGGGCCAGGTAGTTCATACTTAGTGCTTTCAGTTTCTTAGCCGGAGCAAGCCCGTGGATGCCATCAACTGGCCGCTGTACCTCACCGCCGTTGTCCTGCTTACCCTGACGCCGGGGCCGGACATGCTGTACGTGATCTCCCGCGGGCTGGCGGAGGGCCGGCGCAGCGGCGTGGTGTCGGCCATGGGGCTGACGCTGGGGGTATTGTCCCACGCTCTGCTGGCAGCCTTTGGGGTGAGCGCCCTGTTGCTCGCTTCGGAAATGGCGTTCGTCGCCCTCAAGCTGGCGGGGGCCGCCTACCTCTTTTATCTGGGGGTCAAGATGCTGCGGGCGGGCGGCGGGTTCGCCGTGCCGGCCGATGGCGCGGCGCCCACGGGCAGTGCCTTTTGGCAGGGGGCGGTGTCAGCGCTGCTCAATCCCAAGCTGGCGCTGTTCTTCTTTGCCTTCCTGCCCCAGTTCGTGCCCGCCGGCAGTGCTGCTCCGGTGCGGGACATGCTGGTGCTGGGCATCACGTTCGCCGTTGTGGCCATTCCCATCCAGGCGGCGTTCGGTTTTTTCGCCGGCAGCCTGTCGGGTTGGCTGCGGCGTACGCCCCAGGCCTCGGGCCGGGTGACGAAGGTGGCGGGGGCCTTGCTCGTACTGCTGGGCGTGCGCCTGCTGTTTGCCCAACGCAGTTGATGGAGCGGCTGGCTTAAACCACCGAGGGGCGGTTGAGCAGGGAGAGGTGCCCCTGGGGCCCGGCAAAGTGCGCGGCGAGTTGCTGGCGCCGGTCTTCGTCCCCGTCCACGCTGATCACGTATTCCAGCTCTTGCGGGGTCAGCAGTTTGATGGGCAGCAGCCGCACCGGTCCATCCGGCAAGTCCAGCCACTGGGGGAAGCGTGGTGTCGGCAGGCCCACCAGGGCGCCACTCTGGCCATCCGCGTCCTTCAGGTGTTCGGGCAGTGTCGGCAGTTCCATGACCGTGGCGATGCAGGGGTGCTGCGCCAGCAGGTCGACGAAATCACCGCAGCCGGCCACCAGTTGGGCAACCTCGTGCACCAGTTCGAACAGCCAGCTATCCGCGATTTCGGCAAAACGGCCGGGGGTTTCGGCGCAGACCTCGACCTGATAGCCGCCGGGAATGTTCTCCTCGACGAAGGGGTCCGAGAGCCCGTCGCTTACCACGATGGTGCTGGTGTCGGTCTCCACCACCCGCCAGGTGGCATGTCCGGCAGGCCAGCGCGGACTGCAGAAGGTGGCGGGGGAGGGCAGGGGCGCCAGTTCCCGCGTCAGCAGACGACCCCATCCGGCATAAACCGAATGGCGTGCGCAGCGAGCGGCCGCTACCCTGGAGTCGTCTTTGGTGGCGTGCTGTGATCGATTCATCACCTGCGGCGCAATGTCGTGGGCGGGGTCGCCAAGGATACGCTGCAACCAGTGCATGGGGGTCTCCGGGTGGGCGGGGCGGTGGATAAATAATGTGCCGTGTGCTGACTGCCAAGAATAGAAGGGGTATCTCCTTGGCAATCGTCATGATCGGGGTGGCTTTCGGCGGCTTTTCCCGGCTTGTGGACAGCGGGCGGGGCAATGGCGATTTACGGCGCAGCTCGGGAGGGCGAGAATCCGCTTCGTCAACAACCCCGCGAGGAGAGGACCATGGACTACACCGGAAGCTGCCATTGCGGCCGTATCGCGTTCAAGGTGGAAGGCGAGCTCAATGGCGTCGTGGATTGCAATTGCTCCATCTGCCGCAAGAAGGCTTCGCTCTTGTGGTTTGTGCCCCGGGCGAGCCTGACGCTGCAGACGCCGGCGGAAGACATGGCGACCTATCGTTTCAACACCCGCGTCATCGCCCATCACTTCTGCCCGGTCTGCGGTGTCTCTCCCTTCGGTGAAGGCCGCGATCCCCAGGGCAACGAAATGGCTGCGGTGAACGTGCGCTGCCTCGACGGCGTCGATCTTGCGGCCCTGCCCGTCCATCACTATGACGGCGCCAGCCGGTGAGCGCACTGCTGCCGGACGGGCCGGCGCTGCTGGCCTTCCTCGCCGCCAGCGCGGTGCTTGCGGCCACCCCGGGCCCCGGGGTGGTGTACATCGTCACCCGTAGCCTGACCCAGGGGCGGCGTTCGGGCTTCGCATCCGCGGCGGGGGTAGCCGTGGGCAACCTGGGCAATGCCTGGGGGGCCGCCCTGGGGCTGGGGGCGTTGTTCTCCGTGTCCGCCCTGGCGTTCGAGCTGGTACGCTGGGCAGGGGCGCTCTATCTGCTGTGGCTGGCTTGGCGTCTGCTGCAGCGCCCGGGTGCTGCAGCGCCGGATTGCCCGAAGGGCCCGGCCATGCCCGTTGCGCCGTGGCCCCGGATACTCCGGCAAGGTGCGCTGGTGGCCCTGTTCAACCCCAAGACCACGGTGTTCTTTGCCGCCTTCCTGCCCCAGTTCGTGAGCGCCGGTGCTTCCCCCGTCCTGCAGAGCATGGCCTTGGGTGCGCTGTTCGTGGCTGTCGCGGCCGTCAGCGATGCCGTCTACGTGCTTGCCGCGAGCCGGGCGGCGCCGTGGCTGGCGCGGCGCACCGGCGCCGGGAGGGTGGGGCGCTGGCTGGGCGCCGGGGCCATGGCCGGGCTGGGCCTCTACGCGGCCTGGTCGGGAAACAACGGAGCACGCCGTTAACCCGGCTACCCAATACGGCGGACACCGCGATGAACAACACATTGAAGCGCGAGCTGATCAAGATGCGGGACGCGGATCTGGCCACCCGGGAACGCCTGGCCGGTCGCGGCGAACTGCGGGAGAACGCCTACCACCCGGAAATGCGCGCCCTGCATGAGCGCCACAACCGTCGTATTCGCGCCATCATCGCGGCCTTCGGCTGGCCGGGCACATCGCTGGTGGGGGAAGAGGGGGCCGAGGCGGCCTGGCTGCTGCTACAGCACGCCGTGCTTGACCCGGAACTGCAGGCCCTGTCCATCGGCCTGCTGCAGGAGGCGGTGCAGTGTGGCGAGGCACCGGGCTGGCACCTGGCCTATCTGGAGGATCGGGTCTGCATCCACCAGGGCCGGTTGCAGCGGTATGGCACCCAGCACGGACTGGACGGCGAGGGCCACATGCAGCCCCTGCCCATGGAGCAGCCGGAAGCCGTGGACGAGCGCCGTGCCAGTGTCGGCCTGCCGCCTCTGGCCGAGCACACCCGGGTGCTGCAACGGGATTACGAGCGGGTCAAGGCCGCGCAGGCGGCCCAGACCCAGCAGTAGGGCGCGGGCCGCGGCGGCGGCCCGCCTTTCACAGCCGGAAGTGGTGCACCGCGTGGGAGAGGGTGTCTGCCACCTGGCTCAGCTCCCGGGATGCCTGGGCCGTGTTGCGCACGTCGCTGGTGGCCCGCTCCGACATGGCCGCCACCCGTTCCACGCCAGTGGCCAGTTCGCGGTTGGCCATGCGTTGCTCGCCCAGCGCGCTGGAGATATCCGTCACCACCTGCACCACCCGTCCAGCCCCGGACTGGATCTCGTCGATGTAGGCCCCGGCCTTGCTGGCCAGCGCCACGCCGCCTTCCACCTGCCGCACCTGCTGGTCCATGTTGGCCAGGGCGGTGCGCGTGCTGCCCTGAATGCTGCCGATCACGCCGCCGATCTCGTGGGTGGAAAGCGTGGTGCGCTCGGCCAGCTTGCGCACCTCGTCGGCCACCACGGCGAAGCCGCGTCCCGCCTCGCCCGCCCGGGCGGCCTCGATGGCGGCGTTGAGGGCCAGCAGGTTGGTCTGGTCCGCAATCTCGTGGATCGTGCGCACGATCTCGGAAATCCGTTCCGACTGCCCGGCCAGATCCCGGATGGCGCCCGCCGAATCGTGCACCGATGCGGCGATGTGGGAGATTTCGTTGATCGCCTGGCGGATCACCTGGCTGCCTTCCTGGGCCAGCCGGTCGGCGTCCGTCGCCACCTGCTGCGCCTGCTGGGCGCTGTCCGCCACGTGTTCGACGCTGCTGGTCACCTCCTCCACCGTCGCCGCCATGGAGCCCGCGGCATCGGACTGGGTGTTCACCCCGTCAGCCGAGCGGCTGGAGACCGTGGCCAGGGTGGTGGCGTCCCGGGCCAGCCGGTCGCTGGAGGTACGGATGTCGCGCACCGTCTGGCGTAGCTGCTCCTGCATGGTCTGCAGGGTGGCCAGCATGCTTGCCCGGTCACCCGGCATCACGTGAATGTCGCTGCTGAGGTCGCCTTCCGCCATCCGCGACAGCACCTTGCGGGCATAGGCTGGATCGCCCCCTAGTTGGGCGAGCAGGCCCCGGGTGAGATAGAGCAGCAGGCAGAACCCCAATAGCAACGGGATGGCCAGCGGCAGCAAGGTCATCCCCAGATTGGCCCAGACGCTCCGCATCGCGGCAGTCGTGTCGGTGTGGAACACCAGTGCCCCGGCCACTTCACCCGCACCGTCCCGGAACGGTGTGATCCAGGCCGCCTCCGTGCCCGGGAACACCGACCCAGAGCTCCCCAGCGCCGCCACGAACTCAGGCGCCGTCGCCAGTTGCTTCAGGGCTTGCGGCGCCGTGCTTTGCAGTACCGTGAAACCACCGATCTTGTCTCCGGACAACTGGGTCTTTCTCGCCGCCTGGTAGGTGTCGGAAAGCAGCAGGCTGGCCTGATCGCCCGTGAGCGCCTTGACCTGGGCGAACACATGGTCGATCTCCTGGGCCGCCTCCATGTAACCGATCAGCTTGCCCTCCCGCAGCACGGGCTGTACCGCCCGCAGCGAAAAGAAGTTCTTCCCCATGTCCAGGCTGTGGGCGAGCTTGCCCGATTCCGCCGCCAGCTTGAAGCTGTGGCGAGTGGTCGGGTCGCCGAACTGGGCAGGCTTGTGGGCGCGGAACAGGGTCTTGCCGTCCGGCTCCTGGAAGTAGAAGTGGGTGATGTTGTGCTGGCCCTTCAGCTCGGCAAATACCGGCTTGGCCAAGGCGGCCAGGGCGTCCCGGTCCTTCGCCGCCAGGGCCGACACCAGCCCTTCGATGCGCGTCAGCCCGGCCAGCGCCCTGCCCAGCCCTTCGGCGTCGCTGGCGATCTGTGCCTTGAGCAATTCTTCATGTCGGCTGAGGCGGGCGGCGGTGTCCCGCCGCACTTCGCTGCGCAGAATGAAGAAATCCGCGGTCGCCGCGCAGACCACCACCGCCAGTGTGGTCCCGATCAACGCCGCCTGTACCCGTCCCCGAAACGTGAGTTTCATGTCCCCTGGCCCCATTTTGTGATGTCATGCTTTTCGGCCGGGCGTTGAGGGACTTTAGGTCTGTGTGGCCGGTTTCCGCATCAGGCAGGCCCAGTGGCGCGCTCAGACCGCGGGACGGGCTTCCACGCTCACCTGCGGCGGCTGTTTCAGGGTCTGGAAGATGACGCAGTAGCGTTCGGTGAGCTTGAGCAGGGTGGCGAGCTGGTCGGGCGTGGCGTCGGTATCCAGCTCGAAGCGCAGGCGGATGGCGGCAAAGCCGATGGGGGCATCCTTGGCCACGCCCAGGGTGCCGCGGAAGTCCAGGTCCCCTTCGGCATGGACCAGGCCGTTGCGCAGGGGGATGCCCATGGCGGTGGCGACCGAGGCGAGGGTGACGCCGGCGCAGGCGGCCAGGGCTTCGAGCAGCATGTCGCCGGAGCAGGCCTCCAGCCCGTTGCCGCCCACATAGGGGTGGAGCCCGGCGGTGAGCCGGGCCGGGCCGGTTTCGATGGTGCAGGTGGGGCGATCCTGGCCCAGGCGGCCGCGTACCTGCAGGGTCAGGCGGGCAGCGGCGGGATCTTCCTTGTAGCGGGCCTTGATCGGGGCTTGCAGGGCTTTGAGCTCGTCGGCGGTCATGGGGGTGTCTCCGTTGTGGTGGGGGCGGACAGCGCTCAAAACTGGGCGGCAACCTTGATGCCCTGGGCGATGGCGCGCTTGGCGTCCAGTTCGGCGGCCTCGAAGGCGCCGCCGATGAGGGTGTGGGGCAGGCCGGCGGCGGTGAGCGCGGCCACCAGTTCGCGCTGCGGCGTTTGCCCGGCGCAGAGGATCACGTTGTCCACGGGCAGCGTTCGGGTCTGGCCGCCGATGCTGATGTGCAGCCCCGCGTCGTCGATGCCCAGATAGCTGACGCCGGAGAGCATTTCCACCCGCCGGTTCTTGAGGGCGGTGC
This sequence comes from Rhodocyclaceae bacterium, assembly GCA_036824045.1. Classification (GTDB taxonomy): domain Bacteria; phylum Pseudomonadota; class Gammaproteobacteria; order Burkholderiales; family Rhodocyclaceae; genus DAITAZ01. The sequence continues at coordinate 30,379 of DAITAZ010000017.1, forward strand.
GGTGGATCCAGCCCGTGGTGCGGCCCAGGCCGTCGCCGACCTTGGTGGTCTTGCGTTGCAGCAGCCAGATGCTGCGGGGGGAGGGCTCGGGGCGCGGACCGCTGGCGGCCAGCCCCCCGCGGCGGGCGTAGTGCTGATCGATGCCCCATTCGGCGCAAAAGGCGGCGGGGTCTAGCGCCGAGCGGCTGGCGCCGTGGCTGAGGAATTCGGCGGTGTCGAAGCCGATCCCCCCCGCGCCGACGATGGCCACCCGCTGACCAACGGGGGCGCCGTCCCGCAGCACGTCCAGGTAGCCCAGCACCTTGGGGTGGTCGACGCCCGGGATGTCCGGCGTGCGGGGCTCGATGCCGGTGGCCAGCACCACGTGGTCGAAGCCGCCGGCCGTCAGCGCCTCGGCGCTCACCCGCTGACCCAGATGCAGGTGCACGCCGGTCAGTTCGATGCGGCGCCGGAAGTAGCGCAGGGTTTCGTTGAATTCCTGCTTGCCCGGGATTTTCCGGGCGATGTTGAACTGGCCGCCGATGTCGGCGGCAGCCTCGAACAGATGAACTTCGTGCCCCCGGGCGGCGGCCTCGGTGGCGCAGGCCAGGCCGGCAGGACCTGCGCCCACCACGGCCAGCCGGCGGGGCGCGGCGGCGGGCCGGGTGGCGTAGAGCGTTTCGTGGCAGGCGCGGGGGTTGACCAGGCAGGAGCAGATGCGGGCGTTGAAGATGTGGTCCAGGCAGGCCTGGTTGCAGCCAATGCAGGTGTTGATCTCGTCCCCCCGGCCGGTGGCGGCCTTGGCGATGAACTCCGGGTCTGCCAGGAACGGCCGGGCCATGGAAACCATGTCCGCATCGCCCCGGGCGATGATGGCTTCGCCGGTTTCGGGCGTGTTGATGCGGTTGGTGGTGATGAGGGGGATGCCCACCTGCCCTTTCAGCCTTCCGGTCACCCAGGCGAAGCCGCCCCGGGGCACCAGGGTGGCGATGGTGGGAATGCGCGCCTCGTGCCAGCCGATACCGGTGTTGATCAGGTTGGCGCCCGCCTGCTCGACGCCCCGGGCGAGCTGCACGATTTCGTCCCAGTTGCTGCCGCCTTCCACCAGATCCAGCATGGAAAGGCGGAAGATGATGATGAACCGCTCGCCTACCCGAGCCCGCACCCGGCGCACGATTTCCAGCGCGAAGCGGATGCGCTGCTCGAAGGGGCCACCCCATTCGTCCTGCCGCTGGTTGGTGGCGGCGACGATGAACTGATTGATCAGATAGCCTTCGGAACCCATGATCTCGACCCCGTCGTAGCCGGCCATCTGCGCCAGTTCGGCGCAACGGGCGTAGTCCTCGATGGTCTGCTCGACTTCGGCGGCAGGGAGTTCCCGCGGCCGCTTGGGTGAGATGGGCGCCTGGATGGGGGAGGGGGCGACCACGTCGCCGGCGACGGCGTAGCGGCCCGAGTGCAGGATCTGCATGGCGATCAGCCCGCCTTCCGCATGCACGGCTTCGGTGATCTGCCGATGGGGCGCCATCTGGTCCTCACGCCCCAGCCAGGCGGCGCCGGGCATCACCACCCCCGAGGCGTTGGGCGAGATGCCGCCGGTGACCATCAACGCCACCCCGCCTCGGGCTCGCTCGGCATAGAAGGCTGCCATGCGGGCGAAGCCGTCCGGCGCCTCTTCCAGCCCGGTGTGCATGGAGCCCATCAATACCCGGTTCTTCAGGGTGACGAAGCCCAGATCAAGCGGGGCGAGCAGATGTGGGTAGGGGCTGGTGGCCACGGTGTCTCCTTTTGTTCTGATCGGGATGTTGGGAGCGGCTGGGCGCCGTGTTTGTGTCAAAGTTTGACATTATTCCTTGCGCCCGTGAGGGAGATTGGCTCCAGGGCTCGGCTAAGATGACCGCGTAAAAGAAGAGTTTGTCTCAAACCGGACGGGAGGAAAACAATGGACGCAGTACGCGACAAATACCGGGACGACCGGGTGGATATCCCCATCGCCGTTTTGCTGGGTGTGCTCATGGTGCTGGGCATGTGGTTCTGGGCGATCAAGCCTTGGCTGGCCACGGTGGCGGCGCCCAAGGAGCTGGCCGGACCACCGGCCGCCATGGCAACCGTGCCGCCCATCCCCCAGATGGACAGTGCGCCCCAGACGGTGCCCACCGTTCCCGCCGCGCGCAAGGACGACGCGCCAGCACCCGTGTTTGTGCCGCCCCCGGCCCCCCAGGTTGCCGCTGCCACCCCCGCCCCGGCAGT
>DAITAZ010000017.1:32707-70864 GCA_036824045.1 Rhodocyclaceae bacterium
TGTTTGTGCCGCCCCCGGCCCCCCAGGTTGCCGCTGCCACCCCCGCCCCGGCAGTCGTTGCACCGGTAGTGAGCGCTCCCACGACGGCGGCCGAGCCGCCACCGGCGGCCGCCCCCGCGCCCGAACCTGCCCGGGTGCCCCCGCCGGTGGTGGTGGTCAGCGAGCGTATCGCTTTTGCAACAGGGAGTTACCAGATTCCCGCTGCGGCCAATGAACGCTTGAAAGAGATCGCGGCAATCGTTCACAATCACCCTCGTGCGCTGGTGATTACCGGCCACACGGATAATGTGGGCGATGCAGGCTCCAATCAGGTCCTCTCGCAGAAGCGGGCGGATGCGGTGATGCAGCGGCTGGTGGCGCTGGGCGTGCCGGCGGAAAAGCTCAGCGCCAAGGGGCTGGGCCCGGCGCAGCCCGTGGCGGACAACGCCAGCGCGGAAGGGCGGGCGCAGAACCGCCGGATCGAATTGACCGAAGCGCAGTGATGCTGGCTGCGCAGACCAAGGAATCGCATTGAAGACCCCCGGGGGTTGGTTGCAACGAGTGTTGTCGTAGTAAAGAGAAGCCCTGGCAAGTGAGCGGGGGGAGAAAATCGGGGGACCGGAGCCGGTGGCGTCGGTCCCTCGAACCTTTTCAGGGGTCGGATTTTCGCTTTCACCGCGATGGCGGGGGGCTTACCACCAGGCGTGGCCCAGGGTGCGCAGCCCGATGCCCGCTACAGCACCCAGGGCCGCAGGTTTCCACACGCCCGCCACCCGCCGTCCGGCGGAAATCAGCACCGCCACGCCCGGCACATCCAGCGGATGGATCAGGAAGCCGGCGCTCCGGTTGAACAAGGGGCCACTGATCTGGCCCTGACGCAGCATCTCGTCCATCACTCCCATCATGGCCGTGCCGCCCGCCAGGGCCTTGGTCAAGGTCGGCAGCACAAAGGCGCTGTCCAGGCCCGCGGCGCCCAGCAGGGGGGCGAGCAGGCCGGTGAGGGCATCGATGGCGCCCGCCGCCCGCAGGCCGGTGACCACCACCAGCGAGAGCACCAGCATGGGAATGGCGCCCACGGCAATCTTGAAGGCCTCCGCTCCGGCCCGGTTAATCACGTCCAGCACGCCCTTGGCGCTTTCCGCCACCGGGTGGTGCAGGGTTTCGTCCTGGGGCGCTTCCTCGTTGCTCAGATGCCGGCCGAAGCCGTAATAAGTCAGGGCCGCGGCCACCAGCCCGCCCGCCGCGGAGAGGGCCAGGGTCGGCCCGAACTGCAGGCCCATGGCGGCCATGGGCATCACCACGTTGGCCTGGGCCATGGCCATCACCATGGCCAGGGTGGCGGCCAGATGCCGCTGGGAGGCGCCTCGCGTTTCCATCATGGCCAGGGTTGCCACCGGCGCGGCGAAGCTGACGAAGTTGATCTGCAGCGCGGCGAACACCCCCAGCCCGGTCAGCCCCAGGGGGCGCAGCCAGGGCGCCAGCCGGGCCACCAGCCAGTCCAGTACGCCGCGGGCTTCCAGCAGGCGCATGACCGAGAGCATGACCACCATCACCGGCAGCAGGACGAACAGCGAAAGTTCCACCGCCGAACGCCCGGCGCGGAGGATGACGTCGATGAGGATGTCCATGGGGAACGGCGGCGGTGCGGGCCGGGAGCCTGTTTGCAGTGCAGCAAGCATAGCGGCCCCTGCGGGGGGATCGCTAGAATGGGCAAATCATGATTGCCAAAGCGCCCCTGTTCTGGTCCGACCCGGACCTCCCGTTCGTCGAGAGCCGGCGGGCCGACGACAGCTGCGCCTGCTACCGGCTGCACAGCCATCCCACGGTGTCGGTGGGGTGGGTGGAGGCGGGGCAGAGCCTGTTTTCCTGCCACGGGCGGACGTATCCGCTGACGGCGGGGTGTCTGGTGCTGATTCCAGCGGATCAGGTGCACGCCTGCAATCCGCCGGCGGGCGGCCGTTGGAGCTACCGCATGCTCTACTTCGATAGCGGGTGGTGGCAGCGGCAGACCGGGGCCTTGCCTGCCGCGGCGGCCGTGTGGCGGGACCCCGTGCGGCTTCGGCAGTGGCGGGTGGCGGAAGGCTGCCTGCACGGGGCCGCCGGGGCTGATCTCAAGGCGGCCCGGCTGCGTGCTGCCGTGCGTGCCTTGGGGCCCTTCCCCGGGGCCGCTGGCGTGGAGGCCGAGGCAACGGTGGCAGCCACCCCTGCCCGGGAGATTGCCGAGCGCTGCGCCGAGCGCCTCGCCATCGCCGATCTGGCGGCCGAGGCCGGGCTGAGCCCGGGGGCGTTCATCCGCCGTTTCCGGGGCCGCATGGGCCTGACACCCCATGCCTGGCAAATCGATCAGCGCATCAATCGGGCCCGGGCGCTGCTGCGGCAGGGGCTACCGCTGGCGGAAGTGGCCCTGAGCCTGGGCTTCGCCGACCAGAGCCATTTCCAGCGCGCTTTCAAGGATCGGGTCGCGGCAACCCCGGGGCAGTACCGTATCCGGCGCAATTTTCTTCAAGACCGCTGAGCCGGGCTCGCCGAGGATTCCGCCCCGTAAAGGAGGCGGGATGGAAAACCTGTGGCAGCAGTTTGTTCTGGTGGCCGGCGCACATTTTCTGGCGCTGCTCAGCCCGGGGCCGGATTTCGTGCTGGTGGTGCGTACCCGGCTGGGTCAGGGTTTCGGGCCCGCGGCGGCCGCTTGCCTGGGCATCGCCTTGGCCAATGCCGTCTATATCGCGCTGGCGGCGGGTGGTTTCGCGCTGCTGCAGCGTGTTCCCCTGGTCCACGCGCTGCTCAAGTGGGGCGGTTGCCTGTGGCTGGTCTGGCTGGGCTGGCAGTGCCTGCGCCACCCCGCGTCCGGGCTGCCGGGGCAGTTGGCGCCGGCCTCCACCATGGCGGCGGGGCGGGCGCTGCTGGCGGGCTGCCTCTGTGCCCTCCTCAACCCGAAAAACGCGCTGTTTTACACCGGGCTTTTTGCGGCGCTGGCGGATCAGGCCACACCGCCGGCCGCTCAGGTGTTCTACGGCGCGTGGATGGTGAGCCTGGTGTTGCTGTGGGATCTGACGGTGGCCCGGCTGGCGGGCCGCCCGGAGTGGATGCGGCGCTGGGGCCGCCATGTGCCCCGGCTGGAGCGGGCCACGGGTGCGCTGCTGCTGACGCTGGCGGCGGGGATGGTGGTGCAGGCGCTGGCCTGACGCCGGGGCGGGTCACTGCCCGGGGTGGGTGTGGGCCAGCCAGGCCTGAAAGGAGAGCACATCCCACAGCTCGTGCTGGCGGTTGCGCCGTCCGGCCAGATGCTCGGCCCACAGGGTGCGGATGGGGCCGGGGTGAAACCAGCCAGCCCGGCGCAGGCGGGCCTCGTCCAGCAGATCTTCGGCCCAGTCCCGCAGCGGACCCCGGAGCCAGGCGTCGATGGGCACGGCAAACCCCATCTTGGGCCGGGTGACCAGATCCTGGGGGACGTAGCGGTAGAGCACCTGGCGCAGGATCCACTTGCCTTCGCCCTCGCGGATCTTCATGGCCAGCGGCAGCCGCCAGGCGAATTCCGCGATCCGGTGATCCAGCAGCGGTACCCGGGTTTCCAGGCTCACGGCCATGGCGGCACGGTCCACCTTGGCCAGGATATCGTCCGGAAGATAGGTCAGGGCGTCCAGCAGCATCATGCGCTGGCGGAAGTCCTCCACCCGGCTGGCTTCGGGCTGGTCCGCGAAGGGGGGCGGGTCTTCGGCACCGATCACCACCCGCGCTGGATCGGGGAAGTGGGAGATGAGCCGCCAGTACACCTCGTCCGCGGAGCCCGCGGGCAGGATGCCGGCGATCTTCTGCAGTTTGTCCCCGGGGGTGGCCATCCGCAGCTTGCCCGGCAGCCAGGGTGCGCAGGCCTGGTAGAGGCGGTTCCAGGCGGCCGGGGAGAACGCCTGCAGCGCCCCCGCGCCCAGTCGCCGCAAGGGCCGGGGCAGACCGCCCAGGCGGCCCCAGATGCGGTGCGCCCACAGGTAGCGGTTGTAGCCGCCGAAGAGCTCGTCCCCCGCGTCCCCTGACAGGCTGACCGTGACCCGCTGGCGGGCAAGCTGGCTCACCAGGAAGGTGGGGATCTGGGAGGAATCGGCAAATGGCTCGTCGTACATGGCGGGCAGGCGGGGGATGACGTCCAGCGCCTGCTGCGGGGTGACGTAAAGCTCGGTGTGCTCCGTGCCCAGGTGGCGGGCGACGGCCTTGGCGTGTTCCGCCTCGTTGTAGCCGGCTTCCTGGAAACCGATGGTGAAGGTCTTGACCGGCTGGGAGGACTGGGCCTGCATCAGCGCGGCGATGGTGGAGGAGTCGATGCCCCCCGACAGGAACGCGCCCAAGGGCACGTCTGCCACCATCTGCTGGCTGATGGCGTCCCGCAGCAAGGTGTCCAGCCGCGAGATGGCTTCGTCGTCGCTGCCGGTGAAAGGCGAGGCCAGGCCCGTCCGGGCGACCTGGGCAAGCGACCAGTAGGGCCTGGGGGGCGGCAGGCGCTGGTGTCGGAAGTCCGGACCCTCAACTGCCACCTCCAGCCAGGAGCCGGGCGGGAGTTTGAACAGGCCTTCGTAGATGGAATCAGGTGCCGGCACGCAGTTGTGACGCAGCAAGCGGGCGATGGCGCGGCGGCTGATGGCGGCACCGAAACCGGCGTGGGCGCGCAATGCCTTGAGTTCGGAGGCAAAGAGCAGTGCCCCGCCTACCCAACCGTAGTAAAGGGGCTTTTCACCGAAGCGGTCCCGCGCCAGGGTGAGGCGGCGGGCGTGGCGATCCCACAGGGCAATGGCGAACATGCCGGTGGCCCGGCGCAGGGTGGCTTCCACGCCCCAGCGGGCACAGGCGGCGAGCAGGGTTTCGGTGTCGGAATGGCCGCGCCAGGCGGGCGCGGCAGCGCAGGATTCCAGTTCCCGGCGCAGATCCATGTGGTTGTAGATCTCGCCGTTGAAGGCAATGACGAAGCGCCCGCAGGCCGAGTGCATGGGCTGGTGCCCGGCGGGCGACAGGTCCACGATGGCCAGCCGGCGGTGGCCCAGGGCAATGCCGGCAGCGCCGTCCCGCCATTCGCCCCGATCGTCCGGCCCACGGTGGATGAGGGCATCCACCATGGCCGGCAGCGAGTCCGACAGGGTGGGCCAGGCCCCTTGCCCAGCCAGTCCTCCGATGATTCCGCACACGCGCCCGCGCTCCTGCCCGGCGCCCGATCCGGCGCCGCTGATTGACGATCGGGCAAGGATGCCAGCATTGCAGCAGAAGGTGTTCGGCGTATGTCACGATCCGCCCGGAATTTCAGCGCCTGGGGCAGGGCCGGAAAAATACAACGGGCCGCGGCCCGGGAAGGCGGCGGCCCGTGGGGTGGCGCGGCCGTTCAGCGCTTGAGCAGGTCCCGGAGCATCGACAGCATCTGCTCGATTTCTTCCGCCTTCACGTTCAGCGCGGGCATGAAGCGGATCAGGTTGGGCCGCGGGGCGTTGATCAGCAGGCCCACCGGCTCCAGGTTGCGCGCGGCTTCCACCACGGCCGGGCCCCGGTCGTCGGCCAGGATCAGGGCGCGCAGCAGACCCACGCCCCGCTCTCCGCCCAGGCCCAACTCGGCGGAGAGGGCGAGCAGGCCGCGGGAGAGTTGCTCGCCCCGGGCCACGGTGTTTTCCAGGAAGCCAGGGGCGAGCAAGGCTTTTACTACCGCGACGCCGACGGCGGTCATCAGCGGGTTGCCGTTGTAGGTGCCGCCCTGGTCGCCCGCCTCGAAGCAGCAGACGGCCTCTTTCGCCAGCAGGGCGGACAGGGGCACGCCACCGCCGATGCCCTTGCCCAGGGTCATGATGTCCGGCTCCACGTCGGACTGCTGGTAGCCGAAGAGCTTGCCGGTGCGGCCGATCCCGGTCTGGACCTCGTCCACGATGAGCAGCAGGTTGTGTTCCCGGGTCAGCGCCCGCAGGCCCTGCATGAACTCCCGGGTGGCGGGGATGACGCCGCCTTCGCCCTGCACCGGCTCCAGCATCACCGCCACGGTTTCGTTGTCGATCAGCGCCTTCACCGAATCCAGGTCGTTCAGCTCCGCCTTGGGGAAGCCCGGTACCTGGGGCGCATACATGGTGTCCCAGCCGGGCTTGCCGGAGGCGGACATGGTGGCCAGCGTCCGGCCATGGAAGCCGTGGTCGAAGGTGATGATCTTGTAGGCGCCGTTCTTGTGCTTGCGGCCCCACTTGCGGGCGAGCTTGATGGCACCCTCGTTGGCCTCGGCGCCGGAGTTGGCGAAGAACACCCGGTCGAAACAGGAGTTGGCTGTGAGCAGGGCCGCCAGTTCGATGGCCGGCGCGTTGTAAAAGGCCGGGCTGGGGCTGATCAACTGGTCCACCTGCGCCTTGAGCGCGGCACTGATTTCCGGCGGGCAATGGCCCAGGCAATTCACCGCCCAGCCCTGAATGAAGTCCAGGTAGCGCTTGCCAGTGTGGTCGAAGAGCCAGCTTCCCTCGCCGCGGGTAAACACCAGCTCGGGCCGGTTGATGATCCACATGAGGGACTGGCTGTCAGTCTTGGGGAATTCCATGGGGCGGGCTCCAATTTCCGGTAGCAAAAAGGCCACGGGGTCTGCCGTGGCCTTGGGGGGCGAGGGAGGGCGGTCGGGCCCCCCCGTTCAGTTCGCGCGCACGGCCAGGGCAGCGCAGGGGCTGCGGCGTCGGCGGAGGTGGGGGCGAACGTTCATGAGGCGCAAGTATGGCACGAGAGCCGGGTGTCTTGGAACCGCGCGGCCCCGTTAGCGGCCGTTGAACACGGGCTTGCGCTTTTCCTTGAAGGCGCGGATGCCCTCCGCGTAGTCCTCGCTCTTGTAGACGTTGTTCCGCAGTTCCTGGATGCGCTCGAAGATGCCCGGCTGCAGGGGGGCGGAGTCGCCCAGCATGCGCAATTGCTCCTTGATCGCGGCCACGGCCAGGGGGGCTTTCTTGGCGATGCCGCAGGCCAGGTCCAGGGTGAAGCTCTCCAGCACGGCGGTGGGCACCCGGTGGTTGAGGAGGCTCCAGCGCTCCGCTTCTTCGGCGTTGACGGCGCGGGCGGTGAACATCATTTCCTTGGCCACGTTCAGTGGCAGGCGGCGCATGAAGTTGAGGGTACCCACGGTGTTGTAGGGCAGGCCCAGATTGACCGGGGTGATGGCAAAGGTGCAGGTGTCGTCGCCGGTGACCAGATCGCAAGAGAGCACCAGATCGGTGGCGCCGCCCCACACCGAGCCGTGCACCATGGCGATGACCGGTGCCGGGAAGTGGCGGATCGCCCGCAGCAACTGTTCGAGGGGGTCGGAATAGAGCAGGGGATCTTCCCCCTCGGGCAGTTCGTTGATGTCGTGGCCGGCAGACCACACCGGGGCTTGCATGCCGGCGGTGAGAATGAGGGCGCGGGCCTTGTCGGCCTGGAGGTTTTCCATGGCTGCGAGCAGCTCGGAGACCAGTGCCGCCGAAAGGGCGTTGCGTTTTTCCGCGTGGTTGAGGGTGATGATGCCCACCGGGCCGCGCATTTCCGTAAGGATGTACATGAGGCGTTCCTGAAAACCGTTTCGTGGCGAATGGCAGTGGCAACGGACGTTTGCCGTGGGACTTGAGCCTTTGTGGCTATTGCGCCGCAGCATAGCGCAAGAGCAGGCGGCGGGGGCAGTGTGATTTGCCCGCGGGCCGAAACAAAAGCCGGGTGGCACCGCGCCCTGCCCGGCAGCCCCCTGGCTGCCTGCGTGAGTCTTACGGGCCGGTGATCGGGGTGGCGATGCCGGTTTCCCGCCCTTGGTCGACGGTGCGGAGCACGTTGCGGGCAGGGGTGCGGGTGGGGTCGCGGCCTTGGGCGTAGCTCTGCTCGCTCACGATCAGCCGGTAGGCTTTGTTGAGCATCAGGGCGCGTTCGCGGGTGGGGTTGAGGAGTGTGGTGACGTCCGCGCGCAGGCGGGCCACCGCCTCGGGTTTGAGGCTGCCATCGGCGTTGAAGAAGGTGCTCATGACCTCGCTGTTCTCGCGGAATTCGTCGCCGGCGCCGTTTTGCTCCAGGTAGTGGGTGTATTCGGGCTTGCCGTCCCGGCGCATGGGGTCGGGCACGCCGGTCAGGTCTTTCTGGCTCCAGTGGTACCAACTGTTCCGGAAGCTCGCGTCGCCGAATTTGCGGGGGAAGGCGAAGACGCCGTCGGTGGTGGCGCCGATGCCGCTGTGGCAGCCGATGCAGAAGGCGGTTTCCTCGAAGCTCTGGGGCCGCAGGGTGCCGCTGCGGTCTTCGATGTACCCCTGGTAGGTCCAGCCCTGGCCATTGGCGAGGCCGACCTCGGCGCTGCCGGAGAACTGGCGGGTGCGTTCGGGGCTGACGGCCTTCTCCTTGGCTTCCTTGAGCGCCATCTCTCGCAGGTCACTGTAGCTGTACCAGCTTTTCTTGATGGCGTAGCGCAGCTCCTTCATCCGGGCGGCAAGGCGGATGCCGCCGGTTTCGTCCATGTCCAGATAGCGCACGCTGTGGAGGAACTCGGTACCTTCGGGGAACAGGCCGGCGGCCAGATGCAGGCGGCCCGCCTGCTGTTCCAGGCGCGCGCGTCCCACGTAGTGCATCAGCTTGCCCTGCAGGGGCGCCCAGTCGAAAACCACCTGGTGGGCGGTGGACAGGCGGCCGTCCTGGTCCAGGTCCACCTGCCAGGCGGTTTCATCCGCCGGGGTTTCCAGGGCCACGTTCCGCCGCTGGATGAGGGCAGTGACGATGGCCAGGTTGACGCGGTAGGCGGTCAGGTCGAACCCGCCCGCCTCGTTTTGCCGCAGGGCGGGTGCGAGGCGGATGAGCACGTCGTCCGTGGCGCCGTTGGTGGGCCAGAAGGTGCCGAGGAACGGGGCGTAGGCGAAGGCGCGCCAGCCGCTGTAGCCGCCGTCCGCCGTGCGGTCGAAGCCTTGGGCGTCGAAGGCGAAGCGGGCGTCGGGGATGTAGCCATCCCAGCGGCCGTCGCCATTGACGTCCCAGGCGGGGGGCAGGGTCCGGGTGAGAGTGTGGGCGAGGACGGGGTGGCCGTCCTTGAGGTAGTTGTCCTGCCGCACCCAGGCCAGGATGGCGCTGTCGCCCATGGCGTCGAGGGCGGCTGCCCGGTCCCGGAAGAGGTTGGTCCACGGATTGGTGATGACGGCGCCGGTATCGCCTGGAAAGTCGTAGCGCTGCTGCAAACCGCCGTCATCCAGGTAATTGGGTTCCTGACTGGCGACATGACAGGCAAAACAGGGGTTGTGCGCCCGCCCGGCGTCATCCACGGTGCGGGTGAAGCACTGGGAGGGGATGTAGGCGAGGGGATTGGCGAGGCTGGTGCTCTTGAGGTCCACCTCCACGCCGGAAGCGGCCGTCGCGGTGGCGGCGGCGTCCGTACTGCCGCTACCGCCGCCACAGGCGGGCAGGAGGCCGATGACTGGCGTCAGGGCACACGCAAGGATCAGGGCGAGCAGTCGGCGCATAAGGCACCCGTGTAGGCAAGGATGGGCGGGGAAAGCAAAAAAGCGGGGGCAAGCCCCCGCTATCAAGAAAACGCTCTGTTGACCGAGCTTAGTCCAACTTCGGGAACGGCCCGATGTACCCGGTGTAGGCGCGGCGCTCGGAGGAGCCCGCGTCCACCTTGTCGCTGTCCGACTCGTCGTAGGGATGCTGCACCACGCTCATCATGTAGCCCCAGCCGTTGATGTTGGGATAGACGTAGGGCGAGGTGGTTTCCGAGCCGTAGGGCGTGCTCAGGATGCGGGTGAGCACCTTGGTTTTGAGGTTGTAGGACCAGATCAGGTCGTTCTGGTGACGGCTGGTGTCCTCGCCGATGATCAGCGTGCCCTTGCCCGGGATGAAGGTGAGGTTGTCCGGGCTGGCAATGCCGTTCACGTCGCAGGTGTTGCCCGCATACGTGGTGCCGGCGGCGTAGGTGGCGGGCTTGCCCAGCACCAGGCCTTTCATGGTGGTGGCCTGGTAGTTGGCATCCACGTCCAGCTCATAGACGCCGCCGCAGCGGTTTTCCGCCACCTTGATGTGGTCGCTGGTGAAGGCTTCGTTGGTGTTCTTCTTGCCCGTGGTGTTGGCCTTCATGCCGGCGGTGATGTCGCTCAGCGCCAGGTAGAGCTTCTTGCCCACCGGGTCGAAAGTGATGCCTTCTTCCTTTTGCAGTTCGGTGGTGGCGCCCAGGAGGGCGGCGTAGCGGCGGGTTTCGAGGAAGGCGGCGGCTTTTTCCATGCCGGGCTTCACGGTCAGGCATTCGTTGTAGCTGTTGCCTGCCGTGGCGCTGTGGCCGTGGCTGACGCCGGTGTAGCCGCTGGGGCAGGCGTAGGCGCCGTCCGCATCCTTGGCGGGGGTGACGGCGTCGAAGATGTCCGAGAACTTGATGCCGCCGTCCACCAGCGCCTTGATCTCCGCGTCCGTGGCCTGGCCGAGGAGAATCCAGCTCACGGTGAAACTGCCGCCATTGTCGGCGGAGGTCTGGGTCAGCTTGGCGGCGTAGAGCTTGCCGGCGGAGAGGTCCTGGGCCTTGTCCGCCTTGTACATGAACAGGCCTACCATGGTGCCGTCGTCGGTGATGTAGGCGGTCTTCTCGTCGGGCATCACGTAGGCCAGTTCCATCGCCGCCCGCCCCATGGAGTAATGCTTGACCACGTTCACGTTGCTGGCGAAGGTGCCGCTGCCCATGTCCGGGCCAGTGACCTTGGCTTCGATGATGTAGCCGTAGCGGTAGGGATTGACCTTGGTCATGTCGCCGCCGAAGTAGTCACCCATGGCGCCGTAGTAGGTGTCGGGCGAGGTGCCGTCGGCGTTGGCCTTGATGCCGGTGGCGGGGTCCACCAGTCGGGCATCGGGTTCATATTCCTCGGAGCCCAGATGGCTCTTCCACGGCGTGCGCGAGCCGGCGCAGTGCACCCAGCCGCCGCCCAGGCTGGCGAAGCTGACCGGCTTGGTGGCGACCGGCGTCAGGGCACCAGTGCTGGTGTTCTGGTTCAGTTCGGTGATGTAGAAGCCACCGGGGCGGCTTTCAAACTGGGAAAGCATGAACAGTTTGCCGTGCACATCCAGCAGCGACGAGAAATCGTTGTCGTCGGAGATGCGCTGAGAGCCGTCGGTGGCGGTGAGCGGATTGCCGTTGGCGTCGTAGAGCAGGCCGAACGTGCCGCTGCCGGCGACTTGCCCGCTTCGCAGGATGGTGTTGAAGCCGATGGTGCTGGCCTTGCCGCCCACCGTCACGCTGCTGGTGGCCAGCACCTTGCGCTTGTCCGCGTCGGTGGTGGGGTAGTCGATGGCCTTGAACGCCACGGCGACCTGGCCGTTGGCCGCCAGGTTGCGCTGGTAGTGGTCCGTCGCCTTCTCGGCCGACACCACCTTGTCGGCAGCCACGCCGGCGCACTTGGCGATGTCGGCGCTGGCGCTGGCCAGGTCGCAGGTCTTATCCACCGTGGTGCTGGCGAGCTTGATGCCGTTGTCTGGATTGGCGTCGCTGTCCAGGGACTGGAGGATGCGCAGGATGTTCAGCGTCTTGGTATCGGTCAGGCTGCCGCTGGCGTTGCCCGCCACGTCGTGGGCGTAGACCATGGCGGCTCCGGTGGTGGAGCCCAGTTTCAGGCCGTCCTTGCCACCCACGTAGAAGGTGACGGTGTCGCCTTCCTGGTAGTTGAACTGGCCCTGGGCGTTGGTGGTGCCGGTGATGCCGTTGGTGGTGGTGTAGTAGAGCCCTTCCACGGCGGCGTCGGAGAATACGCCGGTACTGGCGGAGGATGAGCCGCCGCCACCGCCGCCACCGCAGGCGGCAAGCGCGAACGTGACCGACAGGGCGATGGCGCTCATGGCGTAAGGGGCTTTGAGGGTGCGCACGGACATGGGGACTCCTGAACCGGATAAAAGTTGGATGGCGAGTTCGCTCGGTGCGGGAGTATCCGCCGGGCGTGTGACACATCCATGACGCTTTTATGCCGGTTCAGGCGGCGATCAGGGGTCTTCCACCTCGATGCCGTGGGCGGACAGCCAGCGCTTGTCCACTTCCCAGCGGATGGTCTTGACGCCCGGCTGCGCCTGCACGATGCCCGAGGCTTCGGATTGCAGGCGGGCCATTTCCTCCTGGGCGGCGATGAAGGCCGGGTTCGAGGGCGTCTTCACGTCCAGCCCGGGGTGGATGCGGGCCAGAAAGCGGGCCGCCGGCACCGCAAAGCTGCGGGGCGAGGCCATGATGGCGGTTTCCCCCTCCACCCGCAGTACCTTGAACTTGAAGGGGTAGTTCTTCAATTGCGGGCTGGCGGCCGCTTCCAGCGCCTGATTCAGCTCCCGGGTGCGGGGGTCGGCCCGCTGGGCAAACCAGTCGCCCACGAAAATCAGCGCAAGGGCCAGCACCAGCCAGTGCCACAGCTTGAGTTTGGGTAGCGCCACCATGTACCTCCGAGTGTCGGGGAATCGTCCCGCCTAGTCTGCCAGTTGTGGCCGGCGCAGCAAGAGGTGCAGGCCGATGAAGCTCAGCACCGCTTCGTCCCGCTGGTTCACCGCCTTGTAGCGCAGGCGGGCGATCCCCCGATCCGGCTTGCTGGTGGAGGGTTTGATGTCGAGCACCTCCACTTCCGTGTGCAGGGTATCGCCGGGGCGCACCGGTGCCAGCCAGCGCAGTTCGTCCAGCCCCGGGGAGCCGATGCTGGATTCCTTGAAGATGCCGCTCTGGATGAACAGCCGGAAGCACAGGGCGATGCTCTGGAAGCCGCTGGCAATGAGCCCGCCGTAGGGTGACTTGGCAGCGGCGATGGTGTCCAGGTGGAAGGGCTGGGGATCGTAGCGCAGGGCGAAGTCGATGATCTCGGCTTCGGTGAAGGTGATGCCGCTGGTGGTGATGATTTCGCCCGGGGTCAGGTCTTCCAGGTAACGGCTCATGCGGATTTCTCCTGTTGGTCCAGCCATACGCACAGGCCCTGGGCATTGAGCTCCAGGTCCGTGGCCCAGATTTCGCGCAGTTCCGCCTCGCTCTGGGTGTTGCCGATTGCCTGCGCTTCGGCGAGCAGCAACCGGGCCAGTTCCTCGCGCACGCAGGCGTGGCGCACGGCGCCGGCGTCCGCGTGGCGGCGGACGGCGGCCACGTGGCCGTCCACCAGCCGGTGCAGCCGGGCACCCAGTTCGGCGACGGAGGTGCGCTCGCTGAAGTGCGTGAGATAGACGGCCCGGGGCTGGCAGGCGAGGATGCGGTCGATGGATGCGTGCAGCGCCTCGGGCTCGAACTGCACCGGTGTGCTGGAGGGAAAGATCAGCGCGCGGTCCTGGGCGTCGCACTCCCGGTAGGAGATGCCGAAAGTGTCGCCGGTGAACACGGCCGCGGCCTGCAGGTCGTGGATCACCATGTGGTGCCGGGCGTGGCCGGGGCTGTCCAGGCATACCAGGGTTTTTGCGCCCAGGGTGAGGCTCAGCCCGTCGGTGGCTTCGATGATGCGTGCGGCGGGTACCGGCAGCAGTTCGCCATAAAGGCGCGTGGCTTGTGCCTCGCCATACACGGCCTTGACGCCGGCAAAGAGCTTGTCCGGTGCCGCCATGTGGCGCGCCCCGCGGGGGTGGACCACCAGACGGGCATTGGGGAAGGCGGCCATCATGGCGCCCGCGCCTCCGGCGTGGTCGAGGTGGATGTGGGTGAGGATCACGTAATCCACGGCGCTGTTGTCCAGCCCCAGGATGCGCAGGGCGGCTTCGGCCCGGGGCAGGGCGGCGGAGGTGCCCGTGTCCACAAAGGCGGCGCGGCCTTCACTTTCGATGAGGTGGATGGCGGCCATGCCGGGCCGCACGTAATCGGCATCGAAAGCATGGATGCCGTTCTGGTAGTCGATCAGGTTCAGCATTGCCTGGGTGGACGCTCGCGGGCGCCCGTCGTTCGGGTTGGAGAGCCCGCATTATGCCGCAGGCGGGCGTCACCCATACGCTGGCGAATGGTGGGTGAAGGTTCGCCCGGGCATGGTGGGTGGTATTGGGTTCCCCCCCTTCCAAAGACAGGCAGGGCGCGGTGACCATACGCGAACATCGCCCGGGTTTGGCTGGGCAGTATTTCAATTACAAACATAAGGGGTCGGAAAAATGCACGCGAAGTGGAATTGGATGAGTTGGCGTCGGTGCGGGCTGGCTGCGCTGGCGGTTTTGATGACGGCCTGCGCCACGCCGGTGGCGCACCAGCAGGAGTTGGCGGCCAGCGAGCGGGCGCGCATCCGCAAGGTGGCCCTGCTGCGGGTGGCCGAGCCCCAGCGCATGGGGGTGGTGGATCTGGGCGCGATCAAGGGCGGGGGGCTCGCCGGTGGGCTGATTGGCGCGGCCATCATGGGCAATGTGACGGACAAGCGCAGCAAGGAATTCGTGGATGCAATCAACACCCGCAAGATCCGTCTGGGTGTGGCGCTGGCCGAATCGATCCAGAAGGAATTGCGGGGTGCCGGCTACACCGTCAAGTACCTGGCTACGGAGAATCCCAAGTTCGCCCCGGATGGCAAGTCGGACGACTACAGCCACATCCAGACCGATGCGGACGCCATTCTCAACGTCTGGTACGACACCACGGGTTATGTGGCGCCGGCCATGGGTGAGGAATATCGGCCCTGGCTGAACCTGAAGGCCCGTCTGCTCGATGCCAGGACCAAGCAGGTGCTCTACTACCAGGAGTTCAGCCTGGGCATGCCGCGCAAGGCGGAGCGAGTGGATCACCTGGAAGCCGAGGGCCCTTATCGCTACGGCTCCTTCGATGCGCTGATGGCCAAGGTGGATGAGGCCGCCGAGGGGCTGCGGAAGAATCAGGAGCGCGTTGCGCTGCGCCTGGCCCAGCAGATCCGCTGAGGGGGCATCCTGCCACGGGGGGCGAGCCTGCCGCGCCTTCCCGGGCGGGAGTTGACCTGGCGCAGGGTTTGCCGGCCTGGATCTTCGATACAATAATGAGAAATGTTCGCATTAATGCATCGGTGACCCATTTTGAAACCTGCCGCTCCCCAGGTTCACACTATTCCCATCCATGGCCCCCTGCTCCGGGGCGAGCGGCGGCCACGGGTGGCGCTGGTCGGGCGGCCCGGGGTGGGGCGTTCCACCATCTTTCAGGCGGCTTCCAGCGTGGCGGTGCGTCAGGAGCGGCTGGCGGGGGACGAGGCCCGCTACGAGGAATGCACCGTCGAGCTGGGGCTGGAGCAGATTTCGCTGGTCAAGCTGCCCGCCATCGGCTCGCTCCACCGAGTGAGCGAGCATGAGCGGGCGGTGCTCAAGCACTTGCTGTGGGGAGACAACTGGCCCGCCATTGCCTGCCACGAGCCGGAACAGCCCAAGAGGTTCGCCGCGCCGGACGTGTTGATCCAGGTGGTGGACGCCACCACGCTGGAGCGGGACCTGGAGCTCACGCTGGAGCTTTCCCAACTCGGGCGGCCCCTGGTGATCGCGCTCAACCGCATGGATGAAGCCCGCGCCCGCCACCTCTTCATCCACGTGCGCGGGCTGGCGGAGCGCCTGGGCGTGCCGGTGGTGCCCACCGTGGCGCACATGGGGATCGGGCTCTCCGATCTGTTCAGGGCAGCGCTGGACGCTGCGCGCAAGCAGAGTTGCCCGTTGCCCCAGCCCTCCAGCCCCCACATCGTGCGCAGCCTGGCGGCGCTGAATGCGCTGCTTGCCCGGCCGGAGCTGGAAGCGGCCTTCCGGGTGCCCCGCGCCTTGCTGCTCACCCAACTGGCGGAGAACGACGACTGGCTCCTGGGCGAGCTGGAGGCCCATTTTCCGGCGCTGCTGCCCCAGGTGGCCGCGGCCCGCGCGCAGGCCGCCAGCCTGTTGCCCCGCCCGCCCGCGGACGAACTCCACGCGGACCGCCACCACCGGGCGGCGCTGCTTTTCGAGGCGGTGACCAGTTTCTCCAGCGGCGACGACGTGGAGCCCTGGAAGCGCTGGCTGGACGAGCTTTTCCTGCATCCGCGCTGGGGCCTCATCGGCAGCATGGCGGTGTTTGCGGCGGTGCTGTTCGTGGTGTTCGAGGTCAGCACCTTTCTCGATTCCATCACCTCCGCCCGGCTGGTGGAGATGGCCCAGGCCTGGCAGCCGGATACCCTCGCCGGCGTGGTGGGCCGTGCCGTGCTCGATGGCTTGATCGGCTTGCTGGGCATCGTCGTGCCCTACATGCTGCCTCTGGTGTTGCTGCTGGTGGCGCTGGAACAGAGCGGCATCATGCATCGGGTGGCATTCGTGCTGGACCGGGGTTTTCACCGCATGGGGCTGCACGGGGGCGTGGCGGTGCCGTTCCTCATGGGGTTGGGCTGCAACGTGCCGGCCATTTCGGCCGCGGCGGCTTCTTCGTCGGGGCGGGACAGGCTGGTGGCCGTGCTGCTCATCGCCTTCGTGCCCTGTTCCGCCCGCTCCGCCATCATTCTCGCCCTGGGGGGCAAGTACCTGGGCGGGCTGGGGGTGTTCGCCATCTTCATGTCCACGATGGTGGTGGTGGGGCTGCTGGGCCGGGTGCTGGCCCGCCGCTACGCAGGTACCGCTCCCGGGCTGGTGCAGGACATTCCGCCCTATGCCTGGCCCCGCTGGCGCCCGCTCCTGGCCCAGACCTGGGAGCAGACCCGGGACATTGTCACCATCGTCGCGCCCCTGCTGGTGGCGGGCAGCATCGTCCTCGCCCTGCTCGAACACTGGGGCGCAGATCAGGTGATCAATCTGCTGCTCACCCCCGTCAGCCACTGGTGGCTGGGCTTGCCGGTGGCCCTGGGGGTGCCCATCCTGTTTGGCGTGCTGCGCAAGGAACTGTCGTTGCTCATGGTCTACCAGGCCCTGGGCACGCTGGAGATCGAACCCATCCTCGACTGGGTGCAGATCGCTACCTTCCTGGTCTTCCTCACCTTCTACGTGCCCTGTGTTTCCACCTTCGCCGCCATGCTGCGGGTGATCGGCCGGCGCGAGGCGGTGTATTCCCTCGGCCTCTCGGTAGGGGTGGCGCTGGCCTTGGCCCTGGCGGCGCGGTTGCTGCTGGAGGCGGCGCGGGCCCTGCTCTGAGGCCGCGGCGGCCCGTTCACCCGCCTTCGCACCCGGCGGCTGCCCGCAGGTAGTCCGCCAGACGGCGTCCGCGCTGGAGGGGGTAAATTTCCGCCAGCACGGCGCTGTCCTGCATGCGGTCCAGGCGGAAGGTGCGAAAACCTTCCCGCAGCTCGCACCAGGCGCCCAGCGTCCACGCGGTGCCCCAGAAGATCACGCACAGCGGCCACACCACCCTCTGGCTGGTCTGGCCGCTGGCGTCGGAGTAGGCGAGCCGCACCTTGTTGCGGGTGTTCGTGGCCCGGCGCAGGCGGCCCAGGGGTTCCACCATTGCCGGGGGGACATGGAAGTCCGGTACCAGCAGTCGTTCTTCCGTGCGGCCCCGGCGATCGCCCGGCAGCGCGTTGCGGATCTTGGCCATGGCCGTGTCCGCCGCACGCCCCAGGGCAGCGTCCCCCCAGCCCTGCACCATGCGCGCGCCCAGCAGCAGGGCCTGCAGTTCCTCCTCGCTGAAGGTGATGGGCGGGAGCCGGTAGCCCGGGCGCAGGCGGTAGCCCACCCCCGCCTCGCTGTCGATGGGGGTGCCGGTGGCGATCAGGTCCGCCATGTCCCGGTACAGGGTGCGCTCGGTGACCTCCAGCGCCTGGGCCAGCATGCGGGCCGTTTTGACCCGCCCGTCGGAGAGCAGCAGCACGATCTGGTACAGGCGCTCGGCACGGCGCATGGGGCCCCCGGGGACGATCAAGGTCAGGTGCTGTCAGGGTAGCATCGCCTGTGGCCTGCGTGGATGGGGCTCCTGACACCATGCTGTCAGGAGGGCAGGCGCACCATGGTTGCCATGCGGTGGCGTCCCGCCAACCGCCCCAACCCGAAGGAGCCCATCATGGAAAACGTTGCCACCTGGTTTGAAATCCCCTCCGCCGACTTCGACCGCGCCGTGCGCTTCTACGAAGCCATGTTCGCGCTCAGCCTGGACCGCCAGCCCTTTCCCGGCGGTGGCGGGCAGATGGCCCTCTTCCCCTACGCCGAAGGCAAGGTGGGGGGCTCGGTCGTCCAGTGCGACATGGTCAAACCCGGCGCCGATGGCGTTCTCATCTACCTGAACGGGGGCGATGACCTGGCGATCCCCCTGGGGCGCGTCGAGGCCGCCGGCGGGCAGGTGGTGGTACCCAAGACGCAGATCTCCCCAGAGATCGGCTGGTTTGCCATGTTCAAGGACACGGAAGGGAACGTGCTGGGACTGCATTCGATGCAATGATGGCGCGCCGCCTGGGCGGCAGGCCCCCCAAGCCCAGGCAGAGCGAGGCGTCCGCTTTCGCGGTGCCCGGCCACCCCCGCCCCGCTCCCTTCCGGCACCACCGGGCTTGCCGGGGCGGGGGTGTGGGGAAGGCGCGTGGCGGGCCGGATCAGGCCCCTTCCAGGCGAAGGGTGACGAGGATGTACTCCCCCGCATCCACCGTGCCATTGCCATTCGCGTTCGAGAACACCACGAGGTGCAGGGCTGGCGCGGTAAAGGGGATGCCCCGGGTCTTGTCCAGGCAGGTGTTGCCGTAGCAGCGCTTGCCGATCACCTCGAAGTCGACGATCTGCCGGACGTTGATGGCGGTGTGATGCAGCCCCATCACGCTGTTGCGCTCATCAAAGGCGTTGTGGGCGTCGCCTTTGGACACGAGCAGGTCGACGCCCCGGGGCGAATCGCTGGCGCTCCCCGCCATCGCCGTCGCCCCGTTCAGGCACTGCAGTGTGCCGATCGAGCGCCCGGTGCCAATGCCGCTGAAGATGCCGGGGTCCGCCGATGCGCAAATGCGGATCGGCGCAAGATGCCCGGAGCCCCCCGTGCGATCCGGGGTGGGTTTGGGGACCAGGATGGTGAATGGCTCGCCGCGTCTGAGCGAATAGACCATTGCGCCGTTTGCACCAAGCGCCGGCCCGGCGGCCCGGCCGTTTTGCACGATCGAGAACTCGACGCCCGGCTTGGGGGGCGGGCCTGCGCAGGCTGCCAGGAGTGCGCCCATGCACGCAAGCAGCCCGGCCGTGACGGACTTCTCCCGTGCCCGCCGGTCAGGTTGGGAGTCTTGGTCTGCCCAAGTCTTCAAGGTTCGATCTTCCGTTCGTGGTTGTCTGTCAGGTCCGGGAGCCAATCAAACGGGTGCCCCGTTCATGCGGGTTGGACCCGGGGCGCGTTGGCTGCTTCCCCGAAAGGGGAGGTGGGCTCGGCATGAAGATTAGCGCTGGTGGTGATCTCGGTGCTCCCCGGGGGCAAAAAAAACGGGCCCGAAGGCCCGCTGAGAGAGCCCGGCCGGTGGAATGGCCGGAAGCAGAGGTGCGGTAAGGCGGTGCCGGCTTACAGGGGCAGGATGAGTTTCAACCAGACCTTGTCGCCGCCGGTGCGGTTTTCCACGTTGGTTTCCCGCTGCCACTGGCCCACGAGCGTCACGCCGCCCTTGGTGGAGTACTTGACGCTGGGGCCGATGGAGAAGACTTCGCCCTTGTTGCCGATTTCCCGGCCGTTGAGCTTGTCGGCGGTGGTTTGCTTGACGTAGTAGCCGGAGAGGCCCACGCCCCAGGGGCCGAAGTTCTTGCCCACCAGATAGTCGAAGTGGAATTCGTCGCCGGACTTGTAGTCGGTGTCCTTGTTCTTGGTCTTGATGTTGTACATGAACTTGCCGGACACCTCCCAGCCGTTCTGCCCCAGGTAGGAGATGGCGTAGATGGGCTCGACGCTGTAGTAGTTGGTGCCCAGGTTGGCTACGTCGTTCTTGTCGTAGCGGCCGGTGGGCAGGTTGATGTCGAGGCCCACGGCCTGATGGATCTCGGGGGAGTGCCAGGCCAGGATCATGGGGTTGATGGTGATGTCGCCCAGGCCGGATTTCTTGAACTTGCCGCCAGGGGTTTCGACGGAGAGCTTCACCAGCGGCACGATCACGTGCCAGGCCCAGTCGGCGCCGGCCACTTTCTGGTTGGTCACCTGCAGAAAGCGCATGGCGTCGAACCAGGCGTTGACTTTCACCGCGTCCACCTTGTTGCTGCCAGCGTAGGGGTGGGCGCTGTAGTTGCCGAAGTAGTTGATGAAGTAGTTGCCGGGGGGTGGCACGGCGCCGGCGAACCAGTTTTCGGCGCCATTGGGGTACTGGTCGCCGCCTTCCTTGGCTTGGACGTTGCCGACGGCCAGGCCGCAGGCGGCCACGAGCAGGGCGATCTTGCTGAGCTTCATGTTTTCTCCTCCTTGTTTGCCATGTGGTGCGGCTTGCGCCGCTGTTATTCCCTGAACGACGGACGAAAGACGTCCTCCCCCGGGTCCAGGGGATATTCGATGCGGTGGTGCGCGGGGGCATGCGGAGCGGCTTTTCGGCCGCTCCGGGTGTCACGGCTTAGCGGCCGAGATCCTTGGCGGGTACGCCGGCAATGCCCCAGTTGGTGTTGGGCACGTCGTGAATCCACACGCGCACGTTTTGCTGGGGCGCGCCCAGGGCTTCCACCAGGGCTTGGGTGACCTTTTCGATCACGGCCCGCTTTTGTTCTTCGGTGCGGCCTTCAATCAGATAGATCTGGGCGAAAGGCATGGGGTCTCCTCCTTGTGCTGGGCGGGTCGGGGCTTGGCTAACGGAAGCGGACGTTTACCGCCCCCAGGTGCTGGGCGCGCAGGGTCACGTTGTCGCCGGGGCCTACCGCCACCGCTTCGGTGATGCCGCCGGAGAGGATCAGGCTGCCGGCGGGGATGCTTTCTCCCCGCGCTCCGAGGTGGTTGGCCAGGGCGGCCACGGCGGCGGCCGGATGGCCGAGCACCGCGGCGCCGGCACCAAAGGCCACCGGGTTGCCGTTCTTCTCCAGCACCACGCCCAGGGTGCGCAAGTCCAGGTCCGCCGCGGGGCGGGGGGTGCCGCCCACCACGAAGTAGGCGGCGGACGTGTTGTCGGCGATGACGCTCTTCAGATCGAACTTGAAGTCCCGGTAGCGGCTGTCAATCACCTCGATGCCGGGCAGGATGAAGTCGGTGGCGGCCAGCACCGAGCCGATGTGGCATCCGGGGCCTTTGAGCTCGGCTTTGGTGACGAAGCAGATTTCCGGCTCCACCTTGGGGTGGATCAGGGTCTTGCAGTCCACCTCGCCGCCTTCGGGCACGCTGAAGGTGTCCACCAAAAAGCCGAAGCAGGGCACTTCGACGCCCATCTGCTTCATCTTGGCGTAGGAGGTGAGCCCGGCCTTGAGGCCGACGATGCGGGCGCCCCGGGCCAGCTTGCGGCGGCGGATCTCGTCCTGGATGGCGTAGGCGTCCTCCCAGTCCATGTCCGGGTGCTGGTCGGTGATCTTGGGGGTGTCCCGGGCCTGGAGCTGGCAGTTTTCCAGGTACTCCGCCAGTTGATCGATGGTGGTTTTGTCCAGATTCATGCTGCGGCTCCCTGGGTCTGCTTCTGCCGGGCGAGGGTCAGGGCGGTGTCCTCGATCATGTCTTCCTGACCGCCCACCATGCCCCGGCGGCCCATTTCCACCAGGATCTCCCGGGCGGGCACGCCGTATTTCTTTTCTGCCCGCTTGGCGAAGAGCAGGAAGGAGCCATACACCCCGGCGTAGCCCAGGGTCAGGGCGTCGCGGTCGATGCGGATGGGGAAGTCCATGATCGGCACCACCAGGTCTTCGGCCACGTCCTGGATCTTGAACACGTCCACGCCGGTTTCGATGCCCATCAGGTCGCACACCGCCACGAACACTTCCATGGGCGTGTTGCCGGCACCGGCGCCCAGACCTGCGGCGGCGGCATCGATACGGTTGGCCCCCGCCTCAATGGCGGCGATGGAGTTGGCCACGCCCATGGCCAGATTGTGGTGGCCGTGGAAACCCAGTTCGGTCTCGGGCTTCAGGGCGGCGCGCACGGCCGAGAGGCGGGCCTTGACGCCATCCGGCAGCAGATGGCCGGCGGAATCGGTGACGTAGATGCAGTTGGCGCCATAGCTTTCCATCAGCAAGGCTTGCTTCACCAGCCCTTCGGGGCTGTTCATGTGGGCCATCATCAGGAAGCCCACGGTGTCCATCTCCATCTTGCGGGCCAGGGTGATGTGTTGCTCGCTCACGTCCGCCTCGGTGCAGTGGGTGGCCACCCGGATGGTGGCCACGCCCAGTTCCCGCGCCATCTTCAGGTGGTCCACGGTGCCGATGCCCGGCAGCAGCAGCGCGCTGACCTTGGCCTGCTTCATCAGGGGGATGACGGTGGACAGGTATTCCTCGTCCGTATGGGCGGGGAAACCGTAGTTCACCGAGCTGCCGCCCAGGCCGTCTCCGTGGGTGACTTCGATCAGCGGCACCCCCGCAGCGTCGAGCCCCTGGGCGATGGTCTTCATCTGCTCCAGGCTCATCAGGTGGCGCTTGGGGTGCATGCCGTCGCGCAGGGTCATGTCGTGGACAGTAATCTTCTTGCCTTTGAGGTCCATGGCCGGTTCCTTATGCGGTGACGGGTTGGAGGGTGAGTTCGCCCTTGAGGATTTCCTCGGCGAACATCTCGGCGGTGCGGGCGGCGGCGGCGGTCATGATGTCCAGGTTGCCGGCGTACTTGGGCAGGTAGTCGCCCAGTCCTTCCACCTCCATGAACACCGAGACCCGGTTGCCGTCGAACACCGGGCCGTTCACCAGCTTGTAGCCCGGGACGTATTTCTGCACCTCGCGGATCATGTCGTGGATGCTCTGGGTGATGGCGGCCTGGTCCGGTTCGGTCTCGGTCAGGCAGTGCACCGTGTCGCGCATGATCAGCGGCGGCTCAGCCGGGTTGATGATGATGATGGCCTTGCCCTTCCTGGCGCCGCCCACCTTCTCCACCGCGCCGGCGGTGGTGCGGGTGAATTCGTCGATGTTCTTGCGGGTGCCAGGGCCCACCGAACGGCTGGACACCGTGGCCACGATCTCGCCGTAGGCCACCGGCTGCACGCGGCTCACCGCCGCCACCATCGGGATGGTGGCCTGGCCGCCGCAGGTGACCATGTTCACGTTCATTTCCTTCTTGCCCACGTGCTCCTTCAGGTTCACCGGCGGCACGCAGTAGGGGCCGATGGCGGCGGGGGTCAGGTCGATCATCAGCGCGCCCTGAGCGTTGACCTTGCGCGAGTTGTCCGCGTGGACGTAGGCGCTGGTGGCGTCGAAAACGATTTGCACACCGTCGGCCTGCATGTGCGGCACCAGACCATCCACGCCCTCGGCGGTGGTCTTGATGCCCATCTCGCGGGCGCGCTTGAGGCCGTCGGATTCCGGGTCAATGCCCACCATCCACACCGGTTCGAGTACGGGGCTGCGTTGCAGCTTGGCCAGCAGATCGGTCCCGATGTTGCCGGGGCCGATCAGGGCGCATTTGATTTTTTGGCTCATCGCTGGATTTCCTTTTTGGGGTCGCGAAGGGTTAAACCATGCTGCGCACCACACCGCCTTCGACCCGCAGGGCCGCGCCGTGGGTGGCAGATGCAAGGGGACTGCAGAGGTAGGCGACCATGGCTGCCACCTCCGCGGGTTCGATGAAGCGCTTGAGGAGCGAGGTGGGCCGGGCGTGGGCGAAGAAATCCCGCTCCGCCTGCTCCACGGAAACACCCTGTTCGTCCGCCAGACGGCTGAAGAACGTGGCCACGCCCTCGGTGCGGGTGGGGCCGGGCAGCACGGAATTGACCGTGACGCCGCAGCCGGCGCAGGTTTCCGCCAGGCCCCGGGCCACCGAAATCTGGGCCGCCTTGCTCATCCCGTAATGAATCATTTCCGCCGGCGGGCAGACGCCGGATTCGCTGGAGATGAACACGATGCGGCCCCAGTCGCGGGCCTTCATCGCCGGCAGGTAATGGCGGGCCAGGCGCACGCCACTCATTACATTGGTTTCGAAGAAGGTGAACCACTCGGCGTCGGTGATGGCCTCGAAGGGCTGGGGGTCGAAGATGCCCAGGTTGTTGACCAGCACGTCCACGTCCGGGCAGAGGGCAGTCAAGGCCGCGCAGCCGCCCGCCGAGGACAGGTCCGCCGCCACGCCGCTGGCCCGGGCGCCGGGCACGGCGGCGCGCAGGCGGGCCTCCGCCTCGGTCACGCCGGCGCGGCTGCGGCCGTTGAGGATCACCTCGGCGCCTTCGGCCGCCAGCGCGCAGGCCGTGGCAAAGCCGATGCCTGCGGTGGAGCCGGTCACGAGGGCGCGCTTGCCGTTGAGTTGCAGGTTCATGCCGGAGGGGCTCCGCTTAAACGAAACGCACCGAGCAGCCGCCAATGCCGCCAATGGACACGCGCAGGCTGTCGCCGGCCTGGACGGGCACCATCGCCGCCAGCGATCCGGAGAGCACGATCTCGCCTGCCTTGAGGGGGATGCCCAGGCGGCCCAGGGTGTTGGCCAGCCAGGCCACGGCATTGCAGGGATGGCCCAGGGCGGCCGCGCCGGCGCCGGTGGCCACCAGTTCGCCGTTCTTCTCGAGCACCATGCCGCAGCCGTAGAGATCCACGGTTTTCGGGTCCACCAACTTTTCGCCGAGCACGAACACGCCACAGGAGGCATTGTCTGCCACCGTGTCCTGGATCTTGATCTTCCAGTCCCGGATGCGGGAATCGACGATCTCGAAGCAGGCCATCACCCCTTCGGTGGCGGCCAGCACGTCGGCGGCGGTGACGCCGGGGCCCATCAGGTCCTTCTTGAGCATGAAGGCGATCTCGCCTTCCGCCTTGGGCTGGATCAGCCGCGCGGCGGGGATGGCTTCGCCTTCGTTGTAGACCATGCCGTCGGTGAGCCAGCCGAAGTCCGGCTGGTACACGCCCAGCATGTTCATCACCGCGGCGCTGGTGACGCCGATTTTCTTGCCCACCACCTTCTCCCCCGCCTCCAGGCGGCGGGCGAGCATGCGCTGCTGGACGAAGTAGGCGTCTTCGATGCTCATGTCCGGGTGGCGGCTGGACAGCGGGTCCAGCACCCGGCAGTCGCGCAGGGCTTCGAAGAGTTCGTCGCCCAGGCTGTCGATCAGGGTTTGTTCCATGGGTGTTGTTTTCCGGGGGTTGTGGCTTACCGGCCGTCCGCTTCCGTGAGGAAGTCGCCCACGAGACGGGCGAAACGGGCGGCGTGTTCGATCTGGGTCCAGTGGCCGCAGCGGCCGAATACGTGCAATTGGGCGCGGGGAATCCACTGGGCCAGGGTGAGGGAGTTGGCCAGGGGGATCACCTGATCCTCCCGGCCGTGGATCACCAGCGTTTCATGAGGCAGGGCGCGAATGTCCGCCTCGGGGCTGGCCATGGCGTCCACCCAGCGCTGGCGCGGGGCGGGAAACATGGCGGCAAAGCTTTCCTGAAAGCCCGGGCGGATGCTGGCTTCAAAACGCAGCCGGGCCAGTTCGTCGGTGACCAGCCCGCGGTCAAAGGCAAAGATGTCCAGCAGCGCCCGCATGGCCTCGAGGGATGGGGTGTAGCCCCATACCGCGTCCAGCCCCGGTGTGATGGGGAAAGGCACGCCCACGCTGCCCATGAGCACCAGCCGCCGCACCCGCTGCGGGTGGCGGATGGCCAGCGCCAGGGCCAGGGCGCCGCCGAAGGAATTGCCCACCAGGTCGGCTTGGGGCAGTTCCAGCGCATCGAGCAGGCCCACCGCCTGGGCGACCCAGGTGTCCATGTCGTAGCGGACGCCGGCGGGGCGATCACTGAAGCCAAAGCCCACCATGTCCGGGGCGATGCAGCGCGCCCGTTTGCCGATCTCCGGCAGCACCAGGCGCCAGTTGGCCCAGGCGGACACGCCTGGCCCCGACCCGTGGATGAAAAGCACCGGGGAGCCGCTGCCCACATCGTGGAAATTGGTGCGGATGCCGCCGGCGACGATGCTGCGGGCGATTTCCGGGTTGGCGTGCGCGTTCATGGTCTGTGCGGGCCGTTACAGCTTGATGCAGACGTTCTTCAGCTCGGTGTAGAACTCCAGGGAGTGCACCCCGCCCTCGCGGCCGATGCCGGACTGCTTGGCGCCGCCGAAGGGGGTGCGCAGGTCGCGCAGGAACCAGGAGTTCACCCAGGCCAGGCCCACTTCCATGCGGGCAGCCACCCGGTGGGCGCGGGCCAGGTCGCGGGTCCAGATGGCGGTGGCCAGCCCGTACTCGTTGTCGTTGGCCTTGGCCAGCACTTCTTCCTCGGTGTCGAAGGGGGCGATGTGGCAGCAGGGGCCGAAAATCTCTTCCTTGATCACCGAGGCGGTTTCCGGCAAGCCGGTCCAGATGGTGGGCTGCACCCAGGCGCCGCCCGCCAGTTCGCCCGGCATCTCGGGCGAGCCGCCGCCGGTCACCAGGGTGGCGCCTTCGGCCATGGCCTTCTGGTAGTAGGAGAGCACCTTGTTGCGATGCTCCTGGGAGATGAGCGGACCCATGCCCGTGGCCGGGTCTTCCGGCGGGCCCAGGCGGAGGTTCTCGGCGGACTGCTTGAGGGCGGCCACGAAGCGCTCAAAGAGCGGCCGCTCCACGTACACCCGCTCGGTGCCCAGGCACACCTGGCCGCAGTTGGCGAACACGGAGCGCATGGTGCCTTCGATGGCGGCGTCGAAGTCGCAGTCGGCAAAGACGATGGCCGCGTTCTTGCCGCCCATCTCCAGGCTCACCGGGCGGGCGCCCACCGCGGCCGCCTTCATGATGGCGGCGCCGGTCCGGGTTTCGCCGGTGAAGGTGATGGCGTTCACCCCCTGGTGGGTGGTGAGGAATTCGCCCGCCGAATCGGGGCCGAAACCGTGCACCACGTTGTACACCCCCTTGGGGACGCCGACGGTGTTCATCACCTCGCCCAGCAGGGTGGCCGTCTGGGGCGTTTCCTCACTGGGCTTGACCACCACCGTGTTGCCGCAGGCCAGGGCCGGGCCCACCTTCCAGGTCATCAACAGCAGGGGCAGGTTCCACGGGCAGATCACCCCCACCACGCCCACCGGCCGGCGGATGCTGTAGTTGAGGGCGCCGCGTCCGTCCGGGGTGGCCATCTCGAAGCACTCGCTGGGCACGTTCTTCACCACGTCGGCAAAGATCTTGAAGTTGGCCGCGCCACGGGGGATGTCGATGTGGGAGGCCAGGCTCCGGGGTTTGCCGGTGTCTGCGCACTCGGCTTCGAGGAACTCATCAAAGCGCCGGTTGATCTCGTTGGCCACGGCGTAGAGCATGTCCACCCGGTCGGCCACGGTCATCTTGCCCCAGGGGCCGTTGAGGGCGGCGCGGGCGGCGCCTACGGCGGCATCCACCTCCCGCCGGCCGGCTTCGTGAACCTGGCCCAGCACCCCGTTGGTGAGGGGCGAGCGCTTGTCGAAGGTTCGGCCCGTGCTGACAAATTCGCCGCCGATGAAGTTGAGGAACTGTTTCATTGCTGCACCTGCCTGTCTGAAAGATCGATGGGGTCGGCGCCGATCGCGGCCAGGGCCGCCAGGGCGCATGCCTCGTCCTGGGATTCGGAGGCGCCGGATACGCCGATGCCTCCGATGAGCTGACCCGCCACGCGGATCGGCAGCCCGCCGCCGAACACGATCAGTCGGGGCCGGGATGAAAAACCGAGTTTCATGCCCTCGCTATGGCCTACCAGCCGCATCCAGTCCCCGGTGGGAAAGCCGAAGCCGGCGGCGGTATAGGCCTTGTCGATGGCAAGTTCAATGGACTGGATGAACGCGCCGGGCATGCGCAGGAAGGCGGCCAGATTGCCGCCCCCATCCACCACGCCCACGTTGATGCGCACGCCCAGTTGGGCGGCGTGCTCCACGGCCGCCTGCACGGCGCGGGCGGCGGCTTCGCAGCCGATCACCGCCTGGCTGACGGCGATGTTCCGGGGAAGATCGCTCATGGCACCTCCTTGAATCTCGAGATTTGACCGCAAGTGTGACACAAATCTCGAGAAAATGCATTAGCGCCAGTGTTTCCCCGTATCGAGTAAAATCTGCGCCAAATCGAACGTTTCTTCCCTGCCCGCCCATGAACGACTTCAGCCTGCCCGACACCACCATTGACGCGGATGAGCCCAAAACCCTGGTGGAAGGCGCCTACCGCCGCCTGCGCCGCGACATCATCGAGGGCGTGCATCGGCCCGGCGAGAAACTGCGGGTGGAGCACCTGAAGGACCGCTACGAAGTGGGGGCGGGGACGCTGCGGGAAGCCCTGCAGTTGCTGGTGACGGACGCGCTGGTGGTGGCCCAGGGGCAGCGGGGATTTCGTGTCGCATCCATCTCGCTGGACGATTTTGCCGACATCACCAACACCCGGGTATTGATCGAGACCGAGGCCCTGCGCCAGTCCATCCGCCTGGGCGACGATGCCTGGGAGGCCCGGGTGCTGGGTGCCTTTCATCTGCTCACCAAGGCCGAGGACAAGCTGGGCGAGGCGGCGGACGCGGCGCCGAACGAATGGGAGGTGCGCAACCGGGTGTTCCACGAGGTGCTCATCTCCGCTTCGCCTTCCCGCTGGTTGCGCCATTTCCAGACCATCCTCTATCACCAGTCGGAGCGTTACCGCCGGCTGAGCCTTTTCAAGCAGACCATTCCCCGCACCATTTCGCGGGACATCCATGCGGAACACCAGGCCATCCTGGACACCACGCTTGCCCGACAGGAGACGGAAGCCTGCCGCCTGCTCGGGGATCACATCAGCCGCACCCTGGAAGCCTTGCGCCGCTTGCCACCGGATGAACTGAACAACGGCGGCCTGTGACCACCCGCCGGCCCCTGCGGGCCGGCAGTGTCGCGACGCCAGACCATCCTCCGCCCACCGCGCAACGCCTCCCGGGGGCGGTGTTGCGCATGGGCCGGACGGTCGGGCGCGGGGGCTCAGGTCACCACGCTCAGGAAGGCTTCGTTGAGCTTGCGGTCGTGGTAGAAGACGCCGGTGCCCACTTCGTCGAAGGTCCAGGTGATGGTCTTCCAGTCCGGGTAGGACTGGTAGCCGCCGCAGAAGGTCTCGAAGCGGTTGCCGGACGGGTCGAAGGCGTAGATGGTGGTGCCGCGGGTCACGCCGTGGCGGGTGGGGCCGATGTCGATGGACACCTTGTTCATGGACATCAGGTCGGCGGCACGCAGCACCTTCTCCCAGCTCTCCAGCAGGAAGGAGACGTGGTGCAGCTTGCCCGGCTCCGGATGACGCACGAAGGCGATGTCGTGGGCCTTGATGGAAGTGGAGAGCCAGATGGCGAGCTGGTTTTCGCCGTCGGGCAGCAACACTTCCTCCACCAGGTAGAAGCCGAGTACGTCGGTGAACAGCTTCTGCACCTTCTCGATGTCCGGCCCGTAGAGCAGGCAGTGGTCCATGCGGATGGGGGCGATGCCGCGCTCCGCGTCAGGCGTCCAGGGGGCCGGATTCACGTAGGGCATGCCGTTGCCCACGTCCTTCTTCTCGGCGTAGAGCTCGATCAGATGGCCGCTGGGGATCTCGAAACGCACCCGCTCGCCGGTTTCCAGCATTTCGCCGGCCGCGACCCGCTCGGTGTTGACGCCGTAAGCGCGCAGATCCGAATCCAGCTTGTCCAGGGTGGCCTTGTCCAGCACCTTGAAGGCGAAGGCGTCGATACCCGCCTTGTCCGCCTCGCGGATCACCACGCTGTTGTGGTCCCGCTCGTCCCAGGTCTTGAAATACACCCGGCCTTGGGCGTCCCGGCCGGTTTCGATCAAGCCCAGCACGTTCTTGTAGAAATTGACGCCTTCTTCCAGGTCCAGCACGCGGATGGCCGCGTGGCCCGGGCGCAATACGCCAGTCATCGCCATGGTTTTCTCCTCCGATCAAAATTGCCCCCGCATCCGGGGGCGTTATTCATCTCCGGCGACCTCGGTCGGGCCGCCTGGAAACG
The DNA here is from genome assembly GCA_036824045.1 of Rhodocyclaceae bacterium. GTDB lineage: Bacteria > Pseudomonadota > Gammaproteobacteria > Burkholderiales > Rhodocyclaceae > DAITAZ01. The sequence goes on from DAITAZ010000017.1 coordinate 62,414, forward strand.
CCTCAAGCCTTTTGCCAGGTCCGGTGCGGGCACCGGGCGAGGCAGGGGTCTTTCCGTCTTGCGATCTCGTTATTCAGTCAACAATATTCCTCTTATTTCTCGATGTAAACATAAAATCTCGAGAGTTTGATTTCCGCTAAATCCGCCGGAACAGGGGGCTGCGTACTTGCTGGGCGTCCGCGGCGGAAAAGAACTTCTCGGTGAAGATGTCGTTCTCGAACAGCCGTCCCTGCATCAGGGTGGTGATGCAGGCGTCGATCATGGCCGGGGGGCCGCACAGGTAGGCCTTGTGGCCACGGAAATCGTTGTCGAAGCCGGCTTTGGCCGCCTCGTGCACAAAGCCCCGGTAGCCCGTCCAGTCGCTGCCCGCCGGTTCGTGGGAGAGGGCGGGCAGGTAGTGGAAGTTGGGGTGCCGGGCAGCCAGGGCCAGGAAGTCCTCGTGGTAGTACAGCTCCTCGCGGCTGCGCTGCCCGTACACCAGGGTGATGGGTTCGGACCAGCCTGCCGCCAGGAGGTCCAGGATCATGCTGCGGGGGCTGGAGAGCCCCGATCCGCCGGCCATGAAGATGAGCGGCCCGGGGGCGGACTTGCGCACGAAGAAGCGCCCGTAGGGGCCGGAAAGCTGAAGCCGGTCGCCCGCCTGCAGTTCCCGGTGCAGCCAGGTGGTGGCGGCGCCGCCAGGCACGATGCGCACGTTCAGTTCCACCTGCTTGCCGGTGGCGGGCGGATTGGCCAGCGAGAAGGCGCGGCTTTCCCCGAGGCCGGGAATTTCCAGGTTGATGTACTGCCCGGCCTGGAAGTGCAGGGGGGCGTCGAGCTCGATGAAGATGCCCTTGATGGTGGGGGTGAGCGCTTCGATGCGGGTGACGGTGCCGGCGTAGTCCCGCACCGGGATGTTCTCCGCGTCCGGTTCCTCTTCCACTTCCGCCTCGATGGTGACGTCGCTCTCCAAGCGGGCGCAGCAGGCCAGGGCCTTGCCTTCGGTGCGCTCGAAATCCATCAGCGCGAAGCTGGAGGCTTCGCCGTGGTCCACCTCGCCGTCCACCACCTGCACCTTGCAGGTGGCGCACAGGCCGTGGCAACAGGCGTGGGGCAGCCAGAGGCCGGCGCGCAGGGCCGCATCCAGCATGGTCTGGCCCTCTTCCACCTCGATGGTCTCGCCCAGGGGTTCGATGGTCAGTTGATAGCTCATGGCAGTGCAGGGGTAAAAACCGGGGCGGCGGACCGCCCCGGCAAACGACGGACTTAGCTGCAGGAGCCGGCAATGCCGGTCAGCCCGGGGGTGCGGAAGCGGATCACGTCCTTGTGCTTGAGGCCGTTCTCCGCCAACGTTTTGTCGAAATCCGGCTGCCAGGGCTGGCCGGACTTGAACCACTGGGCCTGGGTCCAGTCGATCTTGGTGAAATCCGGGTGGTAGCCGAAGCAGCCCGGGAGGGCGCCGTGCACCACGTCGCCGAACTTCATGACCGGCGGCAGGGGCAGGCAGAAGGGGGCGCAGAACATCAGGTGGTCTTCCCAGCCGATGTACAGCAACTGGGCCCCATGGAAGTTCTCGAGCCGGTCCACGGGCTCGAACTGGTAGTCTTTGACGGCAGCAACAGCCATGTGTGTCTCCTCTGGTGTCCGGGGGTTACTTGTTGCTCGTGGCCAGGCCGCGCCACGCCGCAAAGTTCTTCTGGTCCTCCGAGCCTTCGAAGTCCAGGTTGTCCCGGCCGAAATTCAGGTGGTAGTACTGCAGCACCGCGGCCAGCGGGTCGAAGCCCTCAACGGTGGGGTCCGTGCCCTCGGGGAAGCAGTTGCCCTGGTAGATCTGGTGCACCGGCAGCCAGGCCTGCATGTATTTCTCCGGCTCGTTGTCGAAGATCTCTTTGCAGCCGTCGGAACAGAAGTGGTACTTGGTGCCCTTGTAGTCCGATTCCCGGTAGCAGATCTTGGTGGGGTCCCCGGGCTCGGTGAACAGCATGGGGATCTGGCAGGTCTGGCACAGCATGGGCAGCGTCTTGTTGTAGAAACGGTTGCCCTGCTTGGCCTGCTCGCGCCAGAACTCCAGCCGCGGCCGGTAGTACTTGTCGAAGCTGCTGGGGTATTTCTCCGACAGCCAGTCCAGTTCGTCGTCGTTCGGCACCCAGGTGTGAAAGGCCGCCGCCGCGCCGTACTGGTAGAAGGTGGCCCAGGCCTGGTGGGAGATGTGGTCCTTGTCGAAGGCGATCTGGTCCAGCCACTTGGGCGGGCGGATGCCGTAGCGGGCCAGATCCTTGAACAGGGCGCCGCCGTTTTGCTCGAAGTACACCTCCCAGGCTTCCTTCCAGCTCATCACGCGCTTGGGCAGCATGTAGTCCATCATCATGCCCACCAGGGTCAGCACGCGGTAGCCGCGCCACGTCCATTTGTCGATCCAGCGCTGGACGATGGGCAGGTTGTCCGGGTCCTGCTCCAGCACGAACTTGATCACCTCCAGGCCCAGGGTCATGTGCCGGGCCTCGTCCGACTGGGCGGAGAAGCCGAAGGTCATGGCGCCCATGTCCCCGTTGTAGGCCGCGCCGGAGACGAAGGGGACGAACAGCAGGTTGGTGAGCACGTATTCGAAGCTGAAGCCGATGGCCACCATGAACTCGAAGGGCCCGGCGGTGACTGCGTCGTCAAAGAACGAGCGGGGCACCGAGAGGTACCAGACCCGCTCGATCATGTGCCGGAACTCGTGCAGGCCGTTGTAGTACTTGTTGTAGTTGGAAAGGGAGTGGATCTGCGTCTGGGAGTGGCGGATCTCGTCCAGCGACTGCATCAGGCAGGCCACCCGCGTGCCCGCACCCGGGAACTGCCGGCCGACGTGGGCGAAGCCCCGGTGGGCCATGTACTCCAGCGGGCTGATCCCGGTCAGGAACAGCTTGACCGTGTTGATGTAGCGCGCGTCCGTCACCGTCAGATGCCCGTTGTTCTGGGCGTAGGCGTCGATGATGGCGTAGAGCTTCTTCTCCTTTTCCGCCTGGTATTTCCAGTAGGCGTCCATGGTCAGGCGGAAGGGGTCCTGCCACTTGTCCCAGTCGTGGATCTTGACGCCCTCGTAGCGTGCGTAGGGGTATACCTTCTCGTGGGGCTGGTAGGTGGTTTCCCAGGCCAGATCCCGGGTCAGCAACTGGTACTTTTCCTTCAGCCCCAGTTTCTTCTTGCTGGCGTGCATGTCCATGTTTGTCTCCTCAGGCGTTCCAGCTCAGGGTCAGCTCGTCGTCGGTCTCGTCCACGTGGCCGGTGAGCGTGATCAGGTTGATGTGCAGCTCCTGCAGGTCGAAGTCGCGGCCGATCAGCTCCTCGATGGTGGCGCGGCGGATGACGAGGCGATTGTCCGCGTCGATCTTCACCATGGCGGGCTGCTGCTGCACCGTGGCGGTTTCGTTGTCGGCCAGGATCGCCTCGACGATGGGGCGGGTGTCCTCGTTGGCCTGCAGGGCGATGAATACTTTCGACATGGAGGGGTCCCTTACAGGCTGACGCCGGCTTTCGCCAGGCGGGTGTTGAACTGCTGGGTGAGATCGGCCATCACCTCGCCGGCTTTTTCCCCGAGGGCCAGGGCGGCCACGGGTTGCAGGGCTTCGACTGCGCGGTCGCGCCACTGGGTGGTCCATTGGGCGAGCAGGGCGGCGTTGTCGGCGGACTCGGCGGCGGCTGTCTTCATGGTGGCGTCCACCCAGCGGCGGGTCTCGCCGAACCATTCGGTCATGAAGGCGGTGAGCATGGCGATGGCGGTGCCGCCCTGGCTGGAGAGCACGTCATCGACCACGGTTTCGTACACCAGCGGGTAGAGCAGGCCGTCCAGGGCCACGTTCTGGGCCACGAACAGTTCAAAGGGGTCGGCCACCACCATGGTGTCTTCCACGTAACGGCGCAGGGCTTGCCATTCGGGGGCGTCGAGCCAGGCGGTCTTGGCGTTTTCCAGAGCGCTGGCTTCGTCCAGCAGCAGGCCCACGCGGGACAGGTACTGGGCGATGCCCAACTGGTCCATGGCCTGGTAGATGCACGGCTGGGTGAACGCCGTGCCGTAGCCGTAGGCGCACATGGCGGCGTTGTTCATGTTGGCTGCCCAGGCCACGTGGCGCAGGGGCAGCAGCACGGCCAGCGCCTGACGCTTGAGCGCTTCCGGCAGCGACTTGGCCAGGCCCCGGCTTTCCACGAAGTCGAAATTGGCTTCGGCGGTGTCCTGCTGCTTGGCCCGGGCCATGGTGTAGGTGCCGTAGTAGAACTGGCGAGGATCCTTCAGGCTGTACCAGTCCGCCATGCGGATGGCGGTGCGCCCCGTGTCGAAGATGTCGTGGTCCGGGTCCCAGGTGGGGCGGTAGTGGAAGTTGTCCGTGGCCTGAAGGTCGAACGTGCCCTCCTGGTAACGGGAGGCGGGCTTGTCGCCGCCGATCCGCCGCGCCACGTGGTCGAACGTGTGGCGCAGGGGCTTGATCGACACGGTTTGCAGGTCGATATGCATGAGGTCTCCTCCTTGTTGAAATGCGGACGGCGTGGTCGCCGCCTCGGTGCTGCGGCTGCCCCGGCGCGCGGCGCCGGGGCGGGATTCACTTGAAGCGCTGGCTGGTGGCCTGATGCAGCCGCCAGTCCCAGTCCGATGCGGCCGGGTCGTCGGGCGTGCTGACGCGGGGAGGCAGGGCTTCCACCGCGTTGATGCGGCAGAAGTCGTGATAGGCGGGTTCGGGCAGCAGCATCTCCACAAAGAGCTCCGGCTCGCCGATGGCGAATTCGAATTCCACCAGCCCGTCCGGCCGGCGCTCGATCAGGCGCACGAACTTGCGCGAGATATCAATGCGGGGTGCTGCATCACTCATCCTGGTCTCCTCCGTCAGCCGGTTCGTGCCGGACTGCTCTGGTGAGCGGGTCTATAACAAGCTCCGTGCCAGGAATCGCAAGTGGCTGTTATGTCTCGATTAACTGCAAATATCTCGAGATTTGAGGCGGTGTAAGGCCGGGCGCTCTTCACCAAATGGTGAAAACCCGTTGATCAGCTGGATCAAATGATCGAGTTGCAGTGCGGCAAAGACGGGCGGGACCGCCAGCGTGAAGGCGTGCCGGGCCATCCGGGGCCCCGTGAGGGGAGAACGATTGCATTTCCGGCCCGCTCAGGCTGCGTGCCCTTCGGCCCGGGTCGGGGGGGCGCAAGCGGGCTTGACGGCTGGCGGACAGCACCTGCGGGGGATGGGCGGAGGGCGCAGGGGCTTGCATTCAGCGGTGTGAATCCCGGCCCCTGGTGGGCGGCGCGGGCAAGCGGGCGACAGCGGGCAGGGTGGAAGGAAGGGGGCCGGAGCGTGGCCTGTTTGCGGGGTGCGCGGTGGGGAATTGCCCCCATGGGGAGGTGGCTCCGGTGGGGGCAGCGCCCCCAGCCCGCTGGCCGGGCTCGGGGGCGGAGCGATCAAACCGCTGGAGCGGTCAGGCGGGGGGTGGGGCGGTGCTGGCGCCGGGGGAGAGGGCGACGGTGGGTACGCCGCGGCAGATGCTTTTCACCATTTTTCCGACCACGGTGAGGGCCAGATCGCTGCGGGGGAAGACGCGGCAGGCGAGCACGGTGCCTTCGGCCTCCTCCTCGGCGCTGATCGCTTCGCGGCTCATGCGGCGGGTGACGTATTCCCCCTCGCTGATGTGCACCTTGCACACCCCGCAGCCGCCGCCCCGACAGCCCACCGGGATGCCCCGGCGGCCCAGCAGCTCCATGCCGCGCAGGATGTTCTGGTCCTCGGCGCAGGTAAAGGTCTCACCCGTGTTCTCCAGGGTGACGCGGTAACGCTCGCTCATGTCTCCTCCTGTTCCGGCGGGCGCCTTGGAATCTTTGTGTAGGGCGCCAGCCTCATCTGCCCGGCGGGGCAGGTTTCTGCGAGAATGCTGTTTAGCGGAAAATATTTATAATCTCGATATTTTTAATTCTGACCCAATCGCTCGCGCCAGGCAAGCGCCCTGGACCAAGGCGGGATAAACCGAGCCGTGGGCAGGCGCGAGAGCCGGACCGGTCCGCCGGCACCGGCAACGGGTGACCGGGGCGTGCCCCCGCAATCCATACCGATTGAAGGCGAAACGGGGGGACACACCCCGGGGAGACACGGTGGCAAGCATCAAGTACCCGGACATTGACGACCTGCGCCGGCTGGTGCGGTTTTCGTCCGAAGACGGCCTCATCTGGCTGGCGGAAAACCGCATGCTGCTGCTGCACACGGCGGCCATGGCCGAGTTGCGGCGGGAACTGATCGAATCCCTGGGGCAGGACCAGGCGCGGCGGGTGCTGACCCGCATGGGCTACGCCTCGGGCGTGCGCGACGCGGAACTGGCGCGCAAGATCCGGGGCGACAAAAGCGTGATCGACGCCTTCGTGGTCGGCCCGCAACTGCACATGCTCGAAGGCAGTGTGCAGGTCACCCCCATCAGCCTGGAGATGGACGTGGACAAGGGGGAGTTCCAGGGCAATTTCCTGTGGGAACACTCTTGGGAAGCCGAAGCCCACCTGGGCATGTTCGGCCCGGCCCAGGACCCGGTGTGCTGGATGCAGATCGGCTACGCCTCGGGCTACACCTCGGCCTTCATGGGCCGCTTCATCCTGTTCAAGGAAGTGGAGTGCATGGCCGCGGGGCACAACCACTGCCGCATCGAGGGCCGACCCATCGAGCAGTGGCCGGATGCCCATGAGCACCTGCCCTATTACCAGTCCGACGCGGTGGTGAGCCGCATCCTGGAACTGCGGGAGCAGGTGGACGCCCTGCGCACCTCCCTGGAGCGGCAGCGCCTCATCCCCAACCTGATCGGCTCCTCCGCCGGTTTCCGCCACGCCTACAACCTGATGGAGCGGGCCGCCGGCACCTGCGTGTCGGTGCTGCTGCTGGGCGAAACCGGGGTGGGCAAGGAACGCTTTGCCCGGGCCCTGCACGAAATGAGCAAACGGGCCAATGCGCCCTTCGTGGCCGTCAATTGCGCGGCGTTGCCCCACGACCTGATCGAATCCGAGCTCTTCGGCGTGGAAAAAGGCGCTTTCACCGGCGCCCATGCCTCCCGCCCCGGCAAGTTCGAGCGGGCCGACGGCGGCACCCTGTTCCTGGACGAAGTGGGCGAGCTGCCCCTCTCCGCCCAGGCCAAGCTGCTGCGGGTGCTGCAGGAGGGCGAAGTGGAGCGCCTGGGCGACGAGCGCACGCGCAAGGTGAGCGTGCGCCTGGTGGCCGCCACCAATGTGGATCTGGGCCGGGCCGTGCAGGAAGGCCGTTTCCGCTGCGATCTCTTCTACCGGCTCAATGTGTACCCCATCCGCATCCCGCCCCTGCGCGAGCGCGTGGCCGACATCCAGCCCCTGGTGGAAGCCATGGTGGAGCGCTTTTCCGCCCTGCATGTCAAGCGCATTCGCGGCGTCACGGACCGGGCCATCCAGGCGCTCATGCGCTACAACTGGCCGGGCAACATCCGCGAGCTGGAGAACATGATGGAGCGGGGCGTGATCCTGGCTCCCCAAGAGGGGGAGATCTCCCTCGAACACCTGGTGGTGGGGCCGGAAGTGATCGGCGCCCGGCGCGAAGGCATCAGCGCCAGCGGTGCGCTGGAAGCCCATCAGGGCCGGGGCGACGCCTGCGAGGGCGTGTGTGAAGCCATCCTCGACGGCGGCATTGCCCTCGAAGAACTGGAGCGCAACCTGCTGCAGCTTGCCGTCAAACGGGCGCGGGGCAATCTCTCCGGCGCTGCCCGCCTGCTTGGCCTCACCCGCCCCCAGCTCAACTACCGGCTCAAGCGCGACCGGGACTGAGGCGCCCCTCGACGGCCCCTCCGCCAGGGCTTAACCTGTGCCGCCTGCCGTGCCGCACACCCGCGGCCGGCGCCGACCAGCCAGGGAGTTGCCATGTGGGATGAGCGTTACGCCAGCGATCAGTACGTCTACGGAACCGAGCCCAACGCTTTTCTGGCGGAGCATGCCTCCCGGCTCTGCGGCCCCGTGCTTTCGCTGGCCGAAGGAGAGGGCCGCAACGGTGTGTACCTCGCCACCCTGGGGCTCGAGGTGCTCGGCGTCGACAGCTCTGCCGTCGGCCTGGCCAAGGCCCGGGCGCTGGCCAGCGCCCGCGGGGTGCAGATCCACACCGAAGTGGCCGACCTCGCCACCTTCAACCCCCCGCCCGGTCACTACGGCGCTGTGGTTTCCATCTTCGCCCACCTGCCCGGCGCCATCCGGCAACGGCTCTACCCCCTGGTCGAGCAGAGCCTCAAACCCGGCGGGCTGCTCCTCCTGGAGGCCTATTCCCAGGCCCAGATCGCCCGCAACACCGGCGGCCCGAAAGACCTGGACATGCTCATGTCCGTGGCCAAGATCGAACAGGCATTCCCCCAACTCGAACCCATCCTCCTGCGCGAACTGAGCCGCGACGTCAGCGAAGGCAACCTCCACACCGGCATGGCCGACGTGGTGCAGTTCATCGGGCGGAAAAAGGGTTGAAGGCG
>DAITAZ010000018.1:0-70744 GCA_036824045.1 Rhodocyclaceae bacterium
ACCTGCGATTCGTAACCATTGTTCATCATTCAACATTAGCCGAGCCATGTGTCACACCCAAATTCCAGGATGTAAACACAAATCGGCTACTGTGAACAGGCCCTAGGACCTTTTGCTCGCGATCCAGGATCGTGCTGCGTGCCTGGTATTCCTGTTTCCACAGGAGCGCTTCGCGGCAGTCCATGAACGCCGCCCGCTCAGTCATGACTTTGGGGTGATTGAACAGCCAGTGCACGAACGCCAGGCCATCCGGGCGGCGGCGCCACAGGTCCCCGTACATCTCGACATAGCGGACGGCCGTCTCCGGCTCGGCCAGATTGCTGCCATGCCGGATCGCCAGCGGCTGCGGCCGAGGATTGCCGCCCAGGATCTCGGCGATGTAGGGGTTGGCACAGAAACCACGGCGCAATGCCGTCGCGGCCGGAATCCATTCCCCCTTGAGGAGGTGGGTCAGGGCAAGTTCGTAGAAATAGGGCGGGTAGCCCTCGGCTTCGGCGGCGAAAACCTCTTGTGCCTGATCATGTTTGCCGGCGCGCAGCGCTTCCGAGCCCAACAAGTAGCGCATCCCCTGATTGTCGTTGGGGTTGTACGCCAGCATTTTTTCGATGAGCACGGCCGCCTCGCGGTGGCGGCGCAGCCGCATGTGGGCCAGCACGGCGCCATGCAGGGTGCGCAGGTAGGGGCGGTTTTCCAGATGGCCCCATTCGATGTGGCCGGTGAAGCCCTCGGGGATCAGCCGGTTGGCGATGCCCAGGCCAGCCAGGGCGGCCTCGAGCGCTTTCTTCGGCTTGCCTTGCTCGTACCAGGCGAAGGCGAGATGGGCGTGGCCGTCGATGAATTCGGGCTCGTGGGCGAGGAGCCTTTGCAGCGCGGTCACGTAGGGCTTGTTCGCGAGCCTGCCGGACTGGTGGGCATCCAGCAGTTCGTCGAACTCCTCGACAAGAGCGTCGAACCTCTCCTCCGGGTACACGAACACGCCGGACGCATCGTCCAGTACTTCAAATCGCAGTTCCATGCCTATGCTCATCTCCTTCAAACCGCGCCAGGGGCGGCGGATACAACGACTGGATCTGCCGACGATTCATTCAACTCGTAGTGGGTGCTGCGCCCGCCCGCTGCGGCCTTGCGCAGCACGCCCTGCGCGAGCAACTCATTGATGTCGCGCAGCGCCGTGTCCGGCGAGCACTTGGCAATCGCCGCCCACTTGCTCGTGGTGAGTTTGCCTTCGAAGCCATCGAGCATTCGATTGACGAGTTTCACCTGGCGCTCGTTCATTGGCTTGCCCGCGAAGCGCCGCCAGAAGCGCGCCTTGGTGAGCACCGCATCGAGGGTGTGCTGCGCCTGATCGACGGCGCGGTGCAAGGCGTGGAGGAACCAGGCAAGCCAATCGGTGACGTCGAGCGTGCCTTTCTGGGTACGCTCCAGGATGTCGTAATAGGCCTTGCGCTCTCGCTGGATCTGCGCCGAAACGCTGTAGAAGCGCTGCGGGCTGCCGTCGGCTCGGGCCAGCAGAAGGTCGCCAGCGGCGCGAGCGATGCGGCCGTTGCCGTCGTCGAAGGGGTGCAGGGTCACGAACCACAGATGAGCGAGGCCGGCCTTGATGAGCGGCGGATTGCCCGACTCGGTATTGAACCAGTCGAGAAAACGCCTCGTCTCTTTCTCCAGGCGATCGGCCGGCGGCGCCTCGAAATGCACCCGCTGGCGACCGAGAGGGCCGGACACCACCTGCATCGGGCCGCCGGCATCGTCGCGCCAAGTGCCGACCTTGATCTTCGAAAGACCGGAGTAGCCGGTCGGAAAGAGCGCCGCGTGCCAGCCGAACAAGCGCTCGTGCGAAACCGGCGCATTGCAGTTGGCCGTGGCGTCGAGCACCATTTCGACGACGCCTTCCACATGCCGATCTACCGGGGCGAGGGCGCCGATGTCGACGCCCAGGCGGCGGGCGATCGACGAGCGCACGGACGCCACATCGAGCTGTTCGCCCTCGATCTCGCTGGTCTTGACCACGTCCTCGGTGAGCGCCGACAGGCTCGCTTGGTCGCGCAAGTCCATGCCGACATCCACCAGGCGCCCAAGCAGCAGGCCCTGCGCGCGGCTGACTTCGGCCAGGGGGACGGCAAGGGCCGCCAGGTCGTAGCGCCAGTTCGGCCACTCGTCGGCCTGCCAGATGTAGGTGTAATCGCCGCTTTCCATGCGGCGATTATGGCCCGCATTCTCCGCGGGCGCAACCAATTCACCGCACACTATGCGGAGGTTATTGCGGCTATTCGCCGCAGCGAAGGGTGTCCAACTGGCCGATCGCGAGTCTGTCTTGCCAAATTTTGCCAAACCGCCTAGCCTGATCCCATGAGCACGATGAACATCTCCCTACCCGATTCCCTCAAGTCTTTCGTGGACGAGCAGGTCGCCAGCCGCGGCTATGGCACCAGCAGCGAGTACGTGCGCGAGCTGATCCGTAAGGATCAGGATCGGCAGCAACTGCGCGCCCTGCTCCTTGAAGGGGGAGGTTCCGCTCCCGGAGCCCCCGCCGACACGGCCTATTTCGACACCTTGCGTGAGCGCGTTCGCCGGCGGGCCGGCGGTTGAAGGCCAAACCGGCTATCCCGCGCGAAGCGGCTCATCGGGATGTGGACGAGGCCGTCGAGCATTACCTGGCCGAAGGTTCGGAGCAGGCCGCACTCGGCTTCATCGATGCCTTGGAGCAGGCCTACGGCCACATCGGCCGTCATCCGGCGACTGGCTCGCCGCGCTACGCCCACGAACTCGACCTCCCAGGACTTCGCGTCCGGCCGCTGCGGCGCTATCCCCATCAGGTCTTCTACGTGGAGCGCGCGGATCACATCGACGTTTGGCGCGTTCTGCATGGCCAGCTAGACATCCCGGCCTGGATGCACGAACCCGCCGAGTCCTGACGTTGACTGCGGGGGGACAAGTCCGTGTTCCCCCGTCAACCATATGGGCTGCTTCCGGTTTCTCCTCGTTGGATGGTTTGCACCGGTCACCGGCTTCGTTTCGGGTGTTCCACCTGGGTGGTGGTGACGAGTTCGTGGAGGATGCCGCACTCACGGGCAGGGTGGCTTTCCCCGCAACGGGCACGTAGGGCTACGAGCTGGCGTTCCAGGGCCTGCATGCTGGCCAGGCGTGCGCGTACATGGTTGATGTGCTCGTCGATGAGGTGATTGATGTCGCCGCAGTCGGCATTGGGGCGGGCAATGAAGTCGAGAAGATGCCGCACGTGGCTCAGCGGCATGTCCAGTGCGCGGCAGTTGCGGATGAAGATCAGTTGCTCGGTGTGATGTGCTTGGTAAGCCCTGTAACCGTTGGCTTGGCGAGAGGGGGCCTGGAGCAGGCCGATCTTTTCATAATAACGGATGGTTTCAACGTCAATGCCCGTTGCCAGGGCCAGTTCACCGATGCGCATGCTGCTCTCCTCGAGGCTGAAGATTCTAGTCGGTTGACCTTGGAGTCACTTCAGGGTTTTCAATGAGGGCATCTGAATTCTGGGTGGAGAAGAAGATGTCTGCCTGTTGTTCCGGGGGATGCGCCGCGCAGGACGCGGGAGTCAGTCCGCGTTTTCGACGAGCGCTTTGGGTGGCATTGGCCGTCAATGGGCTGATGTTTGTGGTGGAGATTGTCGGCGGCTTGCGTGCAGGGTCTGTGTCCTTGTTGGCGGATGCGGTGGATTTCGCGGGGGACGCTGCCAACTATGCTCTTTCGCTTGCTGTGCTCGCGCTTGGCGCGCTGTGGCGGGCTCGGGCGGCCTTGATCAAGGGGCTGACCATGGGCGCCTATGGTTTGCTCGTGCTGGGCAAGACGGCGTGGGCGACCACGTCCGGCGCGATACCGGAGCCGGTGATGATGGGGGGCATTGCGCTGCTGGCGCTGGTCGCCAACCTGAGCGTCGCGGTCATGCTTTACGCCTTTCGTGACGGAGATGCCAACATGCGTTCTGTGTGGCTGTGTAGCCGCAACGACGCCATTGTGAACGTGATGGTGGGGTTGGCTGCGTTCGGGGTGTTTGGAACGATGCAGGCTTGGCCGGATTGGTCGGTGGCTGTGTTGATTTCGGCTTTGGCGCTCCAGGGGGCGTGGAGCATCGTGCGCCAGGCCCGGAGTGAGCTGTCCACCCACCGGGCTGCGCTCGTGCCGATCACGATTGCTTCTCGGGAAAAAACTCGCTGATTGGTGTGGCTCACGCCCTCTGATCGCACGTCCATGTGCGGCGCAGATGTGGGCGATCGCAGACATTCCCGAGGGGCTGACCGTGCCAGTGCGGGTGCGCGTATCGGTCGCGGCCGAGATTCTTCCATTCGGCCGAAGTTGCCATCCGCAGGCGATGTTGGGACCTGCTGCGCCAACTTGGGGGTTCTACTAACAGGAGAGTGATTGCCGCCTTGTTAGAATTCGGCCCACTGTGATTTGGGGAGCAGCTTGACATGGCGCGGAGCAAAGGTGTCCGGTGGGGTGGCCTGGGGGTGGGGCTGATCGCTACCGTTCCGGCGTGGGCCGGGGATGGTTTATCCGTGGCAGGTGTGCCGCTGGAGTTCATCCTGTTTGGAGCGACCTTGCTCGGCGTGGCGTTTTTCCACGGGCAGACCTTGTACGTGGCGCTGACAGGTTTGGCCGCCATCACCCTCTACAAGGTGCTCTTCACGGGGTTCAAAACCGGCCCCGGCGTCGCCGGGCTTGCCGCCCACATGTCCCACGAAGCGGTGACGCTGACGAACCTGCTCTGTTTGTTGATGGGGTTCGCGCTGCTCTCCAGGCATTTCGAGAAAAGCCGGGTGCCGGTGATTTTGCCCCGCTATCTGCCGGATGACTGGAAGGGCGGTTTCCTGATGCTGGTGATGGTTTTCGTGCTTTCCGCCTTCCTCGACAATATCGCCGCGGCCCTGATCGGCGGTGCAATGGCACATCAGCTATTCAAGGCCAAGGTGCATGTGGGCTACCTGGCGGCGATCGTTGCTGCCTCCAATGCAGGCGGGGCAGGCAGTGTGGTGGGAGACACCACCACCACGATGATGTGGATTGCGGGCGTCAGCCCATTGGATGTGGTGGAAGCCGCATTGGGCGCCGCCGTCGCGCTGGTGATCTTCGGCATTCCCGCAGCCCGGCAGCAGCATGCCTATTCCCCCATCCTGCGCCATGCCCACGAGCACACCCATGTGGACGGGGTGCGATTGGGGATCGTGATCTTCATCCTGCTGGCGGCCATCGCCACCAACGTGTTCATCAACACCCGCCATGCGGATCTGGCGGACAGCTTCCCCTTCCTTGGGGTGGCCGTGTGGCTGGCCATCATCCTCAGCGTGCCGCTGCGGCGGCCGGACTGGGAGGTGCTGCCGGAGACCTTTCTCGGCTCGGTGTTCCTGTTGTCGTTGGTCACTTGTGCTTCGATGATGCCGGTGGAGAAACTCCCCGCGGCCTCCTGGCCCACTGCGCTGGGGTTGGGATTCGTTTCAGCGGTATTCGACAACATTCCGCTGACTGCGCTGGCATTGAAGCAAGGGGGGTACGACTGGGGCTTCCTTGCCTATGCGGTGGGGTTTGGCGGATCGATGATCTGGTTTGGTTCGTCCGCCGGAGTGGCGCTGTCCAACATGTACCCCGAGGCACGCTCGGTGGTGGCCTGGCTGAGGAGTGCCTGGTACGTGCCGATCGGCTACGTGGCGGGGTTCTTCGTCATGCTGGCCGTGCTGGGGTGGCATCCCCATGCGCCCAGCAAGGCGGGGGGCGATACGCCTCAACCGGCGGTCGAGGCGCCAGTCCAGACTCCGCCCAGCTATTGAGGTCCGCTGCGCGGGTGGAGGAAGCCTGGGGCGAAGGCTTCGCCCCAGGCCTCGCGTTCAAACGGGCTCCGCCGCCTGGCGTTCGGTCATCGCTTTGAGTTCGGTTTCCACCTCGGGCAGGAGCTGCTGGTAAGTTTTGCGCAGCGCCGCACTGTGCTCCAGCACCTTTTCCAGTTGTCCGCGCTTGGCCAGTTGTTCCACTTCCTGCGCGGCGGCGCTCAGGTAGCCGGCACCGATGGCGGCGCTGGTGGATTTGAGCGTGTGCGCCGCGCGGTGCACCTGGCTTTGTTCCCCCGCCGCCAAGCCTTCCTCGATGGTTTGGAGCAGGGCGGGGGTCTCGGCGAGGAACATGCGCAGAATGCGTCCGACGAATACGTCCGAGTCGTCCGGGTCGCCCGCCATGGCGCGGAGTTCGGTGAGGTCCATCTGTGGGGTGGCGCTCAGATTGGCGCTGGCAGGCGGCGTGGCCTGGTTGCGCGCGGCGTCCGCCAAGGGTGTGGGGCGCTCGCCTTCTTCCAGATGCACCCAGCGCTCGAGCACGGCGCGCAGGCGCGCACGCGTGATGGGTTTGGAGAGGTAATCGTCCATCCCGGCAGCCATGCAGGTTTCCCGGTCGCCGTGCAGGGCGTTGGCAGTGAGCGCGATGATGGGGATGTGACGGGCCTGCAGGCCCTTGCCTGCCAGGGCGGTTTCTTCACTGCGAATCCTGCGGGAAGCTTCCAGTCCATCCATGTCCGGCATTTGCATGTCCATCAGCACCACGTCGAAGTGGCTGGCGCGCCATGCTTTGAGTGCCTCAAGGCCGGTTCCGACGATGGTGGTGGTGCAGCCGAACTGGTCGAGCATCTCTCGCGCCAGTTCCTGGTTGACGGGGTTGTCTTCGGCCAGCAGCACTTGGGCCAGGATCGGGGCGTTCTCGGGTTTGCGCTGCTCGTCGGGGCGGGTTTCGGCGATCCGTCCCTCGAGCACCCGGAACAGCTCCGCGGGGATGGCGGGTTTGCTCAGGGTCGCGCTGACGCCCGCCTGCCGGATGGTTGCGGTATCCAGCTTTGTAGACAAGGGATGCAGCAGGATGGTGCGCACTGGCATCATGGGCATGGCTTTGACCATGCGTGCGAATTCCAGCCCCGACACGCCCGGCAGCCTCATGTCCGCCAGCACGATGCTGAAGGGCTCGCCATCGCGGACGCCGTGGTTGAGTCGCCGTTGGGCGTACTCCGCCGTGCCCGTGGCCTCCACGCGGGCGCCGGTGCGGGCCACGTAGCGGCAGAGCAGGGCCCGGCTGCTGGCGTTGCCGTCCACCACCAGTACTCGGTTGCCGCGCAGGTCGGGCACGCCCATGGTGGTCGCGGCGCCATTCTCCAGGGGTTCCAGACGGGTACTGAACCAGAAGTTCGAGCCACTACCCTCGCAGCTTGAAAAGCCGATGCCGCCACCCATCATCTCCGCGAGCTGCTTGGCAATGGCCAGTCCCAGCCCGGTCCCGCCATATTTGCGGGTAGTGGAAACATCCGCCTGGGTGAAGGCCTTGAACAGGCGCTCCTGAGCCGGGGCGGGAATGCCGATGCCCGTATCGCGCACCGCATAGCGGAGCAGGGGCGTGCCATCGTCGAAGTCTGCCCGCAGTTCAAGGGCAATCTCGCCCGCGTCGGTAAACTTGAGCGCGTTGCTCACCAGGTTGTTCAGGATCTGCTTGACCCGGTACGGGTCGCCGTACACCTGCTCGGGAACGTCGGCTTCCACCCAGCACAGCAGTTCCAGTCCCTTGCCCTGGGCCCGTTCGGCGAAGGGCAGCACGCACTCCTCCATCAACTGGCGCGGGTTGTAGAGCACGCGTTCCAGTTCGAGCTTGCCGGCCTCGATCTTCGAGAAATCCAGGATGTCGTTGATGATGTGCAGCAGCGATTCGGCCGAGGTGCGCAGGGTCTGGACGTAGCGCGTCTGCTTTTCATCCAGGGTGGTGTCGGTGAGCAGGTCCGCCATCCCGATGATGCCGTTCATCGGCGTGCGGATTTCGTGGCTCATGTTGGCCAGGAAGCGGCTCTTGGCGTGGTTGGCCGCTTCGGCTTGGTCCTTGGCATTGCGCAGTTCCGCGGTGCGGTTTTCCACCTCTTGTTCCAGGTGGTCCCGATGTTCCTGCAACTGGCGATCCCGAGCGGCTACCTCGGAGAGCATTTCGTTGAAGCCATCGACAAGGTCGCCAACCTCATCATCGCTGGAGCGTGTCACGCGGGTGTCGAAGCGTTGTTCGTCGCCCACGCGCCGCATGGCGCCCGCCAGTTCGATGATGGGGGCCGAAACCACACGCTGCAGGCGTGTGGCCAAGAGCAGCGCGACGGCAAAGGCGAGCAGCGCGCCGGTACCGGCCAGCGCCATGTCGCCGGCCAGCACGCGCCACATGGTGGTGAGGTCGGCACGGATGACGATGCTGCCCACGATCTCGCCATCGTCTGCATGCACCGGGCTGAGCACGGTCAGGGTGTCATCCAGCAGCCGCCCGTTGACCGAGGCAGTGGTGACCAGCGACACGCCTTGGGGAAGCTCCGGCGCTGAGCCATTGCGCACATAGCTCGCGAAAGGCGTGCCATTGGGGAGAAAGACGGACGCGCCGGTGATGGCGCCCCGCACCTGCAGGCCCGCCAGCGCTTGTATGGCCGCCTTGCTGTCATTGAACACCAGGGGGGCGGAGCTGCTCTTGCCCACGATGTCGGCCAGTCCGACCAGTTCGCGCGCTTCGCTGCTGTGGTAGTCGATGGCCTTGGCCGTGGCAAACACCAGGAAGCTGCAGGCAAGCCCGATGGCGGTGGCGGCGGTGATGATGCCGATCAGCGTCCGCTTGAGGGAGCCTTTGCGTGTGCGGTCCATCTTCATTTTCCTTTGATGCCGACCACCTGTCGGGCAAGTTTCAGGAGCTGGGCGTTGATGCGCAGTCCGGCACGATTGACGGGGATCATGTTCACGTCGAACTGGACACGGTTGTCGGCGGTGACCATGGCAATGGCGCCACCGGCATCGCCAAAGCCTTCCAGGTCACTCACTGCCAAGCTGCCGCTGATGCTGGCCGAGCGCAGCCAGGCGGCGACGCGGCGCTCCTCCCCCTCCGGCAGGAAGAGAAGCTGGCAGCCCCGGGTGTCGTCCGGGCTGAGATTGCGGCGCACGCGGAACTCCCGGCCGTTCATGTTGCGGCCCTCGAAGGTCGCGAGAGCGGGGCCGAAGGGGTCCCGTCCGCCAATGCACAGGGTGACGGCCGTACCGCTTGCCTCCGGCGGCCATTCCACGTATTTGGCGAAGTTGTAGAGGAACGCAGCCTTGACCTGGTATTCCGACGCGCCCGCGTTTTGCGGCGTAGCGGTGGCTGGCCAGATGGCCGCCAGCACCAGGGCGGCAGCACTGAGCCAGAAGGCAAGGCGGCGTTGAGCCATGAACACGGACAAGTCTTCCCGTTGACTGGATGGTGTTGGGGGGGCTTGCCTTGTTAGTGTTCCCAGCGCAGCTTGACGTAGCCGCTGCGGCCGACGTAGACGCCTTGGGAGTTCAGGTAGTCGGAAAAGAATTCGACGTGCCGTTTGTCGAGCAGGTTCTGGCCGACCAGGGAGATCTCCGTTTGCTTACCCAAGCGAATGGCGTAGCGCACATCTACCGACGTGTAAGCGTCAGCGTTGGCATTGATGCCGCTCATGGATGCTTGATTCCAGCAGTTGAGGGCACTTACCCGGCGAACCCACGCGTCCAGGGATTGGCCCTGGCCGAAGTCACGGCCTACGCGCAGGGAGAACTGATTCCGGGGTGATTGACCTGCAACGTTGTCGCTGCCATCGACTGTTTGGCCACGATAGTTCATGCGCATTTTCAGATGGGTGTAGGCGAACTGCACCCGCGTGTGATCGAACGGGCGCCAATCAGCGGCCAGTTCCACGCCGGAGGTGATTGCGTCGGTGGGATTGTTTGCCGCATACGGCAGCCAAAGGTAAGGCTGCTGTCCCATGACCAGGAAAGGCTGGCCGGGTGAGCCGCCCCTAAGATCCCGATTCTTGGCGACGAACAGGGCGCCATCGAGGGAAAGGCGGGCATTGACCTGCCGGCGATAGCCCGTCTCGAACACGCTGACCTTTTCTGCTTCCATGGTCGACTGGCCGTCGACCCGCCACGGCCCGATCACCATCGGGAAGGGGCTGGGATTCAAACCCGGCGTGCCAGCGGGAATCGTCGCCAGACGGATGTTGAAGTCGGTTTCCGCGCGGGAGGGGGTGCGCACAGCGCGCGAAACGGCCATCCAAATGGAGTCGTTCAGCGTGGGGGTCCACAACAAGCGCGCGTTGGGTTGCGGTTCGAAGCCGAAGCGGGAGTTGTGTTCCAGCTTGGTGCCCAGTGTCAGACGCCAGCGTTCCGGCACCAGCGTGATCTCGTCTTGGATGAAGGCGCTCCACAGCATGTTGCTACGCTGAGAAACCGGTACGGCTGCGAAGTTGCTCGCATCGATGCGATCCCGGGTGTGCCGGTATCCGAGCCCCCACATGACATCGTGGCCGCTGGCAAACTGCCGCCGGTGCTGGAAATCGATGTCAAAAGTGTCCCGTTTTTCGGCGAGGGTGGTGCCGGCGCCGACGCGGTTGTGCGTACCATAGGCTTGCAGCGTCATTTCGGAGCCGTCGTCCAGACCCCATTCGTAACGTACCTGCAGCGAACCCCCGTTGTCCCTCTGCCGATAATTTTCAGCCGCCATATAGGGGGCCGAAAGTGTCGGGAAGCTCCAGCGGTCGCCGGCATCACTGTAGTAAGCGTCGCCGCTTACCATTAGTTGGCCGCCTCCCGAATTGCGCCTGTCCAGGCGGAATCCGGCACGGCGGTTGCGCCACGTATCCTGGCCTTCGCTGCCATCAACGGCGTCGGAGGCGCCGACGTTCTTGGATTTGGCGAAAAACCGCATGTGGGTGTTCTCGTCAATCGCAACACCGTGACGCACTGAAAAGGCGCTATTTACAATGGTGCCGGCGGCAAGGCTTACCAGGGTCCCTTGGGTGTCTCGGGCTTTCTTGGTGATGATGTTGATCACCCCATTGACGGCGTTTGCACCCCACATGGCGGCCCCGGGGCCACGGATAACCTCGATTCGCTGGATATCCTCGAGCATGATGTCCTGGTCTTCCCAGAGTACGCCCGAGAACAAGGGGGAATACAAACTCCTGCCGTCGACCAGCACCTGCAACTTGTTCGAAAAGCGTCCGCCAAAGCCCCGGGCGGTGACCACCCATTTGTTGTTGCTGATCTGGGCTACCTGGACGCCTGGGACCATCCGCAACGCATCCGGGATGGTGAGGGCGCCGGAGCGCTGGATCTCCTCCCCGGTCACCACGAACACTGCGGCGGCAGTGTCGTGGAGGCTCTGGGCCTTGCGCGAGGCGGTGAGCACCTGCACTTTCATCAGGTCCTCCAACCCCAATTCCGCAAGGCTGCCGTCGTTCTCCTCGGCTGCGTGAGCGTTCAGCGCCGGGAGCGCGGCGGCCAGCAGAAGAATCAGGGCGGTGCGTTTGAATGGGGTGGTGCGCATGAGTGGAGCCTCCGAACGTAACTGCAAAGGATTACGGCCCCCGGGGCCACGTTCTTTAACTTTCCCGTGGGAAGCGACGGGGCGCTATGCGCCGGGAATCGTGAATCACTCCTGCCCGTGTTCCAGCCGGGGCGCGGGGGATAGGCCGGGTTACAATCCCTCCCTTTGTACGAATGCCATTCGGGGTTGTGCAGTGACGCAAAACAAGCCTAAAGATGCCGGCAAAGCCGGGAACGGGCCGGCTACCGCGCCGGTGGTTTCGAATTTCATCCGCCAGATCATTGATGCCGATCTGGCGGCGGGGCAGTACGCCGGGCGCACGTGGGCGGGAAAGCCCGGCCCGGCGGCTGTGCAGCTTGCTGGTGCGGCGGACCCCGCGCGCATTCGCACCCGCTTTCCGCCGGAGCCCAACGGCTACCTGCATTACGGCCATGCCAAGTCCATCTGCCTGAATTTCGGTCTGGCCAGGGATTACGGGGGGGCGTGCCATCTGCGTTTCGACGACACCAACCCGGAGAAGGAGGAGCAGGAGTATGTGGACTCCATCGTGGACGCGGTGCGCTGGCTGGGTTTCGGGTGGGAGGCTTTCGGCGACCGGAATCTGTACTACGCCTCCGACTACTTTGACTGGATGTACGCCTTCGCTGAGGGGCTGATTCGGGGCGGGCACGCGTATGTGGATTCCCAGTCGGCCGAGGAGATGCGGGCTAACCGGGGCACGTTGACCCGCCCGGGAGTGGACAGTCCGTACCGGAACAGGACCGTGGAAGAGAACCTCGATCTCTTCCGCCGCATGCGGGATGGGGCGTTCCCGGATGGGGCCCATGTGCTGCGTGCCAGGATCGACATGGCCTCCCCCAACATCAACATGCGCGATCCGGCCATCTACCGCATTCGCCATGCCACGCACCACAATACTGGCGACAAGTGGTGCGTCTATCCCATGTACACCTTCGCCCATCCCATCGAGGATGCGCTGGAGAACATCACCCACTCGATCTGCACGCTGGAGTTCGAGGATCAGCGGCCTTTCTACGATTGGTTGCTGGAGCGCCTGGCGGATGCGGGGCTGCTGGCCCGGCCCTTGCCGCAGCAGATCGAGTTTGCCCGGCTGAATCTCACATACGTGGTGCTCTCCAAGCGCAAGCTGATTCAGCTGGTGGACGAAGGGCATGTGGCCGGCTGGGACGATCCGCGCCTGCCCACGCTGGTCGGCGCCCGCAGGCGGGGTTACACGCCGGAGGGTTTCCGACTCTTCGCTGAACGCATCGGGGTATCCAAGGCGGATTCCTGGATCGACTATTCAGTGCTCGAAGACTGCATGCGGGAAGATCTCAACGAGCGGGCCGAACGCCGGGTGGCCGTGCTGGACCCGCTCAAGCTGGTGATCACCAACTATCCGGAAGGGCGCAGTGAAACCTGCCTCGCCCCCAATCACCCGCAAAAGCCCGAACTGGGCAAGAGGGAGGTTCCCTTCGGGCGGGAACTGTGGATCGAGCGGGAGGATTTCGTGGAGGCGCCCCCCAAGGGCTACTTCCGACTTTTCCCGGGTAACAGCGTGCGGTTGCGCTATGGCTTCGTGGTCAAGTGCACCGGGTGCGAAAAGGATGCCCAGGGCAAGGTGACGGCCGTGCTCTGCGAGTACTTCCCCGACTCCAAGTCCGGCACGGCGGGGGCGGACAACTACAAGGTCAAGGGCAATATCCACTGGGTGAGCGCTGCTCAGGCCTTGGAAACCGAAGTCCGCCTGTATGATCGGCTGTTCGCCCATCCCTTCCCGGGGGCTCGGCGGGAAGGGGATCCGGAAGGGTTGGAGCGCAATTTCCTGGACGACATCAACCCCGCGAGCCTGACCACGATTACTGCCATGCTCGAGCCCGCACTGGCGCTGGCGGAACCGGAATCCTGCTTCCAGTTCGAGCGCCACGGGTACTTCGTGGCGGATCGCCGGGATTCCCGTCCGGGAGCTCCCGTGTTCAACAGGGCCGTGACCCTCAAGGATTCCTGGGGCAAGGCCGCCAAGTAAGGCTGCGCCGGGCCGGGGCCCGGTCCGGCGGCGTCTTTTCGAGGGGGAGGGGCTCTCCTCCCCGTTCTTCCACTCAATTTCCGTCTCGGGCATCGGCGAGTTTTCATCAGCCTTGCTTCTGCTCTCAATATTCCGCCGTATCTGGCGTAAACCCTGAAGTCGGTCTCACCCGTGCAGCTGTGCGAAAGCGGTGGGCGCCGGCACCGTTTTCCGGACTCAGGGTTCCAATGCTGCGCTTCTTCAGTCACTACATATCGTCGAGCTTGCTCCGCCAGATGCTGGCGGACATGCTGGTCATGATGCTCGCCATCGGCGCCGGCATCGCGATCAGTGGACGGGTGGCAGTGGCGATGACGGGCGAGCTGGTGTGGGCTTCGCTACCTCTGTTCGTGATGGCAATGGTGATGATCGGCGCGCTGGGCTTGTATCACCACGTACCCGGACGCTCCATCACCAGCGTCGTCGCCCGGGTGGTGGCTGCGTTTCTGGTGGCTTTACCGATCGTGTATGTGTCGGCGCCTTTCTTTGTCGAGGTGGAACAAGCCAGGACTGTGCTCCAGAACATCTGGATGGCGGGCCTGGCCAGCGTTGCGGTGGAGCGGATCCTTGCCGCCAAGGGGTGGCTGGGAGGGGTGTCCAGTGTGCGGAAGGTGCTGGTGCTTGGCGTAGGCGAAGATGCCAGATCGGTCGAGCAGGCGGTGCGCGCCAGCCCGGAACTGGGCTACCTGATTGTGGGGTTTTACCCTGTGCATCCGGCGGAGCCCCGCGTGGTGAACAAGCAGCGCATCCTGCCCACCCACACCCCTTTGTTTGAACTGGCCGACCAGCTCCGGGTGGACGAAGTCATCGTCGCGCTGCGGGAGCGCCGGGGCGGGGTGTTGCCCTTGAACCAGTTGCTCGATTGCAAGACCGCCGGTATCCAGGTGACTGAGCTCTCGAACTTCTTTGAACGCATTCGCGGGCAGGTGAGGCTGGACTCCCTGCGCGCAAGCTGGCTCATTTATGGGGAAGGATTCCGCCAGAGCCCCTGGCGCGTGGGGGTGAAACGCGGATTCGACATCATCGCGTCCCTGGTGCTGCTGGTGGTGACCTTGCCGGTGGCGGCGGTGACGGCACTGGCGATTGTCGCGGAGACCGGATTGCCCGTTTTCTACCGCCAGGAGCGGGTGGGACAGGCGGGGCGCACGTTTGAGGTGCTCAAATTCCGCAGCATGGTGACCGATGCCGAACGGGACGGAAAGCCGCGGTGGGCGCGCAAGAACGACTCCAGGGTCACGCAGGTGGGGCGCTTTATCCGCCGGACGCGAATTGACGAACTGCCCCAGATCTGGAATGTGCTCAGAGGCGACATGAGTTTCGTCGGACCTCGGCCGGAGCGACCCTATTTCGTGGATCAGCTATCCACCCAGATTCCATTTTTCGCTGTGCGTCACTGCGTCAAACCGGGTGTGACCGGATGGGCGCAAGTGAAATACACCTACGGTTCTACCGTGGAGGACGCCGTCCAAAAACTGCAATTCGATTTGTACTACGTGAAGAACCACACCCTGTTTCTGGACATGGTCATCATTCTGCATACGATTCGTGTTGTGCTCAGCGGGCAAGGAGCGCACTGACATGGACCGACGTGTCCGGCGGCAGGGGACGTTTTCGTTTGCCGCGGGAGCGTTACCACGAACCGTAATTACCTGCAGATTTCCAGAGGCTTAACGTGGTTATATGAGCATATTTTTCGTCGCATCGCGACGACAAACTGAACGAAGCGCAGCCTTTCTTTGCTAGCATCTTTCCCGGCGGAGCAATGTCACCACAGCGTGACAGCCTTCGGGGAAGAGTGGGGAGAAGGCTGCTTGACCTCAAGCAGTAGAACGGGAGAAATATAAAATGGAATGGGTATTGCACCAGAATGAGCGGCTGGCCTTGATCCTGCGCCGCTCATACACCTCCTCGGGGATCGAGTTTCCAACGCCCAACTCCTACTCCCAACAACTGGGGTACATGAACCGGCCGGCGGGTTACGTGATTCCGCCTCATGTGCATAACCCGGTGACTCGGGAGGTCGAGTTCACCAAGGAAGTGTTGTTCATCCGCAGTGGGCGCGTGCGGGTGGATTTCTACACCGACAACCAGGAATACCTGGAGAGCACCATACTCGAAGCGGGCGATGTAATCCTGCTGGCCCATGGCGGGCATGGCTTCCTGATGCTGGAGCCGTCGGAGATCGTCGAAGTCAAGCAGGGGCCCTACGTGGGGGAAAAGGACAAATCCCGCTTCCAGGGCGTGGCCGAATCCGAAGTCAGGATGCGTGACACCACCAGTTTGCAGGAGCTGCCGTCCAATGGTTCCAACACTGTACTGGAAGGCGAGCGGCTGCCAAGCGTGGTGCCGGAAGTGAGGGTCAACGGCGCGGTCAAGGTGGGCAGTGCCGTCAGTTTCCACCAGCCCTGCGCGCCCACGCGGTCCGACTGCTGATCGCGAGGTTGGTCTAATGATTCCTGTGAATGAACCGTTGCTGGACGGCAACGAGAAGAAGTATTTGCTCGAATGCATCGAAACCGGCTGGATTTCGTCCGAGGGGCCGTTCGTCAGCAGGTTCGAGAGTCTTTTCGCTGCCCGGGTCGGGCGTCGCCACGGCATCGCCGTGTGCAATGGAACCGCCGCTATTGATGCCGCCGTTGAAGCCTTGGGCATTGGTCCGGGCGACGAGGTGATCATGCCGGCCTTCACCATCATTTCCTGCATCAGCCAGATTGTTCGGGCCGGGGCAAAGCCGGTGCTGGTGGATACTGACCCCCGCACCTGGAACATGGATGTGAGCCAGATCGAGGCTCGCATCACCTCGCGGACCAAAGCCATCTTGCTGGTGCACATCTATGGCTTGCCGGCGGATGTGGCGCCAGTTCTGGAGATGGCCCGCCGCTACGGGCTCAAGGTCATTGAAGACGCGGCCGAGATGCACGGGCAAACCTACCGTGGTGAGCCCTGCGGCAGCTTCGGGGATATCAGCGTTTTCAGTTTCTATCCGAACAAGCACATCACCACTGGGGAAGGGGGGATGATCGTCACGAACGATGATCATCTGGCCGAGCGTTGCCGCAGCCTGCGCAATTTGTGCTTCCAGGCTGAGCGGCGCTTCGTGCATGAGGAACTGGGCTGGAACCTGCGCATGACCAATCTGCAGGCCGCCTTGGGGCTTGCCCAGCTCGAACGCCTGGACGAGTTCGTTGCGCGCAAGCGGAGGATGGGGGCTCTGTATTCCCAACTGCTTGAGGGAATGCCCGGCGTGCAGCTGCCGTTGGCGCGCACCGCCTTTGCCGAGAACATCTACTGGGTGTATGGCTTGGTGCTGGACGAGTCCCTGGGGCTGGACGCGGCGACGGCCATGAAGCGGCTGGCCAGTGTTGGCGTGGGGTGCCGGCCGTTCTTCTATCCCATGCACCAGCAGCCGGTGTTGCGGCGGATGGGATTGTTTGCCGAGGATGCCCATCCCGTGGCCGAACGGCTCTACCGGCAAGGTTTTTATGTCCCCAGCGGCATGGCACTGACCGAAGAACAGATCCGCACGGTCGCCGACCGCGTCAAGGAGGTATTCGCTTCATGAGCCAAGTGTTCAATGCTTATGCCGCGTATTACGACCTGTTGTACCGGGATAAGGACTACGCAGCCGAGGCCGACTACGTGGCGGGCCTGGTACGGCAGTTTGCCCCTGAGGCCCGGACGATACTGGATCTTGGTTGCGGGACTGGTACGCATGCGGCGCTGTTGGCAGCCATGGGCTTTACCGTCCACGGTGTGGATTTCAGCCCCGCGATGGTGGAACGGGCGGAAGCGCGCAAGGCAGAGTTGCCGTCCGAGGTGGCGGAGCGCATGAGCTTTGCCTGTGGGGATGTCCGCGATTACCGGCACCCCGGGCGCTTTGATGCGGTGCTCTCGTTGTTCCATGTGATGAGCTATCAGACCAGCAATGGCGATCTGACTGCGGCATTTGCCACGGCTGCCGAGCATCTCGCGCCGGGTGGCGTGTTCCTCTTCGACTATTGGTACGGGCCCGCCGTGCTCACCCAGCAACCTGAAGTCAGGGTCAAGCGGATGGAGGACGAGCGCATTCGGGTGTTGCGGATCGCTGAACCCGAACTCGCTTTTGGCCAGAACCGGGTCCGGGTGAACTACACCGTGCAAGTGGAGGAGAAATCGTCGGACGCCCGTGGGGTGGTGACTGAGCATCACGATATGCGTTATTTCTTTTTGCCAGAAGTCGAACTGCTTGCAAATCCCGCGTTTCGGACGCTTGCCCACCAGGCCTGGATGGCTGCGCGCGAGCCCGGAGTGGAAGACTGGGCTGCCGTCAGCGTGCTGGAGCGCAAGGCATGAAAATTGGCGCCATCATCGACTACGATGTCACGGCCGGTGGTGGGATCAACCAGGCGCTCAATGCCATCCTGCAGATGGCGCGGCTGGTTGAAGGCAGGCATGAGTTCGCGGTTTTCTCCTGCATGGCCGACAACGTGGCTTATCTAAAGAAGCTGGGGGTGGAGGGGCATTTGTTCACTTCCGGCTGGCGGGACAAGCTGATCTCCATGTCAGCCCTCATTGAGCCGGGGCGGCGCCTGCAGCGGCGCTTCCAGTTGGTAGGAGAACTGGAGCGGGGTTTGATCGCGCACAACGTGGATCTGGTGTACTTCGTGACGCCCACCAGCCGCTGCATGGTGCTGCAGAAGCTCAACTACATCATGACCGTGTGGGACCTTGCGCACCGGGATACCCCGGAGTTCCCGGAGGTCAGGGAGTTTCAGACCTTCTTCACCCGGGAGCGGCTGTTCCAGTACTGCCTGGGCCCCGCGCTGCTGGTGCTGGCGGATTCTGATGCGTTGATGGCCAAAATGGCATCCCGCTATGGTCTGGATCCAGAGCGCGTTCTTGCCATGCCGTTTTCGTCCGCGCCGTTCACGGATAAGCGGTTGGCCGCGAACACCTCCAGCGTCCAGAACAAGTATGGTTTGGAGGGCGGCTATTTCTTCTATCCAGCTCAGTTCTGGCCTCACAAGAACCACGTCCGTGTGGTGCAAGCCCTGGCGATGCTGAGGGACCGTGGGATGGACGCCCGCGTGGTTTTTGCGGGCAGCAATCAGGGCAACCAGGAGCATGTTCGGGCGCGGGCCGCCGAGCTCAAGGTGGAGGATCGGTTGACGTTCCTGGGGTTCGTTCCTGCGGAAGACATGCGGGGGTTGTACCGCGGGTGCAGGGCAGTGGTGATGCCCACTTATTTCGGACCTACCAATCTTCCGCCCCTGGAAGCATGGGGTTTGGGCAAGCCACTTATTTACTCGGAACATCTTTCTGGCCAGGCTGGAGACGCCGCCTTGCTGGTCGACCCGGACGATCCCGTCGCTTTGGCCGATGCGATGCAGGCTGTGCACGACCCGGACGTCGCGCAGGGTCTGGTGGAACGAGGCTATCAGAGGCTGCGGGAGATGGATCGGATGCGCGACGAGGCTGAGGCGCAACTGTCCCAGCGCCTGGAGCGGTTTGATCGCCGGCGCCAGTGCTGGGGCGTGGTGTAAGCGCACTGCGCCTTTCGTATCCAGCCGTATGCGTGGCGGTCTGGGGTGTTTGGTCGGGCGCGGTTTGTTCAGTTGAGGCGTTTTGCTCATTCCTTTCTTGCCTTTCTGCACAGGCTTCCGGTTGGGGAAGTTCAGCGTGCCGAGCCAAACACTAATTTGCGGATTACAGGGGTTTTGCCGCTAGTTGGCGGCTTTTCCGGCCCTTGACTTGCGCTTTGCACCAGTTCGGGAATGAGACCATTGCGGACAGTGTCCGATTGGTTTAACTGGTGAACCATCCGCTTGCCGGGTGCGTTCGGTTCATGGCGCTGCGCAGCAACCACGGCTGAATTTTTGCCGGTTTCCGCGCTTCCCGCATTGAGCTCATTGATCCTGAAGTCGACGTCCTCGTGAAGGCCTTCCGCGCCCGATCACCGCGTGAATGGCGGCGGCGGGCCTGGCTCCTATGCAAAACGGTCATTCCCTCTCCCTTGATGCCGCGGTCTGGACCTATGGCCTGAGCTGTCTGTGCTACCTGGGGTTTTCGGCCTACCTCTGGCTCCGGCGCCGCGATAGCGGCATCGTCCGTCTGGTGCTGTCCGTCTCGCTTATCAGCGCCGCCTGGGCGTTTGCGGGGGCGTTTTTTGCCAGGACCATCAGCACACCCGCCTGGGCCTTGGTCAACGTGGCAGACGTGGTGCGCTATCTGAGCTGGTACCTGACGCTCCTGGCTTTGGCCGCGCATTGGCAGCAGGGCGGGGTGAGCCGGCTCCTTGGGTTTGCCACCGAGAATTTTTCCATCCTGGGCCTGCCTTTCGTGCTGGGGGCGTCGGTGGCGGCGGGCAACCTGCTGGCCGTGGTGGTCCAGGCGGCCACCGCCCACACTTTTGTCGCACCCACCTGGATTTACCTCGCTTTCCTGATCATGGCGGTGGCGGGGCTGATCCTGACCGAGCAGCTCTATCGCAACCATCCCCGGCAGTCGCGCTGGGGGATCAAGCCTGTGACCATCGGCCTGGCGGGCTTGTTTGCATTCGATCTGTATCTGTATTCCGAAGCCTACTTGCTGGGCCGCCTGGATCGGGACATCTGGAGCGCCCGGGGACTGGTCCATGCCTTGCTGATACCCCTTGTCGCGCTTTCAGTGTGGCGCAACCGGGGCTGGACCAATCCCATCGTGCTTTCCCACCGATTGGTGTTCCATTCGGCGGCGGTGCTGGGATCGGGGGCTTATTTGCTGCTCGTCGCCGGCGCGGGGTACTACATCACTTACTTCGGTGGCACCTGGGGGAGGGTGCTGCAGGTTTCGTTTCTGTCGTTGTCGATTCTCTTGTTGAGCGCTTTGTTGCTTTCGGGTAGCGCCCGTTCCCGGCTCAAGGTCGCGCTGTCCAAGCATTTGTTCAGCTATCGGTACGACTATCGGGAGGAGTGGCTGGGATTTACGCGGGCGCTGACCACCCATGATCCCCATCACGGTTTTCATCAAGTACCTATCAAAGCTCTGGCTGATCTGGTGGAAAGCCCAGGAGGCGGGCTGTGGCTGCAGGGCCCCGAAGGGGACTACCGGCCGGTGGGGCACTGGAACTTTCCGGGCATGGACAAGGTGCTGCGCCGGGACGATGTCCTGGTTGGACGTTTGCGCGATGGAGGCGAGGTGATCCTGGTGGCCGGAGATGTGGAGGTGCTACCGGAATGGCTGCTGGAGAAGTCCGAAGCCTGGCTGGTAGTGCCACTGCTGGCCATTGAGGATCTGGTGGGCTTCATCGTTCTGGCCCGGCCGAGAGCCGATGTCGAGGTTAATTGGGAGGTGAAGGATCTGCTGCGTACGGCCGGGCGGCAGGCCGCCAGTTATCTGGGCCAGATGCGGGCGTTGGAAGCGTTGATCGAGGCCAGGCGTTTCGACGCCATGAATCGGATGGCGGCTTTCGTGGTGCATGACCTGAAGAATCTCGTTTCCCAGCTCTCGCTCATGACGCGCAATGCGGAGCGCCATTGGGACAAGCCGGAGTTCCGCGATGACATGCTGCTGACCGTGAACAATGTGGTTGGCCGGATGCAACATCTTTTGTTGCAATTGCGAGATTCCGCGCTGGCTCGCGACAGGGTGGAGAGCGTCGATGTGGCGGCTCTGGTTCGCCGCCTTGCGGGTGCCAGGAATGACCCCCGCCTTACCGTGAGCGCAGTTCCCAACGGCGGAGAACTGCTCACCCGGGCTGACCCGGCCCGGCTTTCGCGGATCATCGGCCATCTGGTGCAAAACGGGCTGGAGGCGGTGGATGCGCGCTCGGGGCGCGTCCAGGTTTCACTGGCTGGCGACGGCGAATGCGTGCGCGTGACAGTGGATGACAACGGCCCGGGCATGAGCCGGAATTTCATGGAAAGCCGTCTGTTCAAGCCCTTCCAGACAACCAAGGCCGGTGGCATGGGTATCGGGATGTACGAATGCCGTCAGTACATCGGCGAGTTGGGTGGGCGGATGGAGGTGGAAAGCGAGCCGGGTCATGGCGTTCACATCCGGCTCTCCCTGCCCCGGGGCTCAGGTGGCGGCAACAACGATGAGATGTCAGAAAGCAGATGACGGATATGCGACCCAACCTGTTGATCGTCGAAGACGACCTCGCGCTGCAGCGGCAGATGCGTTGGGCTTTCGACCAGTACGAAGTACAGGTGGCGGCGGACCGGGAGTCTGCGCTCGCGCAGTTGCGGCGTTTCGAGCCCGCGGTCGTGACGATGGACCTGGGGTTGCCGCCCACGCCCGATGACGTGGGGGAAGGGTTCGCGCTTCTCGAACAAATACTCACCCTGGCGCCTGATACCAAGGTCGTGGTGCTGACCGGGCAGAACGACAGGATCAACGCGGTGCGCGCCATCGGCATGGGCGCCTACGATTTTTACGCCAAGCCGTTCGAGCCGGAATTGCTTAACCTCACCCTGGAACGTGCTTACCGCCTGCACGAATTGCAGGAGGAGAACCGGCGCCTGCAGGCGGCCCAGCCCCTGGACGCCTTTGCCGGCCTGATCACCCGCGATCCGGAGATGCTCAAGGTATGCCGCACGGTGGAGAAAGTTGCCGGCACCGATGCGACCTTGATGCTGCTGGGCGAGAGCGGTACGGGGAAGGAGGTGCTGGCCCGCGCCCTCCACGACCTTTCACCCCGTGCCCGAGAACGCTTCATCGCCATCAATTGCGCCGCCATTCCCGAAAATCTCCTCGAGAGCGAGCTCTTTGGTCATGAGAAAGGCGCGTTCACCGGGGCGTTGAAGCAGACGCCGGGCAAGATTGAGCTGGCGCACAAGGGCACGTTGTTTCTGGACGAAATTGGCGATCTGCCTGGCTCGCTCCAGGCCAAGCTGTTGCGCTTCCTGCAGCAGCGGGTGATCGAACGCGTGGGGGGCCGGGAGGAGATTCCGGTGGATGTGCGGATTGTGTGTGCGACCCATCAGGACCTGAAAGGGCTGATTCGCGAAGGCCGGTTCCGGGAGGACCTGTTCTACCGGCTGGCGGAAATCGTGGTGCGGATTCCACCGCTGCGCGATCGACGGGGCGATTCTGCGCTCTTGGCCCATGCTTTCCTGCGCCGCTTTGCGCGGGATATGCGCAAGGGTTCAATGACCCTTCGTCCCGACACCATCGATGCAATCGAGTCCCACAACTGGCCGGGGAATGTGCGGGAGCTCGAAAACTGCGTCAAGCGAGCCGTGATCATGGCCGATAACTCTGCGGTCGCGCCTGCTGACATGGGTTTGGAAGAACACCCCAGCGGCGAGACGGAGACCCTGAACCTGCGCCAGATCCGCGAGCAGGCGGAAAAGCGCGCGGTGATCCGCGTGTTGGGCCGGGTGAATGGGAATATCGCCAGGGCGGCAGAGATGCTGGGCGTCAGCCGGCCGACCCTGTACGACCTCATGCATCGTTTCGGGCTCAAATAGTGAATCCTCTCCCTGTATGTCTTGCTGTTCCTGAACAACCGGGCAGGCCTGTCTGGCAGCGTGCCCTTTCCGCATCGCTTCTGGCGCTGGCGTTGACCGCCTGTGGGGGCCAAAAACCCGAGGCCTTGATCGCATCCGCCCGGGGCTACATGGAGAAGCAGGACTACCGGGCGGCCGCCATCGAGTTGCGCTCCGCCTTGCAGCAAGCCCCGGATAACGGGGAGGCGCGGCTGCTGTTCGGCTTGGCGCTGCTGGAAAGCGGAGATGCTTTCGGTGCGGAACGGGAGCTGCGCCGGGCGCAGCAGCTTGGAGCAGGCAACGAACGAGTGGCGCCCGCATTGGTCCGGGCGCTCGTGGCGCAAGGCAAGGGCGATGTGGCGTTGCGGGAGATGTCGCAAGTGCCTGTCGCCAATCCCGTTGCCCGCGCAGTGTTGTTGGCGGCGCTGGGGGATGCCCACGCCGGGCTCGGGCAGCTGGAGGAAGCGGGTAAGCGGTATAGGGATGCGCGTGCGGCAGATCCGTCCTCCGTGTCGGCGCGTTTGGGGGAAATCCGGCTGACCGCCTTGAGCGGAGACCGCAAGGGAGCCCTGCAGCAGGTAAAAGAGGCCGTGCGCACTGCGCCGGGCTATGAGTCGCATTTGCTCGCAGGAGATCTGGCGGCTGCGGAAGGGGACTACGAGGCGGCCATCGATGCGTATCGGGCTGCCGCCGCTGACAGCCCGGCCCAGGCGGGTGCGCGGTTCAGCCTGATATCCCTGCTGATCCAGCGCAATCGGTTGGACGAAGCCGCTGCATTGGTGGATAAGGCGCTCAAGGCCAAGGACTCCGGAGCGGACATTCGTTATTTGCAGGCGCTGTTGGCTGTTGGCCGAAAAGACTATCCGGGTGCGCGCGATGCAGTGCAGCAGGTGTTGAAAGGGGCGCCGGAGCATGTGCCCAGCCTGTTGCTTGCGGGAATGGTGGAATCGCTGCTCGCCGCGCCCCAGCAGGCCGAATCGTTCTTCAAGAAGGCGCTGAACCTCGCACCTCAGCTGCCCGCCGCCCGGCGGGCACTGGCCACGCTGCGTCTGGAAAACGGCGACGCTACGGGCGCGCTCGAAGCGCTGCAACCGGCATTGCAGCAGCGACCGGACGATCCTGATCTGCTCGCGCTCGCGGGGTCGATTCACCTGGCCAGGGGGGAGCTGGAGAAGAGCGCGGTGCAGTACGAGAAGGCGGTGGCCAAGGATCCGGGAAACGCCCAGCGGCGGGCAGCGCTAGCCGCGACCCGCTTGCAGGCCGGCGAGGTTGAGCGCGCCATTCGCGATCTGGAGGCTGCCGCTGCGCAGGATGGCCAGCAGCATCTGGCGGACGTGATGCTGGCCACCACCCTGCTGCGCAAGGGGGATGCGGAGCGCGCCCTCGGCGCCATCACCCGTTTGGAGGGGAAGCAACCCGATAACCCGCTGGCGCTCAACCTCAAGGGAATCGCGCTCCTGGCCCGCAAGGATCAGGCAAAAGCCCGTGCTGCGTTTGAGCGCGCCCTGGAATTGCAGCCGGCATTCTTTCCCGCCGCCCAGAATCTGGCTCAACTCGATCTTGCGGCACGTCGTCCAGAGCTTGCCAAGCGACGTTTCGAGGCGGTGCTCAAGGCGGATCCCCGACAACCCCAGGCGCTGGAAGCGCTCGCGGCCCTGGCTGCCGGGCAGGGGGGAGCGAGCGAGCAGGTGTTGCCGCTGCTCGAAAAAGCCGTGAGCGGCAACCCCCATCTGGTTTCGCCCCGGATCGCGCTTGTGAACTACCTCATCGCGCAGGGTGACGCCCGCAGGGCGCTGGCCGCGGCACAGGAAGCACAAGGGGGGCTGGGTGAGAGCGCCGAGGTCATGGAGCTATTGGGCTCGGCGCAGCTTGCGGCAGGCGAGGCCAATCAGGCACTCGCCACCTTCAGCAAGCTGGCGGTGACCCGGAGCGATTCGCCTGGCGTGCTGTTGCGACTGGCTCAGGCGCAAGTGGCGACGCGGGATCGCTCGGGCGCCCAGGAGACCCTCCGCCGGGCACTGGCGCTGCGTCGGGACATGCCGGAAGTGCACGCTGCCCTGGTGCGCCTTGAGTTGCTGCAGGGGCGACACCAGGAAGCCATCAAACTCGCCCGGGGTGCGCAGCAGTCCCTGCCCGGAGCGGCGATCGGACATGAACTCGAGGGCGAGGTGCTGCTGGCCACGGGGCAGGTGCCCGAAGCTGTTGCTGCCTATCAAAGCGCGCATCAGAAAGGGCGGAATGCGGACACGCTCGTTCGGCTCCATGGCGTGCTGATCAAGGCCGGGCGTGGTGTCCAGGCCGATCAGCTGGCAGCGGAATGGCTGAAGAGCCGCCCGGGCGATGACCAGTTCCGGCTGTACGTGGCCGATGTCGCCTTGCGCCAGCAGCGGTACGACGTGGCGGTGGCCCACTACCGGCAAGTGCTGGAGCGCATGCCCAACAACGCTGCAGTGCTCAACAACCTTGCGTGGGCTGCGCGGGGCCTGAAGGACGGAAAGGCGCTGGAATACGCCGAAGCTGCGGTGCGCATCGCACCCCGCCAGGCGGCCTATCTGGATACGCTTGGGTCGATGTTGCTGGAGCGCGGAGAGCGGGATCGGGCGCTGAAATTGCTGCGCCAAGCTGCAGAAATTGCGCCCCAGTCTCCGGATATCCGGCTGAATCTCGCCCGGGCCTTGCTGCAAAGCGGAAAAGGCGGAGAGGCGCGCAAGGAGTTGGAGCAGCTTTCCCGGTTGGGCGACCAGTACCCCGGGCAAAGGGAAGTCAAGGATCTGTTGCGGGAACTATGACAATAACAATGTGGCTATTGGAAATTCAGAGGTTTTTTGATTCTGGGGGTCAAAGTGAGTGAACCAGTTGTTGCCGTAATCGGCTTGGGCTATGTCGGTCTGCCGCTGGCGGTGGAGTTCGGCAAGAAGTACAGAACCATCGGTTTCGATCTGCACGCCCAAAAGGTGGCAGCCTATTGTTCCGGCGTGGATCCGACCGGGGAGGTTTCCTCCGCCGATCTCAAGGCAGCGGTCCGGTTGGAAATGAGTACCGATCCGGCGGCGATTGCAGCCGCGGATTTCATCATCGTGGCCGTGCCCACCCCGGTGGATGGGGCCCACAACCCGGATTTCACTCCCTTGGTCGGCGCTTCGGAAACGGCCGGGCGTTACATGAAGCGGGGCGCGATCGTGGTCTTCGAGTCCACGGTGTATCCGGGGGCTACCGAAGAAGTCTGCATTCCGGTAATGGAGCGCCATTCGGGTATGACGTGGGGCAAGGACTTCCATGTGGGGTATTCGCCCGAACGGATCAACCCCGGCGACAAGGAGCGAACCCTCACCCGGATCACCAAAGTGGTTTCGGGGGATTCCCCGGAGACCCTGGCGCGGGTGGCGGATCTTTACGCCTCGGTCGTCACGGCGGGCGTACACAAGGCCAGCAGTATCCGGGTGGCCGAAGCCGCCAAGGTCATCGAGAACACCCAGCGCGACTTGAACATCGCCTTGATGAATGAACTGGCGATCATCTTCAACCGCATGGGCATCGACACATCGGAGGTGCTGAAGGCTGCGGGCACCAAGTGGAACTTCCTGCCGTTCCGGCCGGGACTGGTGGGGGGGCATTGCATTGGCGTCGATCCCTATTACCTGACCCACAAGGCCCAGATGCTCGGCTACCACCCGGAGGTTATCCTCGCAGGGCGTCGCATCAACGATGGCATGGGCAAGTTCGTGGCCGAACAGACCGTCAAGCAGATGATCCGCAACGGCGCGTGCGTGCGGGGGGCCCAGGTCATCGTGCTTGGGCTGACTTTCAAGGAGGATTGCCCCGATCTACGCAACTCCCGGGTAATTGATGTGATCAACGAACTGCGCTCGTTCGGAGTGCATGTCCTGGTCCATGATCCGGTAGCCGATGCGGCTGAAGCGATGCACGAGTACGGCGTCGAGCTTTCCGCCTGGGAAGACCTGCCCCGTGCCAACGCGATCGTTGCTGCGGTATCCCATCAGGAACTGCTGGCGCGGTCTGCCACCGAGTATCTTGCCAAGCTCGCAAGTGGCGGCGTGTTTGCCGATGTCAAGAGCGCGTTTGACCCGGCTCCGCTCCTGGCGGGCGGCGCCTCTGTCTGGCGTCTCTGAGTATGGTCGAGCGGGGAGCTGCGATGCGCAAGCCGTTGCAGGCAGCTCTCCTGTTGGTCGGCATGTACGCGAGCGCGGTCTGGGCGGCCAGTCTTGAGGAGGAGGACATGCCCCCCCAGATTCGGGCGATCATGACCCAGGCCGCTGCACTGGAGCATGGCGAGGGCGTGCCCCGGGATGCCGTGGGCGCGATATCGCTCTACTGCCGCGCGGCCCGCATGGGCGAGCTCCAGGCGCTCTTCAGCCTGGGCTGGATTTACGCCAACGGGCGCGGTGTGCCGCGGGATGATGCGGCCGCAGCGCATTACTTTGCACTGGCCGCGCAACGCGGCCATGCCCAGGCTGAGCGGATGCTCGCTCAAACCGGGTCTCCTGCGGGACGGGCCCCCGCCTGTCTGAGACCGGAGAGCCGCACTGTCGAGTACGAGGCCAGCGGTGGACCATCTCCTGTCGCCAGCAGTGCTGCGCAGCGCAAGGTGGCCGGCTGGGTTCACCAGCTTGCACCACAGTACGCGGTAGCGCCGGAGCTAGCGCTGGCGGTGATTGCGGCCGAATCTAACTTTGACCCGTCGGCTCGCTCACCCCGGAATGCCCAAGGACTGATGCAGTTGATTCCGGAGACGGCAGTGAGGTTCAACGTGCGCGACGTTTGGGATCCCCTGCAGAACCTGCGGGGCGGACTGTCCTATCTGCGCTGGTTACTGGCGTATTTTCGGGGGAACGTCACGCTTGCGGTTGCCGCCTACAATGCGGGCGAGGGGGCCGTGGACCGCTACCGTGGCGTGCCGCCTTATCGGGAAACCCGGGATTACGTCAAACGGGTGATGAGCCAGTTTCAGCACGCGTCTCACCACTTCAACCCGGCAGTGACTGCCGCTGCGCCTTGGTTGGCTCGCTCAGAAGGTGAGGGGCGCTGACCTCTCCCTTCGAGTGACGGTTCAGGTTCAGTTGGCTGCCGGGGCGCGACGGAAGCAACTGATTCTCCGAGGCTTGCGGCATGGGCCGAAACGCTGGCCCGGGGCCGTTCAAGCGGTTGTTGCACCAGCGAAGCGCGGGGTCGAGGGAGCCACCTTTCCCCAGGGTAGTGCCCTTCTTCGGGGCGCGGGGGGAAGTTGGCCTTAAATCATGGTGTTATAATCCGCCGCTGTTCTGGCCCCCTCCGTTTTTCCGATTCCGGACATGCAGCTGTTTGCCCTCGGGCTCAATCACCATTCGGCGCCTCAGGCGATCCGGGAGCAAGTGGCGTTCCATCCGGATCGCCTCGGCCAAGCGCTGTCTGATCTCACCCGCAACCGCCCCGTGCGCGAAGCAGCCATCCTGTCCACCTGCAACCGGACTGAGCTCTATTGCGCCACCACGGACCCCCAGCAGGCATTTGGCTGGCTGGCGGACTATCATCGCATTCCCGTCGGGAGCATCTCGCCATACTTCTACACGCTTCCCCAGCGGGATGCGGTCCGGCATGTGTTCAGGGTGGCGAGCGGGTTGGATTCGATGGTGTTGGGTGAGCCGCAAATCCTTGGGCAGATCAAGCAGGCAGCACGCCTGGCCGAAGAGGCTGGAACCCTCGGCACGTTGCTGCACAAGCTGTTTCAGAAGACGTTCTCCGTGGCCAAGGAGGTCCGGTCCAGCACTGCCATCGGTGCGAACATTGTTTCAATGGCCGCGGCAGCAGTGCATTTGTCCGAGCGAATTTTCGACCGGGTGACCGATCAGCGGGTGCTGATGATTGGTGCCGGGGAGATGATCGAGCTTTGCCTGGCCCATTTTGCCGGCGAAAAACCAAAACAGATCTCCATTGCCAATCGCACTGTGGAGCGCGCCGCCGCGCTGGCCGAGCGGTTCGGGGCGGATTGCTTCCGGCTCGACGAACTGGGTGAGCGACTGCCTCGGTACGACATTGTGGTCTCCTGTACCGCCAGCCCGCTTCCCATCCTGGGGTTGGGCATGGTGGAGCGTGCCGTGCGTACGCGGCGCCATCGTCCCATCGTGATGGTGGACCTGGCTCTGCCGCGGGATATCGAGATGGAAGTGGGCGAGCTGGACGACGTGTTTCTGTATTGTCTGGATGACCTGGCGCAGATCGTCGAATCCGGGCTTGAATCCAGGCAGCAGGCCGTGGTGCAGGCCGAATCCATCATCGATGCCCGGGTGTCCAGCTTCCTTGAATGGGTTGAAGGGCGGGGCAGTGTGCCGACGATCCGCGCCCTGCGCGAGCACGCCGACCACCTGCGCAATACCGAACTGGAGAAGGCGCTGAAGGCCCTGAGCCGTGGTGATGATCCGCGCAAGGTGCTGGAAGCGCTCTCCCATGGTTTGACCAACAAGCTGATGCACGGCCCCACCCACCATCTCAACGCGGCTCAGGGGGACAACCGGAACCGGATCGCGGAAGTGGTGGCGCATCTTTACAACCTTCCCCATTCGCCCGATTAGCGCTCCAGCCAGGACTTACGGCCCCGGCGCCCAGGCGCGGGGCCGTCCTCGTTGTGCTCATCTGATCCGGGCGGTGCCCGCTACTCGTCAATACCATGAAAGCTAGCTTCATCAACAAACTGGAGCAACTCTCTTTCCGCCACGAGGAGTTGGATGCCTTGCTGGCGGCCGAGGATGCCACCCGCGATATGGATCACTATCGCAGGCTGACCCGCGAGCATGCGGACATTGGCCCTGTGGTGGCGCTTTTTCGTGCGTTCCGTCGAGCGGAGTCCGACCTTCGCAGTGCGACGGAATTGCTTGCTGACCCTGAAATGCGCGAGTTGGCAGAAGCTGAAGTGGAGACTGCCCGGGCGGAGATGGAGCGACTGGAGGCAGCGTTGCACATTGCGCTCTTGCCCAAAGACCCCAACGATGAGCGCAATCTGTTTCTGGAGATTCGCGCCGGGACGGGAGGTGATGAGTCGGCGCTGTTCGCCGGTGACCTCTTTCGCATGTACGCCCGTTACGCGGAAAAGCAAGGGTGGAAGGTGGAGGTGCTGTCCCACAACGAGTCCGAACTTGGTGGCTACCGGGAAATCATCGCCAAGGTGATCGGATCCGGGGCCTATTCGAAACTCAAGTTCGAATCCGGGGGTCACCGGGTACAGCGTGTGCCGGCTACCGAGTCCCAGGGGCGCATTCATACGTCCGCCTGCACCGTGGCGATCATGCCCGAGGCGGATGAAGTGGGCGAGGTGGATATCAACCCGGCAGATCTGCGCATCGACACCTTCCGGGCTTCCGGTGCGGGCGGGCAGCACATCAACAAGACCGATTCCGCGGTGCGGGTCATCCATCTGCCCACTGGCATCGTGGTCGAGTGCCAGGATGACCGCTCACAGCACCGCAACAAGGCGCAGGCACTCTCGATCCTGGCGGCACGCATCAAGGACGCGCAAGTGCGTGAGCAACAGCAGAAGATCGCCTCGACCCGAAAGAGCTTGATTGGCAGTGGCGACCGATCCGAGCGCATCCGCACCTACAATTTTCCGCAGGGCAGGGTCACGGACCATCGCATCAATCTCACGCTGTACAAGATCGATCAGATCATGGAAGGTGAGCTTTCCGAAATGCTGGATGCGCTGACTGCGGAGCATCAAGCCGAGCAATTGGCTGCCTTGGCAGAGGAGTCCGCGTGACAGCCATGAAGGTTTGTACGATTTGAGCGGAAGCCAGGCATGGACCGTGGCGCGCGCCTTGTTGGAGGGGCGGGCGCAGGTATCTTCACCCGGGGAGGCCGCCCTGCTGCTCAGGGAGATTTTGGGCTGGAGCCGTGCCCAACTCATCGCCCGGGACCACGTGCTTCTCGCTACCGATCAGGTTGCGGCCTACCGCAGTGCCTTGGCGCGACGTGCGGCGGGGGAGCCCGTGGCCTACATCGTTGGCCATCGGGAGTTCTTCGGAAGGGTTTTCCGCGTGACGCCGGCTGTACTCATTCCGCGTCCGGAAACGGAACTGCTCGTGGAACTCGGCCTGGACCAGCTCTTCCACCGAGGCGCCGGAGATGCGCCGCACGTGCTGGATTTGGGGACGGGCAGCGGGGTGCTCGCCATTACCTTGGCGCTGGAGTGCCCGGCAGCCCGCGTGATGGCCGTGGACCGTTCAGCTGCAGCGCTTGGGGTGGCGGCCGAGAACGCCTGCCAGCTTGGGGCGGAGGTTGCCTTTAAGGAAGCGGACTGGTTTTCCGGCTTGCCCGGCGGGTTCGACCTCATTGTTGCCAATCCCCCCTACATCGTTCCGGGGGACGAACACCTGCGCATGGGGGACTTGCGTTTCGAACCGGAATCCGCCCTGGTGGCGGCAGAGCACGGGATGGCAGATCTGCGGCGGATCATCTCTGCAGCGCCCGCCCATCTTGCCGCGGGCGGCACCGTGTTGGTGGAGCACGGTTACGATCAGGCCGCTGCGGTGCGGGATCTGCTCCAACAGCACGGATTTGCGGAAGTTGCGTCGTGGCGTGATCTGGCGGGGATCGAGCGCGTCAGCGGCGGTCGGCTTCGCTGACTTTCTGGGACGTTGTCAACGAACAAACCCCGCCCAGCGGGGTTTGTCGGTGCTGTTGGTGCCGAGGTTGTCAGGCGGTGACGGAGCCCAGAACCTTGGCGAGTTCGCCGCTCTGATACATCTCTTTCATGATGTCGCAGCCGCCAATGAACTCCCCGTTTACGTAAAGCTGGGGAATCGTCGGCCAACTGGCGTACACCTTGATGCCCTCCCGGATTTCCGGGTTTTCCAGAACGTTGACGCTGAAGAACTGGGTAACGCCGCTGTGCTTGAGGATCTGCACGGCGGTGGCGGAAAAGCCGCACTGGGGGAATTGGGGCGTGCCTTTCATGTAGAGCACGATCGGGTTGCCGGTGACTTGCTGGTGGATCAGTTGTTGTGTGTCCATGACTTGCTCCGAGGGGAGGGCTGGGTGCCCGTGGTTCGATAAACGTCTTGTGCAGCCCGGCTTGCGCCGAACGGGTGGGCCAATTCTAATCGCAGACTGCGTCAGCCGGTGCTTCGTTCAGCCCATTCCCCACTGCCCTAATTCCGAGAGCATCGACTCGATCATTCGTTCGGTCTGGCGCAGGTAGCCTCCGCCGAACAGGTTGAAGTGATTGAGGATGTGGTAGAGGCTGTAGAGCGTCTTGCGTTGCTCGAACCCTTCTTCCAGGGGCCAAGCCGCCCTGTAGGCAGCGTAGAAGCTCTCGGGAAACCCGCCAAACAATTCGGCCATCGCCAAGTCCGTCTCCCGGTGCCCGTAGTGGACAGCCGGGTCAAAGAGGGCAGGCTGGCCGTGGCAAATTCCCACGTTTCCGTGCCAGAGGTCTCCGTGCACGAGGCTGGGCTGAACCTTGATGCCAACAAACAATGCGCCCAGCACGGCGCACAGACGTTCTCCCTTGGCTACCATCTTCGGGCTCATCCCGTTCCGGCCGGCCCGCTCCAGTTGGGGCGCCAGTCGGTGGTGCGCGAAGAACCAGGGCCAGTTGTCGTGGGGTGGGTTGTGCTGGGGGCTTCGGCCGATGAAGTTGTCCCGCCTCCAGCCGAAAGCGTCACCCTCTGTGCCGTGCAAGGTGGCGAGCGCATGTGCGACGCGTTGACCGTCCTCACGGGTGCTTAGAGGGGTGAGATCCAGGTGCTCCAGCACGATGAAACCCTCGCTGCCGGCGCGGCCGAGGGCGAGAACCTCCGGCACGCGGAATGCCCCGCAGGCGGAGAGCGCGCTCAGGCCATCGGCTTCGGCTTCGAACATGGGCACGGCATCCCCAGCGTTCGTTTTGACGAAATAGCGTCTCTGTCCGTCCGAAAGCACATAGCACTGGCTGACGCTGCCGCCCGAGCACTTGGCTGCCCGTATTGGCGAGAAAGGTTCTTTGCTTGCGGTGCCAATGGCGCGGCTGACGGCATCGAGGGTTTCAGCATTCATCGACACATGACTCCGCCTGAAAGCACGCGCGCAGCGGGACAGAGCATCGGCCAGCCGTAACTCATGGTGCCCTACAGGCAGGCCAGACGGGAATTGGCCATCGCCAGCCGCCGTGCAAGCACCGCCAGGAAACCTGCGTAGAAATGCATTCGGCACGCCTCGGAGGCCCGGCGCAAAGCCTCTCCCCGGATGGTCACGATGCGAACCATGGTTACGGCGATGGCGTCTGCGCCGCGAACTCCCCCGTCTTCATTGATCACGGCCATTTCGCCAAAGCACTCGCCCGCGGTCAACAAACTCAGCATTCGCCCGCGCTTGGTGATCTTGACGTCTCCATCCACGAGGAAGCACAGGTGTTTGCCCGGCTCACCATCGCGCATGATGACGGTGCCGGCCTGAACATGCTCCCATTCCGAGAAGCGGACAACCTCCCATATTTCAACCTCGCTGAACTCGGCGAAGAACGGGAAACTGCGCAGGGTCTCGAATTTCTCGCTATCGGCGAAATCCTGTTGCAGTTCCCGCAGCTGCCGGTTGCGGAAGGCTTGGGCCAGATCGTGGGCGAACTCGTCCCAGCCGGCATAGCGCGCGTCGAGGGATTTCTGCATGGCGCGGGCGACAATGGCGTCCAGGCTGGCGGGAAGGTCGGCGCGATAAGCAGAGGGAGGAAGTGGCTCGACAGTGGTGATCTGATGCACCATCGCGTAGTTGTTGCTCGCCTGAAAAGGCAGGCGTCCAGTGAGCATCTGGTACATCACCACCCCCAGGGAGTAAATGTCCGTTTGGTGGTTGAGCGGCATTTCCCGCACTTGCTGGGGGGACATGTAGGCGGGGGAGCCGACCCCGGACACCTGGGTCAGATCATTGCCGGAGAGCAGTGCGGCGCCAAAATCCGTCACCTTGACGTCCCGGCCGGTCGAGCCCAGAAGCAAGTTTGCGGGCTTGATGTCCCGGTGGGTGACCCCCTGCTGGTGGGCGTAGTGCAGGGCGCGCGTGCACTTGAAGATGATCTCCACCACCTGATCGAAGGGGAGCAGGCTGTCGGAGGAGGTATGACGCTCAAGCGTGCCGCCCGGCACATACTCCATGACGATGTAGCCTTGCTGCTCATCGACCACGGCATCAAAAATCTGGACGATGTGGGGGTGTAGCAGCTTGCCGGCCAGCGAGGCCTCGTTGATCAACAAATTCCGGTAAATGCGCCCCCGTTGTGGGTCACGAAGAATGTCCGGAGTGATGACCTTGAGAGCAACCTCGCGCTGGGAGAAAGAGTCCCAAGCCAGATGCACGGCAGCGGTGGAGCCTTCGGCCAAGGGGCGTATCAGTTCGTATTTGCCAATCCGGCTCATGAATTGCCTTTCGAGGGCCGAAGACCTTTAATGCAAAAATAGTAAGCGCTATCAGTGCACCGGGCAAATAAGGGTTATTGCGTATCGGTCGTGATCCGCAGCCGAGCAGCCGCTATGGCTGCCCGCACTTGGCTGGGGGCTGTTCCGCCTTCATGATCGCGACTGGCCAAGGAGCCTTCCACCGTGAGCACCTGCAATACGTCTTCGCCAATCAGGGGCGAGAACGCCTGCAGTTCCTCGAGGCTCAGGTCGGGCAGATCACAGCCCTTGGCCTCTGCGGTACGGACTGCCTTGGCCACGGCTCCGTGAGCATCACGGAACGGAAGGCCCTTCTTGACCAGATAGTCGGCCAGATCGGTGGCGGTGGCGAACCCCTGGGTCAGGGCTGCCTGCATGGCTTCGGGTTTGACCCGCACGCCGGCGAGCATGTCGGCGTAGATGCGCAAGGTATCGCGCACCGTATCGGCGGTGTCAAACAAGGGTTCCTTGTCTTCCTGGTTGTCCTTGTTGTAGGCCAGCGGCTGGCCTTTCATCAGGGTCAGCAAGGCCATCAGATGACCGTTGACCCGGCCGGTCTTGCCGCGCACCAGTTCGGGAACATCCGGGTTTTTCTTCTGCGGCATGATGCTGGAGCCGGTGCAAAAGCGGTCGGCCAGATCGATAAAGCCAACCCGGGGGCTCATCCAGATGATGAGCTCTTCCGACAAGCGGGAGAGGTGGGTCATCAACAGGGCACTTGCCCCACAGAATTCGATGGCGAAATCCCGGTCCGACACGGCATCGAGCGAATTGCGGCAGATGCCGGCAAATTCCAGATCGGCCGCCACCATGCGCCGGTCGATGGGGTAGGACGTGCCGGCCAGCGCGGCGCTGCCCAGTGGCAACTGATTCATCCGGGCGCGGCAATCGGCGAAGCGCCCCCAGTCCCGATCCAGCATTTCAAAGTAGGCCATGAGATGGTGGCCAAATGTCACCGGCTGGGCAACCTGCAGGTGGGTGAATCCCGGGAGGGCCGTATCCGCATGGCTCTCGGCCAGGGCCAGCAGGTTGGACTGAAAGGCTCTGATCAGGATCAGGATTTCATCGGTGGCGTCGCGTAGCCATAGACGGATGTCGGTGGCCACCTGATCGTTACGCGATCGGCCAGTGTGCAGGCGTTTACCCGCGTCGCCGACGATTTCAGTCAGACGTTTTTCGATGTTGAGGTGGACATCTTCGTCGTCAAGATTCCAGCGGAACTCTCCACGCTCGATCTCCCCCCGGATCTGGGCCATTCCCCGTTCGATCTCGGCCCGGTCCTGGGCACTGATGATGCCTTGGGTGGCAAGCATCCGGGCATGGGCCAGGGAGCCCCGGATGTCCTGCATTGCCATGCGC
This sequence comes from Rhodocyclaceae bacterium, assembly GCA_036824045.1. Lineage (GTDB taxonomy): Bacteria > Pseudomonadota > Gammaproteobacteria > Burkholderiales > Rhodocyclaceae > DAITAZ01. The sequence continues at coordinate 35,601 of DAITAZ010000018.1, forward strand.
TGATCGAAGAACACCGAAGCGGTGTAGCGCTTCACCAGTTCCGAGACGGGCTCGGAGAAGCGCTCTGACCAAGTCTTGTTCTCATCCGGTTGGCTGGGCGTGGTTGCGCTCATGTATGACTCTTTCTCGCTGATCAATAGGGGATAAACCGAAGTGGTTGATGCGTGGCGGGCGCGTTTCAGGGGTTGGCCAGAGCGAGTGCTCTACCGCCACCCGTTGTCGGGGTGAAGTGACGGAACGCGTACCCCCCACCTGGGCCTGGTGACGAACGTTTTCGATGCTTGTGAACCCACATCCTCAGGTGCAGCCCTCAGGCAGCCGTTATTGGACTCACATCAAGCGTGAGCCCTAGCCGAAGTGACCGAGAGTATACGGCAAAACCCGAGGAGCCTTCCCCTGCCCGATTTCCGCCGGCCAGCCGTGGTGCTGCGCCTCGTGCTGGTGGTGAACCTCATGGTCTTGCTGGCGGCTCTTGTGCGGGCTTCCGAGGGGCAGGACTTCTTTGCCGTTTGGCACGGGCTCGCGGGGCAGGTGGAGCCCCCTCTCATGCTGAGCCTGTTCGTGCTCTACGTATTGGCGCCAGGCTTGAGTCGCCTGTCTCTCAATGGTGCCGTCAGCATCGCCTTGGCGGTCTGCGCAAGCAGCGCCTGCGTGCTCCAGCTTTGGGAACTACCAGCGCCTTCTGCACGTGCTTTGTGGCTGGGCGGGTTTTGGGCTGCGCTGATCGGCGCCACCTGCCTGCTCTATCTGATCTGGCGCGAGCGGGCTTATTTGCCTGCCTTGGCCGAAGCCCGGTTGATGGCATTGACGGCCCGGATCCGTCCGCATTTTCTGTTCAACAGTCTGAACGGGGTATTGGGCGTCATGCGTAACGACCCCCGCCGGGCCGAGCTGGCTCTTGAGGAAATGGCAGACATGTTCCGCGCCCTCATGCGGGACAACCGGGACTTCGTTCCGCTGTCGGACGAACTAGCCCTCTGCCGCCAATACCTGAATCTGGAAAAACTGCGGCTGGGTGAGCGGCTGCGTGTGAGCTGGGACGTGGCCGACGGCCTGGATGACGCACTTGTTCCACCGCTGATGCTCCAGCCGCTGGTGGAAAACGCCGTTTACCACGGTATCGAACCTGGAACGGAACCGGGTGAGGTGGCGATCCGCATCGCGCTCAAAGGCGGTGGGCTGGACATCAGCATCAGCAACCCGTTGCAGGGCGAGGGACGCCAAGTTTCCGGCAACCGTATGGCTTTGAACAACATTCGGGAGCGTTTAATGCTTTTCTACGACTTGGAAGCTCGACTGGCCACCCGGTTGGAAAGTGGTCAATACCGGGTGCGCCTGCAACTGCCCCATCAGCCCGGAGGACGGCCATGAGCGCCCATACGGAAGGGGGGGAGGGCGAAGTGCGCCCTCGTGTGCCCCTCAGGGTGTTGATTGCCGATGACGAAGCCCCGGCGCGGTCGAGGGTGAAAGTGCTGCTGGCGGATCTGGCTGCCACCCATCCCACCGCAGTGGTGGGCGAGGCGGAGCACGGTGCCCAAGCACTCGCCTTGCTCCGTGAGGTGGAGGTGGACGTGGCCTTGGTCGATATCCGCATGCCGCGGATGGATGGGGTGGAGTTCACCCGCCAGGTGGCGCGCATGGCGCACCCGCCGGCGGTGATCTTTCTCTCCGCCTATGACCAGTACGCTGTTCAAGCTTTTGAGGTCAACGCCGTGGATTACCTGCTCAAACCCGTCAGGGCAAGCCGCCTGGCACTGGCCTTGGAGAAAGTGACGCGCCGGGGGCCCGCCGAGTCAGTGCCCTTGCTGCCATCCGAAGGCGGTGCTGCGCGCCGGCGGCATCTTTCCTGCAGCGAGCGGGGGCGCGTTCTGCTGGTGCCAGTGGCGGATATTCTCTACTTGCGCGCCGAACAAAAGTACGTGACAGCCCGGACCTTGCAAAGGGAGTTCCTCCTGGATGAATCCCTGGTGCAATTGGAGCAGGAGTTTCCCGAGCGCTTTTTGCGCGTCCATCGCAACTGTCTGGTCGCGCGGCAAGCCGTCACCGGGTTCGAGCGCGTGACAGGCGAGCAGGGTGAAGCCCACTGGGCGATCCTGATCGAAGGCCTGGACGAACGGGTTGCCGTGAGCCGGCGGCAATGGCCAACTGTACGCGCACTCCAGGAAAGCCTGCCCGGCATGGCGGAGCCCGCCTGAGTCAGCGCCGCTCCCAGGTCTGCCAGCGCTCCTTGCCGGAGAATATTGCAATGGATGCGCTGGCGGCGCGGTCGTCCGTGCGCACGAAGTACGGAGTCAGCAGGTGCTCGAGCGCTTCGGGTTCAACCGCGAAAGGCGGGCCCTTGAGTTCGCTGCCAAAGAAGAAATAGCCGGCAATCCGCCCGCCTGGCACGAGAAGTTCGGCGCAACGGGGGGCGTAGCCCGGCCATAACTTGCGGGGGAGCGCACATAAAAAGGCGCGCTCCAGGATCAGGTCGAAGGGCTGTGAAAACGCGTGATGGAAAAAATCGCCTTGCTGCACGCAATGCTGCCAGGGGCCGAGTTCGTTTCGGGCCCGTTCCACAGCCACCGCGCTGAAATCCAGGGCCGTCACCTCCCACCCTGCTTCGCATAGCAGACGGGCTTCCAGTGCGCTGCCGCATCCCGGGATCAGCGCCCGAAGCGGCTGGGCCTGATGTTCGACGAAGGTTCTGAGTTCAGGCTGGATGGCCAGGGTCTCCCAAGGGGTGACCTGATTGCGGAACCGATGGTCCCAGAACTCGGGCAACGCAGGGTTTTGGTGAGGTGGTTTGTCCGATTTTTCCATGGTGTCGCTATCCGCTGTTGCGCAAACCCGCTGCCACGCCGTTGATGGTCAGGTGAATGGCGCGTCGGGTGCGCTCCTCCTGGTTGCCGCTACGGTAGCGGCGAAGCAACTCCACCTGCAGGTGGTTGAGGGGGTCGAGATACGGAAAGCGGTTGCGGATCGAGCGTTTGAGCAAGGGGTTGGCGTCGAGGAGTTCTGCTTGTCCCGTGATGTCAAGTAGCGCTTTGACGCTCGCCTGCCATTCACCCCGGATGCGGGGAAAAATGGCCTCCCGTAGCGAGATGTCGGTGACCAGTGCCGCGTAACGGGAGGCGATGGCCAAGTCGGTTTTCGCAAGCACCATGTCCATGTTCGACAGCAGCGAGGCGAAGAACGGCCAGTCCCGGTGCATGGCATGCAGCATGTCCAGGCCTTCCGGATGCTCGGCGATATAGTCTTCCACTGCGGAGCCAAACCCGTACCAGCCCGGCAGCATCAAACGGCATTGAGCCCACGAAAACACCCATGGGATCGCCCGCAGGTCGGTGATGGCCGTGCTTTTCTTGCGGGAAGCGGGGCGGCTACCGATGTTCAGGGCGGAGATTTCGGAAATCACGGTGGATTCCCAAAAGTAGCGCTCGAAGCCGGCGGTTTCATACACCAGATTGCGATAGGCGCGGAATGCGTGGGCGGACAGTTCATCCATCACCCGCAGGTATTCCGCCCGGGGGGCTGCGTCGCCACCGTGCAGCAACGTGGCCTCAAAGGTGGCCGCGGCGAGGGTTTCGAGATTGCGGCGCCCAACCTCGGGATTGCCATACTTTGAAGCAATGACTTCGCCCTGCTCGGTAATGCGGATTTGCCCCTGCACGGCGCCACCAGGTTGGGCGAGGATGGCCTGATAACTGGGACCGCCCCCCCGGCCCACCGAACCGCCGCGGCCATGGAAGAGGCGTAGCCCCACGCCGTGGCGGGCAAACACCTCCACCAGACCGATCTCTGCCTTGTACAGCTCCCATCCGGAGGTGAGGAAGCCGCCGTCCTTGTTGCTGTCCGAATAACCCAGCATCACCTCCTGAACCATGCCGCGGCTGGCGAGAAAGGTGCGGTAGGCGGGCAGTGCCAGCAGTCGGTCCATGATGGGCCCGCTGGCTTGGAGGTCTCCGATGGTTTCGAAGAGCGGGATGATATTGACCGCCAGCAGTCCTTCCCGAGGTTTGAGCAGGCCTGATTCCTTGAGCAGCAGCGCCACTTCCAACACATCGGAGACGCCCTCTCCCTTGGAGATGATCACGTTGGGGATGGCGGCGGGACCGAAGCGGGCATGTCCTTCAGCCGCGGCGCGGAAGATCTCCAGTTCGCTGGTGGTGAGCTCCGAATAGGTCACGTAGGGCGAGGCGAGCGGGCGCGCGGTGGCCAGTTCCGCGAGCAACAGGGCGATCCTTCCGTCTTCGTCGAGGCGCGAGTACCCGGTGCCGGGGCGGGCCACTTCCAGTAGTTCGGCCACCACTTCTTCGTGGACCGCGGAGTTCTGCCGCATGTCCAGCGGGGCCAGGTGGAAGCCGAAGACATCCACGGCCCGGCGCAGGCGGCGCAGGCGGCCACGGCCAATCAAACCGGATCGGCTTGTTTCAAGCGAGCGGTGGACGATGTCCAGGTCAGCCGCAAGCTCTGCCGGTGTGGCGTAGGGCTGGGCGTCGCCCACCGCGTGGCGGAGCGCTTCGTGCTGATCCAGCGTCCGCGCGGTGGCGGCAACGCGGGCATATACGCCAATCAAGGCGCGTCGGTACGGCTCATCGTTGCGGTGGGGGGAGTGGTCGGGCGAAGCGGCGGCGAGGGCTTCAAGCTCTTCGGTGACCGGCGCCAGCAAGCGGGTGGAGGAGAGGTCGGCCCCCAGCTTGTGCACCTGCTCGAGATAGAAATCCAGCACCCGGGTGGACTGCTGCCGCAATGTGCGGCGCATCACATCGGCGGTAACAAACGGATTGCCGTCCCGATCTCCCCCGATCCAGCTGCCGATGCGCAGGAAGGAGGGCAGGTTGGGCGGCGCAGATGCAGGGAAGCGGATGGCCAGATCGTCTTCAAGTCGGTTGTAGAAGCGCGGCAGTTCCCGGAGGAAGGTCGCGTCGTACCAGGAAAGGCCGTTGTTGACTTCGTCCAATACCGAAAGCCGGGCTCGCCGGAGCATGCTGGTTTGCCAGAGGGACAACACCGCCCTGCGGATGGCTTCGTGATTGACCTCCCTTTCTTCGGGAGTGAGCTGGGTGCGGTCGAGCTCAGCCATCAGTTGGGCAATCTTCATCTGGCTGTCGAGAATGCTCTTGCGCTGAACCTCGGTGGGGTGGGCCGTCAGCACCGGGGCAACCAGCGCGCGCTCGAAGAAGGCGAGGATGCCCTCCCGGCCTATTCCGGCCGCGCAGGCGCTGTCGAGTGCGCTCGCCATCGTCCCTGCCCGGGGGGGAGAGCCGGCGATAAGGTGGGCGCGGGAACGCCGGGTGTGGTGCAGGTCCTCCGCCAGATTGGCCAGGTGAGAGAAATAGCTGAAGGCACGTACCACGATCAAAGCCTGATCCACCGAGAGCCCGTTGAGTTCGCCTTCCAGGCCCTGTCGGGCTGCCAGATCGTCGTCGCGGCGAAAACGAATGGATGAGGTCCGGATCAGTTCGATCAGGTTGAACATCGCTTCGCCTTCCTGATCGCGCACTGTGTCGCCCAGAACCCGACCAAGCAGCCGGATGTCGTCGCGCAGGGGGGAGTCCTTGTCGGGGAGAGTGGTCATGGCTCGTTCTCTGTGTGGGTGGTCGATGGCGGTCGGGGTCTTGGTCAGGGCTATGGATTTCCGTGACATTGTCGCGTGTTGAGGCGTCCAGGGCTAACGCCGGGGAGCGGTCTTGTCGGGCATGCTAGAATGCCGCGCTCGAATGCGCCGGCGTACGCCTCGGCAACGAGGGTCACCGTTTCTGCCTTTGCCCGGAGTGATTTGGAACCGGCGTGACAAGCGTGTTCGAACAGTCGGCTTTCTTTATTCACCCCTTCTGGAAAAACCTCGTGAGTGTAGCCAGCGCGCCCCAACGAATTGTCATTGCAACCCGTGAGTCCCGCCTGGCCTTGTGGCAGGCAGAACATGTACGGGCCCGACTGCAGCAATTGTATCCATCGTGCAGTGTCGAACTATTGGGGATGACCACGAGGGGGGATCAGATTCTCGACCGTCCCTTGGCCAAGGTTGGAGGCAAGGGTTTGTTTGTGAAGGAACTGGAAACAGCTCTGCTCGACGGCACTGCCGACATCGCGGTGCATTCGATGAAGGATGTGCCGATGGTCCTGGCAGATGAATTCGCCCTGGTGGCGATCTCCGAACGGGAAGTGCCGTTGGACGCCTTTGTCTCCAATCGCTACGACAGCCTGGATGATATGCCCCCAGGCACGGTGGTGGGCACCTCCAGCTTGAGGCGGGAGGCCCAGTTGCATGCCCAGTATCCTTACCTGGGCGTGACACCGCTGCGCGGTAATCTCGACACCCGCCTGCGCAAACTGGATAACGGTGAATTCGACGCCATCATTCTTGCCGCTGCCGGGCTGACGCGGCTCGGCCTGGCGGATCGCATCCGTTCCACGCTGCCCGCGGAGGTCTCGTTGCCTGCTGCCGGGCAGGGGGCGCTGGGGATTGAGGCGTTGTCCTGCCGTCCGGAAGTGGCGGCGTGGATGGCGCCTTTGAACGATGCGGCTACCTCAGCCTGTGTCCGGGCCGAACGCGCGATCTCTCGGGCGCTTGCCGGGAGTTGCGAAGTACCCTTGGGGGCGTTCGCCTTGCCTCAAGGCGATCAGATCTGGGTGCGTGGTTTTGTTGCCCTTCCCGATGGCTCTCGCATCGCCAGGGCGGAGCGCTCAGGCCCCGCCGGGGAGGCCGAAAGCATGGGGCTTGCGCTGGCTGAGGACTTGCGTGCCCAAGGGGCGGAGGAGATCCTCGCCCAGTTGGCCGATCCCCGGGCATGATTGGAGCAGCGGCTCCGCTGGCGGGGCGGCGCATACTGGTTACGCGCCCCGAGGCGCAGGCGGGTGGCTTGGTGCGGGCCATCGAGTTGGCGGGGGGCGAGGTTTGGCTCTTCCCGCTGCTCACCATCAGTCCCGCTGACCCGGAGCCCGTGCGGCAAGTGGCCGCGCATCTGGCGGAGTACGACTTCGCCTGCTTTGTCAGCCCCAATGCTGTGGAGCATGCACTGCCGATGCTGTTGGAGGCAGGCCCTTGGCCCTCTGGCGTGAAGGCTGTGACGGTGGGCAAGGGGAGCGAAGACGCTCTGGCCCGGTTTGGCGTGGGCCCGGTCATTGCCCCAAGCGGGCGTTTCGACAGCGAGGCGTTACTGGCTCTGCCCGCGCTGCAGGCGGATCAGGTCGCCGGGCGGCGGGTTGTGATCTTCCGGGGCGATGGTGGTCGTGAAGTGCTGGCGGATGGCCTGAGGTTGCGTGGAGCCCGGGTCGATTATGTGTGCTGTTATCGGCGGGGCAGGCCGGACGCAGATCCACAGCCGGTGCTGATGGCGCTCGCTTCTGGCACGCTGGATGCGCTCACCATCACCAGCAGTGAGGCGCTGGAGAACTTGCTGGCGATGTGCCCCGCGGCGGACGCGGAACGCCTGCGCAGGGCGTTGCTCTTCGTTCCCCACGAGAGGATCGCAGAGACTGCCCGGCGTTTAGGCTTCAGCCACGTGAGGCTGACCGGGGCAGGTGACGCCGGCCTGATTGCTGCTTTGACGGAACATTTTCGGAATCCCTCCATGACCACATCCTCGGACCTGAAAGCTTCGGCTTGTGCGCCGGAAACAATGCCTGACAACGGTTTCAGCCCCGCGACGGGCAATGCGGCACCGCGGGCCATTTCGCGCCTGAAGGGGGGGCTGCCCTGGATGGCCTTGGGGGTGGTCGTGATTGGCTTGCTGGCATGGCAGGGCTGGGAGACGCGCAATCAGCTTGCCGGCATCCAGGATGCGATGCAGATCATGGTGAGCCGTGACGGCGCACGCAACGGTCAGGAGAGCTCACCTCAGGCCGGGGCCGAGGAGCGCTTGGCCGCACTAGAGGGCCGTGTGGGCGACATTCTTGGACAGCAGGCCGCGGTGAGCAGCGCTTACGAAGAGCTGATGCGCTCCCGCGCCGAATACACCTTGGCCGAGGTTGAGCAGGCGCTCACCATAGCCGGACAGCAATTGCAACTGGCCGGAAACGTGGAAGCTGCGCTGATCGCGTTGCAGGCAGCCGATGCGCGCCTGGTGTCCGGTGAAGCGGGCAGCCTGCTCGCGTTGCGGAGGGCGATTGGCAAGGATATTGAGCGGCTCCGGGCGCTGCCCGCTGCTGATCTGTCGGGCATGGTGTTCAAGCTCAGTGGCTTGGCTGGGGCGGTGGATCAGTTGCCGCTTGCGTTTGAGAGCCGCTTGCGGATGGAGCCATCCAAGTCCGGCAGCAGCGGCAGTCGGGGAGAGCCCAATTGGGCCACCAGGTTGTGGGAAGAGTTCTGGGCTGAGTTCAGCTCGCTGGTGCGGATCGAGCGCCTGGACCGGCAGGATGTGGCGGTGCTGGCACCGGAGAGAGCATTTTATCTGCGCGAAAACCTCCGCTTGCGCCTGCTTTCCGCTCGACTTGCTTTGATGCGCCGGGATGCGCGCACGTTCAAGGAAGACACGGCCCAGGCCAAGGCTTGGGTGGAGCGTTACTTTGACGTCCGTTCCCCGACGGGCCAGCAGGCCATGGCCTCACTGGGGCAGATCAGCGCATTCGATCCAGGTGCGGATCTTCCATCGCTGGCGGCGAGCCTGGCCGCTTTGAGGGAGGCGCGTTCGGCGGCGATTCGTGGTGGCGCCCTCGCCAATGCGCGGACCGCGCCTTCGGCCAAAGCCCCCGTGGCTGCAGCGCGTTGAGGTTGCCATGCGAGCCTTGATCTGGGTGGTGGGAATCGCAGTCGTCGCAGCGGCCTTTGCTGTCCTGGTTCGGCAACTGGACGGGTATGTCCTGCTTGTGTGGCCGCCGTTCCGTGTGGAACTGACCATGAGTCTGGCGTTGGTGCTCGCAGTTGTCGCTTTTCTCGTGTTTTATCTGGCCTTGCGCACGGTATCGGTCACGATCGATCTTCCTCGGGGCGTTCAGGCGTTCCGGGCACGGGTGTCCCGGGAAAAAGGCGAGAGGGCGCTTCTGGATGCGCTCAAGCTGTGGCTTGAAGGTCGCCATGGCCGGGCCTTGCGCCAAGCGGAGGTCGCCTTGGGGCAGCATTACGCGCCCGGTGTGGCTGCCTTGCTGGGCGCGCGCGCCGCTGCGGAGCGGGGTGATCACGACAAAGCAAGGGAGTTTCTTGCGCGGGCTGAAACACTGGTCGACGAAATCGCAGTCGCACGGGAGATGACCGCAGTGGAGGTTGCCCTGAGTGCCCGGGACTACGAAGGTGCTGCGCGGGCGTTGTCAGCCTTGTCGTCCTCGGGACAGCGTCACGTGGCGGCCCTGAGGCTGGCATTCCGCACGGAGCAGGCGCTAGGCAACTGGTCCGAGGTTCAGCGGGTCGCGCGACAACTGGTCAAGCACAAGGTGATCAGCGCGCAGCAGGTGGCCGGTTCCTTACGGCGAGCAAATCTCGAGTCATTGCGGCAGCTGCGGGGTGATCCGGAAGCTTTGGCCCGATTCTGGAAGGAATTGCCGGACGAGGAGCAGCGGGATGCGCGCGTGGCGGAGTCGGCGGCCCGGTTGCTGTTGGAAGCAGGCGATTGCGTCAACGTCAGGGGTTTGATTGAGGAGTTCCTGGTCCGTGAATGGTCTCCTGCGCTGGTGGATGTCTACGGGCGCTGCAAGGGAGGAGGCGTGCGTGAGCGCATTGCGCGTGCTGAAGAATGGCTGGTGGCACATCCTGACGATGCTGGCCTGCTCCTGACCTTGGGACGCCTGTGCCTCCAGCAGCAGCTTTGGGGCAAGGCTCAGAGCTATTTCGATGCATCGCTGGCTTTGCAGCCCAGCCGTGACGCCCATGTGGAACTGGCCAGGCTTTATGACCAGCTTGAGCAGGTGGATGCCGCCAATGCCCACTACCGCGAGGCGGCGGCCCAGTCTTGAGGGGCTGACCTGAACGAGTGAGGGAGCGGTTAGCCGCCGCGCCCGCGTTCAGATCCAGTCCCGGGGAGGCAGGAAGTCCGAGTAGAGCCGGGCTTCAGCCGAACCTGGCTCGGGGTGCCAGTCGTAACGCCATTTGACGAGCGGCGGCATGGACATCAGGATGCTTTCTGTCCGTCCGCCGGACTGGAGCCCGAACAGGGTGCCCCGGTCAAAGACCAGGTTGAATTCCACGTAACGGCCCCGGCGGTAACACTGGAAGTCTCGTTCCCGCTCGCCCCAAGTCAGGGTTTGACGTTTTCTTGCGATGGGCAGGTAAGCCGCAAGAAAAGCATCGCCGACACTGCGGGTGAGGGAGAAGCAGCGCTCGAAGCCGCCTTCGTTCAGATCATCGAAAAAGATGCCGCCAATCCCCCGGGCCTCGTTGCGGTGCTTGAGGTGGAAGTAGCGGTCGCACCAAGCCTTGTAGGCGGGATACAGCTCCGCTCCAAAGGGCTCGAGGGCATTCCTGCAGGTCGAGTGGAAATGCCGGGCGTCCTCCTCGAAGCCATAGTAGGGCGTGAGATCCATGCCGCCGCCAAACCACCATACGGGTTCGCCTTCATCCCCGGCTTTCGGGTAGGCGGCAAAGCAGCGCACGTTGAGATGGGTCGTGGGGCAGTAGGGATTGCGCGGGTGGAGCACCAGAGAAACGCCCATTGCCTCAAAATGGCGTCCGGCCAATTCGGGGCGGCTTGCCGTGGCAGACGGTGGAAGCCCTTGGCCAAAGACGTGGGAGAAGTTGCATCCACCCCTTTCGAACAGGTTCCCCTCCTCGATCAGCCGGGTAATGCCTCCGCCGCCTCCGGGGCGATCCCATGTGTCGGTCACGAACTGCTCGCCGTCCACATCTTCCAAGGCCTGAACAATGCGGGCCTGCAAATCGAGTAGATAGGCTTTGACAGCCTTGGCGTCGACGGTCACGGAGAGACTTTCTTTGGACGGTGCGAGGATGGCTGCTCGCAAAGATCAAACAGGCCGGGCCCAGGGAGCCCCGACCCCACGAATTCAGCGTTTGCCGGCGATCGCGCGATAACCGATGTCACGCCGGCACTGCATGCCGGAAAAGCTGATCTGGTCGACACACTCATAAGCTCTGCGCTGTGCGCCCTTGACCGTGTCGCCCAGCGCGGTGACGCACAACACCCGGCCGCCACTTGTGACGACTTTGCCGTCCAGTTGGGAAGTCCCGGCATGAAAGACGTGGCAGTCTTCGCTCGCGCGCTCGGGCAGGCCGTGGATGGGCTGGCCTTTTTCGGGCGCTTCGGGGTAGCCACCGGCCGCGAGTACGACACCAAGGGCGTAGCGACGGTCCCACTCAGCCTCGATTTTGTCGAGCTCACCATCAATGGCCGCTTCCAGCAGTTCAGTCAGATCTGTCTTCAGCCGCATCATGATGGGTTGGGTTTCCGGATCGCCCATGCGGCAATTGAACTCCAGCACCTTGATGTTGCCGCTGGGGTCGATCATCAGCCCGGCATAGAGGAAGCCGGTGTAGGGCAGGCCCTCTTTGGTCATGCCGGCAAGGGTGGGCTGAATGACTTCGCGCAGCACTTTGGCATGAATTTCCGGGCTGACGACGGGCGCAGGAGAATAGGCGCCCATCCCGCCAGTGTTGGGGCCTTCGTCCCCGTCCTTCAGGCGCTTGTGGTCCTGGCTGGTGGCCAGGGCCAGGGCGTTTCGACCGTCGCACATGCAAATGAAGCTGGCTTCCTCGCCGGTGAGAAACTCCTCCACCACCACGCGAGCGCCTGCATCGCCCATGCGGTTATCCAGGAGCATCATGTCGATGGCAGCGTGGGCCTCAGCCGCGGTCATGGCTACCACCACGCCCTTGCCAGCGGCAAGTCCATCGGCCTTAATGACGATGGGAGCACCTTCGGCATCCACGTATGCGTGGGCTTGGGCCGCGTCGCTGAAGGTCTGGTACTTGGCGGTGGGAATGTTATGGCGGACCAGGAAACGCTTGGCGAAATCCTTCGAGCTTTCCAACTGGGCTGCCGCCTGGCTTGGACCGAAAATCCGCAGGCCCTTTTCCCGGAACACGTCCACAATGCCTTGGGCCAGGGGGGCTTCCGGGCCGACGACGGTCAGAGCGATCCCCTCCCGCTCAACGAACGCGGCGAGGGTGTCCAGATTGGTGATGGGCACATTCTTGACGTGGCGTTCCAGTGCGGTGCCGGCATTGCCCGGCGCCACATACACTTTCTGAACACGCGGCGACTGGGCGAGTTTCCACGCCAGTGCATGCTCCCGACCTCCGGAACCCACCACCATGACTTTCATAGTCTGACCTTGCTTTCTTGTTGGAATCATTCCTGGGATATGGCTGGCATGCCCCCCGCGGCATACCGCAAACGTTCGCGCTCAGTGGCGGAAGTGCCGGAAGCCGGTAAACACCATGGCAATGTTCTGCTCATCGGCAGCGGCGATCACTTCGGCATCACGCATGGAGCCGCCGGGCTGGATCACGGCCGTTGCACCCGCTTGAGCCAGTACGTCCAGACCATCGCGGAAGGGGAAGAACGCATCCGAAGCCACGACACAGCCAGGGATGGCGAGCCCTGCATTCTCGGCTTTGATCTTGGCGATACGTGCGGAATCAACCCGACTCATCTGACCCGCTCCGACACCGATGGTCATGCCGTCCTTGCAGTAGACGATGGCATTTGATTTGACGTACTTGGCGACCCGCCAGGCGAACAACAGGTCAGCGAGTTCCTGCTGACCGGGTGCGCGCCGGGTGACCACCTTGAGATCCGCGGCTGTGATCGGCGCATAGTCTGCGCTCTGCACCAACAGTCCACCACCGACACGTTTGTAGTCGGCTTGCTTGACCGTGCCCAGGGGGACGATCAGGATGCGCACGTTCTGTTTCGCTTTGAGCAGTGCCAACGCATCATCGGTATAAGCGGGTGCGATCAGCACTTCGAGGAACTGGGCGCTGACAGCTTCCGCTGCTGCACGATCAACCGTGGCATTAAAGGCGATAATGCCGCCGAAGGCAGAGGTCGGGTCGGTGGAGAATGCCTTCTTGTAGGCTTCCAGCGGACTGGCTGCGATGGCCACACCGCAGGGATTGGCGTGCTTCACGATCACGCACGCGGTTGAATCGAACGCCTTTACGCACTCCCACGCGGCGTCGGCGTCGGCAATATTGTTGTAGGAAAGCTCCTTGCCCTGGACTTGGGTATAGGCGGCAATGGCGCCAGCCGGCGTGTCGGACTCCCGGTAGAACGCGGCCGTCTGATGCGGGTTTTCGCCGTAACGCAAGTCCTGCACCTTGTCGAAGGCAAGCTGGAAGCGCTCAGGGTAAGCCTGTTTGCGGCCATCTTCGGCCAGCGCAGTCAGGTGGTTGGAAATGGCCGAGTCGTAGCGCGCCGTGTGGGTGAAGGCTTTGCGGGCCAACTCGAAACGCGTCTTGTAACTCAGAGCACCGCCGTTGGACTGGAGTTCGGCGACGATGGCGGGGTAGTCCGCCGGGTCCGTCACGATGCCCACGCCACCCACCTCGTTGCCATGATTCTTGGCTGCCGCGCGGACCATGGTCGGGCCCCCGATGTCGATGTTCTCGATCGCGTCGTCCAGCGTGCAGTCCGGCTTGGCAACAGTGGCTTGAAACGGGTAGAGGTTCACAACCACCAGGTCAATGCGGGGGATGCCGTGTTCTTCCAGCGTTGCGAGGTGCTCGGGCATATCCCGTCGGGCAAGGATGCCCCCGTGGACTTTGGGATGGAGCGTCTTGACCCGACCATCCAGCATTTCCGGGAAGCCCGTGTAGTCCGAAACATCCGTGACCGGCAGACCCGCTTCGCGCAGGGATTTGGCGGTGCCGCCGGTCGAGAGGAGGGCGATCCCGAGAGCGGCGAGCTCCCGGGCGAAATCAACGATGCCGGTCTTGTCGGAAACGCTGAGCAGGGCTTGGGTGGCTTTCATGGTCTGAGGAAGAGTCCGATTCTGGTCTGGAACTGCGAGTTGTTCTTGTGGTTCCGGCTGGGCCGGGAGGGCAGACGTGGCCGGGATCAGAGCAATTTGTACTCGGCCAGTTTGCGGCGCAGGGTGTTGCGATTGATGCCAAGTATTTCAGCCGCCAGCGTCTGGTTGCCGTTGGTTCGGCTCAATACCGTTTCAAGGAGGGGGCGTTCGGCGCTTTGCATCACCATTTCGTAGACCCCGTTGGGAGACTCCCCATCCAGGTCGGTGAAGTACTGGTCCAGCGTGCGCCTTACACATTCAGCGATCTCACTGCCGCTTGTCATGCTGCCTTCTCCTCAAGTTCCTGAGTTTCGTAGCGCAGTCGCGTACCCTGTTCAGCCAGGGCGGCAAAGAAGGCGTCCACTGCCGCCGTCTGGTCCCCAACGCTCTGCAATTGGTTCATCGTGTGGCGGAAATGGGCCGATCCCGCGAGCCCTTTCGTGTACCAGGAGATATGCTTGCGCGCCACACGCACGCCTGATTCCAGTCCGTAGAAATCGTAGAGATCCTGCAAGTGGGCGCGCAAAATGGCGTGGATTTCGGCCACCAGCGGGGGCGCCATTTCCTCGCCGGTGGCGAGGAAATGCTCGATTTCCCGGAATATCCAGGGACGCCCTTGTGCGGCACGGCCGATCATGACCCCGTCCGCTCCGGTGTACTCGAGGACGTGACGGGCCTTGCGAGGTGAATCGATATCGCCATTGGCGATGACCGGAATGCCAACCTGCGATTTCACCTCGGCAATGGTGTCGTACTCGGCTTGTCCCCGATACTGGCACGCGCGGGTGCGGCCATGGATGGCAATGAGCTTGACCCCGGCCGACTCGGCAATGCGGGCCACTGCCGGAGCATTGCGGTGATGGGTATCCCAGCCGGTACGGAACTTCAGGGTGACAGGCGTATTGGGCACCGCGCCGACCACCGCGTCGAGTATGCGGCCGATCAGGGCTTCGTCCCGCATCAGGGCGGAGCCGGCCATTACGTTGCACACTTTCTTGGCCGGACAACCCATGTTGATGTCAATGATCTGGGCGCCCTGATCCGCGTTGTAGCGGGCGGCCTCTGCCATCATGGCGGGATCGGCGCCCGCGATCTGGACTGAAACGGGCTCGGTCTCTCCGTCATGATTGGCGCGACGGCGCGTCTTGGCACTACCGTAGAGCAACGAATTCGACGTCACCATCTCGGAAACCGCCAGTCCGGCGCCCATCTTCTTGCACAACTGGCGGAAAGGCCGATCCGTCACCCCCGCCATGGGTGCGACAAAAAGATTGTTACGCAGGCTGAAACCGGCGAATTTCATGTTCTGGCGGATGAGGGAAATCGGGCAAGGGGCGAATTCTACCGGACTTGAGCAGCCTTTTCACGGCCATGCTCGGGCCCCGAACATCATTCGCCTGGCCACGAAGTTGCGAAGAGGTGGAATGGCTTCCAGCGCCAGCAGGCCAAAGCCCCGGCCCATGCCAAGCAAGGGATTGTCATTGCTGAATAGCCGGACGAGCCCGTGGGTAAACCCGATGGTGCCGAGGCGGTCGAGCTGCCGGCGTTTGAGGTAGCGCTCCAACAGTGCCGGTGCGCCGGGATCGGTCGTGGCACGGCCTATCTGACTGGCAAGTTCCCAAACGTCCCGGAGCGCGAGATTGAAGCCTTGGCCGGCGACCGGATGCAGGGTTTGGGCGGCGTTGCCCAGCCACACCGTCCGCGCTCCGATGGGCCGGGGCCTGACCCGAAGGCCAAGGGGGTAGCGCAGTCGGGGCGTAACTGACCTGAGCTTGAGTGGCCCCCGGAAATGCGCGGCTAGCCGGTCCATGAAAGCCTGATCGTCGAGGGCGAGGATCTCGTCCGCCTGTCGTGGGCTACAGGTGAAGACGACCGCAAAGCGATTCCCGAACGGGAGCAAGGCAAGCGGTCCATCGGCGGTGAAGCGCTCGTAAGCATGAAAATCGTGAGATCGCGTTGGCTCCACGTTGGAGATGATCGCGTGCTGTTGGTAGTCACTGGTGATCACTTTGTCTTCATCCGTGACCAGCCCTTCCGCCCACGCCACAAGTGCAGCGTATACCCGTGTCACGGCGCCACCCTCGCACTGGAGTTCGACCCGGTCATCGTGCAGGGCGTGCCCGGTCACACGGGTGTGCTCGAGAACTGGAATGCCCGCGCAGGCGATCGCGTCATCCAGCGCCGCTGCCAGATCCCCCGCTGAAGCCACGTAGCCCAGCGCTTCCACGCCGTATTCCCGGGCGGTGATATGGGTGTGACCAAACCCTTGGGATTGGGCGACCTGTATGGTTCGGATGGGGGTGGAGGGCAGGCCCGGCCAAACACCCAACCGGCGAAGGATTTGGTGTGTTCCGTGGGACAGCGCCAGCACACGCTGGTCTGACCGGGTGGCGCTACGGGCGCGGGCATCAAGCAGCACGCTGGGCACGCCGGCCTGATGCAGCGCGAGGGCAAGCGCGAGACCCACTGGGCCGGCTCCGACAATGGCAACTGCTTGGTTATCCATGATCAACGCTCCGCCATGATGGCTTCGATTTCATCCACGCGCTTGGGGCAGGCGGCGGTGAGGTTCTCGTGGCCACTGGCGGTGATCAGCACATCATCCTCGATGCGGACACCGATGTTCCAGTAGGCCTCTGGCACGTCCGGCGCGGGCCGGATGTAGCAGCCCGGTTCCACGGTCAGAACATGACCGGGTTGCAAGGTCCGCCACTGGCCCCGCACCTTGTATTCGCCCGCGTCATGCACGTCGCGCCCTAACCAATGACCCGTGCGGTGCATGTAGAAGCGGCGATAGGTTTCCTTTTCCATCACCTCATCCAGGGTTCCGCTCAGGAGTCCGAGGTCGAGCATGCCCTGGGCCAGCACTTGGACGGCAGCGTCGTGGTAGGCGATGAAAGGGGCTCCGGGCCGGAGTTCATTCAAGGCCGCAGCCTGTGCGTCGAGCACCAACTGGTAGACATCCCGTTGAGGACCGGAAAAGCGGCCGTTTACCGGGAAGCTGCGGGTGATGTCCGAAGCGTACCCCTCCACCTCACATCCGGCGTCGATCAGCAAGAGCTCTCCGTCGAGCATTCGGCGGTCGTTTTCGACGTAGTGAAGCACGCAGGCGTTGGGGCCGCTGGCCACGATCGAGGGATAGGCGGGTGCGCGGCAGCCGTGGGCTGTGAAGGTGTGCAACAGTTCGGCTTCCACCTCGAATTCGTGTTGTCCGGGCCGGCAGCACCGCATGGCGCGGATGTGGGCCTGGCTGGCGATGTCGGCCGCGCGGCGCATGACCGCGATTTCCGCGTCATCCTTCACCAGCCGCATGTCGTCCAGCATGGCGCGCACGTCCTGCATTTGCGCCGGGGCGTGTACGCCGGCGCGCGCATTGGCCCGTACCCGGTTCAGGGCATCGGCGATGCGCGCGTCCCACTCCGGGTCGTAACCGATGGCGTGAAAGATACTGGGTTGATTGGCGAACAGTTCGGTGAGCTTTTCATTGAGCAAAGAGATGGAATGGGCTTCATCGAATCCGAAGCGTTCCCGGGCCGCGTCGGGACCATGGCGGTAGCCGTCCCATATTTCCCGGTCCACATCCTTGTCGCGGCAGAAGAGAATGCTCTTCGGTGCCTCGCCCGCGCATAGCACCAGCACCGCTTCCGGCTCGGGGAATCCGGTGAGGTAGTGGAAATAGCTGTCCCAGCGATAGGGGTAATGCGTGTCCCGGTTGCGGGGGCGTTCAGGCGCGGTAGGGATGACCGCTACGCCGGCTCCCATCTGTTCGAGAAGGCGGGCTCGTCGCTGAACGAAAGGCGCGATGTCTGGCATGGCTTCCTGACCAGGGTTAGAGGGCTAGGGGCACTGGCGCTGCCTGACGGCTGTGTCCAGTTCCTGTAATCGGGCGGGCGTACCGACGTCGACCCATGCTCCGTGGTGACACTCGCCGCTGACCTGTTCGTGTGTGATGGCGGTGCGCAGCAGCGGCGCAAGCTTGGCGGCTTGCCCGGGGGGCAGGTCTTCGAAGAGCGCCGGCGCGTAGATCCCGATGCCGGAAAACGTGAGGGCATTGGCTTTGCTGTCACGTACCAAGCCACTGGCGGGGTCCAGGGCGAAGTCTCCCCCGGGGTGATGGGCTGGGTTCGGCACGAGCACAAGGTGCGCAAGCTTCCCGCGCGCTACCAGGTTGTTTGCCAGGTGCAAGGCCCTGGCGAAATCGTAATCGCACCAGATGTCGCCGTTGACCACCAGGAAAGGCTCTCGAGTGTCCAGCAAGGGGAGGGCCTGGCGGATTCCTCCTGCGGTTTCCAGCGCGCCAACCGGCTCCGGGGACCAGGTAATCCTCACCCCTTCTGCCGCGCCATCCCCAAGGCGGGCTAGCAGTTGTTCGCCCAGGTGGGCATGGTTGATCACCAGTTCCCTTATGCCGGTGGCGGCCAATCGGCGGATGAGCCACAGGATGAGGGGGGTGCCGGCGATTTCCAGAAGGGGCTTGGGGGTATGGTCGGTCAGGGGACGCATACGCTCCCCCCTGCCGGCGGCGAGGATCATGGCCTGCATGTCAGAAGGTATAGCCCACTTCCGCCCGTGCGCCTTCCACTTTGTCCAGCAGACGGGCGAGCGGGTGGAGTTCCCGATAGCGCTCGGCTGTACGCCGCAAGTAGGTCAGCACCAAGGGCAGGTCTTTGAGATAGCCGTCCTTGCCGTCCCTGTGATAGAGCCGGGCGAAAATGCCAAGCACTTTCAGGTGTCGTTGTGCGCCCATGAATTCGTAATCACGGTGAAATTCGGCGAAATCCGCGCGTACCGGCAGGCCGGCCCGGCGGGCCTTGTCCCAGTAGCGAATCAGCCAGTCCAAGGTACGCTCTTCCTCCCAGTGGATGTAGGCGTCCTTGAACAGGCTGACCAGGTCGTAGCTGATGGGGCCATGCACAGCGTCCTGAAAATCCACGATTCCCGGATTCGGCGACGAGAGCATCAGGTTGCGGGCGTGATAGTCCCGATGCACGAACACCTGGGGTTCGGCCAAATTGACGTCCAGAATGCGATCGAACACGCCGTAGAGGGTATTGGCTTGATCTGCATCCAGTTGCACGCCCTTGTGCCGGCCGAGGTACCACACGGGAAAGAGCTCCATTTCCGTGGTGAGGCGCAGGCGATCGTAGTTTGGCAGCAGGCCGGCCTTGCTGGCTTGCTGAATCCCGATCAGCGCATCCGTGGCCTGGCCGTAAAGTGCGTCGGCATTGCCGGCGTCCAGCGCGGACAGATACGTGGTGTTGCCCAAGTCGGAGAGCAGCAAGAACCCTTGTTCTAGATCCTGTGCAATGACTGCGGGAACATGGGCGCCGGCTGAGGAGAACAAGCCTTGAACATGCAGCCAGGGGCGGCAATCTTCCTTGTCCGGCGGGGCGTCCATCACGATGGCGGTCTCATTCTCGCCGGCGAAAAGGACGCGAAAATAGCGGCGGAAACTTGCGTCGGCGGATGCGCTTTCCAGCGAGAATGACCGGCCGGGATAGCAGGTTTCCAGCCATTTCTTTATCGATTCAATGCGTTGCACGCGGCGGCTTCCTTTCGGGGAAGGGTGCTATAAAATCCGGCATTCTACCAAAGCGGGCGTCGCTCTTCGGCTATAGGGCTTGGATGCCCTCAAGTGCGCGTTGGCGTAGGCTCACCGACCAGTAGCGGAACACCATTGTCCAAGTCAAAAACACATCCGCGCCGACCCAAGGCGCGCTGGCGGCTCCGTCCCCTCGTCCTGTGTGGAGTGATCTTTTCGAGCGGCCAGGGTTGGGCGTCTCCGCTGGCAAGTGGCTTGCCCGCCCACCTCGACCTGCTCGGCGATCCTGTCACGTTGCCAATTCCCGCCGCCAGCCTGCAGGTCCTGGCTCTGCTCGATGGTACAGATCGCGTAAACAGCGAAAATCTGCCTGTGGAGCCACCGCCGGTGTTGCGCTTCGCTCGCCAGCTCGGGCAGCCGACTCGGGATGACCGGCTGCAGACGCCCGCATTTTTGATTGGTCACCGGGTGGAAATGGAAAGCGATGAACGGTTCCGCGCCCGGGGCGACGTGGAGCTTCGGCAACTGGGCTTGCTGATCCAGGCGGACGAGCTCGAGTACTGGGGCGATATGGACCAACTCGAAGCCAGCGGCAACGTTCGTCTGCAGCGGGGCGAAGACCTGGTGACCGGCCCGCACCTGCGCCTGCAACTGGAGGCGGAACTGGGAAGCATGGAATCGGCTCGCTATCTGTTGCGCCGCCCTCCAAAAGGTAACGAGGTGCGGGAGGCGGTTACCGCAGCCGGGACGGCGAAAACAATTTCGTTTGAGGGCGAGAACCACTACCAGTTGAACGATGCCCGCTACACCTCTTGCGAGGCGGACAGCCCGGACTGGTACGCCCGCGTCAAGGACCTCAAGCTGGATTTCGATCGGGAGGAGGGGGTAGGGAAAGACGCCACCCTGGTGTTCAAGGATGTGCCGTTCATGTACTTCCCCTGGTTCGACTTTTCGCTCAATGGCAAGCGCAAGTCAGGCTTTCTCGCGCCCACCATGGGCAGTAACAGTCGTACTGGCCTGGAGGTCTCGGCGCCCTTCTACTGGAACATTGCGCCCAACCGGGATGCCACCCTGACGCCCCGCTTCATGACCAAGCGGGGGCTTCAGCTCAACAGCGAGTTCCGTTATCTGGAACCGACCTACAACGGCTATGCCCGGCTGGAGTACATGCCGGAGGACACGATCCTGCGCCACAGCCGGCGGGGCTATTCCTGGTTGCACAACTTCACCGGGCGGGATGGATTCACCGGGTTGGTGAACATCAATGGTGTATCCGATCCCACCTACTTCACTGACCTGAGTTCCCGCATCACCTCTACCTCCCAGACCCAGTTGCTGCGGCAGGGGTCGCTCACCTATAACGGCCCCTGGTATCAGATCACTGGCAATGTCCAGCGCTACCAAACCCTTCAGGACCCAAAAGCCGCCCCCGTGGCTCGTCCCTACGACAGGCTGCCCCAGTTTCTGCTCAATGCCTATCGGCCTGACCTGAGCGCATTTACCGTACAGGCCCAGGGGGAGTTTGTTGATTTCAGCCACCCGACGTTGGTGAGGGGGCGGCGGCTGACGTTCTATCCCCAGGTGTCGCTGCCTCTACAGGACTCCGCGTTTTACCTGACGCCCAAGATCGGTGTTCACAATACGCGCTATACCCTGGCTGGACAGGCCGACGGCGTGGAGGGCGCGATGTCGCGCAGTGTCCCGATCTTCAGCCTTGATGCTGGTGTGACGATGGAACGGGAAGTGGACTGGTTTGGCCGGAGTTGGACGCAAACCCTCGAGCCGCGGCTGTATTACCTCCGTGTCCCCGCGCGGGAGCAAAGCAGGATTCCG
Organism: Rhodocyclaceae bacterium; assembly: GCA_036824045.1. Classification (GTDB taxonomy): domain Bacteria; phylum Pseudomonadota; class Gammaproteobacteria; order Burkholderiales; family Rhodocyclaceae; genus DAITAZ01. The sequence goes on from DAITAZ010000018.1 coordinate 56,857, forward strand.
GTGTTCGACACGGCCCTGGCCGATTTCAATTTCGCCCAGATCTTTGCCGAGAACCTGTATGTGGGGGGGGATCGGATTGCCGACGCCAATCAGCTCACCGCAGCTGTTACATCCAGACTGATCAACCCTGCCACCGGAGCGGAGCGCATCCGGGCCGCGCTGGGTCAGCGCTACTACTTTGCCGACCAGACCGTGACGCTGCCCGACCAGGCACCGCGCTCGGGCCGGCGGGCGGATATCTTGGCTGCAGTCTCGGGACAAGTGCTCCCGCGTACGTTTCTGGATTCGGGGTGGCAGTACAACCCTCGCGACAGCCGGACAGAGCGTTTCAATTTCGGTATGCGTTACCAGCCGGATCGGACCCGGGTGCTCAATCTGGGTTATCGCTACACCCGGGATGCCCTTCGGGAAATCGATGCCTCCGCGCAGTGGCCACTGTTTGCTCGCTGGTACGGCGTGGGCAGATACAATTATTCGCTTAAGGAAAAAAGGCTGATCCAGGGCATTGCCGGGCTGGAATACGATGGTGGTTGCTGGGTGGTGCGGATGGTGGCGCAGCGTTTCGCTGTCGCCGCGCAAACACCTAACACCTCCTTCTTTGTTCAACTGGAGCTCAATGGCCTCGCTCGGGTGGGCAGTAACCCGCTCGACATCCTTAAACGGGGAATCGCCGGATACGGCAAGATCAATCAGTCGGTGGCTAGCCCGGTATTCGGGGACGACTGAGTCATCCATCTGGCAGGCCTCGCGCTGTTGAGCCTTGGACGCCGCAAGCAACAATTCTTTGGGAGCAGTGACGGAATGAGCAAGTACTGGGTACGGGCAATGATGATGGCGGCGATGCTGTGCGCCGGCAGCGGTTGGGCCCAGGAGCGCGCCACACAGGCCGTTGCGGCGGACCGGATCGTGGCTGTGGTCAATGATGAAGTGATCACCTATCGTGAGCTGACCTTGCGCCAGGCCGTGGTGGAACGCCAGATCCGCCAGCAGGGCACCCCGATGCCCGATCGCCGTGTTTTGGAGGTTCAGGTACTGGACCGCATGGTCAACGACAAGGTGCAGTTGCAGTTGGCCCGAATGTCAGGGGTGAACGTGGATGATGAAACCCTCGAGGCGGCGCTGACCCGAATCGCAAGCGGGAACAAGATGACCCTCGCGACCTTCCGCAATGCGCTGGAAAAGGACGGCGTTGCCTGGAAACAGTTCCGGGAGGAGATCCGGAGCGAGATCACCATGGCCCGCTTGAAAGAGCGGGAAGTGGACAGCCGGGTGGTCGTTTCCGAAGCCGAGGTGGACAATCAACTGGCGGAGCACGGTGGCGAGCTTGGTGGGCGTGGCAACGAGTACTTCCTGGCCCACATCCTGCTGCGGGCACCGGAAAACGCCCGGCCTGAGCAGATGCAAAAGCTCCAGGCCAAGGCCGACGAAGTGGTGGCGCAACTCAAGCGGGGCAAGGACTTTGGCCAGTTGGCGGCGAGCTATTCGGATGCCCCCGATGCACTCAACGGCGGTTCCCTTGGCTGGCGCAGTGCCGACCGCTTGCCGGGCGTGTTCGCCGATGCAGCGGCCAGCATGCAGCCTGGCCAGGTCAGTGGCGTGCTTCGCAGTCCTGCGGGCCTGCACATCATCAAGATGTTTGATCGCCGCGGTGGCAAGGCTGCCAAGACGGATGCCGTTCAGCAGACCCGCGTGCGGCACATCCTGATCAAGACCAGCACCGTGGTCAGCGACGAGGATGCCCGCCGTCGGCTGGTGGGACTCAAGGAGCGGCTGGACAATGGGGGCAATTTCGCGGAACTGGCGCGGGTGAATTCACAGGATCTCTCCTCGGCCAAGGGCGGGGATTTGGGCTGGGTGTATCAAGGGGATACGGTGCCCGAATTCGAAAAAGCCATGGATGCCCTGCAGCCGGGGCAGGTGAGCGTGCCCATCCGCAGCCCCTTTGGCTGGCACCTGATCCAGGTTCTTGAGCGTCGGACGGCAGATGTGTCCGAAGACCGGCGGCGGTTGTTGGCGCGGCAGGCCGTGCGGGACCGTAAAGCCGAAGACGCCTACCAGGACTGGGTGCGCCAGCAGCGGGACCGCGCCTACGTGGAAGTTCGGCTGGAAGACCGCTGACAGCTATGGCCGTTCCATCAGGGCGTCCGGTGCGCATTGCGGTAACCAGCGGAGAGCCGGCGGGAATCGGCCCGGAGCTGTGCGCTGCGCTGTCAAAGCGGAAGTTGCCGGGTGCTGTGCGTCTGGTGGTCCTCGGGGACCGGGCACTGCTGGCGGAGCGGGCAACCTGCATGGATTTCCAAGGCCGCTGGGTGGATTACGACCCGGACCGGGAGCCGGAGGCCGAGGAACTGGAAGTACTCCATGTGCCGCTCTCCCTGCCGTCAACGGCGGGGCAACTGGCGGTGGGAAATGGCGACTGTGTGCTGGCGATTCTGGATCGTGCCATCGCAGGCTGCCAGTCCGGCGAGTTCGACGCCATGGTTACAGCGCCTCTGCACAAGGGCGTAATCAACGATGGCGGGCGCAGGTTTTCGGGGCATACCGAGTATCTTGCGGAGCAGACGGGCACCGCGCGCGTGGTGATGATGCTGGTGGGTGGGGGATTGCGCGTCGCGCTGGCGACGACCCATGTTCCGCTCAAGCGTGTGCCGGAAGTGCTGACGGAATCCGAATTGCTGGCGACGCTGCGCATTCTGGACGAAGACCTGCGTGCCCGATTCGGGTTGCCCCGCCCGCGCATCCTGGTGGCGGGGCTGAATCCCCATGCGGGCGAGGGTGGGCATATGGGGCGCGAGGAGATCGAGGTGATCATTCCCGCGCTGGAAGTGGCCAGGGCCGAGGGGATCGATGCTATCGGGCCGTTGCCGGCAGACACGATGTTCACGCCCCATCAGCTGGAGCGGGGTGATGCGGTCCTGGCCATGTATCACGATCAGGGCTTGCCGGTATTGAAGTACGCGAGTTTCGGGGGCGGCGTGAACGTCACACTCGGCTTGCCGATCATCCGCACCTCAGTGGACCACGGTACGGCGCTGGATCTGGCGGGGACCGGCCAAGCCAATCCAGGCAGCTTGTACGCCGCCGTTGAACTCGCGATAGCGATGGCGGCCCAGCGCCGGGAGAGTCAGAACTCCCGGGTCACGCCCAGGCCCAGATAGGTCCTCCGGTAGCTGTAGAGGGGGAGGTTCGAGCGGTGGTCGGTATGGGTGAGGGTGAGCTTGGGTGCGAACCCGCGCCACGACCAGTCCCGGCGGGTGATATCCACTTCTACCCGTCCTTCCCGGTCATGGCGGACTTCGCCAAAGAGGGGCGACTCCCCGCTGTAGTCAAACCGGCTCCCCGCCAGGCGGAGTTCCACCGTGAAGCCCCGGCCCAGTTCCTTGAGGTAGCCGATCTTCCACTCAGCGGCCTGGTAGCCGTAAGCCGATTCCGCCGCCCGGCTCTTGCCCAGCCAGAGTGAGAGGCTGGCGACCGAGGTGCGGTTGATGGCGTAGCGCAGATCGTGCCCCAGCCAGGTTTGATGCCCCGAGAGGTAAGTGTAGTCCGGGTAATCAAGCTGCTTCCAGTTGAGGCTTTGATTCAGCCACAGGGATCGACCGAGGGGCCGGCCGTGGCTCAACTGCGCCATGCCGCCTCGGTACAGCCCTTTGTCCTGGTAGATGGAGGCCAGCGGGCCGGCTTCCAGTGTCCAGGTGGACGGGCCCTGTTGCAGGCTGTGGCCGAGCGTGACCTGCAGAAAACTGAAATCCGCGTAACGGGCCGGGTACTCCCGGTGTTCCAGGTAGGTGCGAACGAAGCTTCTGTGCTCGCCGCCAAAGGCGTGCCGGGATTGCCCCACCAGGGCCAGGCCCAGGGCGCTCTTGGCGCGGGCGTCGCCGTTCAGGGTGAAGGTGCGGCCCAGCACGTCCACGGTTTCGGCGCGCGTGGACTGGTTGACGTTGCTGTCCGGTACCAGCATCGCGCTCAGGCTGTAACTGCTGATCTGGCTGCGGATGCGCTGCAGGAAACCCTGAATGTTTGCGCGGGCCGCTTCCGGTACGTCTTCTCCGAGAGCCAGTTCAAAGTGGTAACGGGCGGCGTCAAAGTCCCGCAGTTCGTAGAGTGCCCGGGCAAGCTCCAGCCGCACGCGAATGAGCGAGGGATCTTCGCTCAGCAGGCGCCGGAACTCCGAAACCGCCAAGCGGAAGTCGCCGTCTGCCATGGCGAGCTGGCCGGAGAGGAACAGGATCTGAGGATGAGGTTCGGGCGTCGCGCGCAGCAGCTTTACCATCCGCCTCGCCTCTTCCGGTCTGCCTTCTTCGAACCACCGCGTAGCCAGGCGGGCGGCTTCGTCGATGCTCATGTTGAGGCTTGCTCCAGCCTGGGCGGAGGCTACGACGGGCAGTGCCAGCAGCACAGCCGAAAGCAGAATGGAGCGAAGCGGGGGCATGTCAGCCTTTCTGGCAATGGATGTGACAAAGCGCCCGGACTAACCGGGCGCCGGAGCAGGCTAACATCACTTCAGGATGAATCCCCCAACCATCTGACGGTCGTTGGCACCATTTTTCAGGAAGAAGGTTCCCCCCATTTCGGCGGGGCCGCTGGCCTTGGCGGGGGACGCGTTGCCGAAAAACTTGCCCGACGCGCTACCGCTCATCTGGGACGCGGCGGATCCGCTGCCGGCGGAGGTCAGGGTGCCAGCAAAACCATTCGTGCCAGATTGGATTTGCAGGGACCCGGACAGATTCAGCGAATTGTCGCCGGCGAAGTTCTGCAATTGATTGTTCACGACTTTGGCGGATTGGGAACCGGTAGTGGCGAAGACCACGCTCCGGTTGCCGAAGTCGACGTTGGCATTGGCTGCCGCGTTGACTGCGAAGGTCTCGCCTCCGGCGGAATAGGTGCCCCCCGCAATGCCCGAGTAACTGGCCGTGCCGGTACTAGGCAGGGTTTGGGCGGATTGCTTGCCGGCGACAAACCATCCGCCCACGTTCGTGTTTGCGGCATTGTCAAAGTATTGCCAGTGGCCCAGTGTGGTGTAGGCAAAGCCTGTGGAAACCGGGTCGGTCATTTCGAACACGTGCGCTTTCTGGGCGGCAGTGTCCACGATGGTGGTTTTCAGCGAATTTCCGGTCAGGCCCGCCAGCGGCACCGAAGAGAAATTGCTGAAGGTCTGCCCGTAGCCGCTGGGCAAACCGGGCAGACCGCTGGCGATCAGATTCACAGAGGAGGGCTTGCCCGAGCTGTCCGTGTTCAGGATCAGCGTCACGCTGCCCCCGCTTTGCGCCTGAAGGTTTTGATTCTGGCGGTCGCCGGTGAAGTTCTGGCTGACCACGTCCAGTACCAGGCTGGCGTTGGCGCCATCGAGTCTGGAAACGGCGGAGCTGCTGGTCCCGCTGCTGCCGGAACTTCCGCCCGACAGGCCGCCTCCAGCGCCGCCGCCGCCACCACCGCAGGCGGTGACCCCGGCTGTGAGCAACACCAGGGCGAGGGTATTTGTCTTGTGCATTGTCGTTTTCTCCCGTGGATCTCGGTCCGGCTAGCGTTTGAGCAGGAAGCCACCCACCATTTGTTCGGTGCCCTGATTGTTCTGCAGCAGGAACGTGCCGCCCATTTCTTTGGCTGCCGGCCCGAAGAACTTGCCGACGGCCCCGCCGCTCAGTCCGTTGGTGGTGGCCAACTGGCCGGTCAGCTTGTTATCGGTCCGATTGATGGAAAGTGTACCCGTGAGGTTCAGCCCGGAATCCGCCACGAAACTGCTGACATCGCCAAAGGTGCCTTTCACGGTGCCCGATGTCTGCAACGCCACCGTTTGCGCAGCAAAATCTGCCTGGGCACTGGCTTTGGCGTTAACGGCGTACAGGCCGTCGGCGCTGGCGTAGTGGCCCAGCATCAGACCAGAGTAGCTGGCCGTGCCGGTTGTCGGGATGTCCGAGGGGCGGGTGGGATCTCCCGCGACAAAGTATCCGTGGGTTTCGTCGCCGGTGGTCGAGAGGTAATCCCACCAGCCAAGGGTGGAGTACTGGAAGAAGTTGGCGTCCGGCTTGATGAATTCCACGAGGCGAGCAGAGCCGTCCTCCGCGTCCTTGAAGCCGCCCAGCAGTGTTACCTGCATATCGCCCGGGAGAGGGCCGTGCCAGTTGCCTGCAATCAGGTCGCTTGCCTTGAAGGTTTCGGTAAAGCTCACGCCGCTCGCGCTCTGGACACTAATGGTCACATCAGTGTTGATGGGCAGGGAGTGCAGGGAGTACGTGTCGTTCCCGGTGCCCGTCCCCGTATCTGTTCCGGTACCCGTCCCCGTCCCGATTGCGGTGGTCGTGACCGTCGTCGGCGCGAAGTTGACTGTCACGTTACCGCCGTCGTTGCTGGCCGCATCCACGGATCCGCCCACCACGACTCCGCTGATCACGCCGCTGGCCTGGAAAGACGTGCTACCGGTTACAAGCGACTGGTAAACGATGCCGGTCGCTGTGCCAGTGTCCGTTCCGCTTCCTGTGCCGGTTCCCGTGCTCGTGCCGGTACTTGTTCCCGTGCTCGTACCCGTGCTTGCCTCCGTTGCGGGGTCAGGGCGGACGGCAGCCGACGATCCTCCGCCCCCGCCGCCTCCACAGGCTGACAACAAGGACACCAGCAGGGCGCTGGCCAGTAAGCTGTTTTGCCGAACCATGATGAATTCCCCTTGTGCCGAGAACCGTGCGTGGAAATGACCCACCAGGCACCGCCGCCTCGGGTAACGTGGGTGCCTGAATATTCGGGTTTACGGAAGGGTGACGAGAGGCTTTAGCCTTTCCTGGCAATCCGGGCTAATGGCCTTTGTGGGATCAGGGCGGGGCAGCTCTGGCATAATCGTGGCCCTTTCGTTCAACCGACCCATACCGGCCAGCCATGCATCAAGCCCGCAAGCGTTTCGGACAGAACTTCCTGGTGGATGAAGGGATCATCGAGCAGATCGTGTCCACCATTGCGCCGCGGGCTTCGGATGTGATGGTGGAGATCGGCCCCGGTCTGGGGGCGCTGACTGGGCCACTGTTGGCCCGAATTCCACATCTCAATGTGGTGGAAATCGATCGGGATCTGGTGGAGCGGCTGAAAAGGCGCTTCTCTCCCAGTCAACTCACGATCCACGAGGGCGACGCCTTGCAGTTCGACTTTGCCCGCCTGGGCGCGCCCCTGAGGGTGGTGGGCAACCTGCCGTACAACATCTCCACCCCCTTGCTGTTTCACTTGGCGGAGTTTGCCGGGAGCATTCAGGACATGTTGTTCATGCTTCAGAAAGAAGTGGTGGACCGCATGGTTGCGGAACCGGACAGCCCCGCTTACGGCCGCCTGTCGGTGATGCTGCAATACCGCTTTGAAGTGGCGTCACTGTTCGACGTACCGCCCTCCGCTTTCCGGCCGGCGCCCAAGGTTACCTCCAGCATTGTGTGGCTGAAGCCCCGGCCCGCTTCTGCGTTGAACGCAACGGACGAGGCAGTCCTGAGTCGGGTGGTGTCAGCGGCCTTCGGCCAGCGGCGCAAGACGCTGCGCAATTGCCTGGCGGGCTTGGTACCCGATGGGGGATTTGTGGAAACGGGAATCGACCCGGGAGCCCGGGGAGAGAAGCTGGCGGTGGCGGACTATGTCCGCCTCGCCAACTGGTGCGCGGCGCAGGGCGCGCCGCGGGCGTGATGCCTGTTGGTGCTTACTTCCCTGCAGGGCAGGTCTTGATGCCAAAAAGGGTGTAAGCCGGGCACCAGCCCAGGAGGCCGGTGGCCAAGGGCACGATGCCGATGTAACCCCACGCACCCACGGTGCCGGTGGCTGCCAGACCCAGCAGCACCAGTCCGGCTACGATGCGCAACACTTTGTCGATCCCGCCTACGTTCTTGCCCATTTTGTCCTCCAGGTTGGCAATTGACTGTAGGCGTATTTGAGCAAAGCACGTCGGCAATCGTCTGTAACCAAGGTTACAAAGCGCCGATGAATTGATTCAGGTGGCCATGCGGCGCAGGCTGGCGGCGTCGAGCACTTCGATCTGCTCGCGCCCGAGACTGACCCAGCCCTGGGCGGCAAAACCCTTCAGCAAGCGGCTGATCATCTCCCGCACACTGCCCAGTTCATCGGCCAGTTGCTGATGGGTGGCGTGGATGGTGCGACCACGTCCCAGCAGCAGGGCGGCCAGGCGCTGGTCCAGTTTGCGGAAGGCGATTTCTTCCACCAGATGCATCAGGTCGGCGATGCGTTCGGAGAACAACTCGAACACGAACTGCCGGAATGCGGGCTCGGCCAGGAGTGCGTCGAACTGCGGGCGGGGCAGCAGCAGCACGGTAGTCTCGGTTTCGGTGACGCCCCGCGCGTTGTAGGGGGAGTGGCCGAGCAGGCAACTCGAACTGATCACGCAGGTTTCACCCGGAGTCACCCGGTAGAGGGGCAGTTCGCGGCCACTGGACGACGTTTTGACGACCCGGATGCATCCGGCCGTGACAAAGGGGAAGCCCTGGCAGGTTTGTCTTTCATCGAATACCACGGTGCCAGGGGGGAGCGTTACCGGCTGCATGGCCTGGGCGAGTTCGGCCAGCGCCGATGGCGAAAGTCCGGCCAGGGGCGGGTATAGCGCGGCCAGCGCTGCGCCGGGCGTAGCATGCGCCGGAGTGGGCTCGAGGTTGCGACCGGGGGCGCTCATGCTGTCAGATCCAGTTGCGCCACCACCGGTGCATGATCGGAGGGGCGTTCCAGGCGGCGCGGAGCCTTGTCCACCTCGCATGCACGGCATTGGCTGGCGAGTTCGGGGGTCAGGAGGATGTGATCGATCCGCAGCCCGAAGTTGCGGCGGAACGCCATCATCCGGTAATCCCACCAGGAAAAGCTGCGCTCCGGCTGTTCAAAGAGCCGAAAGGCGTCCACCAGCCCGAGTCCGGCAAGGGTATGGAAGGCTTCGCGCTCCTGGGGGGAGACGTGGATCTCCTCCTTCCAGTCCGGGTGGGCATCCCGGTCTTCCGGCGCGATGTTGTAGTCCCCCAGCAGCGCGAGCCGGGGATAGGCGGCCAGTTCGCTGCGCAGCCAGGAAGTCAAGGCCGCCAGCCAGCGCATCTTGTACGCATATTTTTCGGAGCCAACGGCCTGGCCGTTCGGAAAGTACCCGCACACGATCCGCACGCCGGCCACTGTCGCTGCGATGATGCGCTTTTGCTCATCGGCAAACCCGGGAATGTCTTTGACCACGTCGGACGGTGTTTCCCGGCTCAGGATGGCAACACCGTTGTAGGTCTTCTGGCCGTTGAAGACGGCTTGATAACCCGCAGCCTCGATCTCGGCGAGGGGGAAAGCCTTGTCCTCCAGTTTCAGCTCCTGCAGGCAAAGCGCATCGGGCTGGTTGGTGGCCAGCCAGTCCAGCAAATGGGGCAGGCGGACTTTGAGGGAATTCACGTTCCAGGTGGCGATCTTCATGGGCGGAGGATGGGGGCACGGTCGCCCGAGTGTAATACAGCTCGCCCCCGCCGCCCGATGCTGCGCACAGGAATGCGTTACTGCTGCGCGTGCAGGCCGATCACGTTGCCCTCGGTGTCCTTGATCAAGGCAATGAAGCCATACTGACCAATGGACATCCGTGGCTGCACGACGGTACCACCTGCTGCTTCAGCGCGCGCGCACTCGTCCGCCACGTCCATGCATGAAAAATAGATCAGCGTTCCCCCGGGCCCGGGCGAGAGTCCATCCATCTTCACCAGGGCGCCGGGGGCGCCGCGCGCGTCCTGCCAGGGAAAGGCATACATTTCCATTGGCAGCCCGCCCTCGGCAGGGACTTCGAGGGGGATCAGCTCCCGCTGGAAAACCGCACTGTAAAAGGCCCGTGCGCGTTCCATGTCCGCCACGTACAGTTCAAACCAGCCGACCGGGTTGTAAGGTTTATCCATGTTCGTCTCCGCGAGCGCTCCACGGTGGAGCGAGCGTCAAAGCTTAATTCGAACAGGCGTGGGACGGTGGGTGAGCGTGCAGGGGTTTGCCAAGGGCAGGGCGGGGCAATGCTCAGTAGGTGGTAGGGTTGCGAGCCGGTTCCGCTGCTGTGCGCTGGGGGGCGGCCGGGGTGTTGTTCGCCCCTTTGGCCGCCGGGTAGCCCGCGTCGTCCAGCATCCGTTCCCAGGTGGACGATTCAAATCCGCGCATTTTCATGCTGGCGCCCACGGTGATGGCGGGCACCAGCAGTTCGGTACTGGAAAAGGTGCGCCGGAAGGCCTCTTGCTCCGCGGCATCGCCAAGCACCACTTCTTTGGCGGTGATCCCCCGTTTGGCCAGAAATTCCCGCGCCATCCGGCATTCCGCCAGGCAGCTGGCGGCGGTGTAGAGGGTGACGGGAAAGTCCTGGCTGGCCTTGGACAAACTGTAGGAATCGCCACCCTCGATGCGGTTGACTCCCAGGCGGCGCTCTTCCACCTTGCGTACGGTGTTGGGTGGCGGCTGGTCGGCGTAATTGACCTGACCGTTCTTGTCCACCCAGCGGTAAGCGGTCTGGGCCTGAGCCCCGGCAGCGCCTGCGGCGAGCGCGATGGCCAGCAGCATTTGGCAGATGAGCTTCATGGTCATCGCTCCCCTTGCAGGTTCAGGCAGGCACCATGCCACTGTGGCGGAGCAGGGCATCCACTTTCGGCTCGCGCCCGCGGAAAGCCTTGAAGGATTCGATGGCCGGACGGCTTCCCCCCACGGCCAGGATCTCCCGCCAGAAGCGTTCGCCGGTGGCCGGGTCCAGCACGGACTTGCCCGGCGCGGCCGCTTCTTCAAAGGCCTCGAAGGCATCGGCGGAAAGCACTTCTGCCCATTTGTAGCTGTAGTAGCCCGCGGCATAGCCCCCGGCAAAGATGTGGCTGAAGCTGTGGGGAAAACGGTTCCAGGCGGGCGGGTGCACCACCGCCACCTCGTTGCGGACTTCCTCGAGCAATTGCAGGACCGATTTATCGCCCCCTGTCTGGAAGCCTGCGTGCAGTTGCATGTCGAAGATGGCGAATTCCAGCTGGCGCAGGGTGAACAGGCCGCTCTCGAAATTGCGGGCGGCGATCATCTTGTCGAAGAGTTCCCGGGGCAGGGGCTCGCCGGTGTCCACGTGACGCGTCATGCCCCGCAGCACGTCCCACTCCCAGCAGAAGTTCTCCATGAACTGGCTGGGTAGTTCCACCGCATCCCATTCCACGCCGTGAATCCCCGAAACGTAGAGCTCGTCCACCCGGGTGAGCAGGTGGTGCAGGCCGTGGCCGCATTCATGGAACAGGGTGATCACTTCGTCATGGGTGAACGTGGCGGGCTTGTCGCCCACTGGCGCCGAGAAGTTGCACACCAGGTAGGCCACGGGTTTCTGCGTGCCGCCGGCAAGCTGGCGGCGGGTGATGGCGCCATCCATCCAGGCGCCGCCCCGCTTGGTTTCCCGGGCGTAGAGGTCCAGATAGAACTGACCGACCAGATCGCCCGCCTGGTTCGTGATACGGAACAGCCGCACGTCCGGGTGCCAGGTGGGGGCCTGGTCTTCCTCGATCTTCACACCAAAGAGCGTCTGGATGACCCCGAACAAGCCTTCCAGCACCTGGGGCTCGGGCAGGTACTGGCGTACTTCCTGCTCGGAAAACGCGTAACGCTTTTGCCGCAGCTTCTCGGAGGCATAGAGCACATCCCACATCTCCAGTTGAGGCAGTCCAAGTTCCTGGGCAGCGAATTCGGCGCGGGCGGCGGCGTCTTTTTCGGCAAAGGGGCGGGCTTTCACGCCCATCTCGCGCAGGAAGGCCAGCACCTGGGCCGGGCTCTCCGCCATCTTGGGCACCAGGGACACCTGTGCGTAGTTGGCGTAGCCCAGCATCTGGGCCATCTCGGCGCGCAGGGCGAGGATGCGGTTGATGTTGCCGGTGTTGTCCAGTTTGGGGTCGCCCAGTTCCGAAGCGCGGGTGGCGTGGGCGCGATAGATTTTCTCCCGCAGCGTCCGGTTGTCGGCATATTGCAGCACGGGCAGGTAGGAAGGCGCGTGCAGGGTGAACTTCCAGCCCGATTTGCCCTCGCGCTCCGCCGCGGCGCGGGCGGCAGCCTTTACATCGTCTGGCAGGCCGGCCAGTTCCGCTTCATTTTCCACATAGGCGGCAAAGGCGTTGGTGGCATCCAGCAGGTTCTCGGAGAACTTGGCGGCCAAGGCCGAAAGCTCCTGCTGGATTTCCTGGAAGCGGGGCTTCTGCGCGTCCGGCAGCTCGGCGCCGGAGAGCCGGAAATCCCGCACTTCGTTGTCGATCACCCGTTGCTGGGCGGGGCTGAGGCTGGCGAAACCGGCGCTTTCCTTGATCGCCCGGTACTTGTGGAAGAGCTTGAGGTTCTGCCCCACCTCGGCATAAAAGCGGCTCACCTCCGGCAGGTTGGCGTTGTAGGCCTCCCGCCACTCGGGCACGTCATTTACGCTGTGCAGGTGGCCTACCACGTTCCAGGCGCGGGAGAGGCGTTCGCCTGCGTCGATCAGCGGTGCGGCAAACCCGGCCCAGGTGGGTGCAGCGGAGTCGTCCTGCAGGCGGGCGATCGCCTCCCGGTTTTCGGTCAGCAACTGGGTGACGGCGGGGGTGACGTGTTCGGGCTGGATGGCGTCGAAGCGAGGCAGACCGGAGAAATCGAGCAGCGGGTTCATCTTGTTCTGGGCGTCCGGAGTTGGGGAATGGCTACAGGCGCGATTGTGCCGCATTTCTGGCGGATTCCAGCCGCGGGAACGGGTGGCAAATGCGCCCCGTTCCCCGGGCCAGGCGTGATGCACGCTCCGGGCCCGCGTTCCCGGCGGGTTAGAATGGATGCCATGCGGTTTCGGATGATTTTGCCGGAGCCAGCATTTAACGGCAGCGATAAAACCATGGCCATCCTCTCTGATCTGCAAGACGCCACACAGCCCATCCGGGTGTTCATCAGCTATTCCCACGATTCGTCCGCGCACCGGGAGCGGATCAAGGCCTTGGCCGATTCCCTGGGAAGCGAGCCGGGCGTGGACTGTGTGCTCGACCAGTACGTGCCGGGCGCCCATCCGCCGGACAAGTGGCCCCGCTGGATGGAACGCCAGGCAGAACGGGCCACCAAGGTGCTGATGGTGTGCAGCGAGCGCTACCATCGGCTGATTCGCGGCGAAGATGTGCCACGGACCGAGGGGCGTGGCAGCCATTGGGAGGCCGCGCTGGCGACGGCGGCGCTGTACGACGAGAAAGGCAAGAGCCGGAAGTACAAGGCGGTGCTGCCGGACGGTGGGCGGGAAGATCACGTCCCGCCCTGGCTCAAGGGCTGGGGCTGGTTGCATCTCCCGGACTGTCTGGAGGGCGACGACTACCGGAGCCTGCTGAACTTCCTGCGTGAAGGGGCACCGGACGTTGGGCCGGGCTTGCCCAAGCGGTCGGGCGAACGTCCCCCAGAACCGCCGACGAACCCCGCGACCCCGGCCAGCCCGGCGCGTCAGCCTTTCCTCGGCCTGCGCGCCTTCACCGAGCAGGACGCGGAGTATTTCTTCGGCCGCGATGCCTACATCCGGCAATTCACCCAAGCCTTCGAGGAACCGGCGCGCCGCCTGCTTCTGGTGGCGGGCGCTTCCGGCTCGGGCAAGTCGTCGCTGGTCAGGGCCGGGCTGCTGCCCGCGCTGGCGGAAACGGGCTGGCCGAAGGCGCTGGTCTTTACCCCCACCGGCGATCCTTATGGTCGATTGGCCCTGCGCCTGGGCGATGCCCTGGGGCGGGAGGAAGCGGACCTGCGGGACAGCCTTTCCGCGAGCGCCGATGCTCTTCGGGCGCTGGTGGCCTGCCAGTTCAGCGGGGACCGCGCTTCCTGCCTGCTGCTGGTGATCGACCAGTTGGAAGAACTGTTCACCGAAACGCCGGCAGCTACGGCGGACCGCTTCCTGCGGCTGCTGGCGGCGGCGCTTTCCGAGCCGGGGCTGCGCCTG
>DAITAZ010000019.1:0-70721 GCA_036824045.1 Rhodocyclaceae bacterium
GTGAGCAACCCGCTCGCGAAAGTAGGTCAGCGCCAGACTAACCTAATGTCAATGCATCTGTTATTGATGCGCGCATACCAAACCCCCGAAAGGGGGTTTGGTGTTTGTATCAACAGTTTCCTTGCCCTACCGGGTCGCATGTCCGGAGGGCTGCAACGTTAACCGAAAGGGAGTATTCATGCGTCACTATGAGATTGTTTTCATCGTGCACCCCGATCAGAGCGAGCAAGTGCCCGCTATGATTGAACGGTACAAAACTGTTGTTTTGTCCCGTAACGGCACGATTCACCGTCTTGAGGACTGGGGACGCCGTCAACTGGCCTATCCCATCCAGAAGGTTCACAAGGCACATTATGTTCTGATGAACATCGAATGCGACTTGGAGGCTATCAATGAACTTGAGCATGCGTTCAAGTTCAACGATGCTGTGCTGCGTCATCTGACGGTTAAAATGTCCAAGGCTGTCTCTACTCCGTCTCCGATGATGAAGGAGGAGAAGTCCAAGTCCTTGGTTGGTTCGCCTGCGCCCGCTGCAGAGGATAAGCCCGCCGAAGGTGCGACCTCCGCTTGACGTGGCTGAGAGCGCGGCTAATCGGCTCCAGCTTTCTGGTGTAATCGAAGAGAAAGATAGTCTTCGCTACACCCCGAGCGGGTTACCTGTGATGGGGTTCTCGCTTAGGCATCACTCGCAACAACTGATTGGTCAGGACATACGTGTGGTCGAGTGTGTTGTTGAGGCCCAAGTTTATGGGCACTTGGCCAAGGAAGTTGCCAGCGTTCCCCTTGGTCAAGCCGTGGTGGTGGAAGGCGTGTTGAGCCAGCGGTCGCGACGTGCTAAGAGCACTGTCGTGCTCGTAACTGAGTTGAGATATTCGTAAGGATTCTGAAAATGGCGTTCAGACCGAACAAGCGTAAAGAAGATCGTGGTGGCCGTAGCCTGTTCAAGCGGCGCAAGTTTTGCCGTTTCACTGTCGAGAAGATTGAAGAGATCGACTACAAGGATGTGGACCTGCTGAAGGATTTCATCACCGAGAACGGCAAACTGATGCCGGCCCGTATTACCGGGACAAAAGCCCGCTACCAGCGGCAGTTGTCTGTGGCCGTGAAACGTGCTCGCTTCTTGGCGCTGCTCCCGTACACTGACCTGCATTCGTAAGAGGTTTCGCCATGCAAATCATTCTTCTGGAAAAAGTGGGGAATCTCGGTGGCTTGGGTGATGTGGTCAAAGTGAAAGACGGCTACGCCCGCAATTACCTGATCCCCAACGGCAAGGCCAAGCGGGCGACCCCTGCTGCGATGGCCGAGTTCGAAGCCAAGCGCGCCGAACTCGAAAAACTTCAGGCAGAGCGTCTCGCTGCTGCGCAAGGCGTTGCCGAGAAGCTCAATGGCTTGGTTGTGGAAATTGCGCGGAAAGCGGGTGTCGACGGCCGCCTGTTTGGTTCCGTGAGCAATGCGGACGTGGCCGAGGTGCTTGCCGCCAACGGCTTCGAGGTGGAGCGGTCGTCCGTGCACTTGCCTGCCGGTCCGATCAAGGCTCTCGGCGAGAATGTGGTGGAAGTAGCGCTGCATGCCGATGTTTTGGCCAGCATTACCGTGACCGTGGTTGCCGAGCAGTAAGCAACTTAGGCTCGTGTCTACAACAAAAGGGGCTGCTTCGGCAGCCCCTTTTGTTTGTATTATCCGAACGAATGCTGGCTCTGACGCTCATTGCGAGTGTTGGCTGCTCGGCTAGCGCCATGCTCGGATGGTATGGCCCACCCGAAGGGATTCCCCTTCGACATTCGTGGCAGAAAGCAGAACTGAACGGATTCTTCGATGGCTAAACAACGCCCGTTTACCGCACCTGATCCAGAGGTAGCCGCACTCAAGCTTCCTCCTCATTCCCTGGAAGCGGAACAATCGCTGCTGGGGGGCTTGCTGCTCGACAATGCCGCGTGGGACCGAGTCGCTGACCAGGTTGGGGAGGAGGATTTTTACCGGGACGACCACAAGCGGATATTTCGACATATCGCCCGACTGATGGAGTTGGGCAAGCCCGCGGACGTGGTGACGGTGTTCGAGTCCATCGATAAAGGGGGCGAAGTCGAGCATACCGGAGGACTGGCTTATCTCGGGGAGATCGTCAATAGCACGCCCTCCGCCGCCAACATCCGGCGCTATGCAGAGATCGTTCGCGAACGGGCGATCCTGCGCAAGCTGGTGACGGTGGGTGACGAAATAGCCTCCAGTGCCCTGAGCCCCGCAGGGCGGGACGCCAAGCAACTGCTGGATGAGGCCGAGGCAAAGGTGTTCGAGATCGCCGAGGCCGGGGCGCGTCACAACTCGGGATTCGTTTCCATACGCCCCATCCTTACCCAGGTGGTTACGCGGATCCAGGAGCTCTACGACCGCGACAGCGTTTCGGAGGTCACCGGGGTGCCCAGCGGCTTCAATGACCTGGACGCGAAGACCGCCGGTTTGCAGCCCGGAGACATGTTGATTGTGGCGGGGCGTCCAGGTATGGGGAAGACCACATTTGCCCTGAACATAGCCGAGCACGTTGCGGCGGAGTGCGGCTTGCCGGTCGGCATCTTCAGTATGGAAATGCCTGGTACCCAACTGGCGATGCGTTTCGTCTCCTCGGTGGGGCGGCTAGATCAGCAGCGACTGCGTACCGGGCGCCTCAATGATGATGACTGGCAGCGGCTCAGTTACGCCATGGGCAAGCTGCACGAAGCGCCCATTCACATCGACGAGACGCCCGGACTCAATCCCATCGACCTGCGTACCCGTGCTCGCCGGCTCTACCGTCAGTACGGCAAGCTTGGATTGATCGTCATCGACTACCTCCAGTTAATGACCTCGAGCAAGGAAAGCGACAACCGGGCTGCGGAACTGTCGGAGATTTCCCGATCAGTGAAGTCTCTCGCGAAAGAGCTTTCGGTACCGATCATTGCGCTCTCCCAGCTCAACCGAAGCCTGGAGAATCGCCCCAACAAGCGTCCCGTGAGCTCGGATCTGCGTGAGTCCGGTGCTCTGGAACAGGACGCGGACATCATCATCTTCATTTACCGGGACGAGGTTTACAACCCGGATTCTCCGGACAAGGGAACTGCGGAGATCAATTTGGCCAAGCACCGTAACGGTCCGACCGGCACTATCCGTCTGACCTTCCTGGGGGAGTACACGCGCTTTGAGAATTTTGCGGCCATGAATTGAGGGGGGCGGACGCGGGCAGGTCGGGTCCCGGGAGTGTTGGCGCACCCAAGCGAGCGAGCAGGGTTTCCTCTGGAATCCGCAGGAGTCGCTGTACGGCGGCCAGGTCATCGGGGACGGCCGGATCTTCCCAGCCGTTGGCCAAGTGACGGGCCAGATTCACAGCGAGCACCACGTTCTGGGCGCGGGGGTTGTCGGCCTCCGAGTCATCCATCAATCGCGCCAGCAACTGTGGCAAATGCCAGGCGCGGGCCACCGCACGCTGTATCTCCCCCAGCGTGACCCCGAGCACCAGGCGTTGAGCCTCATGGCTGCGCAGCCCGGGGTGTTCATCCTGTTCCCTGCGGATCGCCAGGGCCAAGCTGGGGGCGGAGCACCACAGGGCGACCTCGAGGCAGTCGTAAAGCAGGGCTGCCACAGTCACTTCATCCACGTCGATATCGTAGCGAAGCTGTGCCCAGTCCCGCGCAAAGCGCGAGGCGTTGCGTGCCCGCCCGATGACTCGAAGCACGCCTATCAGCGCTTTGGGCCATGCTTCAAGCTGAGTCTCCACGGACTGAAGCTCCGGGAAACTGCGGAAAAAGCGCTCCACCCCGAGCATCATCAGCGCTCGCTCGATGGTCGTTACGTCGTGGTTCTGGCAGGGGCTGCGGTGGCTTTCCAGATAGGCCAGTACCTTGAGCGTCATCAAGGGGTCCTGCAGCACGACGGCGGCGATCTCGCGGCCACTAACACTGTCGGCACGCTCGCGAAGACTTTCGAGGGCAGCGGCAGTGCGGCGTAGCACGGGAAGATCCAGGCGCCCAAGATAGGACACCCAGCCGTCTAGTGATCGAAAAGGTCGCTCCAGCATGTCAGGTCCGGGAAACAGGCACTTCAATGCGGGCTAACGGCTTCTGGCACCAAGGCCTTGAGCGTGGAGCAGCGTCTTTTTCCCGGGCTCGCACAAGGGGCGCGCAGGTGTGCGGAATCAGATTCCTTTTTGGCTGGACAGATACTGCACGCCAGCGGGACCGGAATGTTCGTCATGCGTGTGTGGGGGGGAAGATGGAAGGTGTCGCCCGGTCGCAGGTTGTACGTTTGCCGCCGACTACCCGTGTGAGCTCCCCCTCAAGGATCCGCACCCGCGCTTCAAAAAGAATGGGCGCGTTCGGGCAGACTGCCATCCGGTGGCCAAGTCACCCCTATCGGTTCGGGACACCCTTCCCGCTGCAATAGCTACAGATACTCATCTTTGCTCATGAAAGAAGTTTCCCGTCACGGACGTGCCCTGGAGGGCTGCCTGTGCAGCCCTCCAGGGCACGTGCTCGGGCGGGTGGCTGATTGCGGCAGCTTGTTCCCTACGCCACGGCGTTCGGGCTTCACATGCCCAAGTAGGCGGAGCGGACCTTTTCGTTCTCGATCAGATCCCGCCCCGAGCCGGTCAGCGTGATTTCGCCGGTTTCCAGCACGTAACCGCGATCGGCGATGGCCAATGCCGAAAACGCATTCTGCTCCACCAGGAGGATGGTCATGCCCTGGGCCTTGAGGGAGCTGACGACATTGAATACCTCTTCCACCAAAAGGGGGGCAAGGCCCATGGAGGGTTCGTCCAGCAGCAGCAGCTTGGGCCTGCCCATGAGCGCCCGGCCAATGGCCAACATCTGTTGCTGGCCGCCCGAGAGCGTGCCCGCCGGAAGTTTCCGCTTCTCCTTCAGAATGGGGAACATTCCGTAAATTTTTTCCAGGTCTTCGGCGAAGAAGTGCTTGGGCTGGGTATAGGCGCCCAGGCGGAGGTTGTCTTCAATCGACAGCGGGCCGAAAACCTGGCGTCCTTCGGGCGATTGGCATATCCCGAGCCGCATGCGCTGGTCAGCCCGGTGCCGGGAGATATCCTCGCCCCCGAAGGTGATGGAGCCCGCGCTGATGGGTTGCACGCCGGACAGTGCCCGCAGGAAAGTGGTCTTGCCCGCGCCATTGGCGCCCACCAGGGCAACCGTTTCGCCTTTGCGGACTTCCAGGCTGATGCCTTTGAGAGCCTTGATTCGCCCATAGCAGCTTTCCACATCACGCACCGCCAGGAGCACATCGTGGTGATTGTTGCGGGAATGGAGACCGCCGGCCGTGTGACTTCCCAGCCCGACGGACACCGGAGCGAGGCTGGCGATGCGATGGAAAAGATCCCGGAATTCGGCGCGTGCCTGTTGGCCGAAAACCGGATCCTGATTGTCCAGGAAGGCGCGGTCGATCTCGTGCCAGTCCTCGGGGCGCAGCGCCTCGCGGGCCAGGGGGAATACATCGGCCTCCTCAATCCGGATGTGCGCCTTTAGTTCAGCCAGGTAAGCGCGCAGGGCCGTGGTCAACCGGAGCACCGCGCCGTCGGTGGATGGACATTGTTCCAGCGTCTGGCGTAACGCGGCCAGTTTGCCGGGGGCTTCGCGGTGCTCGGCTTCCAGCCGGTCCAGGGCGGGCGCTGCACTGGAACTGCGCTGCCGCAGCAGGCGGAAGAGGTGTTGATCCTCCTTGGGGTGGTGGGCACGATCCACGAACTGCTCGAAGTAATCCAGAACCGAGCCGAGAAAGGCGCCGTCCACCGTGCCAGTGCTCTCCATCTCCTCGATGACCTGGTCGAGGGTGATGGCGACACGCCAGAGGTTGCGGTGTTCATCCTTGATGATGCGCAGGGATTCCATATCGTCAGTGCTCCGGCTCAAGCGTGGGCGCCCAGATAGGCGGCGATCACGTCCGGGTTGCGGCGGACTTCTTCCCCCGTGCCTTCCGCCAGCTTCTTGCCGTAGTCGAGCACCAGGATACGGTCCGAGAGGTTCATGACCATCTTCATGTCGTGTTCCACCAAAACCACCGTGGTTCCGGAGTCCGCAATACGGCGGACCAGACGGTCCACCTCCTGGGTTTCCCGGGGGTTGAGACCCGCTGCGGGCTCATCGAGAAAAAGGATGCGGGGTTTCATGGCCAGGGCGCGGGCAATTTCCAGCTTCTTCAGCGCGCCATACGGCATGCTGTCCGCCCGGGCGGGGATGTAGGTGTCGAGGCCGACAAATCGCATCAGTTCAGCGGCTTCCTCCCTCAAGCTCGCGTCCCGGCGGGTCAGGCTCGGGATGCGCAGCGCCGCCTTGATCAGATTGCGGTCCAGCCGCAGGTGTGCGCCGACCATCACGTTTTCGATGGCGTCCATGTTCATGCATACCTGCAGGTTCTGGAACGTGCGGGCCATGCCCATTCGCGCAAGCTGATTGGGGGGCTTGCCCTGTATCGGCTGTCCTTCGAGCCGGATCTGTCCCGCGGTGGGGGTATAGACACCGGTGATCAGATTGAACAAGGTGGTCTTGCCTGCACCGTTGGGGCCGATGACCGAATACACGATGCCTGCTTCAATGCTGAAGCTCACGTTCTGTACGGCTTTCACGCCACCGAACTGGATGGAGAGATCGCTGACTTCGAGGAGCGCCATCTCAATCTCCTTTTCCGAATCGGGCCGCCAGGGTGGGGACCAGCCCCTTGGGCAGGAAGATCATGCACAGCATCAGGATGGCGCCGAACACCACGGTCTCCCATCCTTCGAATGCCGCCAGTGCCTGGGGCAGGGCGGTGAGTAGCACCGCGCCGAGCAACGATCCATATACCGAAGCCATGCCCCCGATCACCACCATGGTCACCAGTTCGATGGAATGGAAAAAGTCCGCAAAGCCGGGGCTGACAAAGCCCACGTAATGCGCCGTCACGCTTCCCATCAGGCTCGCGAACATGGCCGAGAGCACGAAGATGGCGACCTTGTAGCGTGCCACGTCCACCCCAACCACCTGGGCGGCCACTTCCGAACCATGGAGGGCTCTCAAAGCGCGGCCGAAGGGTGAGTCGATCAGGTTGAGAGAGGCCCACACCGACACGGCCAGCAGCGCGGCAATCACCCAATACCAGTGGCGGTCGCTACTGAGTTCAAAACCGAACAGCCCCATGGCGGGTACCGGCATGCCATCCGGCCCCCCGGTCCACTGGGCCTCGTTGCGCAGCGCGATGCTGAGGATGATGCCCAGCCCCAGGGTGGCCATGGCCAGGTAATGCCCCTTGAGCTTGAAGATCGGGCGGGCCACCAGCGCCGCCAGCAAACCCGTGGCAACGGCGCCGGCGACCATCGCGGGCAGCGGATGCCAGCCAAAATGGGTCGGGAGCACCGCCGAGGCGTACGCGCCAATGCCCAGAAAGCCCGCGTGCCCGAGACTGATCTGTCCGGCAAAGCCGATGAGTAGATTGAGGCCGAGCACGATCACGGCGTTGATCGCCATGCGGATGGCCAGATCCAGATAGAAACTGTTGGGCAGCACCCAGGGGAGCACCAGCAGTACGGCGATGACCAGATAGAGGCCGAAATAGGGGTTTTTCTTCATGCTCACACCCGGTCTGTGGATTTGCCGCCGAGCAGGCCGCGCGGCATGAAAAACAGGATGAGCAGGATGAGCACGAAGGGGATCGCGTCCTTGTAGGCCGAAGAAATGTAGCCCGCGCCCATGGCCTCCAGCACGCCCACCAGAAGGCCTCCCACCACGGCCCCCAGGCCGTTGCCCAGCCCCCCCACCACTGCGGCGACGAAGCCCTTCAGCCCGAGCATGATCCCCACGTCGTAGGAGGTCAGCGTGATCGGCGTGAGCAGGATGCCCCCCAGTGCGCCCAAGGCGGCAGACATGGCAAAGCTCATGAACAGCACCCAACTGGTATTGATTCCCACCAGTTCCGCGGCCAGCCGGTTGAAAGAGGTGGCCAGCATGGCCTTGCCTTGCAGCGTCCGATTGAAGTAGTACCACAGCGCCACCACCACCAGGGCGGTCACCCCCAGCACCCAGAGGCTCTGGGGCAGCAGGGTCGCGCCCAGCACCTCGATCGGCTCTTCGCCTGAGAACGGAGGCAGGCTGAATGTCCCCTTGCCCAGCCACACCTGCACCAAGCCTCGGATCACGAGGGAGGCGCCGATGGTAATGATGATCAGGGTGACGGTCTCCGCCCCCTTCACCGGTTCAATCGCCACTTTCTCCATCAGGACGCCCACCACGGCGGGTATCAGGATTGCCAGCACCAGCGTTGCCGGCAACGGCAGCCCGGCTTGGCTGAACAGCACCGCCAGCATGCCGCCGAGCATGATGAACTCGCCCTGAGCAAAGTTGATCACGTGGCTAGCGTTGTAGATCAGGGTGAAGCCGAGGGCTGCCAGCGCATAGGTGGCGCCGACGGTTACGCCTGAAAACAGGAATTGCAGGAACTGGGAGGTCATCATCGGCCTCCGCCGGATGAAGCTGGACCTTGGAACATCTCTCCTCCTTGACGCAGCCCTTGGGGCAGGTTCTGTATTGTGGAATTTCTTCTGTCTATTAGAACTGATACAAAAATCACAGTCAATAGAAAAATATGTATCGCTTTAAGGGGGCGTCGAATCCGCGTCCATTCCGCACGAGGATGTGCCTAATGAGGACAAGAATGAATGTTTTGCGGCCAATGATTTGATACACACAGATTTGGTGTTTTTCTTGTGTGTGTATCGTGCAATACGCCCCGGCCGGGAGGGCCGGGGGCGCTCTCGACGCGGTGCTCAGTCGATGACTGGGGGGGCGCCCAGGCGGGCTGAGAGGCGGGTTGCTGCGGCGAGTAATGCGCGGATCGCGGCACTGTCGGGGGACATGTCGATGGAGCCTTCTACCCCCACCAGTACCAATGTCAGGGTGATCTCGTTCTTGAAATTGAACACTGGCGCGGCGACGGCCTCCACGCCCCGAACCGCGTAGCGGCTGCCGGTGATGGCAGCGTAGCCCCGGGCGCGCACCTCGGCCAGTACAGCTTGGGCCCCGTCCAGGCTGGTAATGCCCTCCGGTGCCTTGCCCTGGGCAATCTCCGCCTTGATCAGCGGCAAGGTGCGCGCCTCCGGGAGCCACGCGGCAAACACCTGCCCGGAGGCGGAGGAGAGCATGCCCAGGGTCGTGCCGGTCACCACGTTGACCGTGATGGCGCGCCGAGGCCGCTCCCAGCGCACGACCACCGGGCCGATATCGCTCCAGACCACCAGGGCGGTGGTTTCGTTTACTTCGTCGCGCAATTCGGCAATGGCGGAGAGCCCAAGCCGCACCCGGTCCAGACGGTCCAGCGCCACCAGCCCCAGGTTGAGTGCAAAGGGGCCCAGGTTGTAGCGGGACGTTGCCGGGTCCTGTTCCACGAGCCCGCTGCGGATCAGGCTCACCAGATAGCGATGCGCTTTGGAGGGGGGCATCTCGGCAGCGGCGGCGATGTCCTTGAGCATCATGGAGCGGTTGCCGCCCACCATGGCGCGCAGGATCTGCATGCCCACCTCGAGGGACTGGACGCCGTGCTTGCCTTCGAGTTCTTCAGGAACGAGGTTCATGGGATTCCATATGGCAACATTGGTTACGCTTTATGGAATCTAAGCACAAGGGCGGGCGCAGGGCAATGCCGCGAACGCCGCCGGGCGTGAGACGAGCGGGCAACGCGGCAGGAGGCCTGGGTTCAGGCTGGCTCTGCCAAGGGGTCGGCTTCCCGGAAACGCTCCAGAAGCAGCGGCGCGGCCAGGGGGATGCGGCCATCGGCGAGCTGAAAATGCTGGTCCAGGTGGCGCTCCGACGGGGGAAGCAGCCGGCGGTAAAGCTCCTTGCACAGGAGCCTCGCCCTGTGGCCGGGCCAGTCGGAGGGGAGCAGCACATCGGGGAGTTCCGGGTCTCGCAGGAGCAGGCGGCGGTAGTCGTGAATGAGCAGGATGCGCAGCAGGAAAGCGCTTTCGCCATCCACTTCGCCATGGCCCTCGGCGCGGAGCTGTTCCAGGACGGGTTGATAGCGGGTGACGAATTCCCCGTACACGCCGCCTAACCGTTCCAGGTTCCAGGCGCGATGCACCATCTCGATATCGCTGGCGGCGTTGCTGAACCGGGCGTCCGCCGCCAGCAAGGGCTTGAGCTTGTCGAGCACGTCTTCCAGCCCCTCCGCGATGAGGGCGTCGAAAGCGGTCGTCAGATCCGCTCCTGGGTGTACGAAGCAGTCGCCACCCAGGACGCCAAACCCTTGCCAGAACAACGCCCGCCGCAGGGCCTCCCGTTGTTTGGCCGAAAGCTCCCCCACGGTGAGGATCAGGCGCCAGCGATGGTCCCAGCGCGGTGCGCTGGAGGCGTAAATGTGTCGGGAGGCTTCTTCAAACCGGCGCTGTCCCGAAGCGGTCAGGAGATAGTCCGTCCGCCGTCCCGAGGGCTCCGTGCGCAGCCACTCTTCCTTGGCCAGGCGGAACACGGAGGTGCGGATCAGCCGTTCATTGAGATTCAGGGGCTCGAGCAGCCGGATCAGGCTGCCCAGCCATATCCGGCTGCCCCGGGGGAGGACGGCATCGCCGAACACCGAGATGATGATGGACCCCGCCTGGACACGGTCTTGCTGGCGGAAATCGTCCAAGCGTTTCTGCAGGGGGGAAAGCACTTGATTTGCCTGAGGTTTCTTGTGCGGACCCCGACAGTGTAGCGAATCCCCCCCGCTTCTGGATAGCATGACGGGTGACAGGCGCCTGCATTTACAGCTTGAGCAGGTGATCGGCGTCTGGCACTTCCGGTTGTTGCTGGCTGAAAAACCCCTCGGTGTGGATCAGCTCAGGACGGGCGTTGAGGGCAGTGGTGACACGGACGCAGGTATCGACGAAATCCGGACTGCCGGCGGCGAAGATGGTGTGCTTGGAAAGGTCCGGGAAAAGCCCGGGCAGGACCGCATCCACCCGACCTGACAGATAACCTTCCTTCTCCTCCCGGGTGAGTGTGATCTTGAAGTCGAAATTGCGGTGCTTGGTTCGCCACCAGGCCATCATGCCCTGGCTGTACACGTCAGCTTCGGTCCGGGCCGAAAAGAGCAGGGTGACGGGGCGGCGGAAGCCCCGGCGCAGCGCGGCTTCCGCCAGCGCCAGGATGGGCGCCAATCCTGTGCCTGCGGCCAGGCACAGCACAGGGGTGTCCACCGACGGATCGCCGATGAATGTGCCATAGGCGCCGGAAACCTTGAGACTGTCCCCAATGCGCACCGTGTCGTGAATCCAATGGCTGGTCAGTCCGCCTTCGGCTCGCGCCACCTGCAGCACCAGCTCGCCATCGGGCCGGGGAGCGTTGGAGATGGAATAGGCACGGGCGGGAATGCCGTTGCGCGGATCTCCCAGGGTGACATACTGCCCCGGCCAGTAGCGGATTGGCTGACCCACCGGGCGGAGACGCAGTTCCACCACCCGTTCGGCGATGGCGCGCTTGTCCACGGTGACGAAGAGGGCATTCTCCCGGGGAGGGAAAAGCTTGGGCTTGGCATCCTCGGTGCCCCACTCGATCACCAGTTCGTCTGAAATGGGCTTGGCCATGCACATGAGGCCATAACCCTGGCGGCGCTCCTCCTGGCTGAGCGCCATGTCCAGCACCATGCCCTGGTCGAACTGGCCCGAGACTACCTTGACCTTGCATTCGCCGCAGGCGCCCGCGCGGCAATTGTTGGGCAGTGCATAGCCGGACTTTTCCAGTGCCATCAGCACCGTATCGCCGAAAGAGCAGTCCACCGACTTGCCCGAGGGCTGCATGATGATGCGTGCCATTGTCTTCCCCCTGTGGAGTGGTCTTGTTCGTGCTGCGGCGGGCTGCCCCCCGGGAGGGGGTGCCCGCCGCGCTATTATGGGTTGCGAGTGGTGAAACGGATCAGAAGACCGGGATGATGTCTTCCATTTCCACGTCGGAGATTTCCTGGCCGGTAATGCCCACTTCGGGGATGGCGGGGAAGGGGATGTTGTAGCGATCCAGCACGCCCTTCAGGTTGATCATGGCGTTGCGCCAGTTCTCCAGCTTGGCTTCGTAGGTGGGGATGCCGAAGCCGGCGCCCCGGGCCACTTCTTCGGCTTCCCGCTGGTTGGCGATGAAGTCGCCGGGCAGATCCCAGAATTCCATGGGAGGCTCGAAGAGCACGGCGGAGAGGAAAAGGTAACCGGCGCGAATCTGCTTGGTCACCACCGCTTTGGTGGCGTCGTCCAGGCCGGGGTAATCCCGCTCCATCACCGCCATGCAGATGGCCATGTGGCGGCCTTCGTCACGACCGATGTTGCGGAAGCCTTCCTTGAAGACGGCTTCACGGGAGTTGTCGTACATCTGCTTGAAGATGGTGGCGGCAGCGATTTCGCCCATCAGGAAGGAGCTGAAGAGCACGGCCAGGTCGTACTTGGGCACGGCCTGCTTGTAGCCGGTCCAGTAGCGGCCGCCATTGAAGTACAGCCAGTGCACGTTCTTCTGCAGGCGCTTGCCCAGTTCGGTCTTGGGCTGATAGGTCAGCGGATCGGGGTGCCCCAAAAGTTTGGTGATCGCCAGGCCACACATGATTTCGTGGTTCTGCTCGTCGCGGGTGACGGAGAAGAAGCACTTGCGCACCGGGTCTTCCTCGTGCACTTCGTAGGTCTTGATCAGCGCCTCGGCGAATACCGGGGGCGCGGAGGCGTCAAAGACCGACAGCAGACTCCACCAGTAGGCGATGGATTCCCGTTCTTCCCACGTGTAGCTCTCCACATCCAGGGTATCCCAAGGCAGCTTTTCCGGATCCCAGTTCTCACGCAGGGCGGCCTCCCACACTTCCTGCAGCTTCTTGGTCTTGCTGTTCCAGGACAGCGGATAGACGTTGGGCTGGGGCGTGGCCGGGGGCAACTCCATCTTGTCTGCAAATCGTTCCTTGTGACTGGACATGGTCTCTCCTTCTCATGGAATGTGGTGTGGCAACGGGCAAACCCTCCGGTTTGTACCTTTATCGTGATACAAAATAACTTTACATGTCAACATTTAATGTATCGCAATGTGCGGCTTTGGTCCGGTGCTTGGTCGTGCCGTTTCTGGATTTTAGTCGGCAGAAGCGACAAATTCTAGTTTCAACTGTATGAAAAAATTGAAGTTACGTAAATAGAAATTGGTTTCTGACTAAAGAATTTCATGGGTTTTGCGTTGCACAAAGCGATACTTGTGCTTGACTTGAATCTCTGCGCTTTGTAACGTTGTGGCTGTCGAGCAAGCGGCCGGCCTGCATGCGGGGGCTATTGCGCCGCAGCAAGCCGGGCGCTGCCTCCCCGGGCGGAGGCTGGTGCCGCGCAACCAGAACAGGAGACAAGAACACCATGGGCCACCCACTACTTGAAAAACACCGTGCCACCCTTGAGGGGGCTCTGGCAGCCATAGCCAATCGGACCTACTGGTCCGCTTACGCGGAAATGCCGAGTCCCAAGGTGTACGGCGAAACCGCTGGGGAAGACGGCATGGCCGCGTTCCAGGCCCATCTGGGCAAGCCTTTCGTCCTCGATCAGCCCGGGCAAGCCGGCTGGCACGGCGGGGAGGCGTCGCCCTATGGCACCGAGCTGGGGGTCAGCTATCCAGTGTGTGCCCCGGAGTCGCTCATTGCCGCGGCCCAAACCGCGATGCCTGCTTGGCAGGCGCTGGGGGCGGCGGGCCGGACGGGGGTGTGCCTGGAGATTCTGGCACGGCTGAACCGGCAGAGCTTTGAACTCGCCCATGCCGTGATGCAGACCACGGGGCAGGGCTGGATGATGGCTTTCCAGGCGGGAGCCCCCCATGCGCAGGACCGGGGGCTTGAGGCAGTGGCTTATGCCTGGCGGGAGCAAAGCTTCGTGCCGGCCGAGGCGGTATGGGAAAAGCCCCAGGGCAAGAACCCTCCGCTGGTGATGAAGAAGCACTTCGAGATCGTAGGCCGGGGGGTTGCGCTGGTCATCGGCTGCGGCACTTTCCCCACCTGGAACACTTACCCGGGGCTGTTTGCTGCGCTGGCCACCGGCAACCCGGTGATCGTCAAGCCCCACGGGAACGCGATCCTGCCCGCCGCCATCACCGTGCGCACGATCCGGGAAGTGTTGGCGGAAAACGGCCTGGACGCCAATCTGGTCAGCCTGTGCGTGGCCCCCAAGCGCGAAACCACCCAGGCGCTGGCGACTCACCCCTCGGTCAAGTCCATCGATTTCACCGGCGGGAACACGTTCGGCCAGTGGCTGCTGGACAACGCCCGCCAGGCCCAGGTGTACGCCGAACTCGCCGGGGTGAACAACATCGTCATCGACTCCACCGATGCCTACAAGGCCATGCTGGGCAATCTGGCCTTCACCCTGGCGCTGTACTCGGGCCAGATGTGCACGACTTCCCAAGCCATTTTCGTCCCCGCCGGAGGGATCGAGACCGAGGATGGCCACAAGAGCTACGACGAGGTGTGCGCCGATCTGGGGCGGGCGGTGGAGCGTTTGCTGGGCAAGCCGGAGGTGGCTCACGCGGTGCTGGGTGCCATCCAGAGCGCGGACACCCGGGAGCGGATCGAGCTCGCCAATAGCGGCGCCCTCGGGCGCGTGGTGCTGGCTTCCCAGGTGCTTCAGAACCCGGAGTTTCCGGCCGCCACGGTGCGCACGCCGGTGTTGCTGGCCTGCGACGCGGCCGACGAAAAGACCTATATGGAAGAGCGCTTCGGGCCCATCAGCTTCATCGTCAAGGTGGCCGACACGTCCGCGGCCATCGCCCTTTCGGAACGCATCGTCAGCACCCATGGCGCGCTGACCGTGGGGGTGTATTCCACGCGCCAGGAGGTGCTCGATGCGATGACCGCCGCAACCTGGCGCAGCAAGGTGGCCCTCTCCATCAACCTCACCGGCGGCGTGTTCGTCAATCAGTCAGCCGCGTACTCGGATTATCACGGCACGGGCGGCAATCCGGCCGCCAACGCCTCCTACGCTGATTCTGCCTTCGTCGCCAACCGTTTTCGCGTCGTGCAGCGGCGCTACCACGTTTGAGGGACGGTGATGCGAACGGCAGGCGTGCACCACGCCCCAGGAGCGAGCCGATCATGACGGCTGCCCTGGATGTGGCTGCCCCGGTGGCGGTAGTGGGTGCCGGCGCCATGGGGGCTGGCATTGCCCAGGTGGCCGCGGCCGCCGGGCATCCGGTCAAGCTCCTGGATGCTCGCCCCGGGGCCGCCGCGGCGGCGGTGGAGACCATCCGCGCCCAGTTTGCCAAGCTGGCACAGAAGGGGCGGATGAGCGCGGAGTCTGCGCAGGCGGCCGGCGGCCGCCTGCAGGCCGCCGCGGCATGGAGTGATCTCGCGGATGCCGCGCTGGTGGTGGAGGCCATCGTCGAGCAACTGGAAGCCAAGCAGACACTCTTCCGCAGCCTGGAGGGCGTAGTCGCTGCGGACTGCCTTTTCGGAACCAATACCTCCTCCATCTCCGTCACCGCCATCGGCGCAGCCCTGCAGCGGCCGCAGCGCCTGGCAGGCCTGCACTTCTTCAATCCCGCGCCGCTCATGGCGCTGGTGGAAATCGTGTCGGGCCTGGCGACAGAGCGGTCGGTCGCCGACACCTTGTTTGCGACCGCCGCGGCGTGGGGCAAGACCCCGGTGCATGCCCGGTCGACGCCGGGATTCATCGTCAACCGGGTCGCCCGGCCGTTCTACGCCGAGGCGTTGCGCATCCTGCTCGAGGGTGGGGCCGACTGCGCCACGCTCGACGCCGTGATGCGGGAGGCAGGGGGATTCCGCATGGGGCCTTTCGAATTGATGGACCTGATCGGCCACGACGTGAACTTCGCTGTCACCCGTTCGGTCTGGTCGGCGTTTTATTTCGATTCCCGCTTCACCCCTTCCCTCATCCAGCAGGAACTGGTCGAGGGAGGCTTTCTCGGGCGCAAGAGCGGCCAGGGGTTCTACGACTACCGGGCGGGCGCCACGCGGCCTGCTCCGGCCACCGCCCCGCCCCGGATGCTGGATGTGACGCCAGTGTTCAATACCGCGTCCTCCGTTGCCAGGCAACTGGCAGACCGCTGCACGGCGGCGGGGGTGCGGGTGGCCTGGGGGGATGCGGAGGATGAGCGCGTTGCGACGGTGGGGGATGCGCGCCTGCTCGTCAGCGACGGGCGTACCGCGACCGCCCGTGGGGCCGCGGAAGGCGACGCCAACACCGTGCTCCTGGATCTCGCCCTGGACTATGGCTCCGTCACCCGCGTGGCCGTGGCTGCCGGCCTCAATTGCGCAGGCGGTGCGCGCGATCGGTGCATCGCCTTGCTTCAGGCCGCGGGGATCGCGGTTTCGCCGATGGCTGATCTGCCCGGGCTCGCCGTGATGCGCACGGTGGCCATGCTCGCCAACGAGGCGGCCGACGCGGTTGCCCAGGGTGTGTGCGATGCCGCCGCCGCCGATGCCGCCATGTGCCTGGGCGTGAATTACCCCCGGGGGCCCCTGGCGTGGGCGGATGCGCTCGGGCTGCCCGTGATCGCCCGGGTGCTCGCCAATCTGGGTAGCCATTACGGAGAAGACCGCTACCGGGTGTCCTCCCTGATCAGGCAGAGGGTGGCGGCCGGATGCGGCATTCACAACTGACACAAAGACATAACAGGACATACGGAGGAGACAACCATGCCCGTCAAACGCCCGGAGCCGAACGAGCTGGAGCCCATCGAGCGCGCCAGTCGGGACGAGATTTCCGCCCTGCAACTGGAGCGGCTGAAATGGTCGGTACGGCATGCCTACGACAACGTCGCCCACTACCGCAAGAAGTTCGACGATCACGGGGTGCACCCGGACGACCTGAAGACGCTTGCCGATCTGGCCAAATTCCCCTTCACCACCAAAGTGGACCTTCGGGACAACTACCCCTTCGGGCTGTTTGCGGTCCCCCGGGAGAAGGTGGCGCGGGTGCATGCCTCGAGCGGCACCACCGGCAAACCCACGGTGGTGGGCTACACCCTCAAGGACATCGACAACTGGGCCAATCTGGTGGCGCGCTCCATTCGGGCGGCGGGCGGCCGCGCCGGGGACATCGTGCATGTGGCCTACGGCTACGGGTTGTTCACCGGCGGGCTCGGCGCTCACTACGGGGCGGAGCGGCTGGGGTGCACGGTGATCCCCATGTCCGGCGGGCAGACGGAGAAGCAGGTGCAGCTCATCCAGGACTTCAAGCCCGACATCATCATGGTCACGCCGTCCTACTCGCTGGTGATCGCTGAGGAATTCGAACGGCTTGGAATCAAACCGGAGGAAATTTCCCTCAAGGTCGGCATTTTCGGGGCCGAGCCCTGGGGCGAGGGCATGCGGACGGAAATCGAGCGCAAGCTGGGGATTGACGCGGTGGACATCTATGGCCTCTCGGAAGTGATGGGGCCAGGGGTGGCCAACGAGTGCGTGGAGAGCAAGGACGGCCCGGTGATCTGGGAGGACCATTTCTATCCGGAAGTCATCGATCCGCAGACCGGCGAAGTGCTGCCGGATGGCCAGGACGGAGAACTGGTGTTCACCTCGCTGAGCAAGGAGGCCATGCCGGTGATCCGCTATCGCACCCGGGATCTCACCCGCCTGCTGCCGCCCACTTCCCGCGCCTTCCGCCGAATGGACAAGATCACCGGCCGTTCCGACGACATGCTGATCATCCGGGGGGTGAATGTGTTCCCCACGCAGATCGAGGAGCAGATCCTGCGCGACCCGCAGCTCACGGGCAACTACCAGATCGTCCTCAGCCGGGACGGGCACCTGGATGAGGTGGAGGTGCGCTGCGAGCTGCAGCGTGAAGTCTCGGGGAAGCTGGGGCGTAACGCGCTCGATGCCATCGCCCGCAACCTTCAGCAGCACATCAAGACCATTGTTGGCGTTTCCACGCGGGTGTCCGTGATGGAGTTCGAGTCGCTCCCCCGCACCCAGACCGGCAAAGCCCGGCGCGTCTGGGATAACCGCCCGCGGCAACTGTGAGGTAAAGGCGCGATGAACCAGGCTTATATTTGCGACGCCCTGCGCACACCCATCGGGCGGTACGGCGGCTCCCTGGCTTCAGTCCGGGCCGACGATCTGGGCGCCGTGCCCCTCAAGGCGCTGATGGCCCGCAACACCGGGGTGGACTGGGGGGCGGTGGCCGACATCATCTACGGCTGCGCCAATCAGGCTGGTGAAGACAACCGCAATGTGGCGCGCATGTCCGGCCTGCTGGCCGGGCTGCCTGTGGAGGTGCCGGGTACGACGGTTAACAGGCTGTGCGGCTCCGGCATGGACGCGGTGGGCATGGCCGCCCGGACGCTCAAGGCCGGCGAGGCGGAGCTGTTGATCGCCGGAGGGGTGGAGAGCATGAGCCGGGCCCCGTTCGTCATGGGCAAAGCCGAGACGGCGTTCTCCCGCAGCGCAAGCATTTTCGACACCACCATCGGCTGGCGTTTCATCAATCCGCGCATGAAGGCGCTCCATGGCACCCACTCGATGCCGGAGACCGCGGACAACGTGGCGGCGGAATTCGGCATCAGCCGTGCTGACCAGGATGCCTTTGCGTTGCGCTCCCAGCAGCGCTGGGCCGCAGCCCATGCAGCCGGGCGTTTCGCCGCGGAACTGGTGCCGGTGGAAATTCCCCGCAAGAAAGGGGAGCCGGTGTTGTTCACCACCGATGAGCACCCGCGGCCAGAGACTACGTTGGAGTCCCTGGCACGTCTGAAGGGTGTGAACGGCCCGGAGCTGACGGTCACGGCGGGCAACGCTTCGGGGGTCAACGACGGCGCCTGTGCGCTGCTACTGGCTTCGGAGTCCGCCGCCAGGCGCTACGGACTGACGCCGCGGGCGCGGGTGGTGGCCATGGCCACGGCTGGCGTGCCGCCCCGGATCATGGGCGTCGGCCCCGCGCCCGCCAGCCGCAAGGTGCTGGCCCTGGCCGGGCTGCGCCTGGAGCAGATGGACGTGATCGAGCTGAATGAAGCCTTTGCCGCCCAGGCCCTGGCGGTGACCCGCGAGTTGGGGCTGGACGACACAGACCCGCGGGTGAACCCCAACGGCGGAGCCATTGCCATGGGGCACCCCCTGGGCATGAGCGGCGCCCGTCTGGTGACGACTGCTGCTTGCGAACTGGTGCGCCGGGGCGGTCGCTATGCCCTGTGCACCATGTGCATCGGCGTTGGGCAGGGCATCGCCATGATCATTGAAAGAGTTTGACCCATTTACCTGGAGGAGACACCCGTGAAAACAAAAATCAGACACATCCTGGCCGCTGCAGCGCTGACCCTGGGCAGCCTGGCGGCAACGGCGGCGGAGCCGATCAAGATCGGCTCGGTGCTGTCGGTGACCGGGCCGGCGGCGTTCCTGGGCGACCCGGAACTCAAAACGCTGCAACTGTATGTGGATGATCTCAACAAGAAAGGGGGCGTGCTGGGCCGCCCCTTGCAACTGGTGCATTACGATGACGGCAGCGACGCCAACAAGGCCAATGGTTTTGCCAAGCGCCTCATCGAGGACGACAAGGTGGACCTGCTGATCGGGGGCACCACGACCGGAGCCACCATGTCCATGGCGCCGCTGGTAGACAAGGCGAGCCTGCCTTTCATCTCCCTCGCTGGCGCGGTGGTGATCGTGGAACCGGTGAAGAAATGGGTGTTCAAGACGCCCCACACCGATCGGATGGCCGCTGAAAAGGTCTTCGAGGACATGAAGAAGCGGGGTCTCAGCAAGGTGGCCTTGCTCTCCGAGACCAGCGGTTTCGGCCAGTCAGGCAAGAAGGAAACCGAGGCGGTGGCGGGCAAGTACGGGATCACGCTGGTGGCCAGCGAAACCTACGGCCCCAAGGATACGGACATGAGCCCGCAGCTCACCAAGATCAAGGGCACGCCGGGCGTTCAGGCCGTGTTCGTGTTCGGTTTGGGGCAGGGCCCGGCCATCGTCACCAAGAACTACAAGCAACTGGGTATCAGCCTGCCGCTCTACCAGTCCCATGGCGTTGCTTCGGACGAGTTCCTCAAGCTCGCCGGTCCGGCCGCCGAGGGGGTGCGGTTGCCATCGCCCGCTCAGTTGATCCCGGAAAAGCTGCCCGCCGGCGATCCCCAGAAGCCAGTGGTGATGGCCTATGAGAAAGCCTACAAGGAACGCTACAAGCAGGATGTGTCCACCTTTGGCGGCTATGCCTACGACGGCCTGATGATCGCTGTGGATGCCATCAAGCGTGCCGGCAGCACCGATCGCGCAAAGGTGCGGGACGCCATCGAGGCGACCAAGGGCTTCGTGGGTACCAGTGGCACGTTCACTATGTCGGCCACCGATCACATGGGGTTGGATTTGTCCGCCTTCCGCATGCTGGAGGTGAAGGGCGGGGACTGGAGCCTGGTGCAGTAAGCAGCCATTGTCCCGGCAATAAGAATGGCCGCCTGCGGGCGGCCATTCTTATTGCCGGGATCGGTCAGGAGGGAAGCAGGTGGATCCGGGAATGCTTGGGGAGCATGGCGCGCAGCAGTTCCATCTGGTCGCAGAGAATGCGCCGGTTCTCCAGGATCAGTCCTTCCTGATGGGTGGGGGCATAGGGGACATAGAGCAGTTCCCACCCCAATTCCTCCAGCGTGCGCGATCCCTTGATCGCGTTGCAATGGCGGCAGCAGGCACAGCAGTTGAGCCAGGTGTCCCGGCCGCCCCGGGATAGGGGCACGATGTGGTCCCGGGTCAGTCCCTTGTGATCCACGTGCCCGCAGTAGGCACACATGTACTGATCTCGCCGGAAGAGGGCGGTGTTGCACAGGGGAATGGTGGTGCGCTGCCAGGCACCACGGCTGCGACCGCGCAGGACGAGGATGCTTTTGAGGGTGATCTCGGATTCCTGACCGGTAATGCGATTGACGCCACCGTGAAAGGTGAATTCGAAATCGCCGAAGCCGTAGGCAACCTTGCCGAGCACGTCGTGGGTGACGGCGTCTTGCCATGTGAGCCAGCGGGAAGGGTAGCCGGTGCTGTCCACTGCCAGGATGAGGGGCTCCATCATGGTCGCGCCCACCATCGGAGCGTCGCCGGGGCGCACAGGACAGGCGGCCTGGACCCTCGGGCGCACGGGCATGCTGCGCCTTCTGGCAGGCAATGCGGGCATCTGTGCGAACCGTTGCTCATGCTCAAAGCCTCCCCCATATCCAATGTAGAATCAGGCGGTTGCGTCAGGGTAACAGAGCGTTGTGGCTTTGCATATCATTTCATCCAGGACGGCGCAGGGGCGCCGGTTCGGTCGTGCGCTGGTGGTTTCTGCGGCGCTGCATCTCGCGGTGCTGTGGCCGGCGCAACTGCCCCGTCTGAGCTTGTCCGCTCCGCCCTCTGCGGCCTCCAAGCTCCAAGGGGTGCTGCGGGTACGGCCTTCGCATGCTGCGGTGGTGGCGCCGGGCGGCGTCCCGTCGTCTGCCCTGGGGCGGGTTGCCGGGCGGGCTCCAAGCGTTCGGCAACCCGCCCGCCTGATTGCCGAAGCTCGGGGTGACTTGGGGCAGTCCGCGGGTGCGCGGCCGGGCGGAGGGAATCCCCTGCCCGTACGGTCAGGCGGTACTGCACCCGAGGTGGCCGTGCCCTCCCCTCCGGTGGAAGCGACCATGCAGGCCGATGCTGCATCTGACCCGCAGGTGCTGCGCGACTACCGCTTTGCCTTGGCCCGCGCGATGGCGTTGGTCAAGCACTACCCGCCGACGACGGAAGGTGGCGTGGTGGTGCTGGGCGTTTTGTTTCCGGGGCCGGGGCTGCCCGGGCGGGCGAGCGTGCTGCGTTCCTGCGGGCATCGGGCGCTCGACGAGGCCGCCCGGAGGATGCTGGATGCAGCAATGCTGGAGACTGCGGTACCCCCAGCGTTGCAGGGGCGTCGGTTGGCGTTTGAACTGCCGGTGGAATTCGAGCCCGGCTCCCGCTGAGCAGTCCTCAGCGCAAGGGGCCACCCGGTGGCGGCCCCAGTGCCTCTTCGTGAAAGCGGAACAGGCCCGTCCGGCGGTCCGCGTAGAAATGCCGCAGGCTGAGGCTGATGGTGCGAAAGGCGATCTCTTCCCAGGGGATATCTTGCTCAGGGAACAGCGCCACCTCCAACGACTCGGTGCCCGGCCGGTAGTCCAGATCGAGCAGCCGGGCGCGGTAGATGATGTGTACCTGATTGATGTGGGGGACATTGATCAGGCTGAACATCTCGCCGATCTCCACCCGTGCGCAGGCTTCTTCCAGCGTTTCCCGGGCCGCGGCCTCGGCGGTGGTTTCCGCGTTTTCCATGAAACCGGCGGGCAGGGTCCACAGACCCCGGCGGGGTTCAATGGCCCGCCGGCAGAGCAGCACTTTCTCTCCCCATACCGGGATGGCGCCGACCACCACCTTGGGATTCTGGTAGTGGATGAAACCGCAGGCATCGCAGACGTGACGCGGGAGACTGTCTCCCTCTGGAACGCGGAGGCTGACGGGCTGGCCGCATTGGCTGCAGAAGTTCATGGGCTGCGGGTTCGGTTGGATGGCTGCACCATTCTAAGGTAACACGCGGGTTGTCCGGCTCACCCGCCGAGCAAGGGGGCGATCAGCCCAGCATGGTCAGATCCTGGTCTGAGAGGGGGCGCCACTGTCCGTTGATCCGGCCTTCCATGGGCCTGAACAGGCTCTTGTAGGCCATCTTTTCGCTCTGACGGATCCAGTAACCCAGGTACAGATAGGGCAGCGCCAGCTGCCGGCACTGCTGGGCCTGCCACAGAATGCCGTAGGTGCCGAGACTGGCCGCCCGCTGCTCGGGTTCGTAGAAGGTGTAGACCGATGAGAGACCATCCGACAGTACGTCGATGATGCTCACCATGCACAGCCGGCCCTGATCGCGGAATTCCACCAGCCGGCTGTCCACGTGGCTTTGGAGGAGGAACTGGGCGTACTGCTCCCGGCTGTCCTGATCCATTCCGCCTCCGGCGTGGCGTTCCGCCTGATAGCGTTGATAGAGGTCGTAATGTTCTTCGCGGAACAGCAGAGGGCGCTCCCGCGCCACCAGATGCTGGTTGCGGGCCAGTGCCCGGCGCTGCGAGCGGCTGGGGCGTAATTGCTCGACGGGGATCCTCACCGGGACGCAGGCTCGACAGGCATCGCAGTACGGGCGGTAGGTGAATACGCCGCTGCGGCGGAAGCCACTGCGCACCAGATCGCTGTAGACGCCGGCGTCGATCAGGTGACTGGGAGTCGCCACCTGCGAGCGGGCGGATCGCCCGGGCAGATAGGAGCAGGCGTAGGGCGCCGTGGCGTAGAACTGGAGCAGCGTGTACGGCGGGTCCTTGAGCAGTGTCATCGGCTTCCATCCGCGAAGAAATGGGCGGCACCATCGGCGGGCCACGGGCCGGGCGCGTAGTCAGGGTGCAGCGCGCTCTCTGTGTAGCTTGCCAGCAACCGGACGAACTGTTCGCGGCAAATTTCCTCCGCGCCGAGCGACGCCAGATGCGCCGTGTTCATTTGGCAATCTATCACGCCAAAAGCGCGTGCCTCAAGAAAACGGCACAGGTGGGCAAGTGCGATCTTCGATGCATCGGTGCGGCGAGAGAACATGGATTCGCCGAAGAACACCCGCCCCAGTGCAACGCCGTAGAGCCCGCCAGCCAGTTCTCCGTCGATCCAGGTTTCCACGGAGTGTGCGAACCCCAGCTGATGCAGGCGCTGGTAGGCGGCGGCCATCTCCGGGGTGATCCAGGTGCCGCCCTCCGCCCCTCGGGGAGCGGCGCATCCGGCCATTACCGCGGGGAAATCGGAGTCCAGCCTCACCGTGTAGCCGCCGCGCCGCAGGGTTTTGCCCAAGCTTCGGGAAATTTTCATCCGCTCGGGGAAGAGGATGGTACGGGGGTTCGGCGCCCACCACAGGATGGGATCCCCTGCACTGAACCAGGGAAAGATCCCGCGCTGGTAACCGGCAATGAGTCGTTGGGGGCTGAGATCGCCGCCTGCGGCGAGGAGGCCGTTGGGGTTTTCGAGCGCGTGCTCGACAGGGGGAAAGATGGGGGCGGGGCCTAGCCAGGGGATCATACGGCGTGGATCTTGACGACCCGGGCATCGGGCCATGCGTCCTCGCCGGGCTGACGGAAGGCAACCACGTGGTCCACGTCCAGCCGGATGCCGATGTGTTCACCCAGCGCATGATTGTGGTGGCTCGGGACCAGGGAAAGTACCCGCGCGCCCGAGCCAAGCTTGAGGGTGTACAGAATGTCCGCCCCGCGGAAGGCTTTGTGCACCACTTCCGCCCGCAAACTGCCGGCGTCGTCGTGAACGATGTCGTCCGGGCGCAGCAGCACGTCCACCCGGCATGTGTTGCCACAACTGGCGCAACCCTGCTGGCATTCAACCGGGACCTGGCTGCTGAGCAGACCAAGCTCAACCTGAACCTCCCTGGGGCTGATGACCGTACCCGGCACCAGCACACCCTGGCCGACGAAGTCCGCGACGAAGCGGTTGCAGGGCCGGTGGTAGAGGTTGTAGGCACTATCCCACTGCTGGATGCGGCCTTCGTGCATGATGCCGATCATGTCGGCCATGGCGAATGCTTCGTGCTGGTCGTGGGTCACCAGGATGGCGGTGCTGCCCGCGGCCTTGATGATCTCCCTGACTTCGAGCGAGAGCCGCTCGCGCAAGTCCACATCCAGGTTGGAGAAAGGTTCGTCCAGGAGGAGCAGGCGTGGCCGGGGCGCCAGCGCACGCGCCAGGGCCACGCGCTGCTGTTGGCCGCCTGAGAGCTCGTGGGGGTACTTGGCCCCCTGTCCGGCAAGGCCAACCATGCCGAGCATTTCGTCCACCCTTGCCTCGCGCTCCCCGCGGGGAACTTGGCGCAAACCGAAGCCCACGTTGGCGGCCACGGTGAGGTGGGGGAACAGGGCGTAGTCCTGAAACACCATGCCGATCCGCCGCTGCTCCGGCGGCACATGGAGCGCAGGCCCGGCGACCGTTTCCCCACCCAACCGGATGACGCCGCTGCTCACGTGCTCGAAGCCGGCAATGCAGCGCAGAACGGTGGTCTTGCCACAGCCTGAAGGGCCCAGCAAGCAGCCAATGGCGCCTTCGTCCAGTTCCAGGGAGAGGTCGTCCACCACGCGGTGATGGCCGTAGGCGTGGCGAACCCGGTCAAGTTCAAGAATTGGCATGGGTGCAACCCGAAGGCCCGGGCGGGGGGGCTTGTTGTTGAGAATTAACCGCATTATAAGTCTGTGCCGCGCTGCGGCATGAGAAGATGCACAAGGCCTTGTTTCCCCTGTGGGGTGTTTAACTGCAAGTTCGGGCAAACTTTGTGGTGTGCCCGCAATATTGAGATTTCACGCGTGACGGATACAACCTTGGACGTGCCTTCTGGGCGCTCGTTGTCGGCGAGAAGGAGCCGGATTTCCCTTCTCAGTGTGGCAGCGGTGGTGGTTGCAGTGCTTTCGGTAGTGCCGCTGGGCAGTGTGCTGACCAATCTTGTGGCTGCGGGCACCGGAGATACGTGGGCGCATCTGGCTTCCACCGTGCTGCCGGAGTACATCGCCAACACCCTTTGGCTGTGCGTGGGCGTGGGCTTGGGTGTGGCGGCGGTGGGGGTGGGGGCAGCGTGGCTCACGGCCATGCACGATTTCCCCGGTCGAACGGTGTTTGAGTGGGCGCTGGTCCTGCCGCTGGCCATGCCTGCGTACGTGATGGCCTACACGTACACTGATCTGCTCCAGTTCGTGGGGCCGGTGCAGACCTGGCTCAGGGAACAGTTCAACTGGCAGGCCGGGGAGTACTGGTTTCCGGATATCCGTACCCTGGGTGGGGCGGTCTCCATGTTTGTGTTCGTGCTCTATCCGTACGTCTACATGTTGGCCCGGACCGCTTTTCTGGAGCGGGCGAGCGGGGTGCTGGAGGCGGGGCGGTCGCTGGGGTTGGGGCCGTGGGCCAATTTTTTCCGCGTGTCCTTACCGTTGGCGCGGCCG
Organism: Rhodocyclaceae bacterium; assembly: GCA_036824045.1. Taxonomy (GTDB): domain Bacteria; phylum Pseudomonadota; class Gammaproteobacteria; order Burkholderiales; family Rhodocyclaceae; genus DAITAZ01. The sequence continues at coordinate 25,905 of DAITAZ010000019.1, forward strand.
GCCGTGGCCGCGGGCACGGCTTTGGCGCTGATGGAGACCCTGGCCGACTACGGGACTGTGTCCTACTTCGCCGTCCAGACCTTCACCACCGGGATCTACCGGGCCTGGTTCAATCTGGGAGATCGCGCTGCGGCCGGGCAGTTGGCCGCATGTCTGCTTGGGCTGGTGGCGCTGCTCCTGGTCGCCGAGAAGGCCAGCCGCGGTCGGGCGCGCTTCCACAATACCAGCCAACGCAGCCGCGCTTTTCAAGGCCGCCGGCTGGGGCCGGTGGGGGCGGTGCTGGCGATGGCTGGCTGTGCCATCCCCCTGGTGTTGGGTTTTCTTCTGCCAGCGGGACTGCTGCTGAAGATGACCTTGACGGAAGGGGATGCCCAGTTCGGCGAGCGCTTCCTCCAGTTGGCCCGCAACAGTTTCACCCTGGCCGCATTGACGGCGATCCTTGCTGTGGTCTTGGCCGTCTTGCTGGCCTATTCCGCACGGCTGACGCGCGGCGCCTGGGGCGCTGCGCTCAACCGGGTCGTGGGCTTGGGGTATGCGGTGCCTGGTTCAGTGATTGCGGTCGGTGTGCTGATTCCCGTGACTCGGCTGGATAACTGGTTAGCCGGCTGGATCACGCAGATTTCTGGATACAACCCGGGACTGCTGCTGACCGGAGGGATCGCCGCATTGATCTACGCCTATCTGGTACGTTTTCTGGCGGTCGCCCTCCAAACCGTGGAGGCCAGTCTGGGCAAGATCACCACCAATATGGACGACGCGGCCCGCAGCCTGGGGCTTGGGCGCGGGGAGACCCTGCGCAGGGTGCACGTGCCGCTCCTGCGGGGCAGTTTGTCGACCGCTGGTCTGCTGGTGTTTGTGGACGTGATGAAGGAACTGCCAGCTACGCTGGTGATGCGGCCATTCAATTTCGATACGCTGGCGACTCAAACCTATACCCTCGCTTCGGACGAGCGCTTGGCCGAAGCCTCCACCGCAGCAATTATTATCGTCGCAGTGGGTATTATTCCCGTTTTCGCAATTTCTCGACAGCTTCGCGAAAGATCCCGCCGATAGCATCGTCGCTACGGTTAGACACATTTCGCTGAGTCTTGAATGCGCTCCACCACTGCACTGCCCCCGCCGTCCAAACTGGCTGCCATCGTTGTGCCGACAACCAGTCGGGACGTGCTCACTCCTGCCGAGGAGGTTTCATTCCGGCATTTGAGGCACTATCTCGGGAAGCACGATACCTTCCAGCTTGCTCCTGCAGGGAAGGGGGTTACGCTGCCCGGGGTGCGAAGGATGGATGTGGATCCCTCATACTTCGGCAGTGCGCTCGCCCACAACCGGTTGATGATTCAGCCAGATTTTTATCGCAGCTTCCTCGAGTATGAGTATGTGCTGGTCTATCACCTGGACGCGTTGGCGTTTTCCGACCGGCTGGAGGAATTTTGCGCCTTGGGGTATGACTATATTGGTCCTCCGTGGCTGGATCACGATTTACCCCCCGGGCAGCGGGTGGGTAACGGGGGGTTCTCCCTTCGTAAAGTGCGCACCTTGATTCACTTTCTTGAAACCTACAGGAAGTACATCCACATTTCGCCCCGTCTCGAGCCGAAGAGTGCAATCGGCCGGTTCCTGAGCCACGTCAGAATCCCGAATATCAACGACCGTCTCTGGCTGGCATTTCACGGTCGCTTCAATGAAGACATGGTGATTGGCCGCTGCGGGACTTACTATTGTCCCGAAATGCGGATCGCGCCTGAAGATGTGGCCCTTCAGTTCGCCTTCGAGTGCGAACCCCGGGCTTGTTTTGCGCGCAACCAGGGGCAGCTGCCTTTCGGCGTCCATGCGTGGGAGCGGTACGACCGGTCGTTTTGGGAGTCGTTCCTGCTGACCACGACATCCATTTGTCAGCCGCGGGAGGAAGTGCTGGCGGCTTGAGTCCTGCGCATCCAGATCTGCACAGTTGCTGCCCCAAAAGAAAAAGCGCGGTCGAGCCGCGCTTTTTCTTTGCTCTCTTGACAGGATGGCCTAACGATATCCCGCCCGATCAAACACCTTCTGGGCCAGGGCAGTGGTTTTGGCCAGTTGTCCCACGTTCAGCTCGTCGGCCCTGAATTTGCCCAAGGACTCCAGTTCAGGGTTCTTGGCAATGGTGCTCCGGGTGACCGGCCATTCGTTGTTTCCGTTGGCGAAATAGGACTGGGCGTCGTCGCTGGACAGATACTCCAGGAACTTCAACGCAGCATCCTTGTGGGGGGCTGTCTTCAGCACGCCGCCCCCGGAGACATTGATGTGGGTTCCCCAGCTCTTCTGGTTGGGCCACACCACGCCGATCTTTTCAACCACCTTGCGGTCATCGGATTTGTCGGAGCGCATCATCCGCACCAGATAATAGGTGTTGGAGAGCGCAACTTGGCATTCTCCAGCCGCGACGGCCTTGATCTGATCGGTGTCACCGCCTTTCGGAGCGCGTGCAAAATTTGCCACCACGCCCTTCGCCCAGTCTTCGGTCTTCTGTTCGCCCAGGTGTTGAATCAGCGCAGCGCCGAGGGACAGGTTGTAGGGATGTGCGCCTGAGCGGGAACAGACTTTGCCCTTCAGGGCGGGTTTGGCCAGATCTTCGTAGTTCTGCACATCCGCGGCGCTAATCATCGCCTTGTTATAGATGATGATCCGGGCCCGGGTCGAGAACGCAAACCAGTCATTGGCGGGGGAGCGGAGGTAGGGCGGGATGCGCTCCTCGAGCATCTTGGACTTGACGGGAGCAAACAAGCCGAGACTCTCTGCTTGCGCAAGGCGCGAGGCATCCACAGTCAGGAATACGTCTGCCGGGCTGTTGGCGCCTTCATTCTTGATGCGTTCCAGCAGTTCGTCTTCCTTCCCTTCAATACGGTTGATCCGGATGCCCGTCTGCTTGGTGAAGTTCGCGTACAGCGCCTCATCGGTTTGGTAATGACGCGCCGAATAGAGGTTGAGGACAGCCTCTTCGGCTGCCCACGCGGACAGGCTGACAAGAGAGCCCATCAGTGTGGCGATAAGAGTGCGCTTGATCATGTGCCGTTCCCGGAAGGTGGATGTGAATTCATTGCGGCAAATGTAATTCAAGAAATGAATGATTGCAAATCATTCGCATTTGTATTGCCGAATCGGCAGGCGACTGCCCCCCGGGACAGGGGAGAATCAACGCGTTTCAGGGAGGACGCGGCGGGCGCCGTTGTAATGGCGGCTCCAGTAGGACTCGGACATGCTGTCGATACGAACCTGACCGCCGACGGATGGCGAGTGCAGGAAGCGGTTCTCGCCGAGATAGATGCCTACATGGGAGAAGGTGCGCCGCACGGTGTTGAAGAACACCAGATCACCAGGCTGGAGTTCGCTCTGGTTCACCCGTTCGCCAAGCGAGGCCATCTCTCGCGCCGTCCGAGGGAGGCTGAGGCCGATGGCATCCCGATAAACTTTTTGCACCAGCCCGCTGCAGTCGAAACCCGTAGTCTCGGAACTGCCGCCTCTCTGATAGCGGTTGCCGATCAGGGACATGGCATTGACCATGATTTCCTGGATGCCGGAGGCTGACCGTTGCAGAAAGGTGTGGGCTTGTGTTGCGGCTCGGGAGAAGGGGGATTCAGGCGGCGATGCGGTGCCGGCGGGGGTTTCTGTCGTCGCAGGGTTGCCACTCGTCTCGGGGGCAGCGCAGGCAGGTGCCGCCAGGAGACTCAGGAATAGCGCGACGACTGCCACGGATCGAAATGTGAAATCTTTGACACACATAGGGCCGGGACTATACGACAGCTTCTTGACGCGGGTAAAGGGTGTCGAAATGATCAATTGAATCAATTTGTATATTTTGTTGGTGCGGGTTGATCGCGGCGCGTTCGGGAGTAATCAGGCTATGATCGGGGAGGAACCCTTTAGACCCTGGCGGGGCTTGGAGCGGGCTGCTCGCCAGTGGGTCGGGTGGGGCCGGGCTAACAATTCGAAGGAGAGGATCCCCATGGATGCATTCAAAGCACTACTGATTACGGAAACGGACGGCAAGGTTTCCAGCGATTTCGTCAGGCTGACCGAGGCGCAGCTGGATGCGGGAGAGGTGACCATCCGCACCCGTTATTCCAGCGTCAACTTCAAGGACGCCCTGGCGGCAACGGGCGCCGGCAAGATCATCCGGCGCTTCCCGTGCGTGGGAGGTATCGACCTTGCGGGGGAAGTACTTGAGAGCCGCGATCCCCGGTTCGTTCCCGGACAAGCGGTGATTGCCACGAGTTACGACATTGGTGTCGCCCATCACGGGGGCTACGCGGAGTACGCACGGGTGCCCGCGGAGTGGGTGGTGCCCTTGCCCGAAGGTTTGACGCTCGAAGAGTCCATGGCTTTGGGGACGGCCGGTTTCACCGCAGCACTGGGGATCGTGCGCATGGAGGCCAATGGCCTATCGCCCGAGAATGGTCCGGTGATCGTCACAGGTTCCACGGGGGGGGTGGGCAGCCTGGCGGTGGACATGTTGGCCGCCAAGGGTTACCACGTGGTGGCCTTGACCGGGAAGGAAGCGGAAACGGATTACCTCAAGGAACTGGGTGCGGCGGAGGTCATGCTGCGTTCCAGCCTTCGGCTCGACAAGATTCGTCCGCTGGATAAAGCGATCTGGGCTGGTGCAGTGGACAACCTCGGGGGCGAGGTGCTCGCGTGGATCTGCAGCACGATGAAGCAGGCCGGTACGATCGCCAGCATTGGTCTTGCCGCCAGCCATACCCTGAACACGACGGTGATGCCCTTCATTCTGAGGGGTGTGTCCCTGCTGGGCGTCGATTCAGGCTACATCGGCCACCCCACCCGCGGGCAGGTGTGGCAGCGTCTGGCCACTGATCTGAAACCTCGGCATCTGGCGACCATCTCCCGTGAGGTGGGCTTTGACGAACTCCCTGGTTTGTTCCAGGAGTACCTGGCTTCCCGCGTTCGGGGGCGGGTGGTGGTGCGCATCGCCTGAGGTTGCGTTCCGGGCAAGGGAGTACCCGGGTGCTTCCCTTTGCCTGAAATGCGCTGGGCGGACTATTATCGCGGCTCGCCAACATGTCCCGTCCTTCGGGGTGTCGGACGCTGTTGGGACATGGCGGCGGCGAAAAAAATAGCATCTTTCATATCCAGTTATTGCGCCAATAGGTCTTATTGGGAGAGGAAACGCAGATGACGACATACGCAGAATTTCACAAGAAATCGGTGGAGCAGCCGGAGGCTTTCTGGACGGAGCAGGCCGGGTTGATCCACTGGAACAAACCCTTCGAGAAAGTGCTGGATTTCACCAATCCACCTTTCACCAAGTGGTTTGTCGGTGGCGAAACCAACCTGTGCTACAACGCGGTGGATCGCCACGTGGCGGAGCGGGGCGACCAGAAGGCGCTGATCTACATCTCCACCGAAACCAACGAAGAGAAAATCTACACGTTCAAGGAACTGGCGACGGAAGTGCAGCGCATGGCCGCGGTGCTGAAGTCCCAGGGGGTGGGCAAGGGTGACCGGGTGTTGATCTACATGCCGATGATCGCCGAAGCCATCTTCGCCATGCTGGCCACCACGCGCATCGGTGCGGTTCACTCGGTGGTGTTTGGTGGTTTTGCTTCCCATTCGCTGGCCACCCGGATTGACGACGCCCAGCCCAAGGTGATGGTGACCTCCGACGCCGGCATGCGTGGTGGGAAGGCCGTGCCTTACAAGCACCTGGTGGACGAAGCCTTGCGCCTGTCGGAAACACCCCCGGCCAAGGTGATCATCGTCAATCGTGGGTTGGACAAGGAGATGCCCATCACCGAAGGGCGGGACGTGGACTACGCTACCCTCCGTGCCCAGTACATGGATGCTGAAGTGCCCTGCGAGTGGGTGGAATCCAACCATCCCTCCTACATCCTGTACACCTCCGGCACCACCGGCAAGCCCAAGGGCGTTCAGCGTGACACCGGCGGCTATTGCACGGCGCTGGCGGCAACCATGAAGCATATCTACTGTGGCGAAGCCGGTGAGACCTACTTCTCCACGTCAGACATCGGTTGGGTGGTGGGGCACAGCTACATCGTCTACGGCCCGCTGATCTCCGGCATGGCGACCGTGGTGTATGAAGGCCTGCCGATCCGGCCTGATCCGGGCATCTGGTGGAAGATTGTTCAGGACCACAAGGTATCGGTCATGTTCTCTGCGCCCACCGCGGTACGGGTGCTGAAGAAGCAGGACCCAGCCTATCTGAAGAAGTACGATCTTTCGAGCCTCAAGCACGTGTTCCTGGCGGGCGAGCCGCTGGACGAGCCTACCCACCGCTGGATCGAAGGCGAACTGGGGTTGCCGGTGTACGACCATTACTGGCAGACGGAAACGGGTTGGGCCATCCTGTCCTCCCTGCCCGGTGTGGAAAAGACGCCCACCAAGCCGGGTTCTCCCGCCTTCCCCTCGTTTGGCTACAACGTCAAGTTGTTGCGGGAGGACGGGAGCGAGATCGAGGCTCCGGACGAGAAAGGGGTGGTTGCGGTTATCCCACCGCTGCCGCCGGGTTGTCTGTCCACCGTGTGGGGGCAGGACGAGCGCTTCGTGAAGACGTATTACACGAGTTTCCCGAATGCTCAGATCTATTCCACCTTCGACTGGGGCATCCGGGACAAGGACGGGTACTTCTTCATCCTCGGCCGGACGGACGACGTGATCAACGTGGCAGGCCACCGCCTTGGCACCCGGGAGATCGAAGAGGCCATCAGCGGCCACAATGCCGTGGCAGAGTGTGCTGTGGTCGGGGTGGCCGACCAACTCAAGGGCCAGATGCCCATGGCGTTTGCCGTACTCAAGGATCCTTCCAAGGCCGCTACGCCGGAAAGCAAGGCCGCCCTGGAGAAGGAGATCATGGGTGTGGTCGATGCCGCCCTGGGTGCGATCGCCCGTCCCGCGCGCGTGCACATCGTGGCTCAGTTGCCCAAGACCCGGTCCGGCAAGGTTTTGCGCCGTTCCATTCAGGCTTTGGCAGAAGGGCGTGATCCGGGCGACTTGACCACGCTGGACGATCAAGCCGGTATCGAGCAGATCCGGGGCGCAATCTCCGGCAAGTAAGGCGGTTGCTGGTGCCAGAGCATGGCGATGAAGCCCGCGCATTGCGCGGGCTTTTTTCATTTCTCGATCAGCCGGTTCAGGCGTGTTGCTGGAGTGCGCAGCGGAAATGGGTGTGCACGGTCGGCCACGGCGTGTTGGCCGCGAGGTCGTTGCGTAGCGTTGCCAAGGGCGCGGCGAGCTGGGGTTTGAGTAGTTGCGCCCGTTGGTGTGCGTGGTTGGCCTCGTCGAGCCGCCCTTGCATGATCAGTGCGGCGCCCAGATAGGCTAGTGAGTCCGGACGCTGGGCGGTAGTGAGGGCCCTGCGCAGCAGGCGATCGGCGACTTCCGGCTGGCCTTTGTCCAAAGCCTGCAGGGCGAGTAACTCCAGGGCGAGGGGGTCGTGCAGGTTATGCAGCAGGGCCTGCTTGCACAGCGTTTCAGCAGCCGGGCTTCCCCCCAGGTAAGCCAGCATTGCGCGACGGGCCAGAGTGCTCGGGCGGACTTGGCCGGGGGCGGGGAGTGTGCCGGCGGGGGCGCCATCGCCCACGTCGGGAACATCGATCCGGGCAATGTGTCGGCACTCGAGGAAGGCCGCCCAGATCAGATGCAGTGCTTCTTCCACATTCCGGACCGTACGCTCGTTCTGGAAGAGAGGGGCTACCAGGCGGTTGAGCTGTATCCGTACCTGTTGGGTCTCCAGCGCATTCCCTTCGCTGGCAAGGTGGACGGCGTGCTCTTCATAGTCGGCCAGAGAGGTGACGAGCAGGTGGTCCAATCCTGCGGCGGCCATCAAACTGGCCAGCCTGCCGGTCCGACCCGCCATGGCAAGCGCTACCGGTGGGATTTCCGCCAGGAGCGCGTCTGCACAACCGCCCTCATCGCCATCGGTTGCCAGGTAAACATCGGCCAACTGGAGCAGGGCTTGGCGCAGCGGGGGCAGGGTCGGCAGGGCTAAACCCTCGGGAAGGAACACGATGCGGCTGGCGGCCTCGCCCGCGCAGACCCGCAAGTTGTGCTGCGCGGCGGGTGATACGCTGGGGAGCCACAACCAGCCTTCTGGTACGCGCTGGAGTACGCGCAGCCATGTGGCAAAGAGCTCGGGGGCAATACGCTCGGCCGTTAGCAAGCTGCCGAAAATGATGCCTTGGGTGGGTAGCCTGAGGATCTGGCGCAGAGCGTGCCCGCAGGAGGCACCGGCGTCATTGGCCGAAGCCGGGCCCTGATTGGGCTCGGCCACGAAGCGGCGGGTCCGCCGGGATGCTGTCTCCTGGCGGAGTCGGTCCTTGAGCATCGCGGTGTTGCCGGCTGGGTCCGCCATGCCGCGGGAGGCTTGCAGCCAGGTTTCGAGCTCGGATGCTGGCGCGGCTTCGGAGTCGCCGTCCACGGCCCAGGCCGACACGGGCAAGTAAGCCAGCCGCTCGGTGTATGCGGCACTGTCTACAGCGGGGGTGGCGATTACGTCGGTGAGCAGCCAGTCCACATGGGGAGCGCCACTGGTACCAGGGGGGCCTAGCCAGCGGACTTGTACGGGGGCTGGGCGGAGCGCGAGTATCGTCTCCGCATGGCTGCAACTGTCGCCGCACAGATCCACGAGGATGTCCGTCTCTGCATCGGCAATGGCCTGGGCGGCTTGCCAAGGCTTCAGGGCGTTCACGGCGACGATGTCGGCATTCGTGAATGTTCCAGTGGGTTTGCCGTCGCTAAGGTAGATCCGCGGGTGGACGCGCTCGGACTCGTGTTTGACGACAAGTGCTGTCAGGAGCGGCAGATGAGCGAAGTTCGTCAGATAGGCGATTCGCAACGGGCGTTGGCTGGTGAAGTCCCGGATGGCGCGCCGGGCACGGGGCGCCCGGGCAAGCCGCTGGTGCAGTGCTTCGTTCCAGCGCAACACGGTGGTCCGATACTCTGCCGGCCTGAGCCACAGATCCCGGGCAAGAGCGGGGGGAAAGAGAAAGCGGGGCGGAGGGGTCAGCGCCAGCTCGGCAAGGCGGGGGCGCCGATCTCTCCAGATGCATAGGCTGCGCTCGCATTGCCAAAGGGCGAGCAGAGTGTCCGGGTGTGTCGGGTCGAGGGCGTGGGCTTGGCTGACGTCGTCCAGCGCCCGGGTGACATCCCCTTGGCTCAGGCGTAGTAACCCCCGGTGAAGGCGGGCAGGGGCAAATGCCGGGTCAAGCCCCAGGGCCTCGTCGTACTGCTCGGCGGCGCCGGACAGGTCGCCGCAAGCCGCCAAGGCACGGCCCAGGAGGGTTCGCAGCGGAGCGCTTGCCCGCCCTTCGCCAAGACTGCGGGTAGCCAGTCGCCGGGCGCGTTCCGCCCGCCGGTGGACGATGAGGCGCTCGATCCGGCGAAGGAAATCCTCCGTTGGAATACTGTGCTGTGCTTGAACCGTCGACATGAAAACTCCGGAGATGACCCTGCCGGAGCACGAAGCTCCGTAGCCTTCAAGCTATCAGAGCCCATGACGGGAGAAGGCGTGGATAAGGTGGAAGGATTGCCTTGTTACTTTTGCGACGGGGGCCGCCGGAACACGGGGTCAGCGCCACCCAATCTCCGCAGCGGTCTTGGGACCGATCATGGCGTAGGCGAGGCTGGGCGGGATGTCTGCCTCGGAGGGCGATCGGGGGATGCGCCCGCCCATGATCTCGGCCTTTTCCTGGGGGTAAAGCGGCGAGCGATCCGGCTCGGCGAAGCCGTCTGGCGGCACCGGAAGGGCGGTGGCGGGGTCGTACTTGTCCGTGGCGCCCAGGGTGTGGAGCATTTCGTGGGCGATGATGACATTGTTGGTTTCGGTCATGTCGCGCAGGGCAAAAGCGTTGACGAACGCCATCTGGCCTTTTTCGAGCCCAACGGAATTGTCCAGGCCGAACGACTGTTGGCCGTCGAAGTAACTGACGAAGAGCCGGATGTTCGGGCGGGGGCCCGCATAGTGGTCGTTCTGCCAGGCCCAATAGCGCGTTTCGAGGCTCCACATCATGATGCTCAGGATGTTGTCGGTGGCTGGGGCGGAGGGTGGCCTTTCCGGTAGCGCCGGCGCCACGCGGATGTCAACGGGCCTTATGCGCTCCATTCCATGGCGGACGCTTTCGCGCTCGATGAAGCTCTGGATCGATGCAAACGTTTGGTCGGTGATGCGGGAGATGTACTGCTCGGCGGTACGGCTGCCATCACCGTTGATGGGGTAGACCACTACCTGCAGGGTGCTTTGCCAGTCCGTGGCGCGCGCCTTGGCTCGATAGGTGGAAACGGCAACGGTAGCCAGGATGAAAAGCAGGACAAAGATGCGCAGGGTTCGAAACATAGGGCGGGCCGTAACGAAAAAAGGCGCGTGCCGCAGCACGCGCCCTTCTCTTAACGGACAGCCGAGGGGGTATTTAAGCGACGGTCACGGGAATCTTGCCGATCTTGGCTTGCCATTCCTTCGGGCCGGTTTCGTGGACGCTGGTGCCTGAAGAATCCACGGCCACGGTCACAGGCATGTCCTGCACGTCGAACTCGTAGATGGCTTCCATGCCCAGGTCGGCAAAGCCCACCACCTTGGCCGACTTGATGGCCTTGGCAACGAGGTAGGCCGCGCCGCCGACGGCCATCAGGTAGGCGGATTTGTTGTCCTTGATTGCAGCGATGGCAGTGGGGCCACGCTCGGACTTGCCCACCATGGAGATGAGCCCGGTCTTCTCCAGCATCATGCGGGTGAACTTGTCCATGCGAGTGGCGGTGGTGGGGCCTGCGGGACCGACCACTTCATCACGAACCGGGTCCACCGGACCCACGTAGTAGATCACACGGTTGGTGAAATCCACGGGTAACTGCTCGCCCCTGCCCAGCATGTCGGAGATGCGCTTGTGGGCGGCATCGCGGCCAGTCAGCATCTTGCCGTTCAGGAGCAGCTTCTGACCGGGTTTCCATGCGGCCACTTCTTCCTTGGTCAGGGCGTCCAGATTGACCCGGGTGGCCGACTTGAGGTCCGGCGTCCAGGTCACGGCGGGCCAGTCTTCCAGCTTCGGCGGCTCGATCTTGGCGGGGCCGGAGCCGTCCAGGTGGAAGTGGCAGTGGCGGGTGGCGGCGCAGTTGGGCACGAGGGCCACGGGCAGGTTGGCCGCGTGGCAGGGGTAGTCCAGCACCTTTACGTCGAGCACGGTGGTCAGGCCGCCCAGGCCCTGAGCACCGACGCCCAGCGCGTTGACCTTCTCATAGAGTTCCAGACGCAGTTCTTCGGCGCGGCTGAGGGTGGCGCCAGAAGCGGCCTTGGCCTTCAGTTCGTGGATGTCCACCGGCGCCATGATGGATTCCTTGGCGAGCAGCATGGCCTTTTCCGGCGTGCCGCCGATGCCGATGCCGATGATGCCCGGCGGACACCAGCCGGCGCCCATTTCCGGAATCTTTTTCAGCACCCAGTCGACCAGGTCGTCGGACGGGTTCAGCATCGCAAACTTGGACTTGGCTTCCGAGCCGCCGCCCTTGGCCGCGCAGATCACCTCCACGTGGTGACCCTCGACGATCTCGAAATGCACCACGGCCGGGGTGTTGTCCTTGGTGTTCTTGCGAGTGCCGGCCGGATCGGCCAGCACCGAGGCGCGCAGCGGGTTGTCCGGATTGGCGTAGGCGCGGCGGACACCTTCGTCGATCATCTTCTGGATGCTCATCGTGGCATCCGGCCAGGTGACCTGCATGCCCACCTTGATGAAGACCATGCCGATGCCAGTATCTTGGCAGATCGGGCGGTGGCCTTCTGCGGCCATGCGCGAATTGGTCAGGATCTGGGCAATGGCGTCCTTGGCAGCAGGGCTTTCCTCGCGCTCGTAGGCTTCACCCAAGGCCTTGATGTAATCCAGCGGGTGGTAGTAGCTGATGTACTGGAAGGCATCGGCGATGGACTGGATCAGGTCTTCCTGGCGAATGGCGGTCATGACTGGGTTCCCTCTCTTTGGCTTTGTCTTGATATGTCTGGTTACAGGTGATGTGTGGTTGCCCGATCAGTGTTTCTTACCCAGCAGCAGGGTCTGGTTCATGATCTTGTCCGTCCAGGCCATGGCCAGCGCTGAGACCAGAAACACGATGTGAATGATCACCTGCCACTTGATGGTCTGTTCCGGCATGTTGCCCGCGTTGATGAAGGTCTTGAGCAGGTGGATGGACGATATCCCGATGATGGCCGTGGAGAGTTTGATCTTGAGAACGCCGGCATTGACGTGGGAGAGCCACTCAGGTTGGTCCGGGTGGCCTTCGAGATCCAGGCGGGAGACGAAAGTCTCGTAACCGCCAATAATGACCATGATCAGCAGGTTGGCGATCATCACCACGTCGATCAGCCCGAGCACGATCAACATGGTTTCCGCTTCCGACAATTCGCCGATACGGCCGACGAGATGCGCAAGTTCGTGCATGAACTGATACACGTAAGCGCATTGGGCGACGATGAGGCCGATGTAGAGCGGTGCCTGAAGCCACCGGCTCCAGAAAATGAACTGCTCCATCGCGCGAAGGGATCGGGGCTGGCTACCGTGGGCGGGGGGCTTAGGCGTATCGGACATGGATGAAGGTGCAGTGCAAAAAAACCGGCAGCGATTCTAACATCGTTGCCTGTTCCGGTTCCCGATGGCGGCGCCGGAGACCAGAGAAGAACGCTCTCTGCGTGGAGCCTTCCGGGTAAGTCCGGTGAAGAGGGTTATGTCCGCATGATGCATTGCAATGTGTGACGCCCCCGGGTGATGTGGGAATCTGCAACTTATTGTTTTTTGTAGACGTTGGATGTGTCCAGAAAATATTACCAATGGGAGTTTTTGGTGTTGTCGGGTATGAAATTGTGCGTTGCACCAATGACTTGCTGTAAGTGGGCTGTAAGATAAGTCGCGTCTAATGCTCGGAATCCCCTAGAATCGCACCGCCACTAAGAAGAATCAGACCCGACAGGGAGTGGCTGTCAATACACCGGAGCGCACGCTCTGGAACAATCTTGATCTTGAGCAAGAGGAGAGGTAAGCAATGTCGAGCAACGAATCCGCCCAGACCGTCCGCGTTTATCAGCCGTCCGAGGAGGCCGTCAAGAACGCCGCTGTGTCAGGCATGGATGCTTACAAGGCGCTGTGCGCAGAGGCAGAACGGGATTACGAAGGGTACTGGGGGCGTCTGGCCCGGGAAAACGTGTCCTGGAACGTGCCTTTCACCAAAGTGCTCAACGAAGAGAATGCCCCCTTCTTCAAGTGGTTTGAAGACGGCAAGCTCAACGTTTCCTACAACTGTCTGGACCGCAACGTTGAAGCCGGTCTGGGTGACAAGGTTGCGATCATCTTCGAAGCCGATGGCGGAGAAGTCACCAACGTCACTTACAGCGACCTGCTGGCCCGTGTCTGCAAGATGGCCAATGCGCTGAAGGCGCAGGGCGTCAAGAAGGGCGATCGGGTTGTGATCTACCTGCCGATGTCCATCGAAGGGATCGTGGCCATGCAGGCCTGCGCCCGTATCGGTGCGACGCACTCGGTGGTGTTTGGCGGCTTCTCGGCCCAGTCCCTGCGTGACCGTATCGAGGATGCAAAGGCTTCCTTGGTCATCACCTCGGACGAGCAGTGCCGTGGCGGCAAAAACATTCCGCTCAAGCCCATCCTGGACGAGGCGTTTTCCATGGGTGGTTGCGAGTCCGTATCCAGCGTGATCGTATTCCGCCGCACCGGTGGCAAGTGCAACATGGTGGAAGGGCGCGATGTCTGGCTGCACGACCTGCTGGCCGGGCAGCCGGAGCAGTGCGATCCGGAGTGGGTTGATGCCGAGCATCCGTTGTTCCTGCTCTACACCTCCGGTTCCACCGGTAAGCCCAAGGGTGTGCAGCACTCCAGCGGTGGCTATCTGCTCCACGCGATCATGACGATGAAGTGGACGTTCGACATCAAGCCTGAGGACGTCTTCTGGTGTACCGCCGACATCGGCTGGGTTACTGGCCACACTTACATCACCTACGGTCCTTTGGCTTGCGGCGGCACCGAGATCGTGTTCGAAGGTGTGCCCACCTATCCGGACGCCGGCCGTTTCTGGAAGATGATCCAGGATCACAAGGTCACCATCTTCTACACGGCGCCGACCGCTATCCGTTCGCTGATCAAGGCGGCCGAAGCCAATCCGGCGGTGCATCCGACCAAGTACAACCTTACGTCGCTGCGCATCATGGGTTCTGTGGGCGAGCCCATCAACCCGGCTGCCTGGGAGTGGTACTACAACAATGTTGGCGGTGGCCGTTGCCCGATCGTGGATACTTTCTGGCAGACCGAGACCGGTGGCCACATGATCACCCCGCTGCCCGGTGTGACGCCGCTGGTGCCAGGTTCCTGCACGCTGCCCTTCCCGGGTATCCAGGCTGCCGTTGTGGACGAGACTGGTACTGAAGTGCCGTGGGGCCAGGGCGGCATCCTGGTGGTCAAGCGCCCGTGGCCTTCCATGATCCGTACCATCTGGGGCGATCCCGACCGGTTCAAGAAGTCCTACTATCCGGCCGACTTCCAGGGCAAGTTGTACCTTGCCGGCGACGGCGCCATCCGTGACAAGGACAACGGTTACTTCACCATTACCGGCCGTATCGACGACGTGCTGAACGTGTCCGGTCACCGCATGGGTACGATGGAAATTGAGTCTGCCCTGGTGGCCAATCCGCTGGTGGCCGAGGCCGCCGTGGTGGGCCGTCCGGATGATCTGACCGGTGAAGCGATCGTGGCCTTCGTGGTGCTGAAGGGCGCTCGTCCGACGGGCGAGGATGCCAAGAAGATTGCCAACGACCTGCGCAACTGGGTTGGCAAGGAGATCGGGCCGATCGCCAAGCCGAAGGACATCCGCTTCGGCGACAACCTGCCCAAGACCCGGTCCGGCAAGATCATGCGTCGTCTGCTGCGCGTGATTGCCAAGGGCGAGGATGTGACGCAGGACACTTCCACCCTGGAAAATCCGGCCATCCTGGAGCAGCTCAGCAAGAACGCCTGAGATGGTTGTGCGCTCCCGTCGGCTTTGGCAGGCGGGAGCGGCGCCCCTCGGTTAGTCAAGGTGAAGGGTGCACGGCGTGATCGTTCCCGGTTAGAGGCGCGGCGGGCCAAAGATAATGGAGGCACCGGTCGCCCGGTGTTGGAGGGAGGAGGGAGAAAGGGTGCCGCAAGGCACCTTTTTTCCTTTTGCGGCCCGGTGTTTTTAGGAGTCATTGCTTGTTCCGCGCCGTCGGTCGCCACCGCAGCGGTCGGGCGCTATCGGTCTTCCCGCGATGCAGCGAAGGCGATGAGAGGTGTCTGGCTGAAGCCAGCTTGACGGAAACTGAACAAGGGAGCGTGTCCGGTGAGCAGAATGAACCGCATGGTCCAGCGCCTGGTGGGGGTGTTTCTTCTGGGTTTGGTGTTGTTCAACTACCCGGTGCTGCAGGTGTTCAACCACGTCCGATTGGTGGGGGGCGTGCCGGTGCTCTGGTTGTTCCTGTTTCTGGCCTGGGGGGGGCTCATCTGTCTGATGGCCTTGATCCTGGAGCGGCGGGAGGACTGAAGAGGCGCCGATCGGGTGTTTGGTGAAGGTCTTCGCAGGCTCTTGAGGCGGGCCCGCTAAGGCAAATCAACCGGGGATGGCAACCGTCGGGTTGAAATGGTAACTGGGCGGATACTTACAAGAATCTGAGGGAGATAGCGGGTGAGACAGGGCGTATTCGGCGTGCGCAGCAGACTGCCTGGCGGGTGGTGAGGCGCGGCGTATGCTGACCGGATCGGTGATCGTTCTTGTATCGCTGCTCTATCTCGCGGTGCTCTTTGCGGTTGCCCATTTCGGCGACAAGCGCTCGGACGTCGGGCGCTCGATTATTGATAACCCGCTCATCTACTCCCTTTCGCTCGCTGTTTACTGCACCACATGGACCTATTACGGGAGCGTGGGGCGCGCGGCCAGCGGAGGCGCCGGCTTTCTGCCGATTTACCTGGGGCCGACACTGATGGCGGCTCTGTGGGGGCTGACCCAGCTCAGAATGGTCCGGATCAGCAAGGCCAACCGGATCACCTCCATTGCCGATTTCATTGCATCCCGCTACGGCAAGAGCCAGTTGCTTGGCGGGCTGGTAACCGTCATCGCCGTGGTCGGCGTGGTGCCTTACATCGCCCTTCAACTCAAAGCGGTGTCGAGCAGCTTCACGATCCTCCTGAGCTACCCGGAGATCCGCATGCCTGGCGGGGCGGGGGGCGTGCCCGTGCTACAGGACACGGCGTTTTACGTGGCGCTCATCCTGGCCTTGTTTACGGTGCTGTTCGGCACCCGCCATCTGGATGCTTCGGAACGGCACGAAGGTATGGTTGCGGCAGTCGCCTTTGAATCCGTGGTCAAACTGCTGGCGTTTGTAGCGGTTGGCGCCTACGTTACCTACGGACTCTACGACGGATTTGGCGACATCTTCCAACGCGCGGCGGATGACCCACGTTTGGCACGGTTGCTGGTATTCGACGACAGCAGCGGAGATGCTTATGGCGGTTGGGCCTCGCTGACCGTGTTGTCGATGCTGAGCGTGATGCTGCTGCCCCGCCAGTTCCAGGTGGGGGTGGTGGAGAACGTTAACGAGGCTCACCTGCGCCGGGCGATCTGGCTGTTCCCTTTGTATCTGCTGCTCATCAACGTCTTCGTGCTGCCGCTGGCCCTGGGCGGACTGCTCCATTTCCCCAATGGTCAGGTGGACGCGGACACCTTTGTTCTGACGTTGCCCATGGCGTCTCGTCAGGAATGGTTGGCCTTGCTGGTCTTTCTCGGCGGGCTCTCCGCTGCTACCGGCATGGTGATCGTGGAAACCATCGCGCTGTCGACCATGGTTTGCAACGATCTGGTGATGCCGGTCTTGCTCCGCCAGCGCTGGTGGGGTATCCAGCGGCGGCAGGATCTCTCCAGCCTGCTGCTTGCCATCCGCAGAGGCGCCATCG
This sequence comes from Rhodocyclaceae bacterium, assembly GCA_036824045.1. Taxonomy (GTDB): domain Bacteria; phylum Pseudomonadota; class Gammaproteobacteria; order Burkholderiales; family Rhodocyclaceae; genus DAITAZ01. The sequence goes on from DAITAZ010000019.1 coordinate 42,857, forward strand.
GCGTGGTGCTCGCATTGGGTTACCTCTACTTCCGGGTGGCGGGTGAAGCCTATGCCCTGGTCAGTATCGGACTGATCTCTTTCGCTGCGGTGGCACAGTTCGCACCGGCCATCTTCGGCGGCATCTTCTGGAAGGGTGGAACCCGCGCGGGTGCGGTATCGGGGCTGGTGGGGGGGTTTGCGCTCTGGGCCTACACGCTGTTGCTGCCTTCCTTCGCCAAATCGGGATGGTTGCCCCTGGCGTTCGTGGAGGCGGGGCCGTTTGGATGGGCGCTGCTGAAACCGCAGGCATTGTTCGGGCTCACGGGGCTGGACGCGATCTCCCACGGGTTGTTCTGGAGTCTGCTGGCCAACATCGGCTTGTACGTGGCCGTTTCCCTGGGGGGGCGGCCGAGTGCCGTCGAAGCCAGCCAGGCCACCATTTTTGTGGATGTGATGAAGCACCAGGACGGCTTCGGAGCCGGCTCCCGGTTCTGGCGCGGTCGGGCGCGAGTGGGGGATCTGCAGAGCTTGCTCGGCAGGTTCCTGGGCCCGGAGCGTGCCCAGGCAGCGTTTCGCCTCTACGCCCACCGTCGGGGGCTGGACCGGATCGAGGAGCTTCAGGCGGATGCCGGGCTGGTGCACCACGCGGAGACGCTCCTGGCGGGGGCCATCGGCAGCGCCTCCGCCCGCGTGATGATCGCGTCCGTGGTTCAGGAAGAACCCCTGGGGCTGGACGAGGTCATGAATATCCTTGATGAGGCCTCTCAGGTGCGGGCCTACAGCCGCCAACTGGAGCAAAAATCCCAGGAACTGGAGGCGGCCACGCGGGAGCTGCGTGAGGCCAACGCGCGCCTGATGGAACTCGACCATCTGAAGGATGACTTCATGTCGTCCGTCACCCACGAACTGCGGACACCGCTCACTTCCATACGCGCCTTCTCCGAGATTCTTTTTGACGACCCGGGCATGGATGATGCCGAGCGGCAGCATTTCCTCGGCATTATCGTCAAGGAAACCGAGCGTCTGACCCGGCTGGTCAATCAGGTGCTGGACATGGCCAAGATCGAGTCCGGGAACGCGGAGTGGCATTCCGTCGAACTCGATCTTCGGGAGGTGGTGCAGCAGTCCGTAGAATCCTGCAGTCAGCTCTATCGGGACAAGGGCGCCGCGCTGGCGCTTGATCTGCCAGAATCGGTGCCAAGCCTGATGGCGGATCGGGACCGGCTGGTGCAGGTGATGTTGAATCTGCTCTCCAACGCCGTGAAGTTCGTGGAGCCGGGGCGAGGGCGGGTGCAGGTCAGACTGAGCGCAACGCCGGAAGCGCTGCGCGTTGATGTGCAGGACAATGGGCCGGGCATCGCAAAGCCGGACCAGCAGGTTATATTCGAGAAATTCCGTCAGGGTGGCGACACCATGACCAACAAGCCCCAGGGGACAGGCCTGGGGTTGCCCATCAGCCGGCAGATCGTCGAGCATTTTGGCGGCCGGCTGTGGGTGGAGAGCGAGCCGGGGGCCGGGGCGACATTCTCGTTCCTGCTGCCGCTGGGCCGCAGTACATAAGAAGCCCCTGCGGGGGCCACGACAACACTTGGAGGAGAGGGCAGCATGAGCAAGAAAGTTCTGATCGTCGACGATGAGCCCAACATCGTGATCTCGTTGGAGTTCCTCATGAAGCGGGAGGGGTTCGAGGTGTCCGTGGCCCGCGATGGCGAGGAGGCGCTGGCCAAGGTCGCGGAGGTGATGCCCGACGTGGTGTTGCTGGACGTGATGATGCCGCGCAAGAACGGCCTGGAGGTGTGCCAGCAGTTGCGCGCCGACCCTGCTTACCAGCAGACGCGCATCGTCATGCTCACTGCCAAAGGGCGGGACACCGAAGTGGCCAAGGGCCTTGCCCTGGGGGCCGATGCCTATATGACCAAGCCTTTTGCCACCAAGGAGTTGGTGGCTGAAGTGCGTCGCCTGCTTGGGGTGTCATGATGGGCGGGAAAGGCAAGTTGTTGCTGGCGGTGGGGGGCGCTGTCGCTGTTCTGCTGGGTGGGCTGGGGCTGTTGGGGTACGCCTTTTTTGCCGATCTGTCGGCGACCGAGCGGGAGGTGCTCGACCCCATCCTCGAGCCGCGCCTCGGGTTGCTGATCATCGTCGTCCTGCTGTGGGTGCTGATCAGCGCGGCGCTGGTTTCCAATGCCCTCAAAGCGTACATCCAGGGCGCACTCAAACTGGGCGAGGAGGCTGGGCTGCTGGTCAACGCCGACGCAACCCGCCGCCTGCAGTTTGAGGGCGCCGAGGAGTTTGCCCCCATCACCAAAGCCATCAACCAGCTGGCCGAGCAGCGGGAGGCCCTGCAGCACGACGTGGAGGCCCGCGTGCGGGAAGCGCGCCAGTCGGTGGAAGAGGAGAAGAACCGGCTGGCAGCCCTCATGTCCGAACTGAACCAGAGTGTGGTGGTGTGCAACCTGGATGGCCGCATCCTGCTCTACAACAGCCGAGCCCGGCTGCAGTTCAAGGCGCTGTCCGATACGCCCACGGCGGCGGGCGGGGGGGAGCTGATCGGTCTGGGCCGCTCGATTTATACGCTCTTCGAACGCAATCTGATTTCCCACGCGCTGGAGAGCATCCAGCACCGGTTGCGTCGGGAGGGGGCACAGCCGGTGGCGAACTTTGTGACCACCACCCGCGCCGGCCAGCTGATCCGCGTGAACATGGCGCCTGTAATGGGGGCCGTGACCGGGAGCGAAGGAGAGGCGCCCGAGCGGGTCGTCACCGGCTATGTGCTGACTCTGGACAACATCACCCGCAGTTTCGAGACGGAGTCCAATCGGGACGAAATCCTGCAGACCCTCACGGAGGGCAGCCGTGCTTCTCTGGCCAACGTGCGGGCGGCCGTGGAAACCCTGCTGGACTACCCGGATATGGAGGGCGAGGACCGGGATCGCTTTGTACGCGTGATCAGCGACGAAGTGCGCATCATGAGTCAGCGGCTGGATAACACCTCCAACGAGTTTGCGGGGGCGCTCAAGGCGCGCTGGCCGCTGGAGGAAATGCTCGGCACAGATCTGGTGGCGGCGGCGCAGCGGCGCATTGAGAGCCTGATGAGCCTGCCCACCAAACTCGAAGAGCTGGACCCCGATGCCTGGGTCAAGGTGGACAGCTTCTCGCTCATTCAGGGGCTGGCCTACCTTGCCTGGCGCCTGAAGGATGACCTGGAAGTGCGCGAAGTACGCTTCCGCATGCAGCCTGCGGGGCGCCTCGTCCATCTGGATTTGATCTGGACCGGCACCATGGTTAGCACCGAAACCCTGATGAACTGGGAGCTGGAGTCCATGAACATCGGTGCGGAAACCAGCCCGCTCACCCTCCGCGATGTGATCGACCGCCACGGCGGCGAGATCTGGGCGCAGCGGGAAAAGGTTTCCCACAGGCAGTTCTTCCGTCTGCTGCTGCCTTCCGCTTCGCCTCAGGAGAGTCTGGCGGCAGAAACCTACCTGCGGGGTGACAGCCGGCCGGAGTACTACGATTTCGACCTCTTCCGCACGCAGGAGAGCAGTCACGAGCTGGATGACCGTCTGCTCTCCGAGCTGACCTTTACCGTCTTTGACACGGAAACCACCGGGCTGCGTCCGTCCGAAGGGGATGAGATCATCCAGATCGGTGGCGCTCGCATCGTCAACGGCAAGTTGCTGCGGCAGGAAGTGTTCGACCAGCTGGTCGACCCGCGTCGGCCACTGGACCCGGAATCGGCGCATATCCACGGCATCACGGCCGAAATGCTGGAAAACCAGCCCACCATCCACAAGGTGCTGCCGGCTTTTCACGCCTTCTGTTCCGACACTGTGCTGGTGGCGCACAACGCGGCCTTCGACATGCGCTTCCTGCAGATGAAGGAAGATGTGACGGGAATCAAGTTCACGCAGCCACTGCTCGATACACTGCTGCTTTCCGCCGTCATCCATCCCAATCAGGAGTCCCACCGCCTAGAGGCGATTGCCGAGCGGCTGGGGGTCAACATCATCGGTCGGCACAACGCCGTGGGCGATTCCATCGTCACCGGGGAGGTGTTCCTGAAGATGCTGCCGCTCCTGGCGGAAAAAGGCATCCGCACCCTGCGCGAGGCCCGGGAGGCGTCCGAAAAGAGTTACTACGCCCGCGTTAAATATTGAGGCCCTATATCGTGTTGGAAGAGCAGTTCGAGTCGTTCGGCGAGCAGGAAGAATCCACCCTTTACAGTCCGCTTGGCGCCATGATCCGGCGCCGGCCGGTCACCGTGCCCATGGGCACCCCCTTGCGCAAGGTGCTGGAGGCAATGGACAGCAACCGTATCGGGGCCATCATCGTCATCGACGAGGCGACCGAACGGCCCCGCGGCATTTTCACCCTGCAGGATCTGCTGCGCCGGGTGTCGCTGAAGGAGGTGCCCCTGGAACAGCCGGTGGATTCGGTCATGACCTGGAACCTGATCACCATGCGGCCCCAAAGCACGGGGTATCAGGCAGCGGTGATGATGTCCCGGCGCAATGTCCGCCATCTGGTCGTCACTGATCACAGCGGCCGGCTGATGGGCATCGTGTCGCAGAATGACCTCTACGCCATTCAGCGGGCGGGGGTGAAGGAGGTGAGCATCGAGATCCGCGAGGCGGAAGATGTGCGCCAGCTACAAGGGGTGGCCAAATCCATCCGCCGCCTCTCCGACACCATGCTGGGGCAGGGGGTGGGGGCAGAGTGGCTGACGCATTTCATCTCCACCCTCAATGATCTGCTCACGCTTCGCCTGATTGAACTCACCGAGCGGGAATTCGATCTGCCGGACGTGCCCTGGTGCTGGATCTCCCTCGGCTCGGAAGGGCGCTTCGAGCAAACCTTCAGCACCGATCAGGATAATGGGATCATCTTCGACTGCCCTTCGGGAGAGGCTGCTGCAGTACGCGAGCGCTTCCTGCCCTTTGCGCTGGCGGTCAACCAGAAGCTGGATGAATGCGGGTTCCCCTTGTGCAAGGGCAACATCATGGCCAGCAATCCGGAATGGTGTCTCTCTCTGGAGGAGTGGCGCTCCCAGTTCTCCACCTGGATTTACGAGCCCAAACCAGAAGCCTTGCTCAATGCCTCCATCTTCTTCGATTTCCGGGCCCTCTACGGCGCCGAGGAGCTTGCCGACAAGTTGCGGGACTGGCTGCTGACGCTGACGGGGTCCGCCAACCTGTTCCTGAGGATGATGGCGGCCAACGCCCTGCAGTTCTCGCCACCCATCGGGATCATCCGGGATTTCGTCTACGATGATTCCAAGGAGTTTCCCCACACCATCGACCTCAAACTCATGGGGTCACGCTTGTTCGTTGATGCAGCACGAATTTTTGCACTGGCCAGTGGAGTCGGCCATACCGGGACGGTGCAGCGGCTGCGCGCGGTTGCGGAAAAGATGCGCCTCGGCAAAGAGGACATCCATGCGGTCATCGAAGGTTTCTACTTCATCCAGGAACTGCGCCTGAAGCATCAGCACGCATTGGAAGCCAGTTCGGAGGAGGGTTCTCCGAACCGGGTGAATCCCGACCAGCTGAACGAGCTGGATCGCCACGTGCTGAAAGAGGCCTTCAAGCAAGCCAAAAAGCTGCAGCAGCGCTTACAGCTCGACTACCGCATCTGAGGTGCTCGCCTGTGCGTCCGGGCCGGTTGCCGGGCGCACACCCGGCATCTTGACCGGCCGCGTTTGTGGCACACTCCTTCGCATCCAGAGGGGGGCACATGGCAGACATATCCGGTCAAGGCATGCACGGTGAGCTTGACAGCTACTTTGCAGGCGGCGCCACCCCGGCGGTGGCTGCCTGAATGTTCTCCGCGATTTCCCAGCAAGCTTTCGCTCGGCACCTGCGGCGGGTGTATGGCTGGTACACGGTTGGGTTCATCCTCTTTCTGACGCTCTTGACCTCGCTGGAGCAGGTGGGGTTATCCAAGCGCTGGATCGGCTATTCCTTTCTCCTGGCCACGGTGGCGCTGTACGCCGCCATTGGCATCCTGAGCCGCACCTCGGATCTCGCGGAATACTACGTCGCCGGGCGCCGGGTTCCCGCCGTCTATAACGGCATGGCCATTGGCGCCGATTGGATGAGCGCCGCCTCCTTCATCGGCCTGGCCGGCACCTTGTACCTTTCCGGCTATGCGGGCCTGGCTTTCGTGATGGGCTGGACCGGGGGCTATTGCCTGGTGGCATTGCTGTTGGCCCCGTATCTGCGGCGCTTCGGCGAGTTCACCATTCCTGATTTTCTCGGTGCCCGCTACGGGGGGAGTCTGCCTCGCCTGCTGGGGGTGGTGGCCACCGTGCTGTGCTCGTTTACCTATGTGGTGGCGCAGATCTATGGCGTGGGCCTCATCACCACCCGTCTCACCGGTGTTTCCTTCGAGCTCGGGATTTTCCTTGGGCTTGGAGGCATTTTGGTCTGCTCGTTCCTTGGTGGCATGCGTGCGGTCACCTGGACCCAGGTAGCCCAGTACATCATTCTCATCGTTGCATACATGATTCCCGTGGTGTGGCTGGCGGCCAAGCACACCCATGTGCCGCTCCCGCAGATCGTGTATGGCTCGGTGCTCGAAAAAGTTTCGGAGCGGGAGCGGCAATTGGTGGCCGACCCCAGGGAACACGAAGTTCAGGACGTGTTTCGGGGGCGGGCTGCGGATTACGAGGCCAAGCTCAGGGACGTCCGCGGATCGCTGTCGGCCGAACGGGCAGCCGCAGTCCAGCAGGTTGAGCGCCTCAAGAACGGAGGGGCGCCTGCCGCCCAGATTCACCGGGCAGAGCGTGCATTGGCCAGTTTGCCCAAGGACGAGGCCGCCGCCCGGGCCGCCTGGACCCGCGCCATGACTGCAGCGGAGGCCCGTTCCCGGCCCCTTGCCGGTATGCCGCCCCATGCCGAGCCGTTCCCCGGTCGGGACGAAGCCGAGCAGGGCGCGGCGCGCAAGAATTTCCTCGCGCTGGTGTTCTGCCTGATGGTGGGTACCGCAGCGCTCCCCCATATCCTCACGCGGTACTACACCACGCCCAGTGTTCGCGAGGCGCGGGAGTCGGTCGTGTGGTCGGCGCTGTTCATCTTCCTGCTCTACATCACCGCGCCAGCCTTTGCGGTACTGGTGAAATATGAAGTTTTCAGCAATCTGGTCGGGCAGGATATCTCCCGTCTTCCCGAGTGGATTGCCAAATGGTCGGCAGTAGACCGCAGCCTGCTCTCAGTGACCGACGTTAACGGGGACGGCATCCTTCAACTGGGTGAAATGGCCATCGACGGTGACATCGTCGTCCTGGCTACGCCCGAGATGGTGGGGCTACCTTACGTCATCTCCGGCCTCATTGCCGCGGGCGGTTTGGCCGCTGCGTTGTCCACCGCCGATGGCCTGTTGCTCACCATTGCGAGTGCGCTCTCCCACGACTTTTATTACAAGATGGTCGATCCCCAGGCCACCACCCAGCGCCGTGTCGTGATTTCAAAGATGTTGCTGGTGGTGGTGGCTCTGTGCGCAGCCTGGATGGCCACGCAGAAACCCGCGGACATCCTGTTTCTGGTTTCCGCGGCTTTTTCGCTTGCCGCTGCCGGTTTCTTTCCCGCGCTGGTATGCGGGATCTTCTGGCGCCGGGCTAACAAGTGGGGTGCAGCGGCGGGGATGCTGGTAGGGCTGGGGGTGACGTTTGGCTACATGTGTCTTACCCAGCCGTGGCTGCGCTCCGTGTTCCAGGTGAGCGTACCGCTCAGCGAAGCGATCATCTGGGACATCCAGCCCATTTCGGCAGGCGTCTTCGGGGTGCCTCTCGGGTTCATGGCCAATATCGTGGTGAGCTTGCTGACGCCAGCACCGGGCCCGGAAATCGATTACCTGCTCGCCCGGGTTCGCTCACCCACTCCGGGCCCGTGACACTTGAGCGCGGCGATACTTGGCGAAAGGCGTTTCAGTGGCCTATAATGCTGAGCTTCGCGGACGGCAAGCCCTGACCGCGAAGCTCAGGAGAGATGACCGAGTGGTTGAAGGTGCACGCCTGGAAAGCGTGTGTACGGCTTATCACCGTACCGAGGGTTCGAATCCCTCTCTCTCCGCCAGGAATTCCGAAAGCCCGCTGTTTCAGCGGGCTTTTTCGTTTCTTCCCTCCGTGTTTCCCTTGCTGTCGGTCGTCTCCTCCAGCGTGGCAGCGTGCGGCGCCACTTTTGTGGGGTACCGTGCTTCTTTCGTTTCAGCCGCTGTCTCCAACGACCAGGCTTCCCGTTCGAGGAGTGCCTTCTTTCGAGCCAGGCCCCAGCGATAGCCGGCGAGGCCGCCGTCCTGACGGACGGCCCGGTGGCAGGGCACGGCGACGGCCAGCCGGTTTGCGGCGCAGGCATTGGCGATGGCCCGTACCGACCCGGGGCGACCCACCCGTTTGGCAAGTTCGGTGTAGCTAATGCGCTCGCCCGGGGGGACCGCGCATAGCGCGTGCCACACCCGTTGCTGGAATAACGTGCCTCGCAGGTCGAGGGGAAGTTGCAACCCGCATTCCGGGTGTTCCACTAACGTGATCACCTGGGAAACCCATGCGCTAAAGTCGGAGCCGGCCGCGCTCAGGGTGGCGTGGGGAAATCGGGCGTGCAACTCGGTATTCAGGGCATCCGTGTCGTCGCCGAGCAGTATGGTGCAGATGCCCCGGGCAGTGGCCCCAACCAGGAGCCAGCCAAGCGAGCAGCGCCCGGTGGCGAATCGGATATGTTCGCCTCTGCCGCCCCGGCGGAAGGTGCCGGGCGTCATGCCCAGGCCTTGTTCCCGCGTGCCATAGAGGGGTGCCGTTGACCCATAGCCGGCGTCGAGTACCGCGTCCACCACACGGGTGCTCCCGGGCAGCGCGGACTGCAAGCGCCGGGCACGGAGCGCCGAGGCATAGGCCTTCGGCGTCAGGCCGGTGTGGGCTTTAAAGATACGGTGGGTGTGGTGCGGGCTGAGGCCTGCGTGGGCGGCGAGGGTGGCCAGATCTGGCGGTGTCTCGGCAGATTCGATGAGCTGGCAGAGGCGGCCCACGAGTTCGCCCTGGCGCTGGGCGAGCGGAGGCAGATCGGGGCGGCAGCGGCGGCAGGGCCTGAAACCCGCAGCTTGGGCAGCAGCAGCGGTGGGGTGGAACTCCACGTTGTCGGGCAAGGGGGTGCGTGCCCCGCAGGAGGGGCGGCAGTACACCCCCGTGGTGCGGACTGCGTAGCAGAATGCGCCGTCCGCTCGGGCATCCCGCGCCAGCACCGCTGCCCAGCGGGGGTCCGCCTGGATGGCCAGCGCATGGGCACCTGGAGTCATGGGCATTTCCTCAAGTGGGGGGTGATGGCCGCACTTTAGGACGTGTTGAACCGCTGCGCACCTCTGTTCTTGCTTTCAAATTCTGGCGGGGCGAACCGGTTCAGTCGCTGCCGGCTTCGTCGTCGCTCCGGCGCCAGCTCATGGCCCAGCCATAGAGTCCGACGCACCCCAGCATGAGGGGGAGAATGCCGAACACCAGGTAGAGAACGGGCAGGAGCAGCAGCGAAAACTCCACCAGCAGCAGCGCGTGGCTCAAGGCCTGGAATGGTACGGCAGCGGCCAGAAAGGCCAGGGACAAGGTGGTCAGCGCCGCCTTCTGCCACAGGGCGAAGCCAAAGACGTAGTAGATGAGCCCGTGCACCCATGGCAGGACCAGCATCATCCACAAACCGCCGACCAACTGGCTGTTGAGGTAGTCCGGCACTGAATACGGGAAGGCTGCGGGGATGGTGGCAAAGAACGCCAGTGCGCTGACCTGGATGACCGCGACGAACACCACCAGGTAACGGGCGGGGAGCCAGGCTTCGTCGAGCCAGCGGGAGCCGATCAGGGCGATGCCGGTGACTGCCGCGATGCTCCACCATTCCAGGGTGCTTGGCACCCTGGAGGGCAGGGCGAGCCACGGTAGTGCCAGGCCGAGCCAGCCGCCGTCGGCGCTGGAGCGGGTGACCTCGCCGCCCAGTTCCAGCAATGGGAGCCACATCTGGAACATGCTTGCCCACACCTCGGCCAGCGGCCCGCGTCCGGCCCAGACAAGCAGATCGAATACCGCGGGCAGCAGCAGCACGCTCAACCAGCGCTGCGCGGGGAACTCCAGCCGGTGGATGGCACGGTGGGGCGCAATGCGGCGGCCGCTGATATTGGTGGCAGAAAGCTCCCGCAGCCGGGCGGGTTTGGGCCATTGATTCATGGTGAGACTCGAGGTGGCCAGGGGGTCAGTAGTCGGCAAACACGGCAAATTCGCCGCCGCGGCGGTTGTAGCTGGGGTTGGTGTAACGCTCGGCGCGCAGGGAGATGCCGGCATCCCGGGTGATCCAGTGCCGCCAGTTAACCGAGGCCTCCTTGCTGGAGAAGTCGCTGATGGTCTTGTCGCTCCCCAGCAGTTGATAGGCTTCCCGCCCCGCTTCCATGCGCAACGTCAGTTGGCTGTGCTGGTGTCGGCCCAGGGTCAGTGCGCCGAACGCACGGTTCGCTGTCACACCGCCGGGGTTGCTGCGGTTGAAGCGCAAGCCCCCTTCAGCGATCACGGGCGCGTTCTCGAAGTAATAGGCGGCACCCAAGTGCAACACGTTGTCCTGGTGGCCGTCCTTGGCCCGGTAATAGCCCAGGCCCACGCTGGCATCCAGGTTGGCGGCGGGCAGCAATTTGCGATGGAGGAAGACGTCTGTTCGGAAACGGGGCAGGAAGAACCCGCCGGAACTGGTACCCGCAGCGGCGGTCGCGTACCAGCGCTCGTCGAAGACACGGGTGAAGCCGGCACCGACGAACACCCCCCGGTCGCCGAAGTGGTTCTGGCGGCTCACTTCCGCATTCAGGCCCAAGGTGGCGCCGTATTGCCAGTGGGCGCGCAGATACTGGTCGTTCCAATTCTGATTGCCGTCGGACAGCAAGGCGCGGCTGACGCCGACCTGGGTGTAGCCGTTGACCCGCAATTCACTGTCGGCGGCGGTGGTCTGGGCGCAAACGGATGTGGTGAGCGGCAGCAAGGCGGCTAGCAGAACGGCCTGGGGCCGCAGACGGGACTGGGGTGTCATGACGGGTGCCTCAATTCGACATACCTGGGGAACTGGCGGGGCGCTTTCGGATGAGCGTGCCAAGGCGTGGGGCGTCGTGGATCATGGGTGCGCGTGCAGGCTTCCGGATGCTTAACGGTCGGTAACCCGGGCCCTGAAGATCAACTCCGCGTCGCCCTTGGCGCGAACCAGCCAATAGGCGCCGGTATTCGAAACCTCCGCGTTGCCCTTGGCCACCGACGGTCTGCCAAAGCGGCCCGTGGGCAGGCGCCAGGCCTGACTGGCGAGACTGCGCGGATGGGTCGCACTGATGGTGATCTCACCGGCGGGCTCGGCGCGGATGGACCAGGTCACCTGCATGCGCTCGTTCTGGTATTGGCCCACCTCGGTCATGGTGTACCAGAGGAACTTGCCTTGCTTCTTCAACTCGGCGGTCTTGTCCAGCCACTGGTCAATGGCGTTGGGGAAGAAGAGCAGGCCGGGGGGATGGAAGTAGACCAGCCGTATCGAACCCGTCTGGGCGGCGTAGTCTGAAAGCTCCCGCATCCAGCGGGAGACATCGGTTTCCCGCACGCCAGCCTTGATCATTTCCTCGAAGGAGGCGTTGCCGCCCATGATCATCACCGGAAAGGCCCACATGTCGCTGAAGGAGCGCTTGTCCTCCCGATAGGTTCGGGTGGCACCCATGCCGGAGTTGCCGGTGAAGTAGTAGGCGTTCATCTTGTGGGCGCGCAGCCACTCCGTGACCCACAGGGGCTGATTGCCCAGGGGGGCGGAGTACTCGGTCATGGGCTGTTTGGTGACCGCTTCGATGGCCTCCTTGTTGCGCACCAGGAAGGGCTCGAAATCCTTGCGGTTGTTGTCGGAGAGGTTGAAGCCGAAGTAGTCGTGGATCCATCCGCCGTGGCTGGCCACCCGGTCGCCCCGCTGGGCGAAGAAACGCAGCCACTCCTGCGTCTCCGGGTTGCCTGGCACGTTGAGGCCCAAGCTGTCGTTGAAGGCCTTGGTGTCCGGCCCGGCGGTGAGGTGCACCGAGTACGGGCCCTGCTCGAAGATGCGTGTGGCCTTGATCTTGCGCAGCGCCGGCAGGGAGGCGTTGGAGTCGATGTGCCAGTTCATCACCAGCCCGCCCACGCCGTTGGGCACGTTGTCCAGGGTGGGCAGTTGCAGCATTTCCCGCGAGAAGTACTGGAGGAAGCCGTGTAGCAGCAGTCCGTCGGTACGGGTCTTCAGGTAGCCCAGGGGGACGTTCACGTACAGCACCTTGCCGGCGCCGTGGTTGCGCTGGCCCGCCAGGATGCTGCCATCGGCGCCCTGCATCAGGGGCGTACCGGCGTAGGGGCCGCGGGTGGTGAAATGGGGATAACGGATGGCTTCTTCCGCGTAGCCCAGCAGGCGCACCTGTTTCTGGCCATGGGCCTGGGGCGGGGCCGGGCCGTCGGCCTTGGTCATCGGATAGGTATACTTGCCCGGCGGTACGCGTAGCGCGTGCATGAACTGACCACTGGTGATGAGTTCATTGACCGCCGTGGTCTTGTCCTTGAGTTCATCGTAGAGCGCGTAGTCCACGCCGACGAGGGCGGACAGGCGGGACTTGCCCGGAGCGAAGGCCTTGTTGGGGAAGGTGAGGGTGGCGGCGTCATACACCACCATCAGCTTGCCGCCGTTCTTCACGTAGGCGTCCAGGGCGGTAACCAGTGCGTCGGGCGCGGCGCGGTGCACGGAGTCGGGCAGGATGAGAGCGGCGAAATGCTGGGCGTTCTTGCCCCCCACCTCGCGCAGGAAATCGTTGGCCGAAACGGTGGCCAGGGGAATGCCTTCCTCCTCCGCCGCGTCGATCCAGGCGGTCAGCGCGGGCTGTTTCGGGTCCGCATCGTGGGGCAGCAGCAAACCCATGCTGTAGGCGGGGCTGGATTTGGCCCCCGCGTCTGCGGGCGCGGCCAGGGCGCTGCGGTGCGGGGCAAGCAGGCACAGTGCCACGGCCAGGGGGGCGAGCCATCGTCGCATAGCAGTGTTCATCAATTGGCCTCGGTTTGTCATTCAGCGTATGTCCTGAGGGCAGTCATCGGCGGACGGCCTGGGGGTGTGGTTGGCGAGTGCCTGGAAGATGGCTTCTTCCAGTACGTTCCAGCGCTCGCCATGGCGAAAGCGGGGGGCCCGGGTCAGCCAGCAGCCGATCCCCGCGCCTTGCCCCCGCTGGTGGGCTGCCTGGGCCACCAGGCCCCAGGGATAGTCGGTTTCCGCGTTGCGGAACCAGGTTCGAGCGTGCTCTCGGTACCACTGTCCAAAATCACGGGAAGCGGCCGACCCGGTTGGCAGGTTGTGGAGAATGGGGTAGAGCTGGGCCAGGGCCAGGGGGTAGAACCCCTGGTAGCTCACCGCTTCATTGCTCACCCGGTAGCTGCCGGAGGCCGGCTGCCAGAAGAGTCCGTTGATCCCGACCGCCAGGCGGTTTTGCCGATCCCGCCACGTCCGGGCGGTGTCGGCTTGCCCCAGGCGCTCGAAGTGATCAGCCACGATACCGAGCGCCGTGTAGACCTCGCAGTTGTCCATGAGCAGCGCGGTGGGGTCGTCCGCGAACACCCGATAGACGCCCAGCGGCGCATCCAGCAAGCGTTCCAGCGCGGCGGCGGCCCGCTCGAAGCTGTCCTGCCAGTGGGGCGGGAGCGGACCCGCCGCCGTGAGCGCCAGCAGTTCCAGCCACAGGGCGAGCGCAGAGTCGTCCGCATCGGCGGGTTTGCACGCCCTGGCGCCGGCATCCGTCAGGCAGTAGCGGGCGAACCGGCCATCCGCCAACTGCATGGGGAGGGCCCATTCGATCCAGCGGCGGCTGGCTTCGGTGGTCTCGAGCCCGAGTTGGCGGGCGCTCAGGAGCGCCTTGGCCGCGAAGTAGGGGTCGACGAAATCGCCCTGGCTCTGGACGGTGATGGCACCGTCGCTGCGCTGATAGTTGGCCAGTTGAATCACTGCGGGCCGTGCGGCGCAGGCGGGGATGATCAGCGCCAGACCCGCTGCGGCGAGGCAGCCGGCCACCAGGCGGACAAGCCGGCCCATGCTCACCCTTCCTTGCGGGAGTACGGCAAGGTCATGCCTCGCTCCCGGGCCCAGACGGTTCCGTGCACCACGACTCCGGATTCGGCGCGGACTTCCCCGGCGGTGATGGTGGCGGCCTTTTTCAGAGTGCCCACCACCACGCCGGGGTGCAGGTCCACCCGTTGTTCTGCCACCACTGGCCCGCCCGCCGTGCAATCCGGGCCGAGGATGATGGAGCCGCCGCTCACCATGGAGCCTTTGACGTGGCAGCGGCTGACCAGCACCAGATCGCCATGGGTCTTGATGCTGCCCGAGATATGAGTGCCCCGTTCGATGCGCAGGCTGCCGTGGACGATGATGTCGCCCTGAAATGCGGAATACGCCGGGATGGTGAAATCTCCATCGATCAGCCACCGGCCGGCGTTGTCGGTGGCCACCTTGAGCACCCGGCTGACCTTGCCGGCCGTGGATGTGGCGGCTTGCTCGGCCCGGCTCTGTTGCCAGGGGTCCCGCCCGAAACTGATGGTGGGCGCGTGAACGCGGGAGAACCGGCAGCCGGGCTCCAGGGAGATGGACTCTTCAGCCGACAGCCGGCCCATCAGGTTGGCCCGGCCACCGACCTGCACATTGCGGCCATGGGCCCAGCGCAAGACCGTGGTGTTCCGGCCCAGCACCAGAGTGCCCTCGGCCAGGATGGCCCGGAACCGGTTGTTGCTGCCGGTGGTCACCGCCTGGCGGGCAAACACTTCGCGGGGAAAGGAAAGGTTGTCCGGCAGGTGCAGCGGCCGCATGGCGATGAGGATGCGGTTGATCAGCCGGGAGCGGCTTTCCTTGGCGTCGGGCACGAACAAGCCCTCCTCATGCACCAGCGCGTAGTTCTCGCTCGGCTCATGGGTGTTGCGGCGATGGGCCAGGGCATGCAGTTCGCCTTCGATGAAGGTGCGGAAGCTGTCGGCAAAATAGAACACGTTGCCTTCCTGCGTCTGCACGATCTTCAGGGGGAGCACGTCGTCCTTGCGCCGCCATTCGATCAGGGCGGGCAGGAGCGGCAGCGTGAACACCACGAGGGTGAGGGCAAGGAGCAGGGTGGGCCACATGGATCAGCTCGATTTCCGGTAACGGACGGTTTTGTCCCACTTGAATTCGCGCTTGAGCAGCGTGTCGAACACGATCTGGTTGTAGGTGGCGCGGCTGATGGAAACCACGCTGACCAGGAAGCCCAGCATGTTCAAAGGCAGCAGGCGGATGCGCTGGCGACTGCCGTCCAGATAGGCGGCCGCACCAATCTCGAAGAAGGCCGCGAAGTTGCCCAGGGCCGAGTAGGACACCAGCCCCAGTACCGCTACCGATGCGCTGATGAGGGGCGAGGTGTTGAAGTAGAAGATGAGCAAGGCCAGGATCCAGCCCACGATGACCACCGGCGCCATGAGGTACACGCCCAGCAGCAGCAGGCCGTCGAGCCGTTCCTGTATGCTCAGGCCCTTGGTGCGCCACACCCGCAGGGCGTGGCGGAACAGGGCCTGGTTGTGGCCCTTGGCCCAGCGCATGATCTGCCGGACCCGGACAGCCCAGCTCTCGGGCACCTCTTCGTAGCACTCGGAACGGTTCTGGTACACCGTCTTCCAGTTGTTGACGAGCAGCCGATAGGTGAGGTCGGTGTCTTCGGCGAGCACGTTTTCGTGCCAGCCCCCCACGCTTTCCAGCGCGCGGCGGCGGATGCCGCCCACCGTGCCGCCGTACTGGGGCACCAGGCCGAGATTCATCCGCGCCTGCTGGTCCACCTGGTAGCCGCCCGAGCGCTCCAGGTCGAGAAGGCGGGTCAGCAGCGCACTGCCCACGTTTTGCGGGACCACCCGGCCCATGGTTGCGCCCACTTCCGGGTCGAAGAAGGGGGCGGCGAGCTGCTTGATCAGACCGCGGGAGGGCAGGTAGTCCGCGTCGAAGATGATGATGATTTCGCTGTCCACCAGCTCGGTCGCGTCCTTGAGGGCGGCGGCCTTGCCCGGTTTGCCTCCGGTACGGTGGAAGGGGCGGATCCGTCCCGGGTGGCGGGCGACGAACTCGTCGATGATCTCCCGGGTGCGGTCCTGGGAGCGGTCGTTCACCGGCATGATGGTGAGCTTTTCCGGTGGATAGTCCACCATCAGCAAGGCCGAGAGAGAGCCGGCGATCACCGCCTCTTCGTTATGGGCGGCGATGAAGACCGTCACCGTCGGCCATTCGGCCGCGTCGATGTCGATGTAGGGATGGCGCTGCCGGCCAAACAGCCGGTTCAGGGTGAAATGGTAATGGCGGACCGTGTAGACCAGGATCATCGCCACGATGACCATCAACGCCACACTCAAGCCGCGGATCAGCCAGTTGCTGCCCATGGCCTGCAGGGGCGGCGCGGCTTTGGGCGCGAGCTCCGGGGCTTCGTTGGCGCGCGGCGCCAGATCGGGCGTAGCCGAACGGGGATTGGTGGCCAGGTAGTCATCCTGGGCGCTGACCCGGGGATGATCGCCCGCCAGGGAAGGGGCCATGACTTTGCGCGTGGGCCCCTCGCCGTGAGCAAGCACCGCGGCGGGCAACACGGCGACCAGCAGGGTAAGACAGGCAGCCCGCCAGAAGCGGGCGCACTCCGGCCGGGGGCGCGCGGCCTTCACCGGGGCTTGCACCGGTGCGCGGGCGGCTGACTCGATTCCGTCGAGAACCTGGATGTAGCTGTGGGCTGAGCGGGGCATTGTGTCGGGCGGATTCGAGGAGTACGCCAGGATGCGAGGAAAAAATCGTGCAACAGCCCCAAGGTTGCCCCCGGGGCTGTTCGCAACCGACCGGCCTGAGCAATCAACGGCCGGAACCTGCTTGACTCAAGCGGCGGGGCTCAGCGGGTCAGCGTCCAGGCACCGAACTTGACGGTCTTGCCGGAGATCACCCTGACCAGCCAGTGGTCTCCGCCGTTCTCGACGGTGGCCGTCCCCTGGAGCACGTAGGCCAGGTTGTAGTTGGCCTTGGGCAATACCCAGGCTTGTCCGGCAAGGCTGACCGGGTGGCTGGCGGTGAAGGTCGTTGTGCCGTTCGTCGGGCCGCTTTGAGACCAGCTCACCTGTTGCCGGGCGGTGTTGAACTTGGCCAGATCCGCCATCGTGTACCAGGCGAATTTGCCGTAGCTCGCCTGCTGCTTGGCGTAGGAGAGCAGCGACTGCACCGTGGAGAGGTGATCAATGGCGCCCGGGGGGTGCATGTAGATCAGGCGGCTAGTGCGGTTCTTGATGTTGAACTGGATGAGGTCCTTGTACCAGGCCAGCACTTCGCTGTCGGGCACGTTGTTTTCCTCGAAATCCTCAAAGGTGGCTGCCTTACCCAGCGGCGTGAAGGGCATGGCCCACATGCTGCCGTTGCGGATGCCGTTGTCCGCCCAGAAGCGGGTGGGCCCAAGCCCGGTGTGGCCGCCCGTGTAGAAGCTGGTGACCCCGTGGTTTTCCTGCCAGTTCATCGCCCAGGTCGGGTTGTTGCCCTGGGGGGCGGAGTACTCGATGGTGGTGTGGCCGATGGCGTTTTCCACCGCCTGGGTGTTCAGCACCAGCCAGGGCTCGTAGGTGGACTGGTTGGTTTCGTTGGCGTTGGCGCCAAATACGTCATGCACCCAGCCGCCGTGGCTCCCCAGTTGGTGTTTTTTCCCGTCCAGGTAGCGTAGCCAGGCCTTGGCGGTCGGGTTGTTGGGCAAATCGATTCCCAGCTTGTCGCCGATGGCCACAGTGTCCGGCCCGGCGGTGACATGGAACGAGAAGGGACCGTGGTTCCACACGCCAACCTTGTCGAACTGGGCGACGGCGTTGATGCAGGGGGCGTAGTCGCAATGCCAGTTCAGCGTCAGCCCGCCCTTGCCGTTGGGGTGGGTGGCGAGCTTGGGCAAGCCCAGCATGGTGTCGCCGAAGTAGCGCAGGAAACCGTGCATCAGCATGCCGTCGGTCTGGCTGGTGAGGTAACCCAGCGGCGTGTTGACGAACAGCACCTTGCCGCTGCCGTACTTGGAAACACCCGCCACCAGCCCGTGGTTGGGGGAGGCAAGCAGTGGCGTGCCCGAGTAGGCGCCCCGGTTCACCCAGCTCGGATAGCTCAGGTAGCCGTAGAAGTAGCCGGATACCGCATGGGTGGGATCGGTGGTGGTCGAGCCGGGCGGTTTGAAGGTGTTGTTGATCAGCGAGCCGAAGATCCCACCCAACTGGATGCCCAGATTGGAGAGGAAGGTGGACGTCTGGCTGCTCAACTGAGTTGTGGAGGTGGCTGCCAGGGTACTGGAGGACGTGGTGCTGGAGGCTTTGTGGCGGGCTTCGGCACTGGTCTTGAACTGCAGATGATGGCGGTAGCGCCCCAAGCCGTTCCGGTCGGTCGTCGTGGGGGGCAGGAACATGGGCTGGTTGACCGCGGTCACCGCTGCCGTCTGCGCCGTGGTGGCGGCGGCGGTGGGGGTTTCGGTCGCGGTGCTCAGGGTTGAGGCGGTGGCCGTGGTGGTGGCGTACACCATGGACTTGCCCGGGGGCACCTGCAGGCTGCGCAGCGTGCTTTGCTTGCCGGTGACAGGTCCCAGGCCGATCACCTGGTCCCGCAGTTCTTCGTAGAGGACGTAGTCCACCCCCGCCAAGGCGCTTAAGCGGGATTTCGGGACAGGGTAGAAGCCGGTATCGGTGAGCGCGCCGAAGTCATACACCAGCATCACCGTGCCGCCCTGGTTGACGTAGGTCTGGATGGCGGTGACCAAGGCGTCGGAGGCCTGGATGTGGGCCTGGTCCGGCAGGATGAAGCCTTTGTACTTGAGGGCGCCGGTGCCCAGTTGCAGGAACTGGGAGTCGCTGATGAAGTCGAGTTTGTAGCCTTCTTCAGCAGCAGCTTCCGCCCACACCCGCACGCGCGGATCGCTGCTTGTGAGCCCGTCGGGCAACAACATGACCATGCGGTCGGTGACGGTGGCGGAGCTGGCTGTGGTCTGGGCCAGCGCGCCCAGGCTCAACAAGGAAGTGGTGACAGCCAAAGCCCCTGCGAAGAGCTTGGCTTGTGTTGCCAGGGTGTGTGTCATTTGAGTTTTCTCCTGCGAATCCGGGTGTTTGAGTGCAATACGGACGAAGCCGGCATCAGGCAGCCAGTGGGGCGGGCGAGCGCAGTTCCGCTGCGGGTCGGAGGGCTTCCACCAGCCGTGCCACCGTGCGCTCGCTGGCTGTGCCGTCGCCATACGGGTTGTGGGCCTGGGCCATGCGCAGATATTCGGCCGGGTCATCCAGCAGCCGTTGCACCGCTGCCACGATGGTGTTGGTGTCGGTGCCAACGAGGCGGGCGGTGCCGGCTGCCACGGCCTCCGGGCGCTCCGTCGTGTCCCGGGTCACCAGCACCGGTTTGCCAAGCGCGGGGGCCTCTTCCTGGATGCCCCCCGAGTCGGTGACGATGAGGTGGGCCCGGGTCATCAGGTACACGAAGGGGAGGTAATCCTGAGGTTCGATCAGGAAGACGTTGCCCACCCCTTGCAGGATGGCGCGCACCGGCCGCTGCACTTGCGGGTTCAGGTGTACGGGGTAGACCACCTGCACATCTGGCCGGCTCTCCGCGATCTGGCGCAGGGCCCGGCAAAAGTGCTCGAATTTCTCGCCGAAGTTTTCCCGGCGGTGGCCGGTGACCAGAATGAGCTGCTTGGTCGGGTCGAGGAAAGGGTAGTTGGCGGACAGGCGTGCCTGTTGCGCCGGGTCACGCTCCAGGCCGCGCACCACTTCCAGCAATGCGTCAATGACCGTGTTGCCGGTGACCACGATCTTGGCGTCGTCCACGCCCTCGCGCAGAAGGTTGGCGCGAGACTCCTGGGTGGGGGCGAAGTACCAGGCGGTCAGCGCGTCGGTGACGCGGCGGTTCATTTCCTCCGGCCAGGGGGAGTAGAGGTCCCCGGTGCGCAGTCCGGCTTCCACGTGGCCTACGGGGATCTTGCGATAGAAGGCCGCCAGGCTTGCACCCAGGGTGGTGGTGGTGTCGCCGTGGACCAGGACTGCGTCGGGCTCGAAATCGGCCAGGACACCTTCCATGCCGTGGAGGATGGCGGTGGTGAGGCCGGTGAGTGTTTGGCCAGGACGCATCAGGTCCAGGTCGTAGTCCGGCGTGATGCGGAAGAGCTGCAGCACCTGGTCCAGCATCTGCCGGTGCTGAGCGGTCACGCATACCCGGGCCGTAAAGCCGGGTGTCTGGTTGAGCAGGCGGATCAGGGGGGCCATCTTGATGGCCTCAGGCCGGGTGCCGACCACGGTCAGTATTTTTTTCATCTTCCCGCTGGTGTGATTGTGATGAGCAGCCCTGCCTGAGCAGGATCGGTGCCAGCCGATAAAGGCGCCTTGGAATCAGGCGCTTAAACCGGCCCCGGAAGGCGGCGGGTGGGCAGGTGTAAAGCCGGCCGAGCGGAAATTGCTCACAACGGTGGCTTCGGCGAACCCGGCGGGCAGGCAGCCCGCCGGGCACTTCGGTCACGAAAGGCCATCAGGCAGGGCGCCCGCTGCCGCCCGGGTGCGCGGGCTGCGGCGAGGCTGGGGGTGAGGCGCCTGCGGGCGCACAGGGAGGCACGGGCCCGATGGGAAAGGGGGGGCGACGCGCCAGTGGGCGGCCCGCGGGGCGATCGAGGGCTTACTCACTGAATGTAAAGATTGCCGACATCGATCTGATGATTCCTGCAGTTGTTCCCTTATCGCTCATCGTCTCCCCGGGGGCACTGCAGGGTCGCCCGGAGGGCGCACGGGGAGCGCTTCTGGCCGGTAGCTGTTCAAGCTCCACTGGACCTGCGCCGATAACCCGGAGGAGCCGGCGGCCCTTTCGGGGCGGGCAGTGGCCGAAAGGCCGGGAGACAGATATGTGGCAGAACACAGGCGGGCGCCGGGGGCGCGGCTTCACGCTGACGGAAGTGGTGCTGGTGGTGGCGATCATGGCGATCCTGACCAGCGTGGCGGTGCCGGCTTACACGGACTATGTGTCGCGGGGCAAGATCAGCGAGGCTACGGGCACCCTGGCGGCCACCCGGATCCGCATGGAGCAGTATTTCCAGGACAACCGCACCTACGCCAACAGCGAGGATAAATGCGGCATCACCCTGCCCACAGGGCGTTACTTCACGTACAGCTGCGCCATCACGGCCAGTGGCCAGGGCTACACGCTGACGGCTACCGGTGGGGTCACGGGGGGCGATGCTTCCATGAAGGGCTTCACCTACACCGTGAATCAGAACGATTTGCGCGCGACCACCAGCGTACCCACGGGGCCGGAGGGCAAGAGCCTGGGGTGGAGTACCCGGGACTCGTGCTGGGTTCTGAAGAAACCCGGCCTGTGTTGATTCGCATGTGTGCGCCCGGGGGATTAACCGGTGGTCCCGCAGGGCTCGCCGCCAGTCGTGGCTCGCTGCAGGGCGCGCCGGGCGCGCCGTAGATTGCAGACAACGATTGGTCCATTGCCGCCGCTAGCACTCATCCACCATGAATCTCCGCATCCGTAACCCGCACACCCAGGGTCGCCTGTCCATGCCGGCATCCGGGCGCGGTTTTTCCCTGGTGGAACTGGTGGTCGCCCTGACCCTGCTGCTGGTATTGCTGAGCCAGGCGGTGCCTGCTTTTGGTGATTATCTGGCCAACAACCAGGTGCGCAACGCGGGGCGCAACCTGATGGCGGGCTTGCAGTACGCCCGGGGCGAAGCGGTCAAACGCAATACCCAGGTTCGTCTGAGTCTGGTGGATAGCCTTACCGGAGACTGCAAGCTCTCGAACACCGGGCCGGACTGGATGATCAGCCGCCATGCTCCGGACGGTAAATGCAACGAAACGCCGGTCGTGGACTTTCTTGATCCGGACGTGAGCTCCAAGGCCCAGATCCTGCGCCGTCACGCCAATGCGGACAACTCGGCGGCGGCGGCCGTTACCGCGACCACGGTTGCGACGACGCCGGTGGCGGTGGATACGGTGGTGTTCAACGGCCTGGGCCGGCTGGTTTCCCCGGCGTCCGCATTCCGGATCGACATCACCAACCCCGGCGGCGGCAGTTGCGTCGAAGACAGCGGGCGGGTGCGTTGCCTGCGGATCACCGTCGATACCAGCGGAGAGCCCCGCTTATGCGACCCGGCGGTGGTGGCGACGGGGGACACCCGGGCATGTTGAACGCTCAGCGCTCCCTGCGCCCCGGGCGTGTGTCAGCCCAGCGTGGCATCGCGCTGGTGGAGGCACTCATCGGCATCCTGATCTTCTCCGTCGGGGTGCTGGCGCTGGTGGGCATGCAGGCGGTCGCCATCCAGATGAACAGCGACGCCAAGTACCGGGCCGATGCGGCCTATCTGGTGAATCAACTGGTTTCGGCCATGTGGTCCGACATGCGGGCGGACGAAGAAGAAACCTGGACGCGGTTGAAGGACTACGAATACCAGCCCGATGGCCAGCCTTGTACACCTGCCGATGGGCAGGCGGCGCTCGCGACGACCTCGCCGCTCAAGCCCTGGCTGGCCCAGGTGGATGCCACCCTGCCCGGGGCGGGTTCCGCCCTGCAACAGGTGAAGGTGGACGATCTCTCCCTCGGTGGGCAGCGTACCTTGCGGGTGACGGTGTCCCTGTGCTGGCAGGTTCCCCGGGACAGCGAGAAACACAGCCATGTGGGGGTCGCCTATGTCAACCAATAGGCAAGCCAAGTGTCCCCAGCGCGGTTTCTCGCTGGTGGAAACCATGGTCGGAGCGGCCATCGGCGTACTCGGCGTGGTCATCATGATGCAGGCCTTTGAAGGGGCGGAGCAGCGCCGGCGGGCGACAGCGGAGGGGTCGGACGCCCAGACCAGCGGCAACATTGCCTTGTTCACCCTGGAGCGGGATTTGCGCATGGCGGGCTATGGCATGCACGTTGCGGATGCCCTGGGGTGCACTACCTCGACCTACCATGCGGATCGTTCCCCCAAGCTGCAGACGTGGACGATGACGCCGGCGCTGATCACCGATGGTGGCGATACGGGCTCGGATACCTTGCGCATTTCCTTCAGCAACCAGTCCCGCTTCAGCCTGCCCGTCAAAACCACGGCTTCGCTCCCGAAGACCCCGTACTCGGCCTTGTCGCTGGAGGCTAACTTTGGCGTGGTGGCGGGGGATTTGCTGGTCATCTTCGAAGCCGGCAAGAACTGCGCCCTGGTGCAGGCCAGCGGGCTGGTGTCGGGGAGCACCAGCGGGGTGGACTTTGCGGCGAGCGCGACCCACAAGTGGAACGATTCCGCCGCCAGCCAGCTTCCCACCTCTGGCTACGGTAGCGGGGCGAAGGTGATCAACCTTGGTTCCATGCTGGCGCGGGAGTACAGCATCGACGCAAATGGCCGGTTGGTGGTTCGGGAAACGACCGCGACCATGCCCTCGCCCGACGCAGCCGTGGTGGCATCCGGGGTCGTGGACATGCAGGTCCAGTACGGCAAGGACACCAATCTCGCCGATGGCAAGAACATCGTCGATACCTGGAACAGCACCACCCCCACGACCAACGCGGAATGGCAGCAGGTCAAGGCCATCCGGGTAGGCATTCTGGCGCGCAACGGGGAGTATCAGAAGCCGGACGTGGGTGCCAGCGCGTGCTCGGCCACCACCAGCGCACCCACCTGGAGTGGCGGCAGTTTCAGGGTGCCTGGGGGCTTCGGGGAATCCAGCCAGGCCCGCTGCTACCGCTACCGGGTGTTCGAGACTTCGGTCCCCTTGCGCAATCTGATCTGGAGCGAAGTGTGAACCGCCGTCTGCAGCAGGGCGTCGTGGTGTTCATCGCCCTCATCATTCTTGTGGCCCTGTCGCTGGCGGGGATCGCCACCCTGCGTTCGGTGGAGACGGGTACGGTGATCGCCGGCAACCTGGCGTTCAAGCAGGGGACGGTGCTGGCCGCTGATCTGGCGGCGGAATCGGCGCGCGCCTATCTGGGAGCGCAGGCTGTGGTAACCGGCGATCCGCTGGCAGCAGGGGACGATACGGCCAACGGGTACTACCGTTTTGTGGCCGAGCCTACCGGAGGAAGCTGGGCATCCTACGACTGGGTGAACGCGGCCAAGACCTTGAGTTCCGCGGATTCGGCGGGGAACAAGGTGAGCTACGTGATTCACCGGCTGTGCTCCAACGGCAGCACGGTGACCTGCCTGTCGTCCACCGGCACGCTCTCTGCCGCCGGCGGGACGGTTGCAACAAGCCTGAAGGCCGGGGCGGTGGCGTTGCCCCTGGCGAGTGGTAGTTCCTCGTCGGGCACCCTGCATCTTTACCGGGTTACCGCGCGGGTGGTGGGGCCACGGAATACGGTCACCATCGTCCAGACCATTTTGCGCGTGTGAGTGAAAGGCCTGTCATGAAGCGCAAGACCATCTTCGATCGCGATTCCTCCCTGGTGAGGGGCCTTGCCGCAGGGGCCGGGCTGGCCGGGTGGCTGGGGACAGCCCTGGCCGGGACCACCGATGTCTCGCAGACTCCGCTGCCCACCATCACATCCACCCCGGTGAAGCCGAACGTGATGTTCATCATCGACGATTCGGGCAGCATGGCGGACGAGCAGACCTACAAAGGCTGGGTGACGTACCCCGTGCCGGTGGACGAGTCGGGCTCCAGCCCTGCCAGCAGCTTTCCCGATTTTTCCGACGTACCCAATTTCAGCCACGTGAAAACGCCGGATACGCTCAAGGGCGCAGGCTCCACCGCCAATCTCGTGGATCTGGGGCTCAAGTGGGCGTACAACGCGGCGGCGGCGTGTACCAAGGCCACGTACAGCTACACCAATCCCGATACCAGCGAGACGGTGACCCGCTCCTGCACGGCCGAGGCGATCAACATTGCCCGCTTTGCGGCGTACTACGGAACTCGCATGCTGGCGCTGAAATCCGCGTCATCCCTGGCGTTTGCCGGGTTGAACGACCAGTTCCGGGTGGGGCAGCTCACCATCAACAACAAGTTCGACAATTCCTTCCTGCCGGTGGCGGAATTTACTGGCACCGCCCGTACCACGTGGTACAGCCAGCTGTTCAGTCAGGGGGCGAATGGTTGTACGCCCCTGCGCAGTGCGCTGGCGGAGGCGGGGCGCTACTTTGCCGGCAACCATGCGGCGACCAAGGGCGTGGGCGATCCGGTGCAGTACTCGTGCCAGCGCAATTACGCGATTCTGTTCACCGATGGGGAATGGAACTGCGACGACGACATTCCCGATCTGGATGGCAGCAAGCTCGGTGACGTGGATGCGGCGGCGGACAGACCCTACTACGGCGGATCAAGCACCAGTAGTTCCAGTTCGAGTTCGTCCCGCCGCCGGGGGTGGGGATGGGGCTGGAGTTGGGGCGGGGGCGGCGGAGGGTCTTCGTCCAGTTCGTCCAGCAGTTTCGTTCCCAGCCTGGCGGATGTGGCCCTGTACTACTACAGCACCGATTTGCGCACCTCCGCGCATAACCCGACGGGTGCCCTGAGCAAGGACGTGATCTCGAACAACGTCCCCATCTCCGGCAAGGACACCGCCACCCACCAGCACATGACCACCTACACCGTGGGCATGGATATTTCCGGTTCCCTCGACTATTGCCCCAATTACGACGAGACCGACCCCGCTCCCAAGTGCGACACCTACAGCAAGCTGACCTCGGGCTCCAAGGTGTGGGGCACCAACAAAGTCGATGACCTGTGGCATGCGGCCGTCAAC
The DNA here is from genome assembly GCA_036824045.1 of Rhodocyclaceae bacterium. Lineage (GTDB taxonomy): Bacteria > Pseudomonadota > Gammaproteobacteria > Burkholderiales > Rhodocyclaceae > DAITAZ01. The sequence continues at coordinate 68,556 of DAITAZ010000019.1, forward strand.
GGCCGCGGCACCTACTACAACGTGAGCGATGCCCAGGCCCTGCGCCAGGGTTTGCAGCGGGCGCTGACCCAGATCTCCGAGGCGGGGGCCGGCAGTGGGGCGGCGGTCAGCAACCCGGTGATCCAGAGCGGTGACGCCTATTCCTTCGAAACCAGCTACCGTACGTCCAGCTGGATCGGGGATCTGGTGCGTCGATCCTTGGACCCGGATACGGGCGAGCCGTACTCCGATGTGGATTGGTCGGCACAGGCGCTGATCAATGCCGCGGTTACCGCAAGTGGTGATTCCCGGAAGATCTACACCTTTCAGGACAGCGCCAGCCCCACCAGCAACAAACTGCGGGAGTTCCTCTGGAGCAAGCTCAACTCGACCGAGCAGAGCCTGTTTGACCCGACCAAGATCGGCCACTATTCGAGTCTTTCGGCTGCGCAGAAGTCGAATCTCTCCTGTTCTGGCTGCGGTGAAAAACTCGTCAACTATCTGCGTGGCCAGTATGGCAACGAGATGGAGAGCAACACCAGTGTAGTGGCTGACGGACGCGCCACGGCATTGTTCCGGAAGCGGGTGGCGCGGCTGGGTGACATCGTGGGCAGTTCAACCCTGGTTGTTCGCGCCCCGCAATACGACTACGACGATACGGGCTATCGGACCTTCAAGAGCAACAAGGCAAGCCGTGCCACCACGGTGTACGTAGGCAGCAACGATGGCCTGCTGCACGCCTTCAAGGCGTCCGACGGCTCCGAGCTATGGGCCTACGCGCCAAGCCTGCTCTTTGCGGATCTGTACCGTCTGGCGGACAAGAGCTACGCAAGCAACCATCGCTACTACGTGGATGGCAAGCTGGCGACCGGGGACATCTACGATGGGAGCAACTGGCGCACCATCCTGGTGGCGGGCATGGGGGCCGGCGGGCGCGGCTACGTGGCCGTGGATATCACGGATCCGGCCAACCCCAAGGGGATGTGGGAGGTGGGCGTGGGCACGACCTGCCAGCCCACTTCGTCCATCCCGGCCGATACGGTGACTGATTGCGATATCGGCTATTCCGTCGGCAAGCCGGTGATCAGCAAGCGGGGCGACGGCAAGTGGGTGGTGTTGTTCACTTCCGGCATCAACAATGTTTCCCCGGGCACGGGCGGGGGGTTCCTGTATGCGGTGGATGCGGTCACAGGCGCCATCCTCAACAAGGTGCCCACGCTTTCCGGCTCGGCCAACGTGGGCGGGACCGACACGCCCAGCGGCCTGGGGCCCGTGTCCGTGCGGACGGCCGACCCGGTGAAGAACAACTCCATCGTGGGCGTTTATGGCGGTGACCAGTTGGGCTATGTGTGGCGCTTTGACAAGGATGGCGCGTTCCCGGCCGCCGGTGTCAAGGCGACCAATCTGGCACGCCTGACCAATCCGTCCAAGGATCCCCAACCCGTGACGACCGCTCCCGAGATAGGTCTTTACAACGAGAAGCCACTGCTGTTTTTCGGCACTGGGCGGTATCTGGGTACCTCGGATATCGGCAGCACACCCGTGCAAAGCATCTGGGCCTTCAAGGATCCGATGACGGATGCGGGGCTGGGCACCCTGCGCAGCAACGCCGACATGCAGCAGAAGACGATCACCACCACCACCGACGGGGAGCGTCGCGTGGATAGCACGACGGTGGATCTGGGCACGAAGGCGGGCTGGTATGTGGACCTGGCGGACCCCACCTCCTCCAGAATCGTCGTAGACCCGGTCCTCGATGTAGGCGTGGTGGGCTTTGCGGTGAACGTGCCCAACGAGAACGGCGCCTGCGAGGCGGGGGGGAAGAGTTACTTCCTGTCCATCGACTTCACCACCGGGGCGGGCTCGATCCTGGAGGGGGGCGCCGGCAAGCTGACGGACTCGCTGATTTCTTCGATCCAGCTGGTCAAGATCGGCAATGACTACCACTGGCGGGTGACCTACTTCGATCCGGCCAAGCCCCCGGCGCTGTTCAAGCAGCCCTTCTCGATCCCGGTGGCGCCCGGCCGGGTGAGCTGGCGGGAGATCGCGAACTGAGCGGCTGCGGCAGGCATGGGTAACGGGGGCGCGACCGGCGACCGGTGATGCCGGAGGGCGGCCTCAACCCCCTGGGAGCGCTGCTTCGGCGGCGCTTTGTTTCTGTTCACATCACTGTAACAAAGCGTTCCT